>PMAE01000088.1 GCA_003152485.1 Gemmatimonadota bacterium | reverse complement strand
TCACCGGGTCGAGCTTCCCCTTCCGCGCGACGTCCGTGAGATCACGCGTATAGCGCTGCAACGCCTGGTACTGGTTCTCAGGGGTCTGGTCGGTCACCCGATGCGAACCGCGGACCGACCGCAGCCCATCGAGCAGCGCGGTATGGGTCGCGCCCGCCTGTTCGAGGAGGGTCTTGCTCTCCGTCCCGCGGGCGTCCGATAACGCCAACAACAGGTGCTCGGTCGAGATGTACTCGTCGCCAAGCTTCCGCGCCTCGTCCTCGGCGCGGTCGAGGACTCCGTTGAGCTCGCGCGACATCGAGGGCTGCGCGTTGCTCTGCTTGGGGAGCCGCTCGACCTCCCGCTCGAGTTGCTCGCGGAGGGTCGCCACGCTGGCGCCCAACTTCTGAACGATCGGAACCACGATCCCCTCGTCCTGGCGCAATAACGACAGCAGGAGGTGGACATCGTAGACGAGCGGATTACCGCTCTGGCGCGCAAGCGAGATTGCGTCGTTGAGCGCCTCAGTCGATTTTACCGTCAGCCGGTCTGCATTTACCACGTGCCCATCCCATCAGCGATGAATTGGAAAAGATATCGCCCCAGTTGGCCCGACGGGCCACCTGCGGCACGCGGGGCCCGGCAACCCGAACGAAGTCAGCCAACGGTCCGGGCCGTTCGCCCACCCCGATCGCCGAACCGGGCCGCGTGCCACGTCGGCCGTGGGGCGGTCGCGCTCGCCCTGTGCCTCACGGGGGCCGCCGGCTGCCAGCGGGGCGCGACCGGGGGCGGTCCAATGTCACCCGACTCGACCTTCGTCGCGACACTCGCGGAGCTGCGGCGCGCGGTTCTCCCCGGCGGCGCGGAGACGACACGCGATAGCGCGGGCCGCGCGGCCGTCCGTGACTCGATTCTCCGAAAATATCACGTGACGCCCCTGGCCCTCGAAGACATCGCCCGAGGGCTGTCGCGCGACCCGAACCACGCCGCGGAGATCCTGCGCGCGATCGACCGCAAGGTGCAGATCCTCCAGGGACGAACACCGCTGAACACGACATCCGGCGCGCCCCGCGTCGGTCACCCGCCGGCCGATGGCCTGCCAAGAGCGGTCACCGGTACGCCGCCCGCCGTCGTCCGTCCCAATCAAGTCACCACCACTCCCACGACCGCAGACCCGCATGGGCTGCTCAACAACCTGCGCCCACAGGTCGCACCAAATCAAAAGGTGCCCCCCAGCGCCGGCGTCGCACCGAGGCCGTAGCCCTGCGGGTTCCATAGATTGTAGGTCGAGCTCGATGGCTATCCCTCCCGACGACATCACATCCGGGGATCTATGACTGGTCGCTACACGATGGCACTCGGCGCCGTCTTGGAAAGGGACGGTTCGACGGCATCGAAGTCGAAGCGGACGGGATGGTCCTGATCACCAGTTGGGCCGACTCGACCGTGCTGTCGCTCGACGGCGATAAGCTCGTGCGGCGCATCAGTGGATTCGGAACGCCGCCGGCGGACGTCACCTACGATGCGGGCCGCCGTCAGGTCGGCATCGTGTCGCTGGTTGACAACCGCTTCGAACTGTGGACGCTTCCATGACGCCGGTCGATGGTCAGGGATCCATTCATCGGGTACACCCACATGATCGTTCGGGAGACCTAATGACGAGGAACGCACGGACGTCCCGCCGACAGATTTCTTGGTGCACGGTGGTCGTTGGCGGCGCGTTGGCGCTGGCCGNNGTCCGGCACCGGCGGGATCACGCTGCCTCCGGGATTCTGCGCGACGATATTCGCGGACAGCGTCGGCCACACGCGGGATATCGTGGTGGCGCCAAACGGCGACCTGTTCGTCAATAACTGGAGTGGCAAGTACTACGAGAAGCAGTCGCCTGCGGGCGCGTTCCTCGTCGGATTCCGCGACACGAAGCACACCGGCAAGGCCGACTCGGTCGTGCGCTTTGGCCCGAGTTCAACTGCCGGCGGCGCCGGCGGTACCGGGATCGCGCTTTACGGTGGCTATCTGTACGCCGAGGATGGAAGCCGCATCGTGCGCTATCGGCTCCCCGCCGGCCAACTCCGTCCGGACAGCGGGGCTGATGTGATCGTGACCGATCTGCCGCTTACCGGCGATCACCCCATGCACCCGTTCGTCATCGATTCGACGGGCGCACTCTACATGGACGTGGGGTCGGCCTCGAACTCCTGCCAGGTGAAAAACCGGACACTCCAGTCCCCGGGAGTGAAACCGTGCACCGAGTTGAACACGCGTGCCGGCATCTGGAAGTTCGACGCCAACAAGACGGGCCAGCGCTTCTCGTCAGCGCAGCGGTTCGTGACTGGCCTGCGCAACGCCGTCGGCATTGCGATCGATCCGGCGGGGCAGATCTTTGCCACGCAGCATGGCCGCGACCAACTCGGTGAGAACTGGCCGAAGCTGTATACGTTGGCGCAGAGCGCCGAGCTCCCCGCCGAGGAAGTCGTGCACCTCACCGCGGGCGCCGACTTCGGGTGGCCCGAATGCTACTTCGACGGGAATCAGAAGAAGCTGGTGCTCGCCCCCGAGTACGCCGGTGATGGCGGCCACGCGGTCGGCATTTGCGCGAAGAAGAATGCTCCGGTCATTGCGTTTCCGGGCCATTGGGCGCCCGACGGTTTGATGTTCTACTCGGGTACGTCGTTCCCGAGCCGGTATCGTGGCGGCGTGTTCATCGCCTTTCACGGCTCGTGGAACCGGTCCGTTGGACCGCAGGAAGGCTACGACGTCGTCTTCGTACCCTTCGCCAACGGGCAACCGACAGGCCCCTACGAGGTGTTCGCCAACGGATTCGCCGGTGCGATCGTCCAGCCGGACAAAGCGGAACATCGCCCCGTGGGATTGGCGACCGCGCCCGACGGCTCGATCTATATCGCCGACGACCAAAACGGCCGGATTTGGCACGTCACGTACCAGAGCGCGGCCGGCGGCCAGACGGGCGCGACGCCCTGATCCGCGACGCGCTGGCTACCAGATTCGGGGTACGGTCTCCGCCGACCGTACCATCGGGTCGCCCGGCTTGCAGCCAAAGGTCTTGGCGAACGCCGGGTCGTCCGACAGCGGCCCGATTACGCGCCAGACGGCGGGCGAGTGTGGATCAACAGTCACGCGCGCGCGGAGCAACGCCGGACGGTCGTGCTGTCGCCAACTCTGGGCGAATCCGATGAAGAACCGCTGTTCCGGCGTGTACCCGTCGATCAGACCCGGGCGCCCGTTGCGAGCCAGCGCAAGCTCGAGGGCGTCGTAGCCCGTCAGGACGCCGCCGAAGTCCGCGATGTTCTCGCCGAGGGTCAGCTTGCCGTTGACGTGGACCGAATCGACCTGCAGGTACCCGTTGAACTGCTGGACCATGAGGTCGGCCTGTCGTGCGAACGCCGCCGAGTCAGCGGCCGTCCACCAGTCGCGGAGGTTGCCGCGCGAGTCGAAATGGCGGCCCTGGTCGTCGAATCCATGCGTAAGCTCGTGCCCCGCCCAGCTGCCGGCCAGCGAGCCGTAGTTGGCGCCGTCGTCCGCGTGCGGGTCGAAGGTTTGCGGTTCGAGCGCACCCGCGGGAAACACCATCTCGTTCTTCGTCGGATCGTTGTACGCATCCACCGTCGGCACGGTGATCCCCCACTCGGTAGTGTCCACCGGCATGCCGGGCCGATTCGCTTGTCGGTACCATTCGAACCGGTTGGCGCGGTCGATGTTCAGCACGAACGGCCCGTCAGCGACTTCGAGCCGTGAATAGTCGCGCCATTTGTCGGGATAGCCGATCTTCTCGTGCACCCGCGCCAATTTGACGAGCGCCTGCGCGCGCGTGGAGTCCGACATCCAGGTGAGTTGATTCAGCCGCTGACGAAACGCTTCTCTGACGTCGTCGATCACCTGCCGCGCCCGCGCCTTGGCCGCGGCAGAGAATGTCTTGGCGACATACGCTTGGCCCAATGCCTCGCCGATGCGACTGTCCGCCGCGCGAAGGCACCGCTTCCACCGAGGTTGCAGCTCCGTCGTCCCGCTGAACAGCGACGTGTACGCGAAGTTTTCGCTGACGAACGGCGTACTGAGCCACGGCGCGGACTGCGAGATCACGTGATAGCGCAGGTACGTGCGCCAATCATCGAGTGGCACGCTGTCGATCAGCACGCTGACGCGCTGAAAGAACGCGGGCTCATTGACGTTGATCCGGGGCGGTGGCCGTGTCAGGCCCGCCCGGTGAAAATAGGTGCGCCAGTCGACGCCGGGGGCCAGCACACGCAGGGAATCGAGCGAGATCGGATGGTCGATGGCGCTGGGCTCGCGCTGCGCCTCTCGGGTGAGCGACGCCCGAGCGAGCGCGGTCTCTAGCGCCATCACGCGGTGCGCACCCGCCTCAGCCTCCGTAGGCGATTGGCCGCCCAGCGTGAGGATGTGGGTCACATGGATCACGTATTGGCCGCGGAGCGAATCCGCGACATGCCCGGTGTCGGTGTAGTAGTCACGATCCGGCATCCCCAGTCCACTCTGCTGCAGCGCGGCGATGTAGTGGAACGAGTCGTGGAAATCGGGCCCGGCCCCGTATTGAAACACGGCGTCGATGCCATCGGTGTGAAGCCCCGCGATCTCTCGTACGAGCGCGCTCCGGGTGCGGATGGCGGCGATGCTGTCGAGCGTCGGGGTCAGCGGCGTCACCCCATCGGATTCGGCTCGGGCGGAGTCCATGCAGGAGGCGTAGAATGTGCCAAGCTTTCGCTGAGTGCTGCCAGCGGGCGCGGACCGGCGGCCTGCCATCGCCTCGTCGAGCACCGACCGCACCGCGACCTGGTTTCGGTCCGTCATGTCCCGACCGACGCCTGAAGATCCGTAGATGGCCGGGATGACATCGGTGTCGACCCAGTGGCCATTGGCGAACCGGAAGAAGTCCTGGCAGGCCTTGACCGTCGTGTCCATGTACGTCGGGTCGATCACACGCAGGGGCTGAAGCAGCGGGCCCCCGGTCGCGTCGCTCGCCGCAGCCTGGCTGGACGCCGCGCGATATGGGATGGCCAGCGTGGCAGCCATCACGATGGCGCGCGTCGCGCGTATTGTGCAGCGGCGAACGGATCGAAGGTCAGTCACGCGGGCGAACGGTCCGAACATGATGAAACGACTCCTGTGCGGGGCAGATGTTGGTGGACCACGCATCACTGGGACGCCCGTCGATGGAACTGCGGTCTGCATTTGAGCAACGGTAAGTTGGCTCTCGACCTCGATATCCGCGAGCAGATGCCGCCGACCGAAGGGGTCGCAACACAGAATGGGGCGGACGGCGCATCGCGTCGTCCGCCCCGTGGCCCATGCCGCTGAGCGATTCCGTCCGCCTTCAGTACGCCTATTGTCTCTTGAATGAGAGCGCGACGGATGCCACGCTTGGCGCAGTCTCGATGAAGCCGACCACGCTATCCGACGTCACGTAGGTGCCGGTGTAGTCGGCGGTGCCGTCGGTCGCAGTCAGCGTGAGCAGAAGCGTCGACGCGCTCGACACGCCGGAGATGGTGAGTGCGAGGGAACCGCTGGCACTGGTGGCTGTGCCCGTGCCGGTCACGCTGGTGTCGAACTGCGACGCGGTGATCACGTAGGTCGTGCCGCCGGCCGATCCTTGCCATTTCCCGGCAAACCCGTTCAACGGCGCGGATGCGCTGCTGCACGCGACGGCGACGCACACGAAGGCCACAGCGGCGAGCCCGAGGACGGACCGACCGTGCCGCCAAGGCATCTGCCGCGGGCCCCGTCGCGGCGCGGGACGCCAAGTCGTCGAACGCGAGGTTGAAATGGGGGGAGGCATCAGTCTGGGTCGAAGGTGTCGTCAGTCGTATCCACCGATGACTCGATGCAATTTCCGCGCTGCCAGGCGCGCTCTACGGCGATCGGCTACTGCCTCTTGAACGACAGCGGGCGGCCGAAATGTTGAGGTCGCTGCAATTTAGGGCCCGAAGTACTCCTGGTTCTATACCCATAGTCACCCACAGATACTGGATGTAACCGCTCCACCGCGACGCATCACGCTTGACACTTCCCCCTGAATGGGTTCATCTGCGCGTGCTACTGGACCAGCTCAGCTCACTAGACAACCCATCCCACAAATGCAGCGTCACCGAATCGTCCTACTCGCCGCGGGGATCGCCAGCCTCACCGCCTGCGTCACCGCCTGCTCGCGGCCACCTTCGCCCCGGTTCGAGGTCAGCTTCCCGGCGTCGCTCAGTGCGCAGCCGGTCACAGGCCACCTGTTCATCAGCGTGTATGACAAGGACGACGCCGAGCCCCGGATCGCGGCGTATCAATCATCACGCGACTTCGTAGCCCGAGTCCCGTTCTTCGCCGTAGATGTGGACTCGCTGAAGCCGGGCGAGTCGGCGGTCGTCGATACGACCGCGACCGGATATCCGCTGCCCGGCGGACTCGCGAGTCTTCCCGCGGGCGATTACTACGTCCAGGCCGTCATGAACGTGTATACGGAGTACCATCGCGCGGACGGCCACACCGTGTGGGCTCGGCAGGGCGACTGGGACGGGCAGCGCTGGGCGTACGCGCCGGGCAATCTCGTGAGCCAACCGGTGAAGGTGCACCTCGATCCGGCGAAGGGCTTCGACGTCAAGCTGGCGCTGGACCATGCGTTGCCGCCAGTCGAGCTACCGCCGGACACGAGGTTTGTGAAACGCTTCAAGATGCAGAGCCCCATGCTCACGAAATGGTGGGGAGGCGCGCCGCAGTTCCTGGGTGCGACCGTGCTCCTGCCCAAGGGCTACGACGCGCATCCGAATACGCATTATCCGGTGCTCTACCTGCAGGATCATTTCACACTCGAAGCACCCTACCGTTTCACCGAAGACACCACCCCCAAGCGCAGCCGCAACGTCGCGGTGGTGCTCGAGCCGCCCAATCCGCGGTCCAACGTCGAGTCGGCGAACCCGTGGTCGGGAGGCGGGCTCCGCGAGTCCGGGCACGAATTCTACAAGTCGTGGATGTCGGATCATTTCCCGGGGATGATCATCGTCACCTTCCAGCACCCGACCCAATTCTTCGATGACTCGTATGCCGTGAACTCGGTGAACGACGGACCGTACGGTGACGCGATCCTGCAGGAGCTGATCCCCGAGGTGGAGAAGCGGTTCCGGATCATCCAGGCACCGTACGCCCGCGTGCTGAGTGGCGGCTCGACGGGCGGGTGGGAGTCGCTGGCGCTGCAGCTCTACCATCCCGACTTCTTCGGCGGGACGTGGACCTTCTTTCCCGACCCGATTGACTTCCGTCGGTATCAGCTAACCGACATCTACGCGGACACGAGCTACTTCACGCAGCCCAACGCCGCACCGGGCGCGCCCGAACGCATGATGCAAATGAATTCTCCCGATGGACAGCCAATGGCGACCAGCCGGGCCGTCGAGCAGATGGAGTACGCATCGGGGACGAAGCTGCGCTCCGCGTGGCAGTTCGATGTGTGGAACGTGGTCTACGGTCCGATCGGCGACGATGGCTATCCCAAGCGGCTCTTCGATCCGAAGACGGGAGTCATCGACCACGCGGTCGCGAATTCCATGCGCGAGAACGGGTACGATCTCCGCTACTACGTGCACCAGAACTGGTCGAAGATCGGGCCGCAGCTCGTCGGCAAGCTGCACATCCTGTGCGGCGATATGGACGATTTCTATCTCTCCCCTGCCGTGTACATGATGCAGGACGAGCTCGAAAGTCAGACGAACCCGGCGTACGGCGGCGATTTCCGCTATGGACGCCCCATGAAAGGCCACGGGTGGTCGCCAATGACGAACGCCAATTTGATTCGCGAGATGGCCGCGCACATCGCCAAGAACGCGCCGCCGGGCGCGCCCACCGCCGCATGGCGGGACGGGCGCTAATCCGGACTCTTGCCGATGCGCCGGGCAAGTCCGGATGGTGTGCCGCGGGGCGACGGCCTCGATCGACCGCAAGGGAGCCGCCCAAGTAACCGCATGGCCATCGCAGGTAACCGAGCAACCGCTATCGCTGCCGTTTCGGCCCCCCGTATGCAGTTCCATCGAGCCCGTCGGAACTATCCACCACGTAGGAACCCGCCCATACTAGGTCGCGTTAAGCCCGATCATTCGGGCTCGCTATTGATCGGGGGTCTCATGGGTTGGATAGTGCGGCAGCTCGTCGACCACGTGGATCGGGAGCCGAAGGCGAAAGGACGACGGAGACGAGAAAGACTGGAGAGCAGCATCGTCTGGCAACTCTCAGGGGTCGCTGGGTGTCGACCGTAGTGGCACCTCTGCCGCCGCCCGTGCAACCGTCCGCCGACGACGCATCCGCGCGATGGTCGCGATCAGCCTGGATCCCGGTCGCGTCGGTCGGCGGCGTGATCCTCCTCGCCATCTGGAACTCGTATCACAAAAGCCTCTGGATCGACGAGGCATATGCCCTCAGTACCGCCAATCGGAGCCTGCGCGGCACGTGGCACCAGGCCCTGCATTTCGAGCAGCAGCCCCCGCTCTACTATGTACTGCTGAACCTCTGGATCCGACTCGGGCCGAAGACCGTGCATTGGATGCGGGCCCTGTCCACGGTGTGCGCTGCGGGCTGTGTCCTGTTCGTGTGGACGACGCGCCCGCACGCTGCTTCCCGTCGCGGAGTGCCGGCGCCGATCCTGGCCATGGTCACTGGCACGGTAGTCTGGGCCGCCGCCGAGGCACGCCCGTACGCGCTCGCGCTCTTCTTCAGTGCGTGGACGATGTACTTCTTCGTCCGCATCCTCGACCGGGATGACCGGTCATGGCGGGACGCGGCGCTCTACGCGATCGGTGCCTACGCCGGGATCCTGGCGTTCTACTATGTGGGGTTTCTCCTCGCTGGCCAGTGGGTGGCGAGCGTCGCAGTTCGACGCGGCTGGAGGAGGCTCACCATCGCGCTCGCCGCCGTCGCGGTTGCGCTCGCGCCATGGCTTCCCGTGGTGCACGACCAATTGACCGAGAATGTCAATCCCACCCCGGCGGTGGTCTTCAACCCTGCCATGCGGTTCCTCGCGGGCGGCCCGGCAACGAATCTCCCGTCGGCGTTTCTCGCGGCGATGTTCGGCGATGCGCCCGTGCTGACCCAGACGTCGTTCGGCACCGTCGTGATCGGAGCGCTCCTGCTCCTCGTGGTCGGGCTGCGATTCGCGGTCCCCGATGGCCGCGCGCCGCGTGTCCGGGATTGCGTCCGACTGTTGTCGCGACGTCGGCCCTCGGACTCGCAGTCACCCGATCAGGATGCGGCGGCGTCTGGCTGGCTGGAGCCCGCCTTGGTCATCACGCTCGCCATACCATCCATCTGCCTGTTGGGATTGCAGGCCTCGAACATCGTCCCCGTCTACCCGCGCCACATGGTGTGCCTCACGGCACCGTTCATCCTCCTGTGTGCCCTCTGGACGGCCCACATCGCGCCGGGCATCTGGCGCTGGGTCGGTGGCACTGCCGTGTTGCTGGCAGCCACGCTCACACTCGTCAGCTTCGAGCGACATGTCGATGTCGCTGACTCCCGGGGCGCAGCGGCGTACGTCGTCGCGCACGGCGAGCCGGACGAGCCAGTGCTGGTCGTCGGCCCGGAAGCAGTCCTTGCGTTTCGCTACTACTACAGTTTGGATCGCGGACGCGCACAGGTGTTCGGCATCCCGATCGATGCGCCGCTGGATGTATACGACCCGAGTCGGTTCGATCTCCATGACACCGCCCAGATCGGTGCGCGCGTGCGCGATGCGCGGGTCCAACAGCGATTCTGGATGGTCGTGTCTCAAGGATTCGTGTGGCGGATCGGACTCGCCGACTCGATCGTCACCCGGTATCTGCGAACGCACGCGTCCGTCCTCGACAGCGCCGACTTCACCAACATGTACGTCATTCATGCGGTGATGCGGTGAGCACGGCAAGCGCGGCTGTCACACGGGAACAACGCATCAGGGTCACGGGGCGCGCGATTGTACCGCGCGATGCGGTCCCAAGCGCGGCCTGGCGTGCGGCGGCGACCGGCGCCATCACCATCGGCGTTGCCATCCGGCTGGTGCTCTACGCGCATCGGACGTCGCTCTGGTTGGACGAATCCATGATCGCGCTCAACATTGGCAGCCGTGGCTTCGTCGGGCTCACCCGTCCGCTCGACTTCGACCAGGCAGCGTCCATCCCATTTCTCTGGGCCACGAAGCTCGCGACGCTGGCGTTCGGCATGAACGAGTGGAGTCTCCGGCTCGTGCCGCTGCTCGCCTCGTTGGCCCTCCTGGTCCTGTTCTGGAGGGCTGCACGATCGCTCGTCGGCGAGGAGGAAGCGCTCCTCGCGACAACATTTGCGGCATGCTCGATGTTGCTCATCACATACAGCGCGGAGGTGAAGCAGTACGGCATCGACGGCTTCGTCACGGCCGCGATATTGGCGTTGGCGACACCGGTATTGACCGACGTGACGCGCGCGGCGCGGTGGCGGTACCTCGCGATCGGCGGCGGCGTCGCGCTCTGCTGCTCCATGCCTGCCGTCTTCACCCTCGCCGGCATCAGTGCCGCGCTGGTAGCGGATCGCCGCATCCGTGATGATCCCACGCGCGCCCGCCACCTCGTCATCATGACCGCCGGGTGGTCGCTGTTGTTCGCCCTGCTCTATTTCTTCGTGTACCGATCGACCGTGCACAGTGCATATCTCGGCCGGTTCTGGCAGTCGTCGTTCCTCACCCTCGGCTTGCCGGATACGCCCCGCCGGATCGCCAACGGCCTGTATCAGACATTCTTCGGACCGTTCGTGACACAGATCGGCGTCCCCGAGACGAAGGACGCATTGTTCCTGGTCGGGACGGGCGTCTGGGTCGTGGGCGTCGCTGCCGCGGGGTACACGCACCGCGTATCGATGGCGCTGCTGCTCGCCGTGCCGTACCTCGCGTGCTTCGCCGCGAGCGTCGTGGGACGGTACCCCATGGCGGGCCGGATGCTGCTGTTCGCGACGCCGCTCCTCTACCTTGCCGGCGCATCGACCGTGCTGGTCGTTGTCGATCATTGGCCGCGGCGGTGGCGACGGTTCGCGTATTGGGCCCTGCTTCTGGGCTTCGCGGTCATGCGAGTCAACAAGGTCGCTCGGCTGGCTATCCACCCCATAAGCCACGAGGAGAGCCGCGATTTCATTCACGACCTCGATCAACGCACCGGCCACGATCCGGTCTACGTGTTCGCCAGCGGCGTCCCCGCCTGGCTCTTCTACACGACTGATTGGCAGTCGCCCGACACGGCCCGCCTCCGATGGTACGCAAGCGTCGCCAGCTCGACGGGTCGGGCCTTCGCGAATGCGCCGAGTCGCGGCATGCGCTCGATGCAGGACGGCGACGGTCTGACCTACAACTACCATGGGCGGGAAGAGATCGTCGGCGTTGGCGACGGCATGGAGTATCAGAGCGGCGTTCGGTTTCTCCGGCCCCAGCCAGATCCCGGGTGGGCAGCCACCGAGGCCGCGCGGATCCGCGCGGCCTCGCGGCCGACGGTATCGTTGTACGCCTCGCATTTCACGGCTGGCGAGCTCCATCCCCTGTTGGCCGCTATCCGTGACCTCGGCGGCGGCGTCGAGTTCGCGCGAACCCAGCAGTCGGCTGTTTTGTATCGGATTCGCTTCTAGCGCTACCGCCGGCCTCGGTTGTGCCTCCGCGCCGGCGGCCTCTCGTAGTTCGATCGAATTGTCCCCCCGAATTGTCCCCGGGCTCGTGTGGAGCGGGGATCAGATGTTGCTAACGATTGTGGGGATCACGCTTTAACAGCGGATCGGACAGCAATGACCCTACCGCTGAATCAGCATCTTGCGGCCGACGGCTTTCCCGTTGACCTCGAGGCGGTAGAGATACATCCCGGGCGCGACTTCGCGGTTGGTGGTCACGCCGACACCGTCCCAATACGCGGTGTACTCGCCGCACGGCAGATCGAGCGCTTGCACCGGCTGGCCCGCGGGCGCGATGCTCGTCCCACCCTCCGCCATCACGGGCACGGCTACCACCTGCGCCAGAAGATTGTAGATCCGCAGATTGACATGGTAGCGTCGGCCGCCATCCCTGCACGCGGGCGCGTCACCGACGGAGAATGGGATGCGCGTCGTCCCACTGAACGGGCTCGGATAATTCTTGCCGAGTCCCAACAGCGCGCCCGCCTGATGCTTCTGATTCGGCACGACGCCCGGCTGCTCAGTCTGAGCCGTCGCGCGATCAGGGATTAGCGACACGACGCACACGACCGCGAGCGAACCCGCGAGCCGTATCCACATCGACGAGCGCCCCGATTTCTGTTGCTCAGGCGCTCTGTCGTTTGCGCCGGTCCCCTGATGGGCACCCATACGCACACTCCACGCTAACGAAAGAAGGTCCGCCGCCTGCTCCTGTCCAATTGTCCACGGTTTTTCTTCGGTTCCGCAACGATAGGCTCCGAATAACAGACTGTCAAGCCGACCCCATCGGCACGGCCAAATTCAACCTGCAGCAATCGCGCCTCGGCGCGGCCAACGCCCTTCATTCCGACCCGCCGGGCCCACTGTTACCCCCGCACCCGACCGACCACCTGTTCGGCCACCGTCGAGTCCGTAGCCGGGGCGGCGCGCACCACCCTGCCCCGACTGCGCCGCTCGGTCACACCCATCCGATCGTAGTACTCCAGCAACGGGATCAGGTACTTCCGCGAAACCCCAAGAAACGCTCGAAGTTCCGCGGGACCGTATTCCTGCCCGGGGTGCATCCCAGCTCGTAAAGCCTCGATCATCGCCTGCACCGCCTCGACCGAATAAAACCGATCGGGCTCAACCTGCCGCACCAACCCCCTCCGCTCTAACAATCGCAAAAGGTTCGCGACATCCGACTCTGAATGCTGTACGCCGCGACCACTCAATTCGCTGGCCGACGGCGGTTCGCGCCCGGCCTCGCGCACCACCGCAACGAGCCGGTCCAATTCCGCCTGCTGCATCGATGACGGACGAGGCGCCCAGTCGGCGCGCCGCACGATTCCATGATCGACAGCGATCGTGCCCGCCGCGACCAGACGCGCAATCAACGCGTCAGCCAGCGCGGCGCCTCCGGCGACCACTCCGCGCGCCGATTGCAGCGACACGCCGGCGTCCAACGGCGAGCCCGCATGGTGCGCATCGATCCGCGCCAGGACCAACTCCACGGCACGCTGGGTCGCGGTGCGATCGTAGACGACCCCGTCGATGACATCGACCCGCGGCTCAGCGGCCGCCAACGCGGCATCCACCCCTGAGGGTGGCAGTCCAATCCGGACTGACAGCGAGGCACGAGGCACCCCGCGGCCGCCCGCTTCCTCCGCGATCACGACGATGCGGTCAACCGGGACCAACCCCGCGCGCACCCACGGTTTGAGACGGCGATGCCCAGGCAGCGGGTCCGTCACGATGCCGCCGGCCACCGTCACCGCCGGCGATCCCGTGCGCACCACGAACCGGTCTCCGCCGCGGGCGGTCACCGGCTCGTCGAGCGCGACCCGTACCGGCGTCGGTGCCCCCGTACGCAGCCCCCCCACCCCCGCGACGATCCGCCCCGACACGTCCTGCGTCCCCAGGTGGAACTGGATCCGCGCGCGTGGTCCCACCGGACGCGCATCGGGGAGCAGGACGACGTCGGCCCGCAATCGTGTCGATGGCTCCCACGCGGCGTCGCTCACCAACGTCGATCCGCGCGGGATCTCGCCGCGATCGACGCCTCCCAAGCTCACCGCGGCCCGCATCCCGGGACCGATGACGTCCACCGGCTCACCGTGCGATTGCAAGCCTCGCACGCGTGCCGTGCCGCCGCCGGGGAGGATTCGCACCACGGCATCCCGCGCGAGCCCTCCCGTCCAGACCGTCCCCGTCACGACTGTGCCCGTGCCTTTGACGGTGAAACTTCGGTCCACGGGAAGACGAAACAGGTCGTCGCCATCGCGGGGCGCCACGCCTTGGGCCCCCGCGACTAACGCGGCGCGTAGGGCGTCCATTCCCGCGCCGGTCACCGCGGAAACGGGCACGACGGCCGCGGTGGCTAGGCCGGTGTCCGCGACCAACGTCGCAATGTCGTCACGCACCAGCTCCAGCCAATCGGTATCGACGAGGTCGGACTTCGTCACCGCGATCACGCCGGCCCGAACGCCGAGAAGCTCGACGATCGCGAGATGCTCCCGCGTCTGCGGCATGACGCCTTCGTCGGCCGCGATCACGAGGAGCACGAGATCGATCCCCGACGCGCCCGCGAGCATCGTCCGTACGAACGCCTCATGCCCCGGTACATCCACCACGCCGATCGTGCCGACAGCGGGCAACCGAAGCGGCGCGAAGCCGAGTTCGATCGTGATGCCGCGGCGTCGTTCTTCCGGGAGGCGATCGGTATCCACGCCGGTAAGTGCCTTCACCAGCGCCGTCTTGCCATGGTCGATATGGCCGGCCGTCCCCAGGATCATCCGCGCTCGCCGCCGACCAGCACGGCACCGGTTACGGCACCGGCCACGGCGCCCCAGTCCCCGCGCTCCCACACGTCGAAGGCGCGCAGCGCCCGGCCCTCGGCCACGTGTTCGGCGAGGAACTCCCGCAGCAGCCGCTGATGCGCCCGCGCATCGGCCTCGTCGGCCAGCGTCCACGGCTCGCCCACTAGCCACGCCCGCAGCGCGTCACGGGCCGACGCGGGCATGGCGCGACTCGCGCGATGTACGGCGGCGCACGCCGCGCAGAGCACACCGCCCATGGGGTGACTGAACGGGACCCGTCCCTCATGCGGGACATCCGCGTGACACGCGCTGCAGACGTCGATCGCGGGCGCGAATCCCAGCTCCGCCACGATATGCCACGCGCCGCCCAACGCCGCGTCCCGGGCACCACCCGGACCGTGCAGCGAGGTCGCGATCGCGTCGAGCGCGCGGCACACCGCGTCGTACAACGTCGGCTGCGCGTCGTCGCGCGCGAAGTGGAGGGCGAGCTCGGTAATCGCGGCCGCGCCCGTGAACCGTTCGAGCGACTCGGCCAGCGCCGGCCGGGCACGCGTCACGTCGAATGCGGTCAGCGTCTGCAGCTCCCGCGCGGGCCGTATGGCGAGCTGCGCTTCGCCCTCCGCGAACAGATCGACCGCCGCCCCGTACCGAGATCGCGACCGGCGCGCGCCCCGTGCCAGCACCGACTGGAGTCCCGCCTCGCGGGTGAGGAGGCGGTAGATCCGTGACGTCTCGAGATAGTCGAACGCGTGGAGCACGACCGCGTCGGTCACGAGCAGGGTCATGGCGAAATGTAGCTGCCGGCCCGCGGCGCCCCGGGTCGCGGTGCGGCTATCGCGGCGCGCCGATCGCGGTGCGGCTATCGCGTGACCTCGAGTCGGCCCCCGACCAGCACGGTCCGTCCCGGCGCGCCGTACGTCGCGATCTCGTCGTAGTGCCGGTTGAGGAGATTCGCGACGCGCGCCGTGACGCTCAGCCCGGGTCCGCGATGTGACACCTGGAACAGCCGGTACTCGCCGGCTACGTCCCACGTCGTGTAGCCCGCCAGGACGACGCGATTGGAGCTGTCGAAGTCGATGTCGTCGCGCGTGCCGACGAACCGGGCGGTGATCCCGATCGAGCCCTTGGCCGCCAACGCGTGGCGGAAGGTGCCGCTGAACTGGTGCGAGGGACGGCGAATCAGCCGGTCGCCCACGATGTACTGCCCGGTCCCCGAGGTGTCGAATCCCACCTGCGTGACACGCGTGCGCAGGAACGTATACCCGAGGTCGAGCGACGTCCCGGCCACGGGACCGGCCAGAAATTGGATCTCGACCCCGTCGGCTCGTGCGCCCGCGATGTTGACGTAGTTGGTCGGCGTCGTCGTGCCGGGCAAGATCGTGGAGACCGGGGTGTAGTCCACGATGTTGTGAAAATCCTGATTGAAATACGTGCCCGATAACGTGAGGCCCTGCCCGAACGGGGTCTCACTCAATCCCGCTTCCCAACCGAGGGAGTGTTCGGGCCGGAGCTTGGCGTTTCCGGAATCGAAAGGAACGGCCGAGAAATTCTCCTCGAAGGTGGGCTCCTTGTACGCGGTCCCGATCGACGCATGGAGCTGGCCGCCGATGCCGATCGCGTAGCCCATCCCGACGCGAAACGTGCCGTAGGCACCGAAGGCACTGTTGTCATCGACTCGCGCGCCGGCCGTGTACGACGCCTGGTTGCCCAGATTCCCCACGAGTTGCGCGTAGCCCGCGGCCACCCGGCGGAACCGAGCGACGGGCGCCGTGCTCGAACTGTCCGCTGGTCCGGGCGAGAAGAAAAACTCGTCGGAGGACCGGCTACGATCAGTCTGCCCTTCCACGCTACCACCGGCGGTCGCGATCGCGCCGGGACCGATATGCGCGTCGAGGCGCGCGTCCCCACCCGTCCGTTGGATGACTTCCCGCTGGAAGCTCGCGAAGACGCCGGTATCGGCCGCCCCGCCATCCGGGGGATTGATGTTTGCCACGTTCTGATTGTTGGATGTCAGTTGCACGTGTCCGTCGAAGACTCGGCTAAAGATGTGCCCCGCATCGACCGCGACCGACGTTCCCTCATCTCGGCTGTACTGGTTGTGATCGACCGGCGTCCCATCGCCCAGCGTCGGGAAGTGATAGTCCAGGGTGTGGTACCGCGCGGTGACCGACGCCGCCGTGGCGGTACCAAGTCCGTAGTCGAGACGGCCCGACAGCTCGCCGTCCAGGAACTGGTTGTTGAACGGCAAGATGCCCGACGTCGAGGCTCGATCGCCGCCCACCGAGTACCCGAACGGTCCGGCGCCGCCACTGATCGCGGCCGACCCATTCGCGGATTGATAGCTGCCACCATTCGCCGCGATGTACCCGGCGATCGGCCCCGTCCCTCGCGTCGTGAAGATCTGGATCACACCAGCCACGGCATCCGATCCGTACAACACGCTGGCCGGCCCGCGCACGATTTCGATCCGGTCGATGTTCGCGGTCGTGAGATACTCGTACGAGAAGGCGCCACCGGGGGCATTGAGTGGCACGCCGTCAAGCAGGACCTTGACGTACCCGCTCTGACCGCCGCGCATGAACAGCGATGTCTCGCCTCCATACGATCCAGTCTGCGCGACCGTCGCGCCCGCGACGTCGCGAAGCGCGTCGCTGACGGTACTGATCCCTCGGGCGCGCAGCTCCTCGCCCGTGATCACGGTCGTGGAGGCCGTCGGGACGGTCTCGGCGATCGGTACTTTGGTCGCGGTCACCACGACCGGAGTGAGCGCACCAGTGTCGGGAGCGACCTGGGCGCGAGCGATGGCCGGCAGGACGGATCCGGCGACGCTGAACACAATGGCCAAGTGTACTGGGCCAAGCTTCGGGAGCGATGTCATGTATCTGTAGGACGATGAAGGGTAACGGATGCCGGCGCTCGGAGCGGAATCAGCATGGGGGCGCCGACCGCCGGATCTCGCGCGACGACCAAGGGCCACTCATACACGCGCTCCAGGATGGCGCCGGTCATCACCGCGTCCGGTGGCCCCTGAGCGGCGATGGTTCCACGGTGGAGCAGCACCACATGGTGCGCGAAGCGCGCCACGAGGTTGAGCTGATGCGTGATGAGCAACACACCCATGCCGTGGCGCGCAAGATCCGCGAGTAGCTCGAACACCCCCATCTCGTGGGCGACGTCGAGGAACGTGGTTGGTTCGTCGAGGACCAGCACGCGCCCGCCCTGCGCCAAGGCACGAGCGACCCGCACGCGCTGCCATTCGCCCCCAGACAGTGCATCCGTCTGCCGATCGAGGAACTCCCCGACACCGGCGCGCGCGACGGCGGCGGCGATCGCGCGATCCGCATCAGGATCGCTGGTCCGCCACACGCTGGCATAAGGGAACCGCCCGAGCGCGATGTACTCGCGAACCGTCATGGGGAACGCCGGCTCCTCTCGCTGGGGTACCACCGCCGCCCGGCGGGCCACGTCGCGCGGGGACAACTCGGCGAGCGGTACCCCATCGATGGAGATGTGGCCGCCGGTCAGCGGCACGCGCCGCAGCAACGCCTTCACCAACGTGCTCTTGCCGCTCCCGTTCGGACCCGTGACAGCGGTCACTGCTCCACTCGACGCGGCGAAGGTCACGCCATCCACCGCAAAGGTCGCGGCGCCCGGATACCGGATGCGGAGGTCCTGGAACGCAACGGCCGCGGCGCCTGTCATGACCGAGCGGCCAGCCGCCGCAACTGCCACAGAAAAAACGGCACGCCCAGCAATGCCGTGACTGCGCCAAGGGGGAGCTCGGCGGGCGGACGGACGGTGCGGGCCACGACGTCGGCGGCGATGACGAGGGTCGCGCCCACGACGGCGGCGCCGCACATCAGGGCCCGGGACCGCCGCAATCCGGCCGCGCGCACCATGTGGGGCACCACCAGCCCGACGAACCCTACGAGCCCGGCAGCCGCCACCGTGGCCGCGGCCAGCAAGGCCGCCAGGAGATACGCCCGCCGGCTGGCGCGCTCGACATCGACCCCGAGGGCGGCCGCGCCGTCATCGCCCAACGCGAGCGCATCGAGGTCGCGCGCCCACACGACCAGCGCGCTGCCCCCGACGGCGACGTACACGGTCAGCCACGACACCCGCTGCCAGTCGGCGCTATCGACGGAGCCCATCATCCACCACAGGGCGCCACGCACCGTTTCCGGGGGCGCGGTGGCGTAGGCGACCATGATCGCCGCGTTCGCGAATGCCCCGACCACCACGCCGGCCATCAGCAGCAGCCGGACATCCGCTCGTCCGCCCGCGATGCGGGACAGGCTCAGCACGAGCGCGGCCGCCCCCGTCGCGCCCACGAATGCGGCGAGCGGTACCCCGACTGCCGCGTTCCACCCGAGCGCGATGGCCGCCACCGCTCCGACAGCCGCTCCTCCGGACACCCCCAGCAGATACGGCTCGGCCAAGCCGTTCCGGAGGGTGCCCTGCATGGCCGCGCCACTCATCCCGAGCGCTGCGCCGACCAACGCCGCCAAGGCGACGCGGGGCAGGCGAATCGTTTGGACGATCGTGACCGAGACGGGATCGCCGTGGCCCGCGAGCGCGGCCCACAGCGACCACGGAGAGAGTCGGACGGGGCCGAGCACGACGCCCAGCACGGCCGCCGCGGCAAGGCTGGCGAATGCGATCGTCCAGAATCGCGTGCGCACTCGCTCAGTGTACCACGTCGGGGTGGAGCAGCCGCGCGAGCTCGGCGGCGGCTTCACCCATCCGAACGGAGGGCATGCCGACGAGTGCGGTGTCCGGCACCAAGACCCGGTGTGTGCTGTCCGACAGCCACCGGCGCCACCGGGGATCGGCCCGGAGCGCCTGAGCAGCGGCGGTGGTCGTGAGCACGACTGCCGGCCCGCGCCGTAGGACATCCTCGAGCGATACCTGCGGCGACGGATCGCGTACCGCGCCGTAGATGTTTCGGCCACCGGCATCAGCGAGCAGGTCGGTGAGGTAGCTGCCACCCCCGATCACACGGAGGGGAGCGCTCTCGATCTGCCAAACGACGGTGACGGGCCTGAGCGGCATCGTGATCGACTGCACGGCGGCCAGCGACCGATCGACGGAGTCTGCGACCGCGTCCGCGCGGGTGCGGTCGTGGAGCGCGGCGCCGATCAACCGGAGGACACGCCGGAAATCGACCATGCGGTCGTTGCGGACGCTCAGCGTCGCGATACCCGCTGCCCTGAACCGGCGCGCGGCCTCGCGATCGTCGTTCGCGGCGTAGAGCACCACGAGATCCGGGTGGGTCGCCATTACTGCTTCGATGTTGGGTCGCAGCCCATCGCCGACGTCCGCCACGGCCAGCGCGGCCGGGGGATACGTGTCCCACCGGGTACGTCCGACCACGCGGTCCCCGTCGCCCATGGCGAACAACATCTCGGTGGTCGCGGGATTGAGCGATACGATCCGGCGCCGCGGTGGTCCGGTCGTGACGAGCGTATCGCCAAAATCATCGACCACGACGCCACCGCTCGCGTTGGCGCGCGAGGACGCGCTACTGGAATCGCCGGACGCTCCGCCGGGCGGCGTGTCGCGGCCGGGGTGTCCGCGACACGCGAGCACGAGCGCCACCGAGAGCACGGCGGTACCCACTCGAGCGCTACGACCAGCGGATGGAATGGACAATCGTGCGGGCGTCCTGTCCTGGGGAGCGTCGCCCGGTACACGGCCTGTGGCGCGATACGGGCGGGTGACCGCGTATCATGCCGCACGCGACTGCGAGCACCGCGTCAGCGGGTCACGCAGCCTGCACCGCCACGAGCCCTCCCCCCGAGGACTTTACAATGTGGCACGGACGGTGATCGTCTACTGGCTCCGGGCCGCGTAGCACGCCTTCCCAATGCCCATCGGCACCAGTGGCGCATCCGAGCTCGCGTCATGCCCGATACAGTGGCGGGGCCGCGCCGGCATCGCACCGGCTTCCGGTCTCACTGTCCGCGATCGTTCAGTTGTGTGCGCGAATCTACCCCTCCGTTTCTGCAGCGGCAAGCGGAGCGAACGGGCGCGCCCGCCGGGTGAACGCGCGCGCCAGGCCGGCCAGCATCACGGCGCCGACCGCGGTCAGCACGAGGGCGAAGTACAATGCGCGGCGATCGCCGAGCGCGATCGGCACGGTCACGCGGGTCACGCCAGCGGCCGGCACGTCCTGGGCAAGATACCGGCGAAACGCGCGCCCTTCGACGGTTACGGGATCGACCTCGCGCAATCGCGGCGCCTCGACGCGGGCCGTGGGCTCTTCGAGTAGAACTTCCATGACCGACACACTGGCCGGCGACTGTTGCACGAGTGGAAATGCGGATGGCGGGAGCGTGTAACTGAAGGAGATCTGTTTCAATCCGGGAGCGATTGGCGCGAACACCTCGAAGTCGCCATGCACCACGGTGACCGCATCCGCCGACACATCGCCCTGACCCACGCGGAGTTGCTGGGCGAGCGGCGGCACACTCGTGTGCCAGGTGGGGCGATCGCCGGAGGTGGCGGACGACACCAACGTGACGGACGAATCGTTCGAGATCTCGAAGACCTCGACGACCGACCGCGCGCCACCGGCTCCCGGCGAGGAGATGATCAGGTGGCGGCCACGGACGCGAAGCGGGACGGCCTGCGACGTCGTGTCGAAGACGGTGATCTCGGCGTCGGCGCCACGCACCACGGGTTGAGTCAGCGGCTGCGAGAAATACGCGATCCCGTCATAGCTTGCCGACACGAAATACACGGCATCGGGGGCGCCGCGCGGTCGATATGTGAAGTGAAACCGTCCCCCGCCATCCGTGTGCAGCGAATCAATCGGACCGGCCGTGTCCGATCCGACGCGGTGCAACATCACCCACGTGTCGCTGAGGGGCGTGGAGTCGTGCGCCTGCTGACGAACCACGCGTCCATAGACGCGTCGCACGGCATTCGGCAGGGGTGCCTGCGGCGGCGACCGCACCGCAGAATCCGGAGCAAGCGGCCCAGCATTCTGCGCTCGGGCCGCGTGATGCGGTGTCACCAACGGACCGACGAGACCCGCCAGGCCCGCCAGGAGCACGGACGACCATCGGTGCGGGAGACGCGTACGACGACCCGCCAGCCGACGGACGTTCGCGCTAGAGATTGAACTTTCCGAAGTCTTCAGGACGCAGATTCTCGAGATACGCCTTGAGCTGGTCGGCCGTGAGCTCGTCCGCGGACGCTCCCTCTTTCCCCGATGGAGTGAGCTCATCGGCCGCATCCTCGTCCTCAACGGCCGTGAGGAGCGCCTCAGGGGCAAAGATCGGCGCCGCCATCCGCAGCGCGATCGCGATACTGTCCGATGGGCGGGCGTCAATGTGCACGACGCCGTCGGGGCGCACCACGTGCAATTCCGCGTAGTAGGTGCTCTTCTGAACCTTGGTGATCTGTACGCGGCGGAGCGTCCCACCGAGCCCGACGATGAGGCTCTTGCACAGGTCGTGCGTGAGGGGACGTTCCCGGCGCACGTTTTTCATCTCCATCAGGATGGAATCCGCCTCGGGCGGACCGATCCAGATCGGGAGGAGGCGATCACCGCCCTTCTCCCGGAGGATTACGACGTGACTGTTCGTCGAACTGTCGAGTCCCAGGCGCTCAACGAAAACTTCGACCATATCGCCGTCACACTCCGGTCCGGCCCCGACTGACGCCCCGCGGGCCGGCAACCGCCGGTCCGCAGATCGAGCGCGCTGGCCCGGAGCGACGCACGGGTCAGGTCCCCACGTCCCACGAGGCGAGGTACCGCTGCTGCTCCGGCGTCAGCGTGTCCACCCCGACGCCCATCGCCGCCAGCTTGAGGCGCGCAATCTCGCGATCGATCGCCTCCGGGACGCGATGCACGTCCGCGGACAGCGACGCCGCGTTCTTCACCAGGTACTCCGCGCCCAGCGACTGATTGGCGAAGCTCATGTCCATCACCGACGCGGGATGCCCTTCCGCCGCCGCGAGATTGATGAGTCGCCCCTCGGCGAGGATGAACACACGCTTTCCGCCGACGACGAACTCCTCGACGAAGTCCCGTACGGCTCGACCGGGACGATCCGCGATGTCCGCGAGGCCGGTGAGATCGAGTTCGACGTTGAAATGCCCGGAGTTGCAGACGATCGCGCCGTCCTTCATGGCGCGGAAGTGCTCCTTCCGGACGACGTGCACGTTGCCCGTGAGCGTGCAGAAGATGTCGCCCTGCGGCGCCGCCTCGGCCATCGGCATTACACGGAAGCCGTCCATCGTGGCTTCGAGGGCCTTGAGGGGGTCGATCTCCGTGACCACGACATTCGCTCCCATGCCACGGGCACGCGACGCGACGCCGCGACCGCACCAGCCGTACCCGGCCACGACGAAAGTCGCGCCTGCCAGCAAACTGTTTGTTGCGCGGATGATGCCGTCAATCGTGGATTGGCCGGTTCCGTAGCGATTGTCGAAGAGGTGCTTGGTAAACGAGTCGTTGACCGAGATCACGGGGAACCGAAGCACCCCCTCCCTGGCCATCGCCTTGAGGCGGATCACTCCGGTCGTGGTCTCCTCGGTGCTCCCAATGACGCGTGACAACAGCGCCGTCCGTTCGGCGGCGGTGAGGGCTTCGACGTAGCGGCGGACGGCCGGTGGTAGATCGTCCAAACGATTCAGCGCGATCATGTGCAGCGCGCCGACGACATCCGCCCCGTCGTCCATCGTCAATTCCGGGGCGTGCTGAATCACGGCGCGGATGTGATCGTAATAGCGCTCCGTGTCCTCGCCCTTGACCGCGAACACCTTGATGCCGTGGTCCCGGACGAGATGCGCCGCCACGTCATCCTGCGTGGACAGCGGATTCGAGGCGCACAGTGCGATGTCGGCGCCCGCGGCCTGGAGCGTGATCATCAGGTTGGCCGTTTCGGTCGTGACGTGCAGGCACGCGGCCACCCGTCGCCCAGCGAGCGGGCGCTCGACGGCGAACCGCTCCCGAATGAGGCGCAGTACCGGCATCGAGCGCTCGGCCCATTCGGTGCGAGCTTTGCCGCCATCCGCCAGGTCGAGTGACTTCACATCGAACTCGGTGGCCGACGTTGCGCGGCGATCCGCGCCGCGCACCGAGCCCGCCCGTTCAGCGATCGCCATCATCCAGGATCCTCGAGTGCGGTCGCCTCGAAATGACGGGGGCCCCGGGTTGCCCGCCCCGCCCCGTTCGACCGTGTGGTCGCTCCGTCGCGAATCGCCTTTTTTAGGGCGCTCACGCGATCTATGCGTTCCCATGAAAACTGCGTCCGGGCTGACTTGCCACTCCCGAGACGCTCCGGCTTTCGTCCAAAATGTCCATACGCGGCTGTCGCCCCGTAGATCGGCTTCCGCAGGTCGAGCGCGGTAATGATCCCGCGGGGCGTCAGGTCGAATACCGCCGAGACGGCCCGCATGATCTGTGACTCGGACGCGGTCGCCGTGCCGAAGGTATCGACCGCCACTGACACCGGCTGCGCCACGCCGATCGCATACGCGATCTGGACTTCGCAGCGGCGCGCGAGCCCGGCGGCGACGATGTTCTTGGCCACCCACCGCGCGGCGTAGCAGGCGGACCGATCGACTTTCGAGGGGTCCTTGCCGCTGAATGCGCCGCCGCCGTGCCGCCCCATCCCGCCGTAGGTGTCCACGATGATCTTTCGCCCGGTCAGTCCGGCATCGCCTTGCGGACCGCCCACGACGAACCGGCCGGTCGGATTAATGTGATACTTCACACCACGTGGCCGAAGCTCCTGTGGAACAGACGGTTCAATGACTTCCGCCATAATTGCCTGCTTCATCCGGGTCGCGGAGATCGACTCCGCGTGCTGGGCGGATACCACGACGGTATCGACGGCGATCGGCCGATCGTTTTCGTACACTACGGTCACCTGGGCCTTGCCGTCCGGCCGCAGCCAGGGGAGGTCACCTGATTTCCGTCGATCGGCGAGCGCGCGAGTGAGTCGATGCGCGAGCAAGATCGGCATTGGCATCAGCTCCTCGGTCTCGTCCGTCGCGTACCCGAACATCATNNCCCTGGTCGCCGGCACCGCCGGTATCCACACCCATCGCGATGTCCGGCGATTGCCGGTCGATGCTGCTGATCACGGCACAGGTCTTGGTGTCGAAGCCGAACGCGGCGTCCGTGTACCCGATCTGCTCGATCGTGGCCCGAACGATGTCCGGGATATGCACATAGGTCGCGGTGGTGATCTCGCCGACCACACAGGCGAGTCCCGTGGTGACCAGCGTCTCGCACGCGACCCTAGCCATAGGGTCATCGGCGATAATGGCATCCAGTACGGCATCCGAGATCTGATCCGCCAGTTTGTCCGGGTGTCCCTCAGTCACGGACTCTGACGTGAACAACCGTCGGGATTCGGCGATCGGCGTACGTATCGGCATGATACTCGGGAGTTTACCCGACTACGCGAGGCCCGGCAACCCGCCGCGAAGGAAGGGATCGTCGCCGAGCGCGGCGATGAAGCGACGGCGGAGGCCCTGCTCCGCGATGGCGGCTGTCGGAGCCGCCAAGGCCTCGTGCGCGGCTAGGACCGCGGCCTCCACGGTGACGCTCCGGACGATCCGTTTGACCAGCGCCACGGACCGCGGCGCGACACTCAGGCCGCGCAATCCGAGGCCGATCAACGCGAACGCCATGAGCGGCTGAGACGCCATCTCACCGCACACGCTCAGTTCCTGGCCCGTCGCGGCCGCCGCTTCGCTGATGCGATGGATCAAGCGGAGCACGGCGGGGTGCAGCGGGGTGAATCGGGACGCCAGGTTGGCGTTCCCGCGATCCACGGCAAGCGTGTACTGCACCAGATCGTTCGTGCCGATGCTGAAGAACGACACGTCGTGGCCGAAGCTGTCGGCCATCACCGCGGCCGCCGGCGTCTCGATCATGACCCCCAACGGGAGGTCGGCTCGAAACCGGGCCTTGCGAGCGGTCAACTCATCCGCCGCTTCCAGCAGCAGGGTGCGGGCCTGGCGCACCTCATCCAGCGTCACGATCAAGGGCAGCATGATCCGCACGTCGCCGTGCACCCCGGCGCGCATGAGCGCGCGGAGTTGGACCTTGAACATCTGCGGATCATCGAGACACATGCGAATCGCCCGCCATCCCAAGAATGGGTTGGCTTCGGTCGGATACCCGCTCGCCGGCATCTTGTCCCCACCCACATCGAACGTGCGGATGATCACCGGGCGCCCCTTGAACGCGTCCACGACCCTGGCGTAGGCCCGATACTGCTCATCTTCGTCAGGCATGGTGGCGCGACCGATCACCAGGAACTCGGTGCGCATGAGTCCTACCCCCTCGGCGCCGCTCCGAGCGGCCGCCTCGGCTTCTTCCGGCAGGTCCACGTTCGCGTAGAGCGTGATGCGCGTGCCGTCCTGCGTGACCGGCTCGAGCGTCGCGAACTGCTGGAGGTCGGCCTCGACCTCGGCTTCGCGACGCGCCCGCCGACGGAATTCCTTGACTTCGGCCTCAGTCGGGTTGACCGCCAATTTTCCGGCCGCACCGTCCAGGACTACGCGCTCCGTGCCATCCATCTGGCTCGTGGCGTCCCGCAGGCCGAGCACGGCGGGGAGGCCCAATGAGCGGGCCAGAATGGCCACGTGCGACGTCTGCGTTCCGGCATCGGTCGCGATTCCGACGATCGCGTCCCGGTCGAGCTGCACCGTCAGGCTCGGCGTGAGGTCGTGCGTCACCAGGATCGCGTGGGTCCCTTTGGGGACATCGACCGGATCGTGGTCGGGTAGCCCAAGCAGCACCGAGAGCACGCGAATGTGCACGTCCGTCAAATCCGCCGCGCGTTCCCGCATCAACGGCTGGGCGTGTCGCGCGAAATGCTGCCGGTGCTCCAGCATGACGAGATCGAACGCTTTTTCCGCGGCGTAGTTCTGGCGGATATTCGACTCGACGTCCGCGATCAGCGTCGAGTCATCCATCATCAGCAGCTGCGCATCAAAGATCGCGGCTTCCTCCGGCCCAGCGTGCTCCTCGGCCCGGGCCCGCACGTGCCGCAGTCGCTCTTTGGCGCGGGTGAACGCCTCATGCAGCCGTGCGATCTCCCCCGGGATGGCGTCGTCGGAGATGATGCGGTGGCGGACTTCGGGCACCTCCCACCGCAGGAGATAGACGGGTCCGACGACGATGCCTGGTGACGCGGGAACGCCGACGAAGACGCGATCCACGGCTGCCCTTACTTCTCGCCGAACCGGCCGCTGATGAGCGCGGCGATGGCATCCAGCGCCGCCGTTTCATCGGGGCCCGACGCCCGCACCATGATCGTTGACCCACATTCCGCGGCGAGCATGAGCACACCCATGATGCTCTTCCCATTGACCTCGAGATCGTCTCGCACGATGACGATGTCGCTCGTGAATTTCGCCGCCGTCTTCACGATCTCGGCCGCGGGTCGCGCGTGGAGTCCGTTTTTGTTGACGATCGTGACCATGCGTTCAGCCATGTCGAATCACCGTCGCGTAAAGGACGAACGCCGCCAGCACACCGATCGCGATGCGCCAGCCTTCGGCGCGACCGTGCATACGGACCAACGTGATGCTTCCGAGCGCAGTCGCTAGAAGGACGCCCACCAGCGGCCACCGCTCCTGCCCCGGGCCGATCACCCGGGCCAGCGCGACGGGGAGCGCAATCCCAGCCAATAACGCACCGGCGCGCGCCAAGTATGCCGGCCCATCACGAAAGACGGGTGAGCTCAGCGCGGTTGCGACCCGCAGTCCGTGGGACCACCCGGCCTGCACCCCCCACACTCGCAACGCGAGGTGACCGGCATTGTAGGCGATCAGGAATGTGGCGACGACGCGGAGGGGACCACCGCCCAGCCCGTACACGAGGAGGGCGAGCAGCGAACACACCGGCAGCCATCCCGCCCAGACGAGACGGTCGCCGACACTGCCCAGTGGCCCGCAGATCGCGGTCCGAAAGCGCTCGATTCGAGTCCCGGGCACGTTATCCAGCTCCGCGCGCGCGAGCGCTCCCACGGCGACCGACGCCATGTAGGGATGCGCGTTGAAATACCGGCATTCGCGCGCCAGCGCTTCACGGTAGCGGGGACCGCCTGCGCCTCCCGGCAGTCCCCGGAGCGCCGGTTCGATGCAGAAGCCGATGCCGATCCCCATCAGCAGCTCGTAGTTCCACGACGACTGGATAGCGAGGAGCCGGCTGAACATGCCGACCCGAGTCGTGATGCTCAATCGAGGGGGCGGAAGCGGCACGCCCGCACTCGACGCGGCCGTGTCACCATGATCCGCGCGCGCTCGGGCGTCCGTCACGACCACACCACCAGAGCCACGCCCCCAACCAAGCCGATGCCGAACAGCCATCGGGAGAGTGGCGCCCAGTGAAATACCTTCCAGACCGCGGCCACCGCGACGGCCGCCGCGGCGCCCACGACGAGCGCACGCGAGGTGCGGGCATCGACTTGCCAGTGCACGGCCGCCGCGTCGACGACCGGCCGAAGCGCGGTGAACGCGACGACCGTGAGCAAGGCACCCCGCGCCAGATCGGCGGTCAGCCCCCAAAGTTGGAGCGCGTTGACGGTGCTCCCGGACCCGCGTTCCAACGCCCCGAGATGGGAGCGGGCGCGAGCCGCGTTCCACTTGCGCAGCGCGATCATTGACCAGCCGCCGACCCACGCCGTCGCCAGCGCCGCGAGGATCGTCACCGGCACAGGACCTGGGCTCCCCGCGGGAGCTCCCGCGACCAGCGCTCCGGCCACGACCGACGCGGACCCCCACTCGGGGTACCGGGACGCGCCGACCGGCAGGGTCTCGAGCGCGATCAGCTCAACCGCCGCGCCCACCAGCAGTCCGGCGCCGGCGTTCCCCGCGAACGCCCCGCCAACGGTGGCCGCCACGATCGGCCGGGAGATCATTGCCTGCGGAAAGCTGACCACGTCCAGCCCCGTGATGGCGCCTAACAGGGCGATAGGCAGCAGCGTCATCCGCCCCGTCCCGCGAGCAGAGCGTCGAGAGGCACGGGCCGCGCCGCCGGCACGTCCTGCGCGGTCACCGCGACCCCGCGGCCGGCCAGATCTCTGAGCACGCGCTCTTCGTCACCCGTCAGGAAGACGTAGCGAAGTTTTTGCACCCGCCCGGCGCTGTAATGGAGGCCCCCGAGATTGATGCATCGGAGCTCCGCCAGCTGGACCGACAGTCGCTGCATGGTCTCGATGTCCTTGGTCAGCAGGATGCCGGCACGCCGGTCATCGCGATAGCTCGCGAATCGCTCCACGGCCTGTGCGACCGTGTCGAAATGCACGGCCATACCGGGCGGCACTCCCAGCCGGTAGAGCTCCTGCTCCCAGTCGGACGTCGCCACGTCGTCGTCAACGAGCACGATAAATCCGATGTCCAATGGTTGGCCCCACCCCACGACGACTTGCCCATGGATGAGGCGATCGTCGATGCGAAACAGTTCAATCGGCACCGCCGCCACTCCCTCCACTGTTCCCCAGGACAACAATGGCGCCTCGACCCTTGTCCGCGGCGTGTCGCGCGGCCTCATCACTGGTGCAATGCGTCTGGAACACGAAATCCAAGAGTGCCGGCAGGTTGGCGCCGGTGACGACGACAACATCGGGCCGGTCTCGCTGCACGCGACGCGCAGCGATCGTCCAGCTCCCTGCCGGGAGGTCGGTGAAGATCACGTGTGCGCCGACGGAGGTGATCGCGTCACGCAGCGTCCGCACGATCTCGTCGGCGCCCAATCCACGATTCGTCAGCGGCACCAAGACCGCGCCACGTCCCGTGATCTGTTCCACCGCGGATACGATCCCGACCGCGAATTCGCCGTGACCGGCGACCAGTGCCCGCGCGACGAGCGCCGTGCCATCGCTCCCTGCTTCCGCACTGTCACTCATCGTCTTCTCGGAGATATCGTTGCACGAGCGCTCGCTGGTTCCGCGCGCGCTGCATGTGGTCGATCAGCCGCTCGTTGAACTGTTCGGCGGCGTCCACGCCGCTATAGCGGAGCAGGTGATTCATCGCGATGACCTCCGCCACGACGGTGATGTTCTTCCCGGGATTGAGGGGGACCGTGATCTTGGGCACCGGCACGTCGAGGATGGACGCGGTGACACCATCGAGACCGGTGCGCTCGACCACGGCGTCCTGATTCCACTCCTCCAGATGGACCACGACCTCGATCCGCTTCTGCTGCCGCACCGCCCGGATCCCGAAGATCGCCCGGACATCGATCAATCCGATGCCGCGGACTTCCATGAAATGGCGCTGCAGCTCATGGCCGCGGCCCACCAGGAGGTCGGTCCCGCGCCGAGCGACGAGCACCAAGTCGTCCGCGACGAGGCGGTGGCCGCGTTCCACGAGGTCCAATACGCACTCGGATTTCCCGATCCCGCTCTTCCCCGTGAAGAGGAGCCCGACGCCGAACACATCGGCTAGCGACCCGTGCAGCGTCGTCGCCGGCGCGAAGAGGTCTTCGAGGACCGGTTTGACCTGGCGATAGAATTCATTGGTCTTCAGCGGCGTGCGGAGAATCGCGACCCCCGCGACCGCGGCCGCGCGAGTCAGTCCGGGCGGGGACTCCTGCCCCTTGGTGATGAACACCGCCGGGATATCGAAGCTGAAGAACCGGCCGAGGATCGAGTCCCGGACTCCGCTGTCGAGTGAGCTGAGGTACGTGACTTCGGTCTCGCCGAGCACTTGTAGCCGTCGCCCCACGAATCGGTCCACATAGCCCGCGAGGACGAGACCCGGGCTCGACATTTCGGCGCTGGTGATCTCCCGGGCCAGCCCCGCGGACTCGTCAGCGCCCGGCGCGGAGACGGTCTCGAGCTGCAGCGTGTCGCGCAACGTTTCGAGGAGCGTGCCGACCGTGATGGGCCGCGCACCAGCGCGAGGGGTCGCCGGGGCAGTCATGTCAGGCGGTCCCCAATGACCTGCGTCAGATGGGCCGCGGTCGCCGCCGCGGCGTGATCCCAGGTCAACGTCTCAGCGAACTCGCGGCCTGCACGCCCCATGGTGGCGACCAACGCCGGATCCCGGGCCAGGCGTTCGAGGGCCGCGGTCATAGCGTCGATGTTTCGGTGCGGCACCAGAAATCCGGTGCGCCCATCCTGTACCGACTCGCGGATCCCCGGCGAGTTCGACGCCACGACAGGCGTCCCGCACGCGGCTGCTTCCATGTTGGTAATGCCCCACCCTTCCTTTGGCGAGGCGAACGTCAGCGCCCACGCGCGCCGGAGAAGGAGCACCTTGTCCGCCTCGGACACCCGTCCAAGAAACCGAACGCGGGCCCCGAGGTCAAGCGAATGCGCCAGGCGCTCGAGGTCGGGCCGGTGGTCGCCGGCGCCGGCGATGTCCAGCGTCGCGCCCGGCGCCCGCACCCGGCTGAAGGCCCGAATCACCAGATCGACGCCCTTGTACCGTTTGAGTCGCCCCAGGTACGCGAAGTGGGGCGTCGGCGACCGACAGGTTGGATCCGGGGTGTAGACGGTGGTGTCGACCCCCTGATAGATCACCCGCACATGGTCACGCGGGATGCCCCGGGCGACGAGGTCGTCGGCCGTGCCCTGGCTGACGGCTTCGAACGGCGTACGGTGGTACACGGTGCGGAGTGGCCGTTCCCCGAGCCAGACCGCCGCGGCGAGCGGTGGCGACAACTCCCGGAACGCGGTGGCTCCGAACAGATGGTGGACGAGGCCGACGGTCCGAGGGCCGCCCGGTTGTCCCCGCACCCACCACGGGGTCCATAGAGGCAGCTTGTTCAGGTCCTCGACCAGGATGTCGTACCGCTCCGTTCGGGCGCGCGCCCGATACGCTGAGTACGCGAGCAGCGGGAACGTATGCCGCGTCCCGACCCGGTGGACCCGCACGCCGTCCAACAGCGCCGTCGGTGGACACCCGGGCCAGCCACCGCACAGCAGCGTCACCTCGTGTCCCCCTCGCGCCAGGCGACCGAAGATCTCGTGAAGGTGCGTCTCGGCCCCGCCCGCCTGCGGATTTTCCCGATCCTGCCAATTGACGACGAGGATGCGCACAGGCGCGATCAGACCGCGCGCCAGGCGACGACGCCCGTACGCGCGAGACCCGCGGTTGCGGGCGCGGTCACAAGCGGCCGGTGTGTCGGGCGAGTGCGTCGAGTACGCCGTTCACGAATTTCGCGCTCTGGACGGAGCCATACCGCTCGGCCAATCGCACGGCTTCCTGGATCGCCACCCGTGGTGGCGTCTCGACCCCTATCAACTCCGCGGACCCGAGACGGAGCACCGATCGCTCGATGGCGCCGAGCCGCTCCAGCCGCCAGTTCGTGGTCACGATGGTCAGGTCCCGATCGATCATGTCCGCGTGGTCCGCGACCAGGGAGACCAGATGTGCCGCGAGCCGCCGCTCGTCGATCGGCACCATCAAATCCTCCCACACCTCGTTGGCCACGCGACCGAGGTCTCGTCCCCCGCCCGCCGTCTGCCGGATGTCCCACGCATAGAGTGCCTGCAGCGCCCGCGCGCGAGCGCGCGTCTCCAGGCGCGGAACAACCTTTGGTCTGGCCGGACGGCGCGCCCGCACACCATCCGCGGTCCGTGAGCTCGGCGCGGGCGGCGCGGGCGGCGCGGGGTCAGCGGCGCGGAGGGGCATTCGGTGCTCCTGGTGGCGCGTCGTGATCGGTGACGCCATCGCCGGCATGACCAGAGTCATGATCCCGGTCAGGCTCACCGTCATGCTCACCGTCATGCTCGACGTCGAGGCGGGACTTGAGGTCCGCCATTTCCAGTGCCGCCAACGCGGCGTCGGCGCCTTTGTTGCCGTGGGCGCCCCCCGCTCTGGATTCCGCCTGTGCAACCGTATCGCAGGTGAGCACCCCGAAGCCGATCGGCGTGTCGAACTCCGCCGCGACCTGCGCCAACCCCCGGGCGGCCGCGTCAGCCACGTAGTCGAAGTGCGGGGTCTCGCCGCGGATGACGGCGCCCACCGCCACCAGCGCGTCATATCGATCGGTCGTCAACGCGAAGCGGGCGGCGGTCGGCAGCTCCCACGCCCCCGGGACGCGGATCAGGTCGAGATCGGCTTCCGCCACCCCCGCACGCAGCAGGGCGTCAACCGCGCCCCGTTCGAGCCGCTGGGTGATGCCTTCGTTGAACCGGCTGACCAACACGGCCAGCCGGCGTCCATGTCCGTCCGGCACTCCCTCGAAGTCCGCCACTGGGGCGATCGCCGCGCCTCAGGACGCGAGCAGGTGGCCGAGCTTCGATCGCTTCGTGCTCAGATAGCTGGCATTCTCGGTGGTGGCCGGCGCCTCGAGCCGCACGCCATCCTCCACCCGCAGCCCATACCCCTCGAGGCCGACCAATTTCTTGGGGTTGTTCGTGAGCACCCGGATCGAGCGCAGCCCGAGGTCGAGCAGAATTTGCGCGCCGATGCCGTAGTCGCGGAGGTCGGGCTTGAAGCCCAGCCGTTCGTTCGCCTCGACGGTGTCCGCGCCCTGATCCTGGAGAGCGTACGCCTTGAGTTTGTTCAACAGCCCGATGCCGCGCCCTTCCTGGTCGAGGTACACCACGATGCCGCGCCCGGCGTCTTCGATCAACTCCATCGCACGATCGAGCTGCCACCCGCAGTCGCACCGTTTCGAATGAAAGACGTCGCCGGTGAGACAGCGCGAGTGCATCCGGACGAGCACGCCCTCTCCGCCCGCCACATCCCCGTACACGATGGCCACGTGCTCATGCGCGTCCACATCGTTCCGATAGCCGACGATCCGCCACTCGCCGTACGCGGTCGGCAATCGGGCCTCGGCGACCCGGTGCACCAACCGCTCGGTCTTCAGCCGGTACGCGACCAACTGCGCGATGGTGACGAACGCGAGCCCGTGCCGGCTCGCGAACCGCTCGAGCTCGGGCCGCTTCGCCATCGTGCCATCCTCATTCATGATCTCGCAGATCACGCCCGCCGGCCAGTGTCCGGCGAGTCGCGCCAGATCGACCGCTGCCTCGGTGTGCCCGACCCGGCGGAGTACGCCGCCGTCTCGTGACCGCAGTGGCGAGATATGCCCTGGTCGCCGGAGGTCGAGCGCCGTCGTCGACGGGTCGGCCGCGACCCGGATCGTGGCCGCGCGATCGGCGGCGCTCACTCCGGTCGTCACGCCAAACCGCGGTGTGGCATCGATCGTGACCGTGAACGCCGTCTGGTGACCCTCGGTGTTCTGATCCGCTTGCGGCGGGAGGTCCATCTCGTCGGCGCGCTCGCGCGTCAACGCCACGCAGATGAGGCCACGCGCCTCGCGCAACATGAAATTGACCATCGCCGGAGTGATCTGCTCCGCCGCGCAGATGAGATCGCCCTCGTTCTCGCGGTCCTCGTCATCGGCAACCACGATGAACTTGCCCGCGCGCAGATCGGCGATTGCCTGCTCAATCGTTCCAATTGGCACGAATCACCGCGTCAGTGAGAGGTACGGAGTCGCCAATCGCCGCACATACTTGCCGATGACGTCGGCCTCGAGATGCACCGCATCCCCGGGTCGGAGCGCGGCGAGGGTCGTGTTCCGCATGGTGTATTCGATGATCGAGAGTTGGACCGCGTCCGGGGTCACGATCTCGTTGACCGTGAGACTGACCCCATCGACCGCGATCGATCCATGAGGCACGATCAACTCCGCGATGTCACCGGGCAGCGCGACATCCAACAGCCACGCATCGCCCTGTGCCGTCGCGGCGCGGATGTGGCCCACGCCATCGACGTGCCCCTGCACCATGTGACCGCCGAGTCGATCCCCCGCGCGGAGCGCCCGCTCCAAGTTGACCCGAGTGCCCACGGCCCACTGTCCCATCGTCGTCCGCTCGAGGGTGGTCGTGACGGCCGCCGCGGTGAACCAGGACGGCCCACTCTCGCGGACCGTAAGACACGCGCCGTTGAGTGCCACGCTCTCCCCGCCCGCGAGATCCGGGTACCGGCATCGCACGCGAAAGGTGCGACCGACCGCCGCCAACTCGACGGCGTCGATCACTCCTACATCGTCGACCAGGCCCGTAAACATGTCCCCTCGCCTTCACGGCTCCGAGAGCCCGTATATCGTCATGAGGTCATCCCCGAACGCCTGACGCGCCATCACCGGCACGCGCCGCGCATCGGGGAGCGCAACCGCCGGCGCGAACGCGAACGCCGAGTCGGCGCCCGCGCCCAACAGCAGCGGTGCCTGAAAGATAATGAGCCGGTCGACCACCGACGCGGCGAGCGCCGCACCCGCGAGCCGCGGCCCTCCTTCCACGAGGAGCGATCGAATCCCGCGCGCACGGAGCGTTCGAAGCGCGTCTGCCAAGTTGGCGGCGACCAGGACCTCGACACCGGCCGCGGCCAGGCGGGCAGCCCGATCCGGGTCGGGCGCTCGAGTCACCACGCACACCGGGCCCTCGGCGACCGATCGCGCGAGCCGCGACGTCAGCGGCAGCCGCGCCGTGCCGTCGAACACGATGCGGAGCGGCGGGACGCGCGGCGGCGCGGCGGCGCGCACCGTGAGCAGCGGATCATCCACCAACGCGGTGCCGATCCCGACCGCGACCGCGTCCGAGCTCGCGCGGAGGCGATGGACCTCCGCACGCGAGGCCTCCCCGGTCAGCCACCCCCGTGAGCGGGCCGCGTCTCGGGCCGCGCCATCGAGCGAGAGTGCCAGTTTGAGGGTCAGCCACGGACGGTCGGCGTGCAGCGCGTAGAGGAACGCGGCGTTCAGCTCACGCGCCGCGGCCGACTCCGGACCCACGGTCGTCAGAATCCCGGCGGCTTGCAGGCGATCGAGCCCACCGGCCGCAATTGGGTGCGGGTCGCGGATCGCGACCACGACCCGGTGGACGCCCGCTCGGATCAACGCTTCCGTGCACGGTGGCGTGTGGCCGGTGTGCGCGCACGGTTCGAGCGTCACGTACACGGTGGCGCCCTGTGCTCGCTCGCCGGCCGCGCGCAATGCCATCACCTCGGCGTGCTCGGATCCATAGCGGACGTGATACCCTTCCCCTACGACCTCCCGGCCACGAACGACCACGGCGCCGACCATCGGGTTCGGCGCCGTATGTCCCCACCCACGGCGGGCCAGGTCCAGCGCTCGGCGCATATACAGGCCGTCGTCCACCGGCGCGGTCGTCGTCACGGCAGCTCCCACCGATACACCTGGCATCCTCCGGCGCGACGCGCAGTCACTCGACGAGCGCTCGTCCAGTGCCCGGGACGATGCGCCCGAGCGGCCACGCGTCCACTCCTGCCGCGCGCGCGTTGGTGACGATCGTGTCAACCGACGCTGGCGGCGCGATGACGACCATGCCGACGCCCATGTTGAATGCGCGGAGCATCTCCGGCCGGCTGATGCCACCGTGTTCCGCGAGCACCTTGAACTCGTGCGGCACCGCCCAACTCGTGGCGTCCAACTCCGCGTCGACCGTCGGCGGCAGGGCGCGCGGCACATTGCCGGGGAGCCCGCCACCCGTGATGTGCGCCATGGCGTGCACGTCGCCGAGGACCGCGCGCAGCGCGGGCAGATACGACCGGTGGATCCGCAGCAACACATCGGCGACCGTGGTGGTCGTCCCCGGAAAGCGATCGCCGGTGCCGAGCCGCAACCGTTCCGAGATCACGCGGCGGGCGAGCGAATAGCCGTTCGTGTGCAGTCCATTGCTCGCGAGTCCGACGATCGCGTCGCCCACGCGTACGCGTTCCGGCCCCAGCATCTGCGCCTCGGCGACCGATCCCACGATAAACCCGGCGAGGTCGTAGTCGGGGGCCGTGTACACGCCGGGCATCTCGGCCGTTTCCCCGCCGATCAGCGCGCATCCGTTCTCGACACATCCGGCCGCCACACCGGCGACGACCGATTCGACCACCGGCGGCTCGAGTTTGCCGAACGCGAGATAGTCGAGAAAAAACAACGGCATCGCGCCCTGGACCAGGATGTCGTTGACGCAGTGGTTGACCAGGTCATGGCCAACCGTGTCGTGGCGCCCGGCCTCGATCGCCACCTTGACCTTCGTTCCAACGCCATCGGCGCTCGCGACCAGCACCGTGGGTTGACTGGTGGCCGCCATCCGAAACAGGCCGCCGAAGCCGCCGAAGCTGCCCCGGGTGGCGCTCGTGGCCGTGGACTCGACGAGTCGCCGAATCCGCTGCTTGGCATCGGCCGCCGCGTCGATGTCGACGCCGGCCGCGCGGTAGTCGAGCGCGGGCGGCGTGGCGCTTCGACCGTCCGCGACGCTCACCGGCCCGCGCCCCCGCGCTCGAACGAGACCAAGTCGCGGAACTCCGTGATGCGCTGATCGATGTCGGCGGCGGTAAGGCTCAGGAGCCGCTCGTTGGAAAATCGCTCGACCGCGAACGATCCCATGGCCGATCCAACGACCACCGCGCGCCGGAGGTTCGCGTCGCTCAAGTCACCGGTGCGCGCGAGATGACCCATAAACCCTCCGGCAAACGAATCGCCGGCCCCCGTGGGATCGAAGACCTGCTCCAGCGGATACGCCGGGGCAAAGAAGATCGATTCCTTGGTGAACATGAACGCCCCGTGTTCCCCCTTCTTGACGATGACATATCGGGGTCCACGTTCCAGGATCCATCGCGCGGCGTGCACGAGATTCGTCCGCTCCGTGAGCTGCCGGGCCTCGCCGTCGTTCAGCGTGATCAAATCGACTCGTCCGAGCAGCGCGATCACGTCGTTGCGCCGGCTCTCGATCCAGAAATTCATCGTGTCGCAGGCCACGAGTCGTGGCGACTCGACCTGTCCGAGCACTTCCAACTGGAGTCGGGGATCAATGTTCGCGAGGAACACGAACGGCGTGCGTCGGAACGCCGCCGGGATCTTCGGTCGGAAGTGCGAGAATACACCCAGCCGTGTCTCGAGCGTCTCGGCCGAATTGAGATCGTGCCGATACCGGCCCCGCCAGCGAAACGATTCTCCCTCGGCGTGCTCCAAGCCCGACAGATCCACGCCCTGCGCCGCCAGCGGGGCCAGCTGATCCACCGGATAGTCGTTGCCGACGACACCTACCAGTTGCACGGGGCCGAAGTGGCAGGCCGCCGACGCGAAGAAGGTTGCCGATCCGCCGACCACACCGTCCGCTTTACCAAACGGCGTCTCGACCGAGTCGAGCGCCACCGAACCCACGACGAGCACTGTCATGCAGCCGTCCCGCGTGGACCGGCGCCCCATGGCATCACATCCGCTCCGGCGCCGAGATGCCGATGAGGGCGAGCCCGTTGCCCAGGACGATCTGCGTGGCGCGCGCGAGCGTCAGGCGCGCGGCCATGAGCGCCGGCTCCACGCTAAGCACGTGGTGTCGATGGTACCACCGATGCGCGAGTTCGGCCGTCTCGTGCAGATAGGTCGTGAGCCGGTGCGGCTCCAGCGCCACGGCGGCCGCGCTCACCATGGTCGGGTAGTCCACCAACGCGTTGATCAACTCCCATTCGTCTGGCTCCGTGAGCAACCCGAAATCCACGCCGACGCCCGTCACCGACGCGGGATCGACTTCCCCGACACGAAAGATGCCGCTCATACGCGCGTGCGCCATCTGCACGTAATACACGGGATTCTCTTCCGACTGTGTGCGGGCGAGATCCACATCGAAACTGAGTTGCGAATCGGCCCGGCGCATCAGGTAGAAGTACCGGACCGCGTCGCGTCCCACGTCGTCGACCAACTCGCGGACCGTCACGTAGCTGCCCGCGCGTTTCGACAGCTTGACGTCCTCGCCCCCTCGGACGACCGTCACGAGCTGGTGCAGGACGTATTCGGGGTACCCCTCGGGGATCCCGATCCGCAGCGCCTGCAACCCAGCGCGCACGCGCGTGACGGTGCTGTGGTGATCGGACCCCTGCACATTGATCGCGCGCGTATAACCGCGGCGCCATTTCGTCACGTGGTACGCGACATCGGGAACGAAGTACGTGAACGTGCCGTCCTGCTTGCGCATGACCCGGTCTTTGTCATCTCCAAACGCCGTCGTCCGGAGCCAGAGCGCGCCGTCGTTCTCGTACGTATCGCCCGCCTGTTGGAGCGCGGTGACCGTTTCGTCGACGCGCCCATCGGTGTAGAGCGACGATTCGAGGTAGTAGGTATCGAATCGGACACCAAAGGCTTGGAGGTCCCGGTCTTGCTCCACGCGAAGCGCCGCCACGGCGAATTCACGGACCCGCTCGGCCTCATGACCCGCGGGGTCACCGGGGTGTTCCGCCACGTACCGCTCGGCAATTTCGGCGATGTACTCGCCGTGATATCCGCCCTCGGGAATGGCGAGCGCCCCGCCCGCGCGCTCGACGATGCGCGCCTGGACGCTGGCGCCAAGCTTCTGGATTTGGGCGCCCGCGTCGTTGTAGTAGAACTCGCGCGACACCGCCCACCCGGTGCTGCCGAGCAACGAGGCGATCGCATCACCGAGCGCCGCTTGGCGTCCATGACCGACGTGCAGCGGACCGGTGGGGTTTGCGGACACGAATTCGACCACCACCGGCGTACCGTGGCCGGCATCACTGGTGCCGAATGCGGCCCCCGCTCGGAGCACCTCGACGAGGCGTCCCGCGACCGCGGCCCCCTCGAGTCGGAAATTGATAAACCCGGGTCCCGCGATGTCCGCGACCCGGACACCGGCACGGCCTAAGTCCGCTCGAGCGATCAGCGCCTCCGCCAGGTCGCGCGGCTTCATCCCGAGCGGCCGCGCGAGGACCATCGCGAGATTGGTGGTCCAATCGCCGAACGATGGGTCTCGGGGCCGGTCCAGCGCGGGCTCGATCGGGTCCGGTGCCCCCAACTCTCGCGCCGCGCGCGTCAGCTCGGCGCGTAGGAGCTCGACAGCAGTCATTCGGATTTCGTCGTGCCCGACTGCTTGGTCCCCCCACTCGGCTTTGGCGCATCACTCTTGCTCTCCGAGCGCGCTGCCGACGACGGGCCGTCCGACGACGTCGTGGCGCCGCTGCTGGCGGGGGCGGCGGCCCCGTCGGAGCCACCCGACGGCGCAGCCGCGGGCTTCGCGGCGTCCGACGTTCCCGCGGTGCGTTGATCCTTCTTCCCGTCTTTCCCGTAGTCCGTGATGTAGAAACCGGAGCCCTTGAAGACGAGCCCAGCGCCGCCGGACATCTGACGCTCGGCCGGCAAGCCACAAACAGGGCACGGCCAAACGGCCACGCCCTCGCTGATTTTACGGAAGAAATGATCGAAATCGTGCCCGGTGGGGCACCGATATTCGTAAGTAGGCATGTAAGGGTGGCTTAGCGGGGTGCGATCACGCATCCACAAGCTACGAGCCACACGGGGGCCGTACAAGGCGTCACGCGATTGGCCGACCGATGCATGCGCGTGGGACACGCGTGGGACGCGCGACGGATGCGCGAGGGATGCGCGGCGCGCACGCGATCGACGGCCGACCGTGATGCGGCCGCTCGGCGGGGCTACCCGCGAGGTCGAAAGTGACCCCACTCGCTCGCCAGGGACTCGGCGATCTCACCCCCGGTGGCCCGCGCCCGCACGGCGTCGATGATCAGCGGCATGAGCGCGGGGGGCGGCGCCGTCTCGGAGGGCGTCGATCCGTCGCCTTGGCCGCGAGCGGCGGTCCGCAATGCGTCGAGCGACCGCGCCACGCGGGGGCCGTCCCGCGCGGCGCGGACCGCGCGCACGCGGGCCACCTGGTCGGTCGCCAACGCCGAAAAATCCGGAGTCGCGATGACTGGAGGCGGGGCATCGTCGGTGAAGCAATTCACACCGACCACGCGCGCCTCGCCGCGCTCGACACGGAGCTGGTACTCGTACGCACTCCGTCCGATCTCGTCTTGAATGAAGCCGGCCTCGATCGCAGCCACGGCGCCACCCAGCGCATCGACTCGCGAGAGGAGTGCCAGCGCCTGGCGCTCGAGCTCATCGGTCAGGTGCTCGACGTAATAGCTGCCCGCCAACGGGTCAGCCGTGTTGGTGACACCCGATTCGGACGCGAGGATCTGCTGCGTCCGCAACGCCAACGTCGCCGCGGCGGCCGTGGGCAGCGAGAGCGCCTCATCGTAGCCATTGGTGTGCAGCGACTGCGTCCCACCGAGCGTCGCGGCCAGCGACTGGACCGCGACCCGCACCACATTGTTGAGTGGCTGCTGCGCGGTGAGCGTCACACCGCCGGTTTGCGTGTGGAACCGGAGCCGGCAACTCACATCGCTCGCGCCAAAGCGGGTCCGCATCAAATGCGCATAGATCCGACGGGCGGCACGAAACTTCGCGACTTCTTCGAAGAGATCGCTGTGCGCCGCGAAGAAGAACGAGAGCCGCGGGGCGAACCGCTCGATGGGCACACCCGCCGCGACGGCCCGCCGCACGTACTCGATGGCGTTGGCGAAGGTGAATGCCAGTTCCTGGACGGCCGTTGCCCCGGCCTCGCGGATGTGGTACCCCGAGATCGAGATCGGATTCCAGCCCGGTACGTGGTCGGCGCAGAACCGAAACACGTCGGCCACGAGCGCCAGGCTCGGGCCCGGCGGATACACATACGTGCCGCGGGCGACGTACTCCTTGAGGATGTCGTTCTGGATCGTGCCCGTCACCGATGTCCACGAGATCTGCCGCTCGTCGGCGACCACGAGGTACATCGCCAACAACGTCGCGGCCGTCGCGTTGATCGTCATCGACGTCGAGACGCGGTCGAGCGGGATGTCGCGCAGCAGGGTGTGCATGTCATCGACCGTGTCGATCGCCACCCCCACCCGCCCCACTTCCCCCGCGGCGCGCGGCGCGTCGGAATCGATGCCCATCTGCGTGGGGAGGTCGAACGCGACCGACAACCCGGTCTGACCCGCCGCCAACAACAGCTTGAACCGGGTATTGGTTTCGGCCGCCGTTCCGAATCCGGCGTATTGCCGCATCGTCCAGGGACGGCCCCGATACATGGTCGGCTGGATGCCGCGCGTGTAGGGATACTGGCCTGGATCGGCGAGCGCGGTCGCGTAGTCCAGGACCCCGTCGGCCGGGCGGTAGACCGGTGCGATGGTCAGCCCAGATGGCGAACGCCGATCCACCGGAGCATCGCGATCCACGCCGCCCGCGCCCTCAGGCGCGTCGGCCGTCAGCCCGGGCCGCGTGGAGTGGCCGGTCACGCACCAACGCTAGAGAATTGCGGCGCCAGCATCGTCCGCGCCAGCTCGATGTCGTCCGCGCTACCGATGAAGAGTGGCGTCCGTTGATGCAGCTCCGTGGGTGCGACGTCGAGGACCGGGCCGGCGCCGTCGATCGCCGCGCCGCCCGCCTGTTCGGCGATGAGTGCCAAGGGGTTCGCCTCATAGAGCAGGCGCAGCTTACCGCGTCGATTCTGCCGGTTGGCCGGATACGCGAAGACCCCGCCACCCAGGAGATTGCGATGGAAATCGGCGACGAGCGAGCCGACATACCGGATGCTGAGCGGTTTCCTGGCGCTGTCCTGCCCACGATAGGCCCGCATCAAGGCCCGCGTCGGCTCCTCCCAGTCCTGCGCATACGCGTCGTTGACCGAGAGATACCGACCCTGGCGAGGTGTCCGGATGTTGGGATGGGAGAGTAGGAACTCGCCAATCGATGGGTCGAGCGTGAAGCCATGCACGCCCTGGCCCGTGGTGTAGACCATCATCGTGCTCGAGCCGTAGATGACATAGCCGGATGCGACCTGGCGGCGTCCGCGCTGCAACATGTCCGGTAGCTCGCCGCGTGGCCCGCGCGTCACTTTCTTGAGCACCGAGAAGATCGTGCCGACGGGAACGTTCACGTCGATGTTCGACGAGCCATCGAGAGGATCGAAGAGGAGACAATACTTTCCGGTCCGGAATCCTTCGGGGATCGGAATGATGTCCGGCTCCTCCTCCGACGCCATCGCGCACAGCCGACCACCGTGGTCGAGCGCCTTGATCATGATCTCATTGGCCAGGACGTCGAGCTTCTGCTGTGTCTCGCCATGGACGTTGATGTCGGCGGTGGCGCCTAATATATCGGCGAGTCCCGCGCTCCGCACCTTGCTGGCGATCATCTTCGCGGCCAACCCAAGATCGTAGAGGATGCCCGAGAGCTCGCCGGTCGCCTCAGGAGCGTGCCGCTTCTCCTGCTCGATGATGAAGCGCTCGATGGTGACGACCGAAACGTCAGTGTGATGCACCACCGTCCACCTCCTTGGGGTGTCGCGGCGCGGCAGCGACGCGGCGGATCGCATCCAGGACGATCACCGACAACTCGGCTTGCAACTGGCGCCGGGCCAAGGCGACGCGCGTCACAGCCGAGCCGAGCGGGTCACCCACGACGTACCGCGGGTGGGCCTGATTCATCGCCATCGTGAGGACGTCTTCCTGGCACCGTGCGCAGCCGCAGAACGACGGATCCGTCGACCGGAGCGTCTCGTACGTGTCGCGCACCGCTTCCTCGAGCGCATTCAGCATACGATGCTCAGCCGGCCTTGGCCAGCGGCGCGGTCAGATCAGTGGCGATCGGCAACACGCGGCCAGCTCGCCGGTCGGCCGTGGCACCGGCTGTCGGCACGACCGTCGGCACCACCGTGCCCGTAAACGTCGACCCCGTCGTACCGGTCAGCGCGGCGGTGTAGTAGCGACCGATCACCGCCTCGTCGGCCGGAATGAGCACCGTCTTGAAATCGCGCGTCCGCGCCTGCACCGCATCCCCTCGCTTCGCCGGTTTCTCGACGAGCACCTCGTGCGACGTCCCCAGAAGCCCAATGTTCCGACCCCGCGCCCCGCGCCGCACGGTGTCGATCAATTGCCCGAGGCGATCTTGAGCCGCATCGTCGCTGACCATCTCGCTCTCGGGCATCCGCGTGGCGGCCGTCCCCGGACGTGGGGAGAACCGAAATGTGTACGCATCGTCGAAACCAACGGCCTCCATCGCGGTCAGGGTCTCGGCGAAATCGGCCTGCGTCTCACCCGGAAATCCAACGATCACGTCCGTCGTGAGCGCCAACCCCGGGACGGCCAGCCGCAAGCGATCGACGCACGCCAGGTAGTCCTCTCGCGTATACCGCCGCAGCATGCGGCGCAGCGTCCGCGTGGAGCCCGACTGCATCGGGAGATGTACGTGCTCGCACACCGCCGCCGTGTCGGCCATCGCGGCCAGCACGCGATCGCTGAAGTCGTTGGGGTGCGGACTCGTGAACCGCAAACGGCGGATGCCCGGGACGGCGCCGACGGCCCGCAGGAGGTCCGCGAAATCATGGGTGCCGTCGTTGTACGAGTTGACGGTCTGGCCAAGTAAGACGACCTCCGTGATTCCCTGCGCCACGACATCGTACACCTCGCGGACCACGTCGGCCAGGCGGCGACTACGCTCGGGCCCGCGGGTGGTCGGCACAATGCAATACGTGCAATGGTAGTCACAGCCACGCTGTACCGGGATCCACGCCTTGACGCCGGCCGCGCGGCGCGGGCGAAGATCCTCGTAGTGTTCATCGGCATCGAATTCCGTCGCGACGGTGCGCACGCCGGCGCGTGCCTGCTCCACCAGCGACGGCAGTCCCCGATACCCGTCCGGCCCCACGACGAGGCTCACGTGGGGTGCGCGGTCGAGGAGCTGTGAGCCGAGCCGCTGCGCCATACACCCGGTGACGCCCAGAATGGTGTCCCGACCCATGTGCCGCTTGAGCTCACCCAACCGGCCCAAGACGCGCTGCTCGGCGTGGTCGCGAATCGCGCACGTGTTCACGAGGATGACGTCCGCGCCGTCGGGCGTGTCCACCGGCGTATAGCCGCGCGCCGACAACGCCCCGAGCATCAACTCGGAATCGCTGGCGTTCATCTGACATCCGTACGTCTCGACGTAGACGCTCGGCCGACCCGCGAGGGACATGGGGCAAATGTAACGACGAGCCCCCCTCCGGTCACGGACTAATCGCTGGATACTCGGCTGTACGCGGCTGCGTGGGCAGGAGGATGTGAAACGCGCTCCCTTCCCCTTCGGTACTCTTGACCCAGATCCGGCCGCCGTGCCGCTCCACGACGAGCCGGCAAAACGCCAGCCCCAGGCCCGAGCTCCGGACTCGGGGCGCATTCAGAGTCCGGACTTGCTCGAACTTGCGGAAGATGAGCTCCTGATATTCGGACGGAATGCCCGGTCCGTTGTCGGCGACGGTGAAGAGCACACCCACCGGCTCCCGCCGTACCGCGAGGCGCAGCGTGACCGCGTTCGGAGAATGGGTGAGCGCGTTCTGTATGAGATTGCCAAAGACACGCTTAAGGAGGCTCTTGTCCGCCTGAAAGATCGGTGCGTCACCCGCGCCGTCGATCGTGGCGGTGGCCGCTGCCTGCTGGAACCGCACTGCCCACTCGTGCACGACCTCCGTGAGCAACGCGATGGGCGCGATCGGTATGAGCACGAGTGGTAACGCGGTCTCTTCGAGCTTTGCGATCTCGAGCAGGTCCTCGATCAGGCGCAGGAGGTCTTCTGCCTTCGCTTCCGCATCGGCGACGACTTGATGCTGCGTACTCGACAGCGCGCCGAAATCCCCGTCCAACAGCAGCTCGAGCGTCGCGAGCACCGACGTGAGCGGAGTCTTGAGATCGTGGACGATCATCTTCAGGAGATCGTCGCGCACCTTTTCCAGCTCGCGGAGCTTGCGCACGCTCTCCTCGAGCGCATCGGTCGCCGTCTTCAATTTGAGCAGGCTGCGAACGCGTGCACCGAGCACGAGCCGATTGTGCGGCTTGGTCAAGAAATCATCGCCGCCCGCTTCGATGGCTTTGACCCGGTCCGTCGCGTCGTTGAGCGCGGTCACGAAAACGACTGGGATGCGCGCCGTGCGCGGATCGCGCTTGATCCGGCGGCACACCTCGAATCCTGTCGACCGGTCGTCGCACCCGAGGTCACCCGACGGCATCGACACGTCGAGGATGCACAGATCGGGGAGGTGCCGGGATGCCGCGGCAAGCGCGGAGACGCCGTCGTCGGCAGCGATGGTGCGATAACCGAGCGCGTGGAGTTGGTCGAACAGCAACTCGACGTTGGCGGGGACGTCGTCCGCCACCAGAATCAGCGGGCCGTCCCGCGGTCCAGTCGGGGTCATCGATCCAGACGCCCCATCGGCGGGGCGAGTCGTCGTCCCGGTCGGAGCGGCGACGGATCCGATGGGCCCTGCGCCGGCCGCGCCGGCGCCCGCTACGGCCGGACGGTCAGGCCGACGCTCACCGTCCACGCGCTCTCCGACACTCCGATCGGCGCCGATCGCAATGCGCGTTGCAGCGCGAAATCGACCATGGCCTGGTCGAAACGGACCGGAATGCCAAATCCACCAGAAACCGCATTCTCCCTCACGATTGCACCTGCCGCCTGAAACGGGAGCGTGCGCGTCAGCGCCCCAACACGCAATATCAGCGACCGATCTCCCAACTTCGGGCCAACGATGTCCGCCCCGCCACTCCACTCCCACGCGTTCGCGGGAGTGACGTTGGGACTGCCGAGTCCATCCAATTTCGACCAGCCTTCCCAATCGCCTCGCACTGCAAGCGACAGGCCGGTAATCCCGCTGTACCGAAGTTCGGCGCCGCCTCGTGGCGGCGCGCTGGCCTTCGATTGCAGGGTGTCGCGGCGATACGCGCGGAGCGTGCCCCCGACGCGGACGGACCCTGCCAGCTCCCAGATGGCCGACGGTTGGAGGTCGATGCCCGCCGATCCCGCGATGCCACTGAAGCGATACGTCGATGTGTCCGAGAACGGCTGTGTCTTGACGATCAGCGTATCAGGGAAGTCGCGGGACACTTGGATTTGGTTCTGCCCCGTGAGCGCGTGAAGGCCAAATCCCAGGTGCAGCCATTTCGTCGCTTTCCACCCGGTCGCGAGACGGACGTCCTCGATCCCCCCCGTACTGCGGAAGGTCTCCCCCGATACGATCGACGTGTCGCCGACCGGGATCTGCTGCACCTGGCGAGTCTGCCAGGACCGGTCCAGCAGCGTCGCAAGCGACAGGCCGACCACGAATCGGGTCCCGACGGGCACGGCCGCCGAGAGCAACGGGAAGCGGATGGTCGTCGAGTGATCCGTGCCCTGGCCGGAGCTGACGGCCCGAAACTCCGGATCATATTGGAAGTGGATCGCCGCCCGGCCCCACGAGGCAAGTGCGGCATCGTTGACCGCCGACAGCGGATCAGACTCACCGAATGCGCCGCCCGCCCCCATTGTGGCCGTGCTCACTTCGCCGGGCGGGTACCCAAACCCCTGCGTGCTGAGGTTTCCCTGTCCCAGGGCTGGCCGTCCGAGGGCGGCCATGGCAAGCCCTATCAATCCCAATGTCCAGGCGCGACTCCGGCCTGAACGCCTCCGGTGAAACACGGTCAAGGCAGCCCGAATCCTGCAGGGTTGATATAGGCGATGTGGATGCGCGGACGTTGCCTTGCGGGTATCGTCGCCCCCGCGGCAAAGAAGCTTGCCACTAACGGATCCGCACCCTCGTTGGCGATACGGAGCACAATCGCGCGGCTCACTGAATCGGTGGCATGTCCGGCCCACCGACGCATCGCGTTGACGATCTCGATGTTCACCGTGTCCGCGAACGCGGGCCCGACTCGGACGGTGTCAATACCGATGAGTGTGCTCGCGGCCACGAACGCCGCCGCTTTCGTCGGGTCGGTGATCGCCGACGTCGCGATCACGCCTTGGGGGAAGATGGTCAGGGAGTCGCCGGGAAGAAATCCGCCGAAACGATTGACCGTGAGCGTGAGCGTCGCGCGGACTATCGTGGCGGAGTCGATGATCCGTGATGGCAGGCGGAATCGCATGTAGACGCGGCGCGCGGGCATCCCGCCCACGTCCAGCCGCGGCGCGATCCGCGGCGACGACCCGATGACGGTGATCGGGTAGTTCTGCAACTCGCCCTGCAACAGCGAGTCGTCGAACGGCGTCACCGAACGCGGCACGCTGACGAACGCGGCGACGCCCGTCGTATCCGTGGCCGGGAAGTACGAGAACGACGGACCGACACCGCTCGCCGCGTTCAGGATGTCCACGCGACCGGTGGTCGTGAGTCGCACGCCAATGCGCACCCGCTTGTTGCCCCGGATGTGAGCCCCAATGAGCGCCGAATCGAGTGGAATGCGGACCGAGTCGCTGAGCGAGTCGAACTGGGCTTGCCCCAGGAACCGATCCGGTCGGAACAGCGACGCGAGGACGGCCACCGTGGTGTCGTTGCCGATGGTGTCCACGTCGTAGGCCTGGATCGTCATGTTGACCCCGCCCCCCGACCGAAAGCTCGTACTGTCGAGCCGCAGCCGGATATACGGCCTGAACGCGGTCTCAGCGGGACGCAGGGTGTCAGAGGACGTCGGCCGGTACTCGAAAGCAATCGAGTCGAACCGGATGACGCCACGCACGTCGAGCGAGTCGCCACCACTGGCGACCAGCAGTTCCGGCTCGGTGCCGATGGCCGGATATCCGGTGACCGTGGTGTCCACCGCCAAGCCGATCAGCCCGTCGATCGTGGTGTCGATCACGGGCACGCTTTGATTCGGGCAGAGCGCCGGACAGCCCGCACGCCCCTCCTGCAGGTTCTCCGAGCAAGCAGTGGCCCCCACGTAGACCGCAAAGGCTACGCCGAACGCAATCAGTCGATTTCGGATCACGGGCCGGAATCTACGCGTGGGGGCCCGTCAACGTACACGCGAGGCACCCGAAGCCGCAGGCCAGTCAGAAGCTCGTAGGGAAACACCCCCGCGTCACGTGCCGCATCCGCGAGGTCGATCGCGGCCGGCCGCGGGTCGGTCGCACGTGCTGGCGCGGGTCCGAGCAACGTCACGATGTCGCCAATTTCACATTCGACGTCGCTCACGTCGAGCATTGTCATGTCCATCGTCACCATTCCCACGACCGGCACTCGGTGCCCCCTGAGGATCGCAACGCCAACGTTGCTGAAAGCGCGCCGATAACCGTCCCCATACCCCACCGGCACCGTCGCGATCCGTCGGGGCCCCCGCGCCTGATAGGTGCCCCCGTAACTCACGCTCTCGCCACCCTCGATCGTCCGCATGTCCACGACCCGTGCACGGAGCGAGACCACGGGCTCGGCGATGAGGACCCGGTCGCGGTCTGCCGCACCCGCGACTGTCGCGGCGGTGCGCGCCGGATCGACGATGCCGGGCGGAGCGACACGGCTCGCCACGCCATAGAGAAAGACCCCGGGTCGGACGAATGTCCATCGCGATGGGACGGTCAATCGCTCGATGGCCGCGCTGTTCTCGGCGTGCAGGACCGCGGGTCGGGCGGGCAGCGCGGCGAGCGCCGCCTCGAACCGCTGCACCTGCCGCGCGTGCGTGCCGTCGTCGCGGTCGGCCGAGAAGAAATGGGTGTACGCGCCAGCAGGCGGGAACGCCCGTACGAGGTCGGCCAACGACTCGACGGCATTCCATCGGATACCGCTGCGACCCATGCCGGTGTCGATCGCCAGATGCCACGCGGCGCCGCCGGTGATGGCGGCCCACGTGGCGATTAGTTCTCGCGATCCCAACGTGGGGGTGAGTCGCGCCGTCTGCGCCGCCGCCATGTCCGACGGAAGCAGCGGTGTGAACACGAGCACCGGTCGCTCGATCGCGGCCGAGCGTAACGCCGCGCCCTCCTCCACCGTCGCCACGCCGTAGCCCCACGGATGGAGCGGCTCCAGCGCCCGCGCCACAGGCACCGCACCAAGGCCGTACGCGTCCGCCTTGATCATCGGGAGGATCGGCACGCCGGCGCGCGCAACGAGTGCCGCGCCATTTCGCGCGAGCGCGCGCAGGTCGATCTCGACCCAGGCGCGCAATGTCTCACTCATCTACGTGGCGCGGTCCGCACAGGGCGGGTAGTATACGGCACTCTCGGAATCCGATGCAACCAAACTCCGCGCTGGACGATGCGCTCGCACTGATGCGCGATCTGCGGATGCGCTGCGACTGGGACGCGGCACAGACGCACGACTCGTTGCGTCCGTACCTCCTAGAGGAAGCATACGAGGTCGAGGAAGCCATCCGGACGGGCGACGATGTCCTGCTCCGCGAAGAGCTCGGCGATCTCCTGCTCCAGGTGCTGTTCCATTCGGTGCTCGCCGCAGAGCGCAACGCGTTCGACGCGGATGACGTCGCGCGGACGCTGGTGACCAAGATGCGGGGACGGCATCCGCACTTGTACGGCGAGGGCGTCAAAGAACCGTGGGAGCGGATGAAGGCCACGCGACGCCGCTCGATCGGAGATGGCCTACCGGTGCACCTGCCCGTACTGCACCGTGCGCATCGACTGCAGGAGCGAGCGGCCGGTGTGCACTTCGATTGGCCCGACATCGCGGGCCCCCTCGACAAGGTCGCCGAAGAGCTGGCCGAAGTGACCGAGCTTGTGGCCGAGCATCCGCCGCAGATCGCGGCCAGCGGCGCGGCCGTAAACGATGCCGCGCACGATCGACTCGCGGACGAGCTGGGCGACCTGTTGTTCTCATGCGTCAATCTGTGCCGCAAGGCGGGGGTCCACGCTGCGCTGGCGCTCGATCGCGCGAACGCCAAGTTCAGCCGTCGCTTCGAGGCGGTCGAGGCACTCGCGAGAGCGCGTGGCCTGCAGGTGGGACAGGTCCCGCTCGAAGTATTGGATCGGTTGTGGGACGAAGTGAAGACCAGCGAGCGGCCGGCCGACAACACGCTGCGTTAGCGCTCGCGCGGGCGCTCGCGAAAGCGCTACGGGAGAGCCGTCGCTAGGGCCGCAACCGATTCATCATTCGCGCGAAGGGGATCGTCTCGCGGACATGTGGCAGCCCACAGATGTACGCGACCGAGCGCTCCAGGCCGAGCCCGAATCCCGAGTGCACAAAAGTCCCGTAGCGGCGAAGGTCGAGATACCACCCGTAGGCATCGACCGGTAGCCCCTCGGCGATGATGCGCGCATGCAGCCGATCGTAGTCGTCCTCGCGCTGTGACCCGCCGATGATCTCGCCATATCCCTCGGGCGCGAGGCAATCGTTACAGAGGACCGTCCGAGGATCGGCGGGGTTCTCCTTCATGTAGAAGGCCTTCGCCTCTTTCGGATAGTTGCAGACGAAGACCGGCCGGTCCGCCCCTTCGACCAGGAGCGCCTCGTCCTCGGCGCCGAGATCGGCGCCCCACTCGATCGTACTGCCCCGTTGGCGGAGCGTCGCCACGGCATCCGAATAGTCGATGCGCGGGAACGGGGGGGCGACGTGCTCGAGTCGTGACACATCGCGCTCCAGCTCATCCAACTCCCGCCGCCGTCGCTCGAGCACCCGCTCGACCATATACGACACGAGATCTTCCTGCAGCCGCATGTTGTCCGCCGAGTCCGCGAACGCCACCTCGGGCTCGATCATCCAAAACTCGGTCAGATGCCGCCGCGTTTTGGATTTCTCGGCCCGAAAGGTGGGGCCAAACGTGTAGATGTTGCCGAGCGCCGCCGCTGCAGCCTCGCCGTAGAGCTGCCCGGTTTGCGCGAGATACGCCAACCCCTCATCGAAATACTCGGTAGAGAATAGGCCGCTGCGCTCGCCGATGGCCGCGGTCAAGATCGGCGTATCCACACGCACGAAGCCGCGGGCGTAAAAGAAGTCGTGAATCGCCTGCTCGATCTCGCTGCGCACCCGGAGAATGGCGGCTTGTCGCGGACTGCGAAGCCAGAGATGGCGATGATCCATCAGGAAGTCGACGCCGTGTTCCTTGGGCTGAATGGGATAGTCGATCGGACTCGATCCCACGACCACAAGATCGCGCAATGTCAACTCGAAGCCGCCCGGCGCGCGCGCATCGGCTCGGACCACACCCGTCAGCGCCACCGATGCCTCTTGCGTAAGCTGCGCAAACCGGTCCCAGATCTCGGGACCCACGTCGGATTTGGCCAGCACCGCCTGGACCGTCCCAAGGCCATCCCGGACCACGAGGAACGCGATCTTGCCGGACGACCGGAGGTGGGTGATCCACCCGCGTACCGTGACCACTGCGCCAACATGCGCATGCAGCTCGGGAATGCGGACGACGGAGGGCGCGTCAAGCGAGGCCGCGGGCGGCCCGCCAGGCGAAGGAGAAGCGATTGGCATTGCGGAAGTTGGCGGCACGATCGGGTGGCGCGGCAAGGTAGGCCGGGCATCCGATGCTGTCAACGCGGACCGGACCGTCGCCGTGCCTCACGACAAGGGCGTCGCCGTACTATCCTTCACCCATGACGCTCCGCGCCAGGCTGGCTGCGGGCATGCTGGCCATTGCGGTCGTGCTCGTTATCCCGTTGGTCCTCGCCCTGCACTCCCTCGAGGCGCTCCACCAATCCGCGTTGGCGCTCCGAAACACGGAGTTCGCTGCGTCATTGCTGCTGGGACGGATTCGTGGCCGAACGGAAAATCTGCGGCGTGCCGAAGACGCGTTGTTGATCGTGCACGACTCGGCCAGTCAGCTGCGGATGTCGACCGAAATCGCGGCCCTCTCGGCTATGGCAGACTCGCTCGAACAGTATGCGCTCGACAGCGCCGCCCAACAGCTCGACGCCGCCATCGGCGCCGTGGACGTCGCCGCGCCGAAGGAGTACGGTGCCGCCCTCTCCCGCCGGACCACGCGCGCCGACAGTCTCTCCGCCAATGCGATGCGTCCAGCGATCGCACGCCTCGAGCATTGGACGGCCGCCGCGGAGGCGTCGCTCCGGGAGCGCACGGGTGATCGAGTCGCCGCGGCCGCCGAGGCGGCCGAGCAGGCCCGCCAATTCTCAGCGGCGGTCCTGGCGTTCGCGGCGCTGCTGTCCACCGGCATCGCGGTGTGGCTCACGCGGTCGGTCAGCGGCCCGGTCGAGGATCTGGAAACGGGAATGGAAGCAGTCTCCGAGGGAGAGTTCGGCCATCGCCTCGCGATCGCGCCCCACCGGCACGACGAGTTTGGTCGCTTGGCGGCGAGCTTCGCCACGATGGCGCGCCAACTCGCCGAGCTCGACAAACTCAAAGCCGAATTCGTGTCGGTGGCGTCCCACGAGTTGAAGACACCGCTCAACGTGTTACTCGGCTACCTCCAATTGTTGGAGGATGGAGTCTACGGTGAGCTGACGGACCGCCAACTCGAGGTCTGCCAAACGCTCGAAGTCCAGTGCCACGCAATTGGGAGACTCGTCAAGCAGCTGCTGGACGTCAGTCGCTTCGAAGCGGGGGGCGGGAAGCTGGAGCCACGGCCGTTCGCGCTCGACCAGCTGCTGGGTGAGCTCGAGACATCATTTCACGTACTGGCTCGCCAGCGCGACGTCGCCTTCGTCGTCACGCGTGACCCGCGCGTGCCCGTAGAAGTCGTGTGGGACCCAGATCGGATCAGTGAAGTGCTTGGCAACCTCTTGTCCAACGCGTTCAAGTTCACCCCGCGTGGTGGCCGCGTGGATCTGGGGGTCGATGCCGACGGCGATCACGTCCACATGCATGTGCGGGACACGGGGGCCGGGATCCCGGCGTCGCAGCTTCCACGCATTTTTGACAAGTTCTTTCAGGCGGACAATCAAGTGGCGGCTGCGACCGAGGGCACGGGGCTGGGATTGGCCATCGCGAAGAACATTGTGGAGGCCCATCGCGGCACGATCACAGTCGACAGCACGCCCGGGGTGGGGACGGCATTCGTCATCATATTGCCCACCGCCCTCCCGCAGCGCCGTCCCCGCGTCGGCACCCCGCCCACTGATCGGCGTGGGATCGCTCTGGCGCGGAGCTCGGCGTGAGGCGTCGGGCACTCATCACGCTCCCGCTGCTGGTCGTCGGCGCGGCCTGCGCGGCCCGCCCGACAGTCGTGCCGCCGGCACCCGCCCATTCGTGGCCCGCGACACTCGCGTTCGCCGAGCTGTCGGTTGACGACGGACGCTACCCCGACGCCGACACGGCCCTCGCGAATTTCGCGACCCGTCACGCGGCGACGTCAGAGGCCGCGGAGAGTTACTACTGGCGCGCCCTGTTCGCCCTCGATCCGCGCAACGAGCGGCGATCAGGGGCCGACGCGATTCAGGCGCTCGATGCGTATTTCGCGAGCACGCCGCCGCGGGAACATGACGCGGAAGCGTCGGTGCTGCGTCGAACAGCGGTGGCTCTGACGACCCTGCGGGCGGCAAATCAGGAGGCCACCTCGGAGGTCGATTCGGCGCGCACGCGGGCCGACTCCATGCGCACCCACGCGGACAGTGCGCGCGTCGCCGGGGCGTCCCGCGACCGCTCGAAGGACGTCGAGGTCCAGCGCCTCCGGGATTCCCTCGACAAAGTCGTCCTCCAGTTGACGCAAACGACGCAGGAGCTCGACCGCATCAAGAAGCGCCTGGCCACGCCGCAGCCGTAGCCGGCCGTCTCACCCGACCCGAAACAGCTCCAGCGCGCGCACATATCGGGTCCCGATCGTCCGCCGCAGTCCCGCATGTACCGGCGTAGAGAGATCGGGGTCTTCCGCCAGCACCTGCTCGGCAATGACCCGCGCCCGCTCGTTGAGCGCTTCGTCGCGCAGCGGGTCCGCCACTCGGAACGTCGGGGCACCGCTCTGCTGGGCACCGAATAGATCGCCCATGCCACGCAACCGTAGGTCGGCGCGGGCAATCTCGAACCCGTCATCGGTGCTCGCGAACATCCGCAGTCGGTCCGCCGAATCGGGTCCGAAATCGCCGAGCAAGATGCAGTAGGACTCCTCGCTCCCCCGCCCCACACGTCCCCGAAGCTGGTGCAGCTGCGACAGTCCAAATCGTTCCGGATGCTCGATCAACATGACGGTCGCGTTCGGCACGTCGATGCCAACCTCGATGACCGTCGTCGCGACCAGCACGTCGATCTCCCCGTCGCGAAAGCCGCGCATGATCGTGTCCCGCTCCTCGGCTGGCACGCGCCCATGCAACAATGCGACCCGCCGATCGGCAAAGGCGCCTCCCGGACCGGATAACGCGGCGTACATCGTGGTAGCTGATTTCAGATCGGCCCGCTCCGACTCGTCGATCACGGGATAGACCACATACGCCTGGCGCCCTGCACCCACCTGCGCGGCGATGAACGCGAGCACCCGTGATCGCGCGGACTCCGGCCGCAGCGCGGTCATGATCGTCCGACGCCCGGGCGGACGCTCGTCCAACACGCTGACGTCCAGGTCGCCATACGCCGTCAGCGCGAGCGACCGCGGGATCGGAGTCGCACTGAGGAGGAGGACGTCGGGATGCTCGCCCTTCGCGCCTAACGCTTGCCGTTGCTCGACCCCGAACCGGTGTTGCTCATCGACGATCGCGAGTCCCAATCGGGCAAATCGAGTCTCCTCCTGGACCAACGCGTGCGTCCCGATGACCAGCATCGGGGTCGGCTCGGCCATCTGCGCAGCGGTTGCTCGGCGTTCGGCAGTCGATTGACTCCCCGTGACCAAGATCGGGCGCAGGTTGAGCGGTGCCCACAGCGCCGTCGTCGTCCGCAGATGTTGTTCCGCCAGCAACTCGGTGGGCACCATCAACGCCACCTGATACCCGTTGTCCATTGCGAACAGCGCCGCAAAGAGCGCGACCACGGTCTTACCGCTGCCCACATCGCCTTGGAGTAACCGGTGCATCTTCGTGGCGCCGCGCATATCGGCCACGATTTCGCGTAGCGCGCTCCGTTGCGCGCCCGTCAACTCGTACGGGAGCGCCGCCTTCAGCGCGCCCGTCAGGGCCCGCCTATTTTCGTAGCGTACACTGGAGCGTGTCACCCGCGCGATCGCATTGGCCCGGCGCTGCAGGATCTGCACGGACAACAGCTCTTCGAACGCGAGGCGCGAGCGCCCGACCTCCGCCTCGGCAACCGATGTGGGGTGATGCACCATCCGGAGCGCGTCCGGCAACGCGGGGACTCCCGCCGCCGCGAGCACGGATGGCGGCAGCGACTCCGTCGCCAATGGCAACAATGAATCGAGATGCGCGTCGAGCAACGACCGCAGCACCTTGACCGACAATCCTTCAGTGGTCGGATAGACCGCTAGCACGCGGCCATGTTCCAACCCGGCGGCGTCCGCGCCCAGGTTGACGTATTCGCGGGCCTGCAGCTGCCGCCCGTGAAAGAATCGAATCGTCCCGGCGACGAGCAGCACGTCGTGCTTCTCGATCACACGATCGAGAAACGGCTGTCCAGGCCACGACGCCTCGATCATGCCCGACGCATCGCGGAGCACCACCTGGAAGATGCGGAGCCCGCGGCGGGTGGGTAGCACCCCCTTGGAGATCACCGTGCCGACGACCGTGGCGTCCATACCGACCGACAGCGTCGCGATGGGCGACACCGTGCTCGCGTCCTCGTAGCGGTGCGGGATGTGCGTGAGCAGGTCGCCCGCCGTCACGATTCCCAGACGGCGGAGCAGCGCGGCCCGGTGCTCGCCCACGCCTTTCAAATACGTGACGGGCATGTCGAGCGTCACCCGCGGACGGCTCGTGGGCCGACGGCGTCCCGCGTCCACACTCCTCACGGCGTCACCCTGGACTCACCGGTGGCGCGCCCGCGGATGTCCACGAGCTCGCCGGTCGCCGCCGGGCGCACGGAGGGCGCCAGCCGCTCCGTCGCGGCATCAGGTCTCGAGGAGCTCGCGCGCAAATTCCGCTGCATCGAAGGGCACCAAGTCGTCGGCCGTTTCGCCCATCCCGATGAATTTCACTGGGACATTCAGTGCTGCGTGGACCGCCACCACGACACCGCCCTTCGCGGTGCCATCGACCTTCGTGACCACCAATCCCGTCACGGGTACCGCCGCCGCGAAGGTCTGGCCCTGAGCGATCGCGTTCTGGCCGATCGTCGCATCGAGGACGAGCAAAATCTCGTGGGGGGCGCCGGGGTACCGCTTGGAGATGACCCGCACGACTTTCTTGAGCTCCTCCATCAAGGCGCCACTCGTATGGAGGCGACCCGCGGTATCGATGAGCACCACATCGACTCCGGAGGCCGCTGCCGCCTCGAGTGCATCGACCGCGACCGCCGCGGGATCGCGGCCAGTCGCTCCGGCGATGAACTGGGCCCCGGTTCGCTCGGCCCATACCCGCAGCTGATCCACCGCTCCCGCGCGGAACGTATCGCCAGCGGCGATGAGCACGCGTCGTCCTTCGCGACGCATGCGGGCGGACAGCTTTCCGATGAACGTCGTCTTGCCCGCGCCATTGACGCCGATGACCAGTATGACGGTCGGAGGCCGCGCGCTGACCTTCAGCGTCGGGTCACCGTCGCCGGTGCGGAGTGCGGCCTCGACGCCAGACCGCAACGCGCCTAGCAGCTCGTCCCGTGTCCGCACAACGCCGTCCCGGGCCTCGTGCTCGACGCCGGCCACCAATCGAGAGGTGGTCGCCACTCCGAAATCCGCCTCCAGCAGCAACTCCTCGAGCTTCTCGAGCGAGCCTTCGTCCACCCCGCCGCGCACGGCAACGGTGACGTCGGTAAGCGCCAGTTCCTTGATGCGTTGCCACAGCGTGCGGCGCGGCCCGTCCGTCGGCCGCCGAAACAATCGTCCCATGTCACCGAAGTCCGGCCCGTCGGCGCCAGAGCCATTCGGCACAGAGCGCAGCGACGAGCAGCACGTAGATCCATCCGATGGAGCGCAGCCGCGGCGCGGCTCCCGCGATCACGACCCCACCCACTTGCCCCGTCCGCACGACGGGCGCCCGAGGGAGCCACTCGCGCGACGCGTTTACAATGAGCAGCGCAGCGCCTCCGGCGGTTCGCACATCGTAGACCCCGGCCGCCATCGGCGGGGTCTCCGCGGTCGCGGCACCAGGTGGAAAGCGCAGACGGAGTGAATCCGGCGGTCCCACCAGTCCGCGTCTCGTGAGTACCGCCGTGACCATCGTGTCGGGCGCATTCCCGTGCCGCCACCGAATCGGATCGCCTTCGCGGATCAACGGATCGGCTGGCACGGCGGCCCGCTGGTCGCGGCGTTCGGCAGCCAACCAATCGAATATACCGCCCCACAATGCGGTGTACGCATCGGCGCTCGCGCCACCGCGAAACCGCCACCGCCAGAGGCCGCCGGCCGTGACCGTGACGATGCGACGCCCACCAACGACGGAGCCCACGACGGCCGCGCGTCGGTCGAAGCGGCGCCCTCGTTTGACCTCGAGTCCCTGCCAATCACCGGCCGGCGCAGTCGGCGCCACGTCGACGGGCGGCAAGCTGTCCCACGCGACGCCGTTGAGCGCCGCCGAGATCGGAGATGGCGGCGCGCCAGTGGCATACCACTCGTCGTCGGATGGCGCTGTTGGTGGCGCCACCAATGCCAATGACCCTCGGCTGGCGGCCCGCGGCGGTCCAAAGATCGTGGTGTCCCCGTCCAGAACGACGACCGGAGCGGACGCGACTGCCTGACGGACGTCGACATCGCTGACGTGTTCGAGCGTGCCATCGACCCGCCATTGTCCCAGTGCCACACGAAAGAACCCCCGAGTCGGCAGGGTCAGTGCATCGCGCAGCACGCTCAGCGCGTATCGGGCGTCTTCGTCGGGGGACGTGCTGACGAAGACCGCCCCCGCGGCCGGCGACACATCGAGCGCGACGGACAGCGTGTCATCACGGGGGCTGCCGTCGCCGGATGCGGTCCACACCGCGCGCACGGCGCGCGGACCATCCCCCGCCGGGACCGGGAGCCGCGCCGTGACGATGCGCTCGACGCCGTCAGGCAGCGCGTCCACAGCGATCGTGGACGCCGTGGTCGGTGCGTTGGCCCCGATGGTGAACGCCACATGGCCGGCCGGTGCGCCGCCTGCGCTGGACACGATCGTTGCGCGCACCTCGATCGTATCGCCCGCCACCGCCGCGCGAGGTCCGTCGAGCGCCGCCAGCCCGGCGTCCGGGACGGGCGCGTGCGGCACGACGATGACCCGAGACCCCGCGGGCAGTTCCGCGAGTGCGTCGGGATCGTCGATCTCGCCGTCTGTGATCACGACGAGTGCGCGGCCAGCGGCGAGCGCGCGTTCGACTGCCGGTCGGATGCGCGACCGCACATCGACCGGCACCCCTGGTGGCCTGCCGGGCCGCAGCGAATCCCCGACCAGAAAGAGGGAGTCGCCGGTGAGCGTTGCGAGATCCGCCAAAGCCGACCGGTACGCGGCGCTGTCGCCCGTGCGCAACCAGCTCGCGGACACGTCAAACGCGACGAATGGTCGCGGCTGCGCTCCCCGCCCAACGGGCGCATCGAGACAGAGAGCGACGAGGGCGGTGACCGACAGCGCCCGCAGCAGCGCGCTGAGCCACCCGGCGCCCGAGGGGCGTCCGTATTGCAGGCCTGCCGCCGCGACGCCGACCACCGCGGCCGTGAGCCAGAGGATCATAGTGGAATCTACAGAGTGGCGGCGGGACGATCGCGGGGGTGGATCCGGCGCACTCGGCCGCGAGGTCCGGCTCGTGCACGGTGACTACCGCGATGCGAGTGCCACGCTCTCCGGCGGACGCGCAAGCGCGGCCATCAATGCATCACGCGTCAGGTCAAACGCCGCACGATCAGCTTGCGGCACAGGATCGCCCAAGCCGCGATCGCGCAAGGCCTGTCGAGGGTCGCGCTGCGCGCCGTCGACGAGGACTTCGAAATGCAAATGGGGCGCGGTGGCCAGTCCAGTCATTCCGACATACGCGATCGTCTGGCCGATGGTGACGCGGGCGCCGAGTCGCGTGCCGGACGCAAACCGTTGGAGGTGGCCATAGCGAGTCACGAATCCATTGCGATGCCGGATATCCACCACGTTGCCGTAACCGCCTTGCTGCCCCACGAACACGACCACGCCATCACCGATGGCGCGCACGGGTGTGCCCAGCGGCGCGACGTAGTCCGTGCCTTTGTGCTGGCGCCAGATGCCGAGAATCGGGTGCTTGCGCATCCCAAACACGCTCGAGATGCGTCGGAATTCGACCGGCGCGCGCAAAAACGCGGCTCGGAGCGACCGGCCGCGCGGATCGAAGTAGTCGCTGGCGCCGCCCGTCGCGCTGTCGCGGACGAACCGGATCGCGGACATCGTATCTCCCGACATGACGAGCGTCACCGCCAACACCCGATCGACCGAGACGCCGCCATCGGGCGACATCGACCGTGCCATGAGCACACGCAGTCGGTCACCGGCGTGGAGATCGCGGGTCATGTCCACGCGATACTCATAGATGTCGGCGACGAGCCACGCGAGCTTCATCCGCGCTCTGAGCGGCAGGGCCGTGGCGGCGCACGAGTCGAGCGTGGAATACAGGTTCGCGTCGATCCGGCCCGCGACCACCGCGGTGTCGGTGCGGGCGACCGCCTCGACGAGCACGGGCTGGACGCGAAGCGAGGTGGATGCGCGCGCCCAACCATGGGGCAGGTTGATCGCTCGCGCCGCCGGTACGGACGGTGCGGCCGCGAGCGTCACCAGCGCGAGCCCCGCTACGAGGGAGTACGCGATGGTGCGGGCAGCCGCCGGCGTCAATCCATCTGTCTCCGAATGAACGTCGGGATCTCCATATCGCTGAGATCCTGCGCTGCCGCTTTATCCGCCAACCCCGGTTGTAGTCCCGGCAGCCGCCGGACGTCGGGGTTCGTACCACTCGTCGGACGCATGCCACCCGCGCGCTGGCGCGCGGATGGAAATGGGATCACGGGGGCGCCTTTCGAATCGGTGGCGGACGGAGTCGCGGCGGCCGTCGGTCGATCGAACCCCGTCGCGATCACCGTCACGCGGATCTCGCCTTGCATGGCCGGTTCGTGGACCGCACCAAAGATGATCTCTGCATCGTCGCCGACCGCGTCGTGGATGATCTCGTTGATCTGGTGCACTTCACCCAAAGTGAGATCCGCCCCGCCCGTGATATTCACCAAGACGCCCGTCGCCCCGGAGATCGAGACATTGTCGAGCAGCGGCGACGAAATGGCTTGTTGTGCCGCCTCCATCGCCCGGTTCTCGCCGCGGCCGATCCCGGTGCCCATGAGCGCGCTCCCGCCGGCCTGCATCACCGTCCGCACGTCGGCAAAGTCCACGTTGACCAAGCCGGTGACACTGATCAGGGAGGAGATACCCTGGGTCGCGTGGAGCAGCACCTCGTCGGCCTTCTTGAGCGCGTCCTGAAACGGAATCCCCTTGCCGACCACCGCGAGGAGTCGCTCGTTGGGCACGACGATCATGGTATCGCAGTGCTTGCGCATGTCGGCGATCCCGAGATCCGCCTGACGCATCCGCTTCCGGCCTTCGAACAGGAACGGCTTGGTCACGATCCCGACCGTCAACGCCCCCGCCTCCCGAGCCAGTTCGCACGCGATCGGAGCCGCACCCGTGCCCGTGCCGCCACCCATGCCGCACGTGATGAACACGAGGTCCGCCCCGGTCAGCGCCCGCGACACCTCCTCGCGGTTCTCTTCAATTGCCTGGCGTCCGATCTCGGGGCGTGCGCCTGCCCCGAGCCCACGGGTCAGCTTCTTCCCGATTTGGATTTTGACGTCCGACTTCGAGTTCAGGAGCGCCTGCGCATCCGTGTTGACCGAGATGAACTCGACCCCCTCCAGATGCTCCTCGATCATTCGGTTCACCGCGTTCCCGCCACCGCCGCCGATGCCCACCACTTTCATGCGGGCGTTCTGCGACGGGTTCTCCTCGAATTCGAAGATCATGGCGAGCGAGGCTCCACTTTCGAGTGACCAGCCACGGTGGGTACAACTGGGCTCACACGAGGCGTGTTTGGACGCGGGAATATAACAGCTTTCGGCTTGCCGACCACACTTGCTTATTTCACGTGCGCGATAACCGAACGCGCACCGTCACGGGACTTATCCACACGTGGTCGGTGCGCGATCATCTTTTTGAGAACGCCGCTCCGCCTGGAGCGTACGCCGGGGTTCCGCGGCGCTCCGGCGCGACTCCGGGCAATCCGTCAAAAGAAGTCCTGCAACCACAGTCGAATGCGCTCGATCCATTTGTCGACCCCTGGCGGCGACAGATGCAAGCGCCGCGATTTGTCGGGCGCGTTGCCGTCCAACGCGAATCGATGGGCCGCATATTGTGCCAATCCCACGACGGTCGCGAATCGCGGAGCCTCGACGGCGTCACTCAGGCCGCCGATGTTGTCCGCCGGCGAGCCTATCCGCACGCCAATCCCGAAGACGTCGGTCGCCAGATCTCGCATTCCCGGCATCCCCGCACCGCCGCCGGTGATCACCACGCCGGCGCTCAATCGCCGGGCGTACCCCGCCTCCGTGATCTCTTTCTGCACGAGCTCGAACACTTCGTCCATGCGCTGATGGATGATGTGCGCCAGCGAGGGATGGTCGATCACCCGGTCGCCCTGCGTCGCGGTCCCAGGTAATGGAATCGTAAGATCGGGGTCGGCAAGCGATTCATAGGCGCAGCCGTAACGCTCCTTCAGCCGCTCGGCGTCGTCGGGGGTCACCTTCAACCCCAACACGATGTCGCTCGTGACGCTGTTGCCGCCAAAGTTGACCGACGCCAAATGCCGGATCTTGCCCTCGTGGAAGATCGCGAGGTCGGTCGTGCCCGCTCCAAGTTCAACCAGGGCGACCCCAAGCTCCCGCTCGTCATCGGTCAGCACACTGAGCGCACTCGCCAGCGGCTCGAGCACGAGCTCGCGGACGCGGTAGCCCGCCCGCTCGACCGACTTGCGGAGATTGACAGCGGGCGACCCCCCAATCGTGACCAGGTACATCTCGGTCTCGAGCCGCGTGCCAATCATGCCGACCGGATCGCGGATACCACGATTGCGATCCACGGTGTACTCCTGCGGAATCGCATGCAGCAGCTCCCGATCGGTCGGTATCGCCTGCGCCCGGGCCACGTCGTTGGCGCGTACGACGTCCGCGCGGGTGATTTCTTCGCCGTTCACCGCCACCACCCCGCTGCTGGTCATCGCTTGCACGTGGGCGCCCGCGATCCCGGCATAGACTTCGGTCACATGCGCGCCAGCCATGCGTTCGGCATCCTCGAGGGATTTCCGGATCGATCGCGTCGTCTCCTCGATGTCCGCGACGACCCCCCGACGAAGCCCAGTCGTCCGCGCTTGTCCCACGCCCAAAACCTTGATCCTCGGGTTCCGTGGCAGATCCCCCACCACCTCGGCGATCACCGCCGTGGTCTTTGCCGATCCGATGTCGAGACCGGCGACCAGCCGATCGGGCACGACGCCTCGCGAGGTCACGGATGCCACGTCATTGCAACCGCGCGATCACCTGATCGCGGTATCTGAGGTCCAGCTCGGTAGCCCGCAGGTGCCGACGCGCCAGGTCCGCGGCCACCGGCAGCACCTCTGCGAGACGCTCGGCTCCCACGTCCGCCGGGGCCCGCACGAGCGCGTCGGACATCGTAACCACCAGTTCGCCAGACGCCGAACGGCGGACGTCGCTGATTCGGGCGAAGAGTGCCGGGAGCTGCAGGCGGACGGTGTCGAGAAGGCGGAGGATGCGCAGGTCTGGGCGGCTCACGATTGGCAGATCGACGTCGATGCGGGTTGGGTCGATGGGCAGCACTGTGCCCGCTCCATCGTACACACGAAGATCGCCACTCGCAGGGATCAAGGCTACCGGCGCCTTCTCCGTGACCCGAACGACGAGCGTGCCCGGCAGCTTCCGGGTGACGCTCACGCTCAACAGCGCAGGCATCCCGCGGAGCCGACTTTCGAGCGGTCGCGCGTCGTCCCAGACCGACGCCAAGGTGTCCACGCGCAGGCGCGCCACGATGTCGGTCGGCGCCACAAAGTGAGCGCCGTCAACCTGCACCGATCGCACGCGAAAGAACGCGAGACTGCCCAGCGCCCGAGGCCCCCACCAGGGCGCGGCCAGCAGCACCAGGACGCTTGCCACGATGATCGCGGGGACGCGGACCTCGGGCGCCGAAAGACGCGGGATCTTCACGCGTCGGATCCGATCACGCGCGGCCCTCGCCCGGATGCCCGAGTGAGGTGCCGGAACCGCTCAGCGCCAGCAGCAGTTCGGGGCCGGCCCGCGTGATATCGCCTGCGCCAAGGGTGAGGACGACGTCCCCCGCTCGCACCGCCTCGGTCAAGGCGGGCACGAGCGCGGCGCGCTCGCCCTGCCACGTCACCGGCCGGCCCGCCCGAGTCGCTGCTGCCGAGATCAGGTCGGAGGTTACACCGGCTATCGGTCGCTCGCGGGCGGGGTAGATGCCGGTGAGGAACACCAGATCCGCCGCGGACAGCGCCGACCCGAATTCCGCCGCGAAATCACGGGTCCGCGAGTAGAGATGCGGTTGGAACGCCGCCACGATCCGACGCCGGGGAAATGACGCCCGCGCGGCATCGAGCGTCGCGCGAATCTCGGTGGGATGGTGCGCATAATCGTCGATGACTGTCACCCCTGCGGCGTCTCCCAAACGCTGGAACCGGCGCTCGACGCCGGTGAATCGCTCGAGCCCGGGTCGCATCCCATCCACCGTCGCACCGGTGACGATCCCCACCGCCACCGCGGCCAGCGCGTTACGGACATTGTGCAGGCCGGGGACCTGAAGCGCCAGCGGTCCCAGAGAATCGCCGTCGTAGACCACATCGAACATCGACCCGCTGGCGGTCAGTCGGACGTCGTGGGCAACGAGACGCGCATCAGGCGATGCCGTGCCGTAGCGCACGACCTCGGCGGTACTCGGGGCCGGTAGTGTGTTGGCGCCCGCATCATCGGCGCACAGGATCACCCAGCGCGCGGGCCGCAGGAACCGAGTGAACGCGCTCCGGATATCCGCGAGATCGGTATAGATGTCGAGGTGGTCCGCTTCCACGTTCGTTACCACCGCGACCGTTGGATCGAGGGCAAGAAACGATCGGTCGTATTCATCCGCTTCGACCACGTGGACCGCCGTCCCCCCAAGCCGAAGGTTGCCGCCCCACGATCCGACGCGACCGCCGACGACGCCGGTTGGGTCGCGCCCAGCGGCGGCGAGCGCTTCGGTCGTCAGCACGGTCGTGGTCGTCTTTCCGTGCGTGCCGGCGATCGCGACCAGCACACCGCCAGTCACCGCCTCCGCGAGCGCCTCGGCTCGCCGGATGACCGGGATCCCAAGCGATCGCGCGCGTTCGAGCTCCGGATGGTCCCGGCTCATGGCCGATGTCACCACGGCCGCCCGGACTCCCACCATGTGCGCCGGGTCATGAGCCTTGGCGACCGAGATGCCAAGACGCGCCAGGTCGCCCGTGGCATCGCCGGCCGCATCGCATCCGGTGACCACCACGCCGCGCTGCACGAAGAGCTCCGCGAGTGCACTCATCCCGGCGCCGGCAATCCCGATGAAATGCACTGGCCGGCGGTCTGCGGGATCAATGAGAGGCATGAGGAGGCGCCGAAAATATAGACCAGCCTGACGCACGTCTCAAGAGCGAAATTACCTGAGCTGAACGGCGCTAAGTATCCGTCGAGCAATATCCTCCGCCGCGCCGGGTCGAGCGCGGCGGAGGGCGGCCGCCGCGAGCGCCGCGCGTTTTGGAGCGTCATCGGCCAGTTGCTGGACGACCCGCCCAATGGTTTCCCCAGACATGGTATGCTGGGGAAAATGGATCGCGGCCCCGGCTGCTTCCAGCGCGCGCGCATTTGCGGTTTGGTGGTCGGCGGCCGCGGTTGGGAGCGGCACGAGCACCATGGGGATTCCCCACGCGCACAACTCCGCCGTCGTGATCGCTCCCGCACGGGCCACCGCCAGGTCGGCGGCCGCATAGCCGTCGGCGATCGGCGAGAGGTAGGGTCGAACGCGGACGTTTGGGGCTTCGCGCGTGGCGTACGCCGCATAGTGGGAGCGACCGGTCGCCCAGATCAGTCTGATATCGCGGGGCAAGCCGCGACCGACCCACGCATCGACCGCTTCGTTGATGGCGCGGGCGCCTTGACTCCCGCCAAATACCAGGATCACATGCGATTCGTCGGCCGGGAATCCCCAATACGCGCGCGCGGTTCGCCGGTCCGGTCGAGGATCGGGCGGAGGCGTGATCGGATTGCCCGTGTCGATGTATGCCGTGCGGTGGTCGTGCGGCAACCGCGCGATCGCTTCGGGGTAGCCGAGATATACCTCGCGAGAGTATCGCGCGAACCACCGCGCGGTCACACCCGGGGCGCTGTCGGCGATCTGCTGGACGATGGGAATCCGATGGGCCACCGCGTATCCGAGGGCGAGTCCAGAGGCGTATCCTCCAGTGCCGACGACAAGCCGCGGACGATCGCGCCGGACGATGGCACCGAGTCCCCGCCACGCGCTGGCCGCGCCCCACACGGTCTTCCAATTGCGCCAGACCGATGTGCGGTACAACGGGTGAAGGTCCAGGAGGGTGTACGCGAAGGGATATTGAGGTAGCACATCACGTTCGATCCCCCGATGCGCGCCAACAAACACGGGCTGTACCTCCGGCGCCAGCCGAACCAGCGTTTGGGCGATGGCCAGTGCCGGATACAGGTGCCCGCCCGTGCCGCCCCCCGCGAAGAGTACGGTTGGCGGCGACTCGATTCCGGTCACCGTGCCCAGCGCCTCACCCCGCCACGGCGTGCGGGTCTGTCGCGTGGGCACCGAATATCCGCTCGCGCGCACTGCCAACGTTGACGAGGATACCGGTCATCACGAGTGACAGGATCAGGTTGGAGCGACCGTAGGAGATAAAAGGGAGCGTCAATCCGGTGGTCGGTAGCAATCCGATCACGACACCAATGTGCAGATAGGCCGTGATCAGCGTCGTGGCGGTAAGCCCAACCGCCAACAACTGCTGGAATGGGGTCCTGGCGGTGCGGGCAATTCGGAATCCGAGCCAGCCGTAGGCCGCGAAAGCAGCGACCAGCGCGGTCAAACCGACGAAGCCCCATTCCTCACCGATGTTGCTGCCGATGAAGTCGTTGAATGGGAACGGCAGAAATCCGTACTGCTGTCGCCCTTGGCCGAACCCCACGCCCAAGAACCCACCGGATCCCACCGCGATCAGCGACTGCCGAAGCTGGTAGCCCACCTTGGCCGGCGCGCCGCCGGGATCGAAGAACGAGATCGTCCGAAGCAGCACGTAATGGAGGCGCTCCGCCTCGTGCCACACTAATGGGATCGCGAACATCGCCAGCACGAGGAAGTGGCCGATGCGCACCCCTCCCGCGAACAAGACGATCGCCATGACCAGCGTGTAGAGCATGGCCGTCGACAGATCCGGCTCAACCGCAGTCAACACGTCGAGGGCCCCGATGACCACGACGAACGGCAGCACGCCTTTGGTGAGCCCGCGCAGTGCGTCGCCTTTACGCACGACCAGCATGGCGGTCCACGCCACTACCGCGATCTTGGCGAGCTCCGATGGCTGAACGGATGCCCCGAACAGGAACCGCCGCGATCCATGGATGCGGGGCGCGATCGACTCCGTAAACGGCAGAATCACGATCAGCATGAGGGCCAACGTGAGCCCCATGAGCGGCCACGCCCACCGGGACCATCGCTCGGCATCGAGCTTCGCGGCGATCGCGAACAGGAATAGTCCGACCCCGATCCCGGCGAGCTGGCGTTGCAGGTAGTACGCGCTCCCGTGACCTTCGTCCACCGCGACGATCGCGCTCGCGCTGTAGAGCACGGCAAGTCCGAACGCGAGCAGGACGGCGGTGACCAACACGAGCGCACGGGCTTCGACTCCCATGCGCCACCGCTCGCGCACCTGTGCGGGGGCCGCAGTCGCCGGCGTCACGGAGACGCCTGGCTGGCGAGGCGCGCGAACTCGGCGCCGCGCTCTTCGTAGTTCCGAAACATGTCGTAGCTGGAACATGCGGGCGAGAGCAGGACCACGTCACCGGCCACCGCGCACTCCCTCGCACGCGCGATCACGGCCGCAAAATCCGAGCCCCAGCGCTCCACGCGACCCACGTCGGCCAGATCCCGCACGATGTGCGGCGCCGCCTCACCGTAGGCAAGCACGACCTTTCCCACACGCCGCAACGGCCCCGCGAGTGCGGTATAGGGCTCTCCTTTGTGGCGCCCACCCAGGAGCAAGATCGTTGGCCGGGTCATTCCACGGAGCGCGACCGCGGTCGAGCTGACGTTCGTGGCTTTGGAATCATCGATCCACTCCACGCCGGCATACGTACCCACGACCTGGAGTCGATGGGCGAGTGATTGGAACGACCGAAGCCCATCGGCGAGTCGTGCGCGAGCCTCTGGCGCATGATGCGCACCATCGGCCACCGTCACGGCGAGCGCCGCGGCCAGTGCGTTGGCCACGTTATGATCCCCCATCAATGGAAACTCGGATCGATCGAGCAGTCGTGAGCCAAACAGCTCGAGCCGGCGCCCGTCAGCGGAGAGATATGCGTCGGCCGTCGCGTCCCCGACCGAAAAGCGGAGGCGCCGCCCAGGCACCCCAGTGGCCATCGCCGTCACTGCGCGATCGTCGGCATTCAAGACCCACACCGATTGAGATCCGGCGTTCGCGAAGAGTCGTGCTTTGTCCGCGTAGTAGGCATCGGCCGATGAGTAGCGATCGAGATGGTCGGGGCTCAGGTTCGTGACCACGCCGACCGTGGGATCAACACTCGGCGTGTCATGCAGCTGAAACGATGATAGCTCCAGAGCCACCCACTCGGGCAGCGGATCCGTGAGCGCGACCTCGGAGAGCGGCATCCCGATGTTCCCCGCGGCGACGGCTCGGTGGCCGAGGGCGCGCAGCAAATGGGCAATAAGAGCCGTCGTCGTCGTCTTGCCATTCGTCCCCGTCACCGCGACGTAGCGGACCCCCGGAAGTCGCGCCAACGCGACCTCGACTTCGGAGACGATCGGTACGCCGGCCGATCGCGCCACCTCGAGCGGGGCAGCTGAGGGCGGGACCCCGGGACTCACGACCACCAGGCAGGCGCGGGCGATGCGCGCGAGGTCGTGGCGTCCGACATCGACCGCCACCCCGCTCGCGGCCAGCGCGGTCGCCGCCGTCTGCACGCCCGGTCCCGACCCGCCGTCCGAGGCATACACCGCGCGCCCTTCGCGGCATAGCAGCGTCGCGGCCGCCCGCCCGCTCGCCCCGAGGCCGATGACCGCGATCTCTCCCTCGGCGTCGCCGCGGATCACCGCAGCTTCAGCGTGCTGAGGGCGAGCGTGGCGAAGAGAATCCCCAAGATCCAGAATCGAACGACCACCATCGATTCGGGCCATCCCATCAACTCGAAATGATGGTGCAGCGGCGCTCGCAGAAAAACGCGATGCGTTTGCGCGAATTCCAATCCGTAGCGTCGCCGCCGGTACTTGAACACGCTCCGCTGGACGATGACCGAGACCGTTTCCGCCACGAACACACCGCCGATGAGCAGGAGGAGAAACTCCGACTTGAGCAGGATCGCGATCGCTCCCAGCGCGCCCCCGAGAGCCAGTGATCCGGTATCGCCCATGAACACCTGCGCCGGGTGGGCGTTGAACCACAGAAAGCCCAACGTGGCCCCGAAGACCGCGGAGCAAAAGACCGCCAGCTCCCCTGCGCCGCGCAAATAATAGATCTGCAAGTACGTGCTGGTATCGACGCGGCCGATCACATACGCGAATAGTGCAAAGGTCAGCGCGGCCACCGCGGTCAATCCGGCGGCCAGGCCATCGAGGCCGTCGGTGAGGTTCACCGCGTTGCTGACGCCCGTCAAGACGAATGTCACGAACGGCACGTATATCCACGCCAGCCACGCCGCGGCCGGGACGACCAACACGTATTTGAAGAACGGCAGCGTCGTGGAGGCGCCGGGAAGTGTCGAGATCGGATAGAGCCAGAGATAGCAGCCCAGGGCCACGCCAATCGTGACCTGCCCCGCCAACTTGTAGCGCTCGACCAGGCCCCGGTTCTTTTCACCGTTGCGTTTTTGGCGGAGTTTCAGGTAGTCATCGAGGAATCCGATCGCGCCCATCCACACCATGACGGACAGCGCGAGCATGACGTAGCGATTGTTGAGCTTCGCCCAGAGCAGCGTGGGAATCACGGTCGCCGCCAGGATGATGAGGCCACCCATGGTCGGGGTGTTGACCTTCTGCTGGTGGCTTTCCGGGGTGCCTTCCCGAATCACTTGATGGACCGCCAACGCCCGGAGTCGCCGCAGGACGGCCGGCCCCACGCAGAACGCGACGAGCAACGACGTAACGAACGCCCCGGCTGCCCGGAACGTGATGTAGTTGAACAGATTGAAGACCTTGATCCATCTGGTCAGCGGTACCAGCAGGTGGAAGAGCACTACGCGGTAGCCCATTCGGTGAGCGGTGGGACGAGCCGTTCCAGACGTACGCCACGGGACGCCTTGAGGAGGATGACCGCGTCGGGCGTGAGACGGGTCCGTAATCTGGGCCAGAGGTCGTCGATGTCCGCCGCGGTGACCACCCGCGGGTCGGTCCCGCCAGCAGTGTCGAGTGCAGTCGCAAAATCGCCCACGCCGGCGATGACGTCAAAGGACGACGCCAGCGCGCGTCGCGCGATCTCGGTATGCAGCGCGGCCGCATTCGATCCCAGCTCGCGCATCGTGCCGAGCACGACGACCCGCTGCCGTCCCGCGCCGACCGCGTCCAAGAGATCAAGCGCGGCCCGCGCGGATGCAGGATTCGAGTTGTACGCATCATTGATGAGCGTCGCGCGCCCGATTTGCGCCCAGTCCATGCGCATTGGCGGCAGGACTACCCCGCGGATCCCCGCGGCCGCGTCAGTGAGCGACACCCCGCACGCTCGGGCAGCCGCGAGCGCCAGCATGGCGTTGCGCAGGTTGTGGATGCCGCGCGGCGGTACGAGCACCGAGATGCCGTCCACGACCATCTCCCCCTGGCCATCGGCGCCCACGTGCCAGCTTGAGGCTCGGAGATCGCCGTCGTCCAGCCCAGTCGTGATGACCCGCGCGGCGCGCGATCGAGCCTGGGCCACCAACGCGCCGTCGGACGCCGGAACCACCGCGAGCGGCGACCGCACGAAGATCGCGCTTTCTTCGGCAAGGACCCCCGCCAGGTCTCCAAACCCCTCGAGATGCTCCTCGCCGATCGACGTGACCACGGCCACATCCGCTTCCACTATGTCTCGCAGGAGCGCCACTTCGCCGTGGGCGTTGGTCCCAACTTCGACGACGGCCACATCGGCGCCATCCGGGACGGCGAGCAACGTCAACGGCACGCCCACCCGATTGTTGTAGTTACCGACGGTGGCGTGCACGGTGAGCGCTGAGCCCAGCGCGGCCCGCAGGAGCTCCTTCGTGGTCGTCTTGCCGTTCGACCCGGCGATGGCGATGACCGGGTTCCCCCACGCGCGACGCCGATAGCGAGCCAGGGCGCCCAGCGCGATAAGCGTATCCGGGACCGCAAAGACGGGCACGCCGAGCCCTTGGGCGCGCTCAGGCCGCGACACGACGACCGCGCTCGCGCCCTGCCGCACCGCAGTGGTGAGAAAATCGTGGCCATCGAATCGGTCGCCATCGAGAGCGACGAAGATATCCCCCTCGCCTGCCGTGCGACTATCAGTCGCGACGCCGCGCAGTGCGGGCGCATCAGTCCGCCGGCCGGCGTCCAACACCCCGCGACGCGACGGCGGCACGGAGTGCCCCCCGGCCGCGCCATGGTCGAGCGCCGCGGCGACCCGATCGAGCGTCCAGAAGCCGGAGCTTCCCGCCGGGGCGAGCGGTGCGTCGCTCACGGTGCGTNNACACCAACACGCGCTCGTCGAATGGATACTCCGTGGTGCCGCGGACCTGATAGGTCTCATGTCCCTTCCCCGCGAGCACGATCAGATCCCGCGGCCCCGCCAGCTCGATCGCCCGCGCCACGGCGCGGCCACGATCTTCGAGTCGCTCGTGGGCCCTCGTCATGCCGCGCTCGATGTCGTCGAGGATACGCTCGGGGTCTTCGGTCCGCGGGTTGTCGCTGGTCACGATCGCGATGTCCGCGAGCCGCTCGACGATGCTGCCCATCTGCGGCCGCTTGCCGCGATCACGATCGCCGCCGGCTCCGAAGACGACGATCAATCGTCCGGTCGTGAATGGTCTCACCGCTTGCAGCGCACGCTCGAGCGCATCGGGGGTATGGGCGTAGTCGCGGAGCACGGTCGGGGCATCGTGCAAGACTTCCAGCCGTCCAGGGATCTGTGGCACTGTACTCAATCGTTCGGCGACCGTGTCGGCCGCGACACCCAGCGCCCACGCGGCGGCGGCCGCGGCGAGNNCGCGGCGAGCGCGTTGGCGACGTTGAAGTCGCCGATGAGCGGCAGCCGCACTGGCACTCCGGCCCGCTGGCCCGCGATCTCCAGCACCCACTCACTCCCCCGAGGGCCGAACTGGATCGCCGATGCCCGGACATCCGCGGCCGCACCCTCGGCTGAGAATCGAATCGTTCGGCTGGTGTCTGGGAGGCCGCGCCATGCGGCGTCGTCGGCGTTGATGACACACGCACCCGCTGGACGCAGGTAGGACAGGAGCTTCGCCTTGGCCGCGAAGTACTGGTCCATCGTGCCATGGTAGTCCAGATGATCGCGCGTCAGATTCGTGAATACGGCCGCATCGATCGCCATCCCCGCGATGCGTCGTTGATCGAGGCTGTGGGACGACACTTCCATCGCCAAAGACACGACCCCGCGATCCACCAGCGCCCGTAGGACTCGCTGCAGCTCGATGGGGCCCGGCGTTGTGAGGCCACGACCACCCGGGAGCGGCTCGCCTTCCGACCCGATGAAGACGCCGATCGTGCCGATCGAGGCGCTCCGCGCGGCGGGCTGGTCGAGGAGGTGTCGAAGGATTCCGACGGTCGTGCTCTTGCCGTTGGTTCCCGTGACGGCGACCGTCGCGCGTAGCGCGGCCGCGGGCCCACCGTAGGCCACGGCGGCCGCGATCGACGCGGCCACTCGCGCGTCCCGGACGAGGAATGTTGGCACCCGCGTCGGGCAGCGCGCGTCTTCGACGATCGCCGCTCCAGCACCCGCCCGTTCCGCGGCGGGCAAGTACTCATGTCCATCCTGCGATGTGCCGCGCACCGCGACGAACAGCGCGCCGAGGCCCACCGCGCGACTGTCATCCGTGATGCCGCTGAAGGTGCTCGGCATCTCGCCGTGATGTGAGAGCAGCTGCCCGGCAGCCGTAAGCGCGTTGGACACGGCGCGCGCACTGATCGCCTGCGTCCAGAGGTTCGGTGTTCGCGCCGCGCCGTCCAGCGGTATCACGAGCCGTCGCCGAGCCGCACGATCGTTCCCGTCCGGACCGTCGAACCCGCGGCGGGATCCGTGAGTCCACGCGGCCCATTCTTCAACTCGACCTCGAGTCCCGCGCGATGCAACGCGTGGACCGCGCCCCGGAGCGTCCACCCGCGGACATCAGGTACGACGGCAGTCGTCGCGAGCGCCGCGACCGCGTGACTCAGCGGACGATCGATCGGCACCGTCGCCGACGGGACGCGGGCGGCGTCCGGCGTGTCGGCGGTATCCGCATCCGGGATTTCGGGCGCGACGGCCAACGCCGAACTCGTCGCCGATACCCGGCGATCGGCTGCCAGGACGCCACGGTCGAGCGATGCGTCACGGGCCGCGAGTGCGGCCTCCAGAATCGCCCTGAATACGGGAGCCGCCGTCTTGCCGCCGTAGTAGCTGCCCGTCGGTTGGTCGAGCTTCACGAGGATAACGTATTGAGGGTCGCGCCCCGGGAAGAGACCGACGAATGACGCCGTGTATTCGTTGCGGCCATAGCCCGCACCGTATTCCGTACGCCGGGCCGTGCCTGTCTTACCGGCCACGATGTACGACGGGAGGTCAGCCTCTGCCGCCGTGCCGTGGGCCACGGTCTCGATCAACATGTCACGCACCTGGCGCGCGATGTCCGGCGACATGACCCGCCGTACGACCCGCCGCTCGCGCCGATACAGCACCGCCCCATCGGGTCCGCGTATCTCGCGTACGAGCGCTGGCTCGAGTAGCTCGCCGCCGTTGGCGATCGAGGCATATGCGAGCGCCAATTGGAGGGGCGTCACCGCCACCTCATACCCAATGGCGAGGGAGACCGGCGATTGCTTCGACCAATGCAACGGGTCGGCGAGGGTGCCCGCGGCCTCGCCGGGAAATGGCACGCCCGTCGGGCTGCCGAACCCAACGTCGCGGAGGGCCTCGTACTCCTCGTGCGGTGAGAGTCGCTGGACGAATTGCGCGATTCCCACGTTGCTGGACCAGCGGACGACCTCCCGAAGCGTCATCGATGGCAGCCGATGGCTGTCCGTGAGCGTGCGCCCGGCGATCACGAGCTGGCCGGTGTGCGTATCCACCACGTCGGTGGGCACCACTCGGCCCCGCCCGAGCAGCGCCGCGGCAATGAACGGCTTGATCGTCGAGCCCGGCTCGTAGGGCTCCGTCATCGTCGTCGCGGCCACGTCGCCGGTCGCGCGGCGCCGGCTCGCCAACGCGAGGATGGCTCCGTCGTGCGGATCGAGGACCACCACGTCCCCACCGCTCGCCCCCATCCGAAGGACGGCGTCGTCCAATGTCCGCTCGCAAATCTCCTGGAGAGCCCCGTTCAGCGTGAGCAGGACGGCATCGCCGGCGCGCCCGGCCGTTACCGGAGCGGAGGGCGATTCCAACTGGCGCCCCAGCGCATCGTGCAACACCACGGTGTGGCTCTGGTCTCCCCGCAGGAGACTGTCCAACGTTTCTTCGATTCCGTCGATGCCGGTGCCTTCCGGCCCCACGTGGCCGGCGATCGCGGTCACCCCGTCCGGCCCCAGCGCGATCCGTTCCGCGACTGGTGTGACGTACACCCCGCGGATGGCGGCGGCACTCGCGGCGTCGCCCGGCAGCACCCGGGTGGGGAGATCGACCCACACTCGGTGCCGATCGACCGCCCGCTGCACCCACACCGCGCCGACGCCGGCGCGGGTCAGCGCCCGCGCGAGTGCCGCCCGATCGTGGATTTCGCCGGGGGCCACGGCGAGCCGGATCAGTGAACGGCTAATGGCGAACGGTCGGCCGGCGGCATCGAGAATGGGGCCACGCGACACCGTCGCCGGAGCCGATGTGCCGTGCTCGCGCGCGGCGTGTTCCGCCCACGTACGCCCCTCCCACAGGCCGACGTACGCGGCCCGCGCGACGAGGGCGACGGCGAAGGCGACGAGCGCCAGATGGATGACCCCGGTCCGGCTAGGGCGCAGCACGGTCGCTCGGTGTGTGATGCGTCGGGTGCTGCGCGGGCAACACGATGACCTCGCTGTCGGCCGGAAGGTGCATGTCGAGCCGGCCCTCCGCGACCGGGCCAAGCTGCGCCCGTCCCGCCTCGTCGCGGACTTGGCGCTCCAGTGCCGCCTTCTGGGCCTCGAGTTGCATCCGTTGACGGTCCAGACCGCGAAGTTCTCCGCCTTCCGTGAGCCCGTAACCCCGGCGCCAGATCACGACGGCGGCGACGAGCACGAATCCCACGAGTCCAGCCGCGACGAGCGATCGACCGCGCCAGCGGCGCGAGCCCGAGGCACGTCGGGCGGTCATGATGCGCGGCGCCAGATGCGCAGCTTCGCGCTGCGGGAGCGTGAATTGCGCGCCACTTCCACGGGATCGGCGACGATCGCTCGCCGGGTGACCAGACTGCCGAGGGCGACGCCGCCACAGGTGCACCGCACTTGGCGCGGCGGACACCGACAGGTCTGACTCCACTCCCGAAAGGTGTGCTTGACCACGCGGTCCTCGCCCGAATGGTAGGCGATCACCGCAAAATGGCCGCCCGGGGTCAGGCGGTCGCGCAGCACTGGTAACGCGGCCGTCAGTGCGGCGATCTCCCCGTTCACGGCGATGCGCACGGCTTGGAACAACCGTGCGAATTCGGGCGGCCCAGTCCGTGGCCCAAACGCCCCGCGGATCGCCCCCACCAGGTCATCACTGGTCGCAAAGGGTCGCGTGCGTCTGCGTCGTCCGATCTCGCGCGCCAGTCGTCCCGCCCGTGGCTCATCCGCATAGTCGCGGAAGATGGTGGCCAACTCCGTTTCGGGGGAGTCGTTCAGCAGATCGGCGCCATCCAGGGCTCGATCCGCCGTATCGCCGGACTCGGAGCGGACACGGTCGGCCGGGTCATGTGCCATGCGCATGTCGAGCGGCGCACCGGGGCGAAAAGTAAAGCCTCGAGTGAAGTCGTCGACTTGATGTGACGACACCCCGAGGTCGAGGAGCACCCCATCATAGCGGATGCCGCGGAGCTCGGGTACCGTGTCGAGGGCGGCAAAATTCGCGACGAACGCCCGGAATTGCCCTGCGGCCTCGGCGTCCGTCAGTCGAGCGCGGGCCGCCCGCACCGCCTCGGCGTCGCGATCGACGGCATCGACGCGCATCCCCGCCGAGACGAGCGCGGCGGCGTGCCCGCCGCCGCCGAGTGTGCCATCGAGGACCGACGCCGCGCCACCGAACGCGGCGACGACCTCCGGAACGAGCACCGGGGCGTGGTAGGTACTGTCCCACGCCCCGGCCAGGTCAGACACGACATCGCCCTTCGCTATTTACAGAACTGCTTGACCTGTTTGTCCACGATCGGCGAGTACTTCTGGAGATTCCCCAAGAGTTGGGCCGCGGCGGCCGCGTTGACCGACGCGCCACCGTGGAGGTCGATCGTCGCCTGGTTCCAGTACGCTTGCACCTGCTTGCCGAGATCGCAGCTCTTCGCCTTCGACGCGTCCTGATCCATTTTCGCGCCGATCGTGTATCGGGAGACGCCCAGCAGGAATTTGGCGGGCGGCGTCGAGTTGAGCGTATCGCCGTAGGCCAGAAACTTCACGGCCACCAGCAACGTGTCCACGTTCTGCGTGGGCTGGCCTTTCTTAAACCAGCTGTTGCCTTGCGAGAGTGAGAACCTCGCCACATTCGCCGCCGAATCGCCGTTCGCGACCGCCTGGTGGAGAGCCCACAATGCGCTGTCCGGCTGGCCGACGTTGACATACGCCGTGAACAACTGCTCCCACCCCGACGGTGACTTCGGGTTGGCCGCGAGCAGCTTCTTGAGCGCATCAGTGGCCTGCTGTGTCTGTCCGGACGCGAGAAGCGCCTGGATCTGTAGCTGCTGCAGTGTCGAATTGGCGGAGAATTTGGCCAACCCGCGCGCAGCGGTTTCGGCGGCCTTCTGTGGCTGGCTGTCCGAGAGGTATGCGGTGGTCTGCCGTTCGAAGAACAGCGTGTCGGCGAACGCCGTGTCGCCCTTGATCGCTTCTTCCCCGACCGGAATCGCGTCGTGATAGTGCTTCGACACCATGAGGAGCCGATACTGCAGGCCGACCAGTTTCGGGTCACCCGGGTTGTCCTTGACGGCCTGCGCGACGATCGGCAATGCGGCGTCGGCGTGCCCGCTCTGCACGATCTTGGTCACGACATCCTCGACCAAGACGGTGTTGGACGGATCCGATGCGATCAGCTCACTCCACGCTTTGACGGCCTCATCGTAGTTCTTCTGATCGTAGTACGCCTGCCCCGCCAGCTCGAGCGCCCGGTGGTTATGCGGGTCGGCGGCCAGAATCTCCTTGACGACGCCGACCACGGAATCCGGGGGGGCCTTCATCGCCACGAAGGTGTTCGCGATGCACAACCGCGCCAACGTGGACGGCGGATACGCGGCGATCGCGGTCCGCGCTGCCGCGAGGGCGTCCGGATACTTGCCGTCGCGGGCCGAGTTGAAGCACTTCGTCTCGCCGGGGAGCTGCTTCATCGCGGCCTGCACATCCCGCGAGATCTGCCGGGCAGCGATGCTGGATTTCTGGCCGTCGGCCGGCGGGAGCGGCTGCGCCGCGGATACGTCGCGGGCGAGCACCAGCCGCGCTTCCAACCGGACCCCGGTCGGGGTCTTGGTCGCGACTCCGTCGAGATACGCATCGCCGCGGAGCTGGACCGAGAGCTGCTTGCTTTCGGTGGCCGCAATCGGGGAACACGGGGGGAATCCCGACGCCTTCAGCGTCTGGTCGATGTGTTCCCGCGTAATGATCCACAGCTTCTTCGTATCGGCGTCATCGTCGAGCCGCGAGCGCACTTCGTTGGCCGCTTCGCAACCCAGGATCTTGTCGGTACTGACGAAGGCCGGCACGACGAGGAGCTGCAGCGCGTCGGGGCCAGGCCCGCGCGTTGGGGCCTGCGCGTACGCGGCCACTCCGCCAACGGACAACTGGGCGGCAGTAAGAACGGCGACCACCCTCGCACTCCAGACGGCCACACGCGCAGCGCGACGACTACCGGTCACTGAGCAAACCTCCACAATGAGTGAACACCATACTTCGCGGTCGTACATGCGTCGGTCCGCCCACCGCCCCACACCCGTCATTCTATGGGCGAAGAGGGACTCGAACCCCCGACTTCCTGCGTGTAAGGCAGGCGCTCTAACCAACTGAGCTATTCGCCCTCGCGATTAGACCGATCATGGACACAACTCGCGTCCGCCGCACGACGGTGTCTGACGCGCTGGTCGCACGACAGAAGTCTAGCGGAGAATCGCGATGGGTATGAAAATACAATATCCCGCAATGAGCAGGATGGGGGCCAGCGTCTCGCCGCCGCGCGCCAGGTCCGCGTATCCCAAGAAAATCGCCGCGAATGCCACGCACCACCATATCCCGCCACGCCACCATGGGCGCGGCGCGGCGAGCCCGGCCCGCGGCGTTGATCCAGTGTCCCGATNNTGGCACAGTGTCTCGTTCTGGCACGCAGTAGAGTAGACCGCCTCGAAAAGCGTGTCAAGCGAGCGCGCTGTCTCCGCCCGACGCGGTGGGCTCACCGGCAGGCGGGGCGCCAGGCGGGCCGGCAGGCGGCGCGCCAGGCGACGCGGACGGCACGGACGCCCCCGC
>PMAE01000091.1 GCA_003152485.1 Gemmatimonadota bacterium | reverse complement strand
TGCCGGCTAGTGCGGCATGGCGGCGAATCTGTTCAGCGTGGCGCGCTCTTCGACGGTCAGGGTCTTCGTCCCCTGCGTCTGGGCTTTCTCGAGCAGTCGGACGATCTCATCGCGATTGACGGAGTGCAGGTCATCGAGCCGGATCGTGCGCCATCGCCGCAAGCTCTCGGCGTCGCCAAGGAGCGGCGACGGCCTCGGGCCCGCGACCTTGTTCTTCCAACTCCGCGCCGGCGACCGGAACTGCATCACCTTGAGATAGAGAAATCCGGTGATAAATCCACCCAGGTGCGCGAAGTGCGCGATGCCCGCGCCGCCGAACCCACCGGCGCCGGACACATCCATCGCGACGTAGGCCGCGACCAAGAACCACGCTTGGACGGGGACGATGCCCCAGAACAGAAACCGCTCATGCGGCCAGTACATCGCGTACGCCAGCATGACGCCCATGATGGCGCCGGACGCGCCGAGGGTCGGCGCCTGCGGCGGCACGAACGAGAGCAGGGCACCGCCGACCCCACTCAGCAGATAGAGGGCGATGAAGTTGCCGCTGCCGATGCGTTCTTCGACCCGCGGGCCAAAGATGTACAGCGCGAGCATGTTGAAGGCGATGTGGAAGATGCTGCCGTGCAGAAACATGTACGTGACGAGCATCCACGGCCGCTGGAGTACAAAGGCCGGATATAACAAGAACTCCGGGGCCAGCGACGGCACGGTTTGCTGCAGGACGTAGACAAACACATTGGCGGCGACGAGCCGGCGAACCCAGGGCGTCATATGTATACGTTCGCCTCACGCGCCGCGTCCGGCCAGTGGGCTCATGCCGTGAGGCCGCTGACGCATCGCTGACGCTGATCGGCGAGCATCACCCGCATGCTTGCCGCCGTCCGCTCAGCCGCCGTCCTGGGGATCGACGCCTACGAGGTCACCGTCGAAGTGGACGCCGCACTCGGGCTCCCGCAGTGGACGATCGTCGGTCTTGCCGCCGGCGCGGTCAAGGAAAGTCGCGAGCGCGTGCACGCGGCGATCGTCAACGCGGGGTTCACCCTTCCGCCGCGGCGTGTGACTGTGAATCTCGCGCCGGCGGATACACCGAAGAGTGGATCGGCCTTCGACTTGCCGATCGCGCTGGCGCTTCTCATGGCGACTGGGCAGTTGGCGCGGACGGCCACCGAGGGGCTCACGGTGGTCGGTGAGCTGGGATTGGATGGGTCGATTCGCGCCGTCCGCGGCGCGCTGCCATTGGCCCGGCACGCCGCGCGGACGCCGGGCGAGACGCTGGTGCTGCCGCCCGCCAACATTGCCGAGGCATCGCTCGTGACCACGGTCCGGCTGGCCGCGCTCGCGGCGCTTGGCCCGCTGGTGCACGCGCTTCGTGCGCACCAGCTGCCGGACGCGGAGCGGGCGCGACTGCCGACCCGCCCACCGATCCTCGACGCAGTGGACTTTGCCGACGTCGCGGGGCAGGCCGGGGCCAAACGGGCGCTCGAAGTCGCCGCCGCTGGCGGCCACAACGTCTTGCTGGTCGGACCGCCAGGGGCGGGAAAAACGATGCTGGCGCGCCGACTCCCCACCATCATGCCGGCGCTGAGTGAAGCGGAATCGCTCGACGTGATCGCCGTACACTCGGTCGCCGGGGTGCTGGCGAGCGACGACCCGCTCCCGCCGCCTCGCCCCTTCCGGGCGCCGCACCACACGGTGTCGACCGCCGGTCTCCTCGGCGGTGGCAGTGCGCCACGGCCCGGCGAAGTCAGTCTCGCCCATCACGGCGTGCTGTTCCTCGATGAGTTGCTGGAGTTTCCTCGGGCGATGCTCGACGCCCTGCGGCAACCGCTCGAGGATGGCCGCGTCGTCATTGCCCGGGCCCGTCGGTCAGTGACGTTTCCCGCGCGATTCACTCTCGTGGCCGCGACCAACCCGTGTCCCTGCGGGCAAGCGGGCGATCCGCGCGGCGTCTGCCACTGTACGCCGACCGCCGTGATGCGATACCAGTCCCGCCTGTCCGGGCCGCTTGCCGATCGGATCGACGTCCACGTCACGGTCGGTGCGGTGCCACTCCACGCCTTGGATCCCGCGGTATCCGGCGACAACTCGGCGAATATGCGCAGTCGGGTGCATGCGGCACGGGCCATTCAACAGGAGCGGTATCGCGCGATGCGCCTCGCGGGCGGCATCAGTTGCAACGCGCACGCGCCGGGCCGCTGGTTGCAGGCGCAGACCTCAATGGAACCTCGCGCTCGCGCGTTGCTGACCGCGGCCGCGGAGCGGCTCGCCCTCTCGGCACGCGGCTATCACCGTGTGCTCAAAGTGGCGCGCACGATTGCCGACTTAGCAGGGGAGGACGTCGTGACCGTGCCGGCGGTGGCCGAAGCGCTGCGATATCGACCGACCGGAGGTGTCGCGGTCGCGCTGCCGCGGCCGACGGGAGATCGCGGGGCTGGCGCCGCGTGATGTACGTCGGCGATCATTCGTCCGTCCCCACAGCCTGTGACCGCCATCGTCAATTCTGACCGCGCGTCCTCCGGAGCCGATCCACTCGCCAAAGAAGCCGAACTCGCTCAGTGGTTGCGCGGGCGCGGGTCGGCGCTCATCGGCTACAGCGGAGGTGTGGATTCGACGTATCTCGCGTGCATGGCGCTCCGAACGCTGGGCTCGGATCAGGTGCTCGCGGTCATCGGGCGCAGCCCGTCCTATCCGATGGAGCAGTGGACGACGGCCCGCGATGTCGCGGCGGAGCTGGCGCTCCCCATACTGGAGATCGACACGGCGGAATTGGACGATCTCCGCTACGCGGCCAATCCGATCAATCGGTGCTATTTCTGTAAGACCACATTGTGGGGGCGACTTGTGCCGGTGGCGCAGGCGCGCGGCCTCGCGGTCGTGGTCGATGGCACCAACGCGGACGACGTGCGCGATCATCGCCCCGGGGCGCTCGCGGCGCGGCAACACGGCGTGGAATCGCCGCTCGCGACGATTGGGTTCACCAAGTCCGACATCCGTGAGCGCTCGCGCGCGTTGGGATTGCCAACGTGGGCACAGCCATCATCCCCCTGTCTGGCGTCGCGGATCCCCTACGGGTCGCCGGTGACCGCCGAGCGACTGCGTCGCATCGAGGCTGCGGAACGTGCGCTCCGCGGCCTCGGGATCACGGGTGACCTCCGCGTCCGCGATCATGGCGATCTCGCCCGCATCGAGATGCCGTCGCTGGCCTTCGGGCATTGGTACGCGACGCCGCAGCGCGACCAGCTGTCCGCGGCGGTGCGAAGTGCGGGGTACGAGCAGGTGGCGCTCGACCTGGCCGGCTTTCGGTCCGGGTCGTTGAACGTGCTGGCGGGCGTACATGCGGAATGATCCGGACCGCGACCGTCCAGCCACTGCGCCCGCGGCGATCGGTGGTGTCACGGGCGGTGGGGCTGGGCACCGGGCGATGGCGCCCGCGGGAGAACTTTCGGCGACGCGCGGCCGCATGGCCGATCTCCTGGCTGCAGCACTCGCGCACCTCGGCGTGTCGTGCCGCGTCGAGGCCCGCGAGGGGCTCGCGATCATCTATCCCGCGTCCTCCGGGGATCCGCGACTCGACGATCAGGCGGTCCGCCGGCAAATCGTAGCGCTCGGCCGCGAGCGCGGCTTCACCCATGTCGCGGTCGCGCTGGGCGCGGGGACGGGATAGCGCCATGGGATGCTTGCGTCGCCTGGGCTGTTTGGTCCTGCTGGCGCTCCTGGGTGGCGTCGCATGGGTCACGAGCGACCAGTGGCGCCCATTGCTTCCCGTTTGGGTGCCCGGCACCCTGGCCCCGCGGGCCATCAGCAGTGTTCCGGATAGCGCCTGGGCGCCCGTGACCGCCGCCGGCGCGGCCCGGGCCGAACGCTCGCTCGCCGCGCTCGGCGATCGGTCGGCGCTGGTATTCACCTCATTGCACCCTGCTGAGTTTGCGGGGTATGTGGTAATGGATCTGGCTGGCCGGCTCCCGCCGGACGGTGATAGCACGCAAGCCGCGGTGATTGGCAATCAACTCAGCATTCGCACCTCACTCGATATTCGGGCCCTCGGGGGCAGTGACGCGTGGGCACGGGTGGCTGCCGTGATCGGTGCCCGGACGCCGCTGACCTTTGCCGGGACGTTCGACATCGTCCGTCCCGGCGTGGCCGAGTTCCGCGTCCAACAGCTCTCGCTGCACAGCGTGCCGGTACCGGAGCCCCTCATCCCCCGTGTCTTGCGCAAGATCGAGAACGGCCCGCACCCAACGGGAGTCGCGGCCAATGCTCTATTGGTGAATGTCCCGCCGTATGTGGCTGACGTGCGGGCCGCGGGGGGAAAAATCCTCATCTATAAGAGCGTGCCGTGAGAGCGTATCGGAATCCCTCCGTGAACCTGTGTCGCGCCCTGTGACACGCCCAGTGACACGCCNNGTGACACGTCACGGGACACACCCCCGCCACAGCCGCCGCGGACGGCCGCGGGCATGAGCCGACGCGTCTTGGTGGTCGACGACGAGCCCGGAATCCGTGCCGCGCTGGGCCAGCTACTCGAGTACGAGGGCTACGACGTCCGGACCGCCGTCAACGCGACGGACGGGATTGGACAGGTCGCGTCGTGGCATCCCCACCTGGTGTTCCTCGACGTCAAGATGGCCGGGATGGATGGACTCGAGGCGCTCAAGCGCATCCGCGAATCCGACCGGTCCGTCACCGTCGTCATGATCAGTGGTCACGCCACGATTCAGACGGCGGTAGAAGCGACGCAGTTGGGCGCGTACGACATTCTCGAGAAACCGCTCGACACTGATCGCATTCTGGTCACTCTTCGCAATGCGCTGCAGCACGTCGAACTGTTCGAGGAGAACAGTCGCCTCCGTGAAACCATTGAATCGCGCTACGAGATCGTGGGGAAGTCGTATGTGATCCGGGCGCTGATCGATAAGATCGAACGAGTCGCCGCCACACCGGCGCGCGTGCTCATCACGGGGGAGAACGGCACGGGCAAAGAACTCGTGGCGCGCGCGATCCACCGGCAGTCGAGCCGTCGGGATCGCCCCTTCGTCGAAGTGAACTGCGCCGCGATCCCGGGCGAGTTGATCGAGAGCGAACTGTTCGGGCACATGCGTGGCTCGTTCACCGGCGCGGTGAGCGACCGGGCCGGCAAGTTCGAGCAAGCGAATGGCGGCACGCTGTTTTTGGACGAGATCGGTGACATGAGCCCGGCGGCGCAGGCCAAGGTCCTCCGGGTACTGCAGGATGGCGTGGTGACGCGTATCGGTGGATCGAAGCCGATCTCGGTGGATGTCCGCGTCGTGGCCGCGACAAACAAGGCGCTCGACGCGGAAATCGCCGCCGGCCGCTTTCGCGAGGATCTCTACTATCGGCTCAACGTGGTCCCGATCGCCGTGCCGCCATTGCGCGAGCGGCGCGAAGACATCCCGCAGCTCGTCGCCCATTTCATCGGCACGATTGGCGAGCGCGACGGGGTCGGGGCGCGGGGCATCGCCCCGGAGGCGGTGGACGCGCTGGCGGCGCTCGAATGGCCGGGAAACGTCCGCGAGCTGCGGAACACGATCGAACGGCTCCTGATTCTGTCGTCCGGTCCCAAGATCACCGTTCAGGACGTTGACCGGCTCGCGGGCCGCCGGCCGACCGACGATGGCGTGGGGATCGGGTCCCTCGCGGCGTGCGCTACATTTGAGGAGTTCAAGGCGCAGGCGGAGCGCGCCTACCTACTCGCCAAGTTGCGCGCATTCGATTGGAACGTGTCCGAAACCGCGCGTGCGCTGGATATGCCCCGCTCCAACCTCTACAAGAAGATCGAACGCTATGGCCTCACCCGCGAAGGTTGACCGTCCACGCGCCGTCAAGAAGACCCCATCGGCGGCCGTGCCCACCTTTCAGAACTTCATCGCCGGCCGCTGGGTGCCCGCCGCAAGCGGCGCCACGTTCGATGACGTCAACCCCGCCGACACATCTGACATCGTCGGCCGGTTCCCGCAATCGGGCGCGGCCGAGGTTGACGCGGCGGTGCGGGCGGCGCGACGAGGGTTCGATCAGTGGAGTCGGACGCCCGCCCCTGCGCGCGGCGATGTGCTGCGTCGGGTCGGCGACATCCTCGTGGCGCGAAAAGAGGAGATCGCCAATCTGATGACCCGGGAGATGGGCAAGCCACTCACCGAGACGCGTGGCGACGTACAGGAGGGGATCGACACCGCGTACTACGCGGCGACGATGGGCAGGCAACTCTTCGGCCGCACGGTGCCTAGCGAGCTTCGCGCCAAATGGGCGATGAGCTACCGGCGTCCGGTGGGTGTCTGCGGCATCATCACTCCATTTAATTTCCCGCTCGCCATTCCGACGTGGAAGATGTTCCCGGCCCTGGTATGCGGAAACGCGTGTGTCTTCAAGCCGGCCGAGGATGTGCCGCACACGGCGACCGTATTCGTCGAGGTCCTGCTTGAAGCCGGGCTGCCCCCCGACGTTGTCCAGCTCGTCCACGGGCATGGTGAAGTCGGCGCCGCGATCGTCGCGCACCCCGAGATCCCATTGGTGTCGTTCACCGGCTCGACGGAAACGGGTCGTCTGATCGGTGAAGTGTGTGGACGGATGCACAAGCGACTTTCGCTCGAGATGGGTGGCAAGAACGCCCAGATCGTGCTCGATGACGCGGATCTGGACCTGGCGGTCGAGGGCGTGCTGTGGGGGGCCTTCGGGACGACGGGTCAGCGATGCACGGCCACCTCACGGCTCGTGCTCCAGCGCGGGATCCACGACACGCTCGTGAAGCGCCTCGTCGAACGCGTGCAATCGCTGCGGCTCGGCGACGGCCGTCGAAATGGCACGGATGTCGGGCCGCTCATCCACGCCGACTCGCGGTCGAAGGTCGAGGAATACGTCGAGATCGGCCGGAAGGAGGGCGCCCGGCTCGTGACCGGCGGCAAGCGCGCCACCGGCGGCGGATTGGACAAGGGGTTCTTCTTTCAGCCGACGATATTTGACGGCGTGCGGCCAGGGAGCCGGCTCGAGCAAGAAGAGATTTTCGGCCCGGTGTTGTCGGTGATTCGCGTGGACACCGTCGATGAGGCGTTTGCCGTCAACAATGATGTGCGTTACGGCCTCTCGTCCGCGGTCTACACTCGCGACGTGTCAGTTGCGTTTCGTGCGTTGGCGGAACTCGACAACGGCATCACCTACATCAACGCACCGACGATCGGCGCCGAAGCGCATCTACCATTTGGCGGGGTGAAGCAGACCGGCAACGGCCACCGCGAAGGCGGCTGGGAAGTGTACGACTTCTATTCCGAGACGAAGGTCGGGTACGTCGATTATTCGGGGATGCTCCAGCGGGCCCAGATCGACAACTACCTTGGCACCCCGGACTGAGCCTGACGCGGATGCGCTCACGTGTAGCAGTCGGAACACGGACGCGGCGTCGTTCGCGGGCGGCCGTGGGCGGTCGGAGTGTGACCCGTCGATGGCCGACTGACTGGCCGGCTGGAGCGGCGATTCGCGTGGTCGGGAGATCAGCGGTGAGCGGGTGGTCGTGGAGGCCCGTCACGCGCCTTGCGGGAGTTTGGGGGGGCGGATTAATTGCGCCCATGGAGGCGAGGTGACCGATCGTGCGCCGGCGGGTGTATCTCCGACGTCCGGCCCGGCGGCATTCTCCGTGCAGCGCAGGCAGGTCGCACTCCAGCGCGCGAACCGCCGCGGTTTCCGGTGGCGACTGATCCGGGACTGGGCGCAATCATTCTCGATCGCCCTCGCATTGTTCTTCGTGTTGCGGGCATTCTTCGTCGAGGGGATTCGGATCCCGACGGGCAGCATGGAGCAGACACTGCTCGTCGGCGATTTCTTGTTGGTCAACAAGCTCGCATATGGTGCCGAGGTACCTTTCACGTCTCGTCGATTGCCCGCCCTCGAACATCCACAGCGGCGCGATCTGATCCTGTTCCGGGCGCCGCCCGATCCCCGAGTGTATTACATCAAGCGGGTGGTCGGCATTCCGGGTGATACGGTGGGAATGAAGGATGGTGTGTTGCTCGTGGATGGCGTCCAGCAAACGGAGCCGTACGTCCTCCACGTGGATCCGTCGGATGACCCGGTGGCGATCGATTTTCGGTGGCAGCGACAGTTCCTCGTTCGCTCAGCCGCGGCAGCGGGGAGTGAACACCCATCACGAAACAACTGGGGACCGCTGGTCGTCCCTGAGAGAAGCTACTTCGTGCTTGGCGATAACCGCGACAACTCATCGGACAGTCGGTATTGGGGGTTCGTACCGGCGGCGGCGATCAAGGGTCGGCCGATTTTTGTGTATTACAGTTACGCACCAGACTCGGCGAGTCGACTGCCGCAGTTGACCAAGGTGCGATGGCATCGGATCGGGGAGCGAGTGGAGTAATACGTGGCGAGCACGAGGCTCCCGGCGCGAAACCCGGGCACCAAGGAGTAGTTGGCGGCATGGCGGCGGCGAAACACAGACGGACGGCGTACGAAGAAGGATCGTTGGACCAGTACCTCCGCGACATCAGCGCATATCCGCTGATTACGCGGGAGGACGAGGTCGAGTTGGCACAGCGCATCCGGGTGCATGATCAGGAAGCCCTGGACAAGCTGGTCCGATCGAATCTTCGGTTCGTCGTGTCCGTGGCCAAGAAATATCAGAACCAAGGCGTTGCCCTGTCGGATTTGATCAACGAGGGCAACCTTGGGCTGATCCGAGCCGCCCACAAGTTCGACGAGACCAAGGGGATCAAGTTCATCTCCTATGCCGTGTGGTGGATCCGGCAAGCGATTCTCCAGGCACTCGCCGAGCAGTCGCGCATCGTCCGGGTGCCGCTCAATCGGGCCGGCACGCTCCACCGGATCGGCAAGCGGGCCAGCAGTCTGTTACAGGAGCTGGGGCGCGAGCCGACGCACGAGGAGATCGCGGAAGGGATGGACATTACGGAGGAAGAGGTCGCGAAGACGATGTCGATCTCGCAGACCCACCTCTCCCTCGATGCGCCATTGACGCCGGGCGAAGACAACCGGTTGCTCGACTATCTGGCGGATACGATCAACCCGACGCCCGACGAGCTAACCTTCGAGAAAGCGCTCACCGAGACGGTGGTCGAAGCGCTCGCAGGGCTCAAGGAGCGCGAGTCGAAGATCCTTCGATTGTATTTCGGGCTCGACGGCGAGGAGCCAATGACGCTCGAGCAGATCGGCTCCCTCATGGGCATCACGCGCGAGCGCGTGCGTCAGATCAAGGAGAAAGCGCTGTCGCGGCTCCGGCACGTCAGCCGGGCGCGCGCGCTGGAGTCGTACCTCGGCTGACGCGTGCCGCCCACCAGCTCATTCGACGTGACCACGGGCGTCGACCTCCAAGAGGTGGACAACGCGGTCAATCAGGCGCAGAAGGAGATCGCGCAGCGCTACGACTTCAAGGGCACCAAAGTGAGCCTGGAGTTCAATCGCGCGACGAGCATCCTCGTCTTGATCGCCGACGATGACTTCCGCATGCGCGCCCTCTTCGACGTGCTGCAGGAGAAGCTGATCAAACGCGGCGTCTCGGTGAAAAACCTGACGATCGGCGAGATCAAGCCCGCGGGTGGCGATACGGTGCGCCGCGAGATCACGCTCAAGACGGCGCTGGACGGTGAGACCGCGAAGAAGATCGCCGCCGCCATCAAAGACGCGAAGTTGAAAAAGGTGCAGGCCGCGATCCAAGGAGAGCAGGTCCGCGTCACCTCGCCCTCCCGCGACGACCTGCAGGGCGTCATCGCGCTCCTCCGCGGCCAGGACTTCGGCGTCGAGCTCAAGTTCGGGAACTTTCGGTAGGCGCATCGCGGTCGGGCGGCTGACCGCCGTCCTTGTTGAGCCAGTCTGCGGCTACGGCTAGCTTACCCGCTGTGGCGCTTGAGTCGAGTTCTCCGTCGGTGACCGTGGGGTTCGTCACATTGGGCTGTGACAAGAACACGGTTGATACCGAGCGCTACCGGGCCGAGCTGACGGCCAACGGCGCGTCCGTGACGAACGACCTGTCGGCCGCCGACGTCATTGTCGTCAATACCTGCGGCTTTATCGACGCCGCGAAGCGGGAATCGATCGACGCCCTGGTCGATGCCGGCGGGTACAAGCGAAGCGGCGCGTGCCGCACCGTCGTGGCGGTGGGGTGCATGGTCGAGCGGCATCGGGAGGAATTGACCGGTGAGCTCCCAGAGGTCGATCTCTTCCTCGGCACATCGGATGCGGATCGCCTCGTCCCCGCGCTGATCGAGCGGGGCGTCCTCGTCCCGACGCTTGCGGCGCTGCACCCAGGCGTGCGGCAATACGGCGGCGACCTTCCGCACGTCCGGTACCTCAAGGTGAGCGAAGGCTGCGATCACGGATGCGCGTTTTGCGCGATTCCGTTGATGCGGGGGCGCCATCGATCCTTTGCACTCGACGACGTCGTACGCGAGGCGCAGTTGCTCGAGCTGCAGGGCGCGCGCGAGCTGAATTTGGTCGCGCAGGACCTGGCGCACTACGGGCGCGACCGGCGCGATGCCGTGACGCTGCCCGAGCTGCTCACGGCCGTCGCCGCCGGCACGTCAGTGCCCTGGATTCGACTGCTGTATCTCTATTCGGCGGGGCTCACGGACCGGACGCTCGATCTGTTGGCCGGCGAAGCCCGGCTCGTCAAGTACCTCGACATGCCGATTCAGCACGGCTCGGATGCGGTGCTGCAGCGGATGCGCCGCCCCGAGCGGGCGGCCACGATTCGGACCACCGTCGAACGGGTTCGACGGATGGTGCCGGAGGTTGCGCTCCGGACCACGTGCATCGTCGGGTTTCCGGGCGAGACCGAGGACGATGTGACCCGACTGCTCGATCTGCTCGAAGACGTGCAATTCGAGCGGGTCGGGATCTTCACCTATTCTGCGCAAACGGGCACACGCGCGTACGACCTGATGGACGATGTGCCCGAGGCCGCCAAATTCGAGCGACTCGAACGGGTGACCGAACACCAGCGAATGATCACCGGCACACGGTACGAGGAGCGCATCGGAACGATCGCGCACGCGATCGTGGACCGCGCGATGGCCGATGCCGATGACCCAGAGGCGCGGGTCGGCGGCGGCGTGCAGGCTCGCCTCAGTTGGCAAGCGGATGACATCGACGGCGTGACCTACCTCGATCGCTCGGAACTCGCCCCCGGCACCATCGTGGAGGTGCACGTGGACGAAGTCGTGGACGACTATGACTTCCGGGCAACCGTGCGGCGCGTGGTATTGGAGGCGCCCGGTCCGATCCACGCAGGAGCCGCACGCCGTCAGCTCCCCCTCGCCGCATCGGGCGCGGGCACGGTCGGGAGCTTTGGACGATGACCCCTCCGCCCGGGGCGGCCGGTTCGGTGCCCGACCAGGCCGTACCGCAGACCGTGCCGCAGGCCGTGCCGCAGGCCGTGCCGCAGACCGTGCCGCAGGCCGTGCCGCAGGCCGTGCCGCAGGCCGTGCCGCAGGCGGTCGAGCAGGCCGGCGTTCGATCGGCAGCGATCATGACTCGCGCCCGCGCGCTGTTCCCTGGAGGCGTCAACTCTCCCGTCCGCGCGTTCGGCGCGGTGGGTGGCGAACCGTTCGTCGTCGAACGCGGTGAAGGGGCCTGGATCCGCGATGTCGATGGCCGCGAATACATCGACTACATCCTGTCGTGGGGACCGCTGGTCCTCGGTCATGCCCCGCCCGTCGTGCTCGACGCGCTCCAGGACGCCATGCAGCGGGGGACGAGCTTCGGCATGCCGTGCGAGCTTGAAGTGCTGCTCGGGGAAGCGATCCGCGCCCGGATGCCGCACCTGGAGATGATGCGCTTCGTCTCCAGCGGGACGGAGGCGACGATGAGCTTATTGCGGCTCGCCCGCGCGTCCACTGGGCGAGAGTGTGTCCTGAAGTTCGATGGGTGCTACCACGGACACGCGGATTCGTTTCTCGTGCGCGCCGGATCCGGGGTCGCGACGCTCGGGTTGCCGAGCTGCCCGGGGATCCCGGAGGCGCTGGCCGCACTGACGCTCACCGCGCCGTTCAACGATCTCGACGCGACCGCGCAGGTCGCGCGACGCCATGCGGCCGACCTAGCCGCCATCATCGTCGAGCCGATCGTCGGGAATGCGGGGTACATCGCGCCCGATCCGGGATTTCTCGCGGGGCTTCGTGCGCTCGCCGACGAGACCGGCGCGCTCCTCATCTTCGACGAGGTGATGACCGGATTTCGGATTGCCGTGGGCGGGGCGCGCGAGCTGTTTGGTGTCACGCCCGACTTGACCGCGCTGGGCAAAGTGATCGGGGGCGGACTGCCGGTCGCGGCGTATGGCGGGCGGCGGGAGCTGATGAGTCGCATCGCCCCCAGCGGGCCCGTGTACCAGGCGGGAACGCTCTCCGGCAACCCGTTGGCCATGGCGGCGGGGGTGGCGACGCTACGCGCCCTGACGCCAGCGCTCCACGATCGGATCGCGGCCCGCACGACCGAGTTGGTCACTGGGCTCCAGGCAATCGCGGACCGGCGCGGCGTTCCCTTCGTCGCCGATCACGCCGGATCCATGTGGGGGTTCTGCTTCCGCGCACAGCGCCCCCGGTCGTTCGCCGACGCGAAAGATTGTGACGTGGCCCTCTTCCGGCGCGTGTTTCACGCCGCCCGCGCGCGGGGGCTGTGCTTCGCGCCGTCGCCCTACGAAGCGGCGTTCATGTCGGCGGCCCATGGTACCCGCGAACTCACGGAGACCTTCGATCGCTTCGACGACGCGCTGCGCGCGGCGACTGCGGCGTAGGCCGCATCGGCGTGGATCGCGGTCCCCGAACGCGCACGGCGGCCCAAACGCGCCAGGCGCGGGAAATGGGCCGGGTGCGTGCGTCGTCGCCGCGTGGCCATCAGGCGTCGCGGTGACCGGCGAGTCGATGCCAGGCGAGTCGATGCCAGGCGAGTCGATGCCAGGCGCGCCGTCCGCGCGGGACGCCGGCCCCCGTATCGCGACGCTCTCCGCCGTGCTGCTTTCCGCCGTGCGGCTCTCCGCCGTGCTGCGCTCCGCCGTGCTGCTCCTCGGCGCGATGGCCTGTACTACCGCCCCGCCGCCCAGGCCGGCCCCGGCGCAAAGCCGGTCGGTCGCGACCGGCGATGTGGCGGCACCCGTGACCGGTGCGGCGCACCCGACACGCGTATCGGGCGCAACGCGCCAGTCCGGCGCGGTCCGTCGCGTGGGGATTGCACTCTCCGCCGCCACGACCACCGGGTCCCTGTCGGCGACCGGCGAATGGCGGCTGTACGAGGCGGACGGCGATCGGTTGCTGGTCCGGGGTACCGGGCGGGGCGCATGGACGGTGACCCGACGCGGCGGCAAGGTGCGCGTATCGAGTCGCGATGGACTCACCGCGACCAGAGCCGGTACGCTTGTCGCCGAGCCGGCGGCACCCGACAGCTATCTCACCTGGAACGGCAAGCCGTACCGAGGCGCGATCGAGATCACTTCGACCAGCAATGGGTTGCTGGTGGTGAATCGCCTGTCGGTCGAAGACTACGTGCGAGGCGTCGTCTCGCTGGAGTTGGGCACGGTCGGCCCCGCGGACAGCGCCGCGATGCAGGCGCAGGCCGTCGCGGCGCGCAGTTATACGTACACGCGCTTGAACGACCCGGATATTCCGCCCGAGGGGCGTCGCTACGACCTCGTGGCGACGGTGACGGACCAGGTCTACGGCGGGGTCTCAGGTGAGTCGGCGGTCGGGAATGCGGCGGTGGCCAGCACGACGGGGATCGTCATCACGTACGCCGGGCGGGTGGTCAATGCCCCGTACCACGCGTCGTGCGGGGGCACGACGGCCGAGCCGGAAGAGGTCTGGCGCGCCAGCCCGGAGCCGTATCTGCAGCGCGTGAGCGACCAGATTCCGGGGACGGATCATTACTACTGCGAGGGGTCGTCGCGGTTTCGATGGGCGCGCACGTTCAGCCGCGCGCAGGTCACGACCGCGCTCGAGCAGAATCTGCGTCAGTACGCCGTCAGCGGCACCACGGGGGGCGGATCGGGTGGGGGTACACCGAGCGACTCGCACGCGTCGGGTCCCGTTGGATCGGTGCGGACGGTGGTGGTCGATGCGCTGACACCGTCGGGTCGGGTGGCGTGGATCACCATTACGACCGACCGCGCGAGCTACCGGGTGCGGGGCAACGATATCCGGTTCGTATTCCGGCTACCGCGTGGCGAGATTCTCAACAGCACGTATTTTTTGATTGAAGACGAGCCGATGCATGACGGACGCCTCGAGTCGCTGAGCCTACGGGGACGGGGCAACGGACATGGCGTCGGCATGTGCCAATGGGGCGCGATCGGCCGGGCGCGCGCGGGACAGGATTTCCAGACCATCTTGCAGACCTATTATCCAGGGACGGCACTTGCGCATGAGGAGTAGTCGAACCGGCAGGCGGTGGCGCGCACGCCGCGGCGCGAATGTGGCGCGCGTGCCGAGCGCCTCCGCGCACGACGGGCGATCGGATTCCGGTCGTCGCCGAGCGCGCGCGTGACCGATCCGACACGGGTCGCGCTTCTCGGCGCCGGCGCCATCGCCCAGTTGGCGTACCTTCCGGTATTGGGCAAGATGCGTGGTGTGGAGCTCGTCGCGCTCTGCGACAGTGATGGCCCAAAGGCGCGCGCGCTGGCCGACCGGTTGGGCATCCCGGATGTCTTCACGGACATCGACGATCTGCTGGAATCCGATGCCCTCGACGCGGTGGTGGTTGCCACGCCGACTCATTTGCACGAGCCCCATGTACTGAGCGTACTCGCGCGCAAAGTGCACGTGCTGTGTGAACGGCCGCTCGCCTTGACCGTCCGGGGCGTGGAACGGATACTCGCCGCGGCGACGCGGGCAGACCGCAAAGTGGTCGTCGCGAACAACCATCGGTTTCGGAGCGACGTCCAGGCCCTCGATCGGTTTCTTCACGGCGGCGAGCTCGGTCGGGTGGTAGGCATCCGGGCGGGCGCCTACCATACGTCCCGGCCGGCCGAAGGGTGGCGTGGACGACGCGCGGAGGCGGGTGGAGGCGTATTCCTGGACCACGGCCTGCCGTTGCTCGATTTGGCGCTGTGGTTGGCGGATTTCCCAGAACCGGAGCGCGTCTCGGCGCAGATGGATCGCGGACGCGGCGCGTCGGCGGTCGAGGACAGCATGCTTGTCCACCTGCAGTGCGCGCCGGCGCTGAGCTGTTCCTTCGACATCTCGTGGTCCTATGTCGGGGAAGAGGATCGGTGGTGGTTCGAGGTGTTGGCCGCGCGGGGCAGTGCGCGGCTCTCGCCGCTGCGGGTCGTCAAGTCGCTCAATGGGAAACCGACCGACGTGTCGCCAACCGGGGCCGCGGCACGCGACAGCGCGTTCATCCAATCGTATCGCGCGGAGCTGGCACATTTCGTGGCCCTCCTCCGTGGCGAGAGCAAGTACGAAGCACCGGCCGACCAGGTCGCGGTCACACGGGTGCTCGAGGCGATCTATCGATCAGCTGAGGACGGGAAGGAGATCAAGTTGTGATCGGATCTTGGTGACGCCAGCGACCGTCCCGGTCGGCGCCGCGCCGGCGGCGCCATCACGAGTGGATCCGATGGGTGGCCAGCCGCGAACGGGATTTTGGCGCGGCCTGGGTCCGTCGCGATGGGAGTTCAGGACCGCGTGTCTCTCGGGCGTGATGTTCGCCGCGGCGTTTCCGCCGATTCCCGCCGCCGCGCTGGCGTTCGTGTGCCTCGTACCGCTCACGGTCGCTATCGCGCGAGCGGCGGACGACGGCGCGCCGGTCTCCGTGGCGGCCCGACTCGGTGCCTGGTTCGCAGTCGTCGGCTTCGGGCTGGCGCTCTATTGGATCGCGGTGGCGCTGTCGCTCTTCACGTCGCTGGCGTTTCTCGCCTATCTCGCCACCCTGATTGGCATGGCGGCGCTCGTGGCCCTCACGACGACGACGCTGTACCACTCTCGCCGCCTCACGGGGTGGCCGCTCGCGGTCCTACTGCCGGTGGCGTGGGTCAGTCTCGAGCTGCTGCTGGCCTATTTCTCGGACCTGGCGTTTCCGTGGTTTCCGCTCGGCCTCGCCATGGCTCGGCACCCGGTGCTCGCTCAAGCGGCGGATCTGAGCGGTGTCCACGGTCTCAGCGTCTGGATCGCGGCGACGAATGGATTGCTCGCCGATGCGTGGCTCGCCGCGGTGCCCTCGCCGCGATCGAACGGAGGCGCGCGGCGCGTGACGATCCGCCGGGCCGCCGTGCTGACGCCGGTGGTGGTGGCGATACTGATGGCGGCGGCGGTCTTCGCGTACGGTACCTGGCGGCTTCGGACTGTCGTCCTCCGGCCGCTCGCCCGTATCGGCATCGTCCAGCCGAACATCTCCGAGGATGAGAAAATGCAGCGTCAGATGCGCGGCCGGTTCATCATCCCACTGGCCGCGCTGACCCGTCAATCCGAATCACACGGCAGGCAGGACCTGATGCTGTGGCCCGAAACCGCGCTCCCGGATTTCCTCGCCAATCGCCCCGACTGGACGGATTCGCTGCGCGCCCTCGCCAGAGATGGACACACGCCGATTCTGTTCGGCTTCATCGACTACCTGCCCACCGGCTCCGGGCCGCAGGATTTCGACTATTTCAACGCCGCGACGCTCGTGGACACGGCGGGCCAGATCGGCGTGCAACCCGCCTATCACAAACGGTACCTCGTGCCGATCGTCGAACGCGTGCCATTCGTGAATCCGCGATGGTTCGCGGGCATGCAATACTTCGGCGGCTTCGGGCGCGGTACGTCGGCCCGGCCGTTCGTGCTACCATTCGGCCGCGTTGGTGTCCTGATCTGCTACGAATCGATCTTCCCGCAGCAGTCACGTCGCTACCGACAGGCGGGCGCTGACGTGATCGTCAACCTCACCAACGACGCATGGTTTGGAGAGGGGACCGCGCCGTACCAGCACGAGGCGCACCTGCGACTTCGGGCCATTGAGACGCGGGCCGGCATCGTGCGGGCAGCCAACACTGGGATCTCCGAGTACATCGACCCGCTGGGCCGACCGAGCGGCGCGCTCCCGCTGTTCGTGCCCGGCACCGCGACCTTTGCCGTGCAGACCACGGCGGTCGAGTCACCCTACGTCGCGTTGGGGGATTGGGCGGGCTCGGCGTGCGCGATCGCGACGATCGGTCTCATGGCCTGGGCGTTTACGCGGCGGCGGCGAGATGCCGCCGCCGCATAGACGGCGCTGAGGGGACCGCAGAGCTGTCGGCGGTCGGTCCCCAACGGCGGCTCACACCGCTAGCGTGAGTCCCTCGGCCGCCGCGACCACCTGCAATGACCCGCCGTGTCGTGCAGCGAGTGTCCGGCACTCGTCGGTGCGCCGGTCCACTTCGTCGTCTGTCCGTTCCGGCTTGTGGTGAAACAATACGAGGGTCTCCACTTCGGCTTCGAGCGCGAGTTCGACGGCATCCTCATACGTCGAGTGGCCCCACCCCTGATGATCCGCGTATTCCTCGGTCGTGAACATGGCGTCGTGCACCAGCACCCGCGCGCCATGGACAAAGCGCACGAGATCACGTCGCCAGGTGGCGGTAAACTCATACGCCGCGGCGGGACGGAGCTCGTTGTCCGAGATGTACACGAGGCCGTGCCGCCGGCCGTTGTGCGCGGCGACGGGTGACGCGCCACGTGACTCCGCGACGCCGCGGCTCGCGAATCGGAACGCGAGCGCACCGCCGGGATGCTGGACTTGCATCACCTTGACGTCGTAGTTGCCGGGCATGCTGTGGCCCTCCACCAGCTCCCGAAACTCGACCGTTGCCGCGATCTGCTCGAAGGCAATGGGGAACACCACGGGCGACATCAGGTCCCGGACCACGCGGCCGATGCTCGTCTCCATCGCCTTCGATCCCCAGATCGTGAACTGATTCCCCGGCCGAAAAATCGGCGCGAAGAACGGAAGTCCTTGGATGTGGTCCCAGTGGGCGTGCGTGAGGAAGATGTCGCCGCGAATCGGCGCACCATGCGCGCGGTCGATCAGCGACCGGCCAAGCTCCCGGATGCCGGTGCCGGCATCGAGGACGATCAGCCAGCCCTCGGGGGTGCGCAGTTCCAGACAGGGCGTGTTGCCGCCATAGCGCACGGTCTCGCGACCCGGGCTGGGAATCGATCCGCGGGTCCCCCAAAAATGGACGCGGAGGGTCATGGTACGGCGCACCGGATGCTCACAGCACCCAATACTCGCACGCTTCGCGCAATGGCGAAGCGCGGTCGATCACGCCCCGCGTGTGATCGGCATCACAGATGCTGGGTCAGGGGCTGGCGGGCCACCGCTGCCCGCGGTGCGGGCGTGCGCGCGCGCGGCCACGCCGGCGCGGTCCCGAATCGTGATGCGACGCCGGTGGACGCTGATCAATCCCGCGTCCTGGAATTCGCGCATCGTGCGCGAGACGGTTTCGCGGCTGGCGCCAATCATCTGTGCGATGACCTGGTGCGTGAGCGGCTTGTCGATCGTGTCCGTCCCGCCCTCCTCTCCGACGTCCATCAGCAGCTGGGCGATGCGACCCGGAACATCGAGCAAGACCAAACCGCCGATCTTGCCATCGGCTCGTCGAAGACGCCGAGAGAGTTCGGATAACAACGCCCACGCCACGACCGGCGTCGCTTCCACGCGCCTGCGAAAATCGTCGCGGCGCAGAACGAGCAGCGTCGAGTCCTCCATGGCAATGACGTGCGCGGAGCGCGGCTGATCGTCGATCAGCGACAGCTCACCGAAGTGCTCACCCACGCCGAGGACGCCGAGGATCACCTCGCGCCCATCTTCCGCCACGAGCACGACCTTGACGCGGCCTCCTCGGACGATGAACAGCGAGTCGCCGGGGTCGTCCTCGAACAGGATGACGCTCCCCTTCGGGTATTGCTTCTCCCGAGTAAACTCCGCGAACCGGCGTAGCTCCTCGGGAGCGATCCGGCTGAGCAGGGGTACGGTGGCCAGGAAGTCGGAGGTGTCCATGTCAGCCCCAGGTCGCAGTCGCGTACAGGCCCGGGAACGCCCGATGCGGCGCCCGGTCAGTCGCCATGGTCTTGATGATACCGCGCTCGGAAGTAAGGCGCCGGCTCGGGGCCGTGGGGCCCCGGGTGGCGAAGCCGGCCTCTGGCGATGTTATATTCACTGTTTGCCACATAAGTGACTACTCAGAGGCATCCATGAAAGCCGACATCCATCCAGACTACGCTACGGCGACGGTTAACTGCGCCTGCGGTAACACCTTCGAGACGCGCTCGACCCAAGCCGAGATCCACACCGACATCTGCTCCGCCTGCCACCCGTTCTACACCGGCAAGCAGAAGCTAGTGGACACCGCGGGGCGCATCGAGCGCTTCCGGCAGAAGTACGGTAAGACGGCCTGAGCCTCCGCGATCGCCTCTCCGAGGCGCTCGCCCGGGCCGCTGAGGTCGAGCGCCAGCTATCGGACCCCAAGACCGTCCGGGATCCGAAGCGGTTGGCGACGCTCGGCCGTGAGCATCAGCGGCTGCTGAAGGTGGTGGACGCCGGCCGGCGTCTCGATCGGACGGAGGCCGAGTTGGCGGGCGCGCAGGAATTGGCGCGGGCCGACGACGCTGAGATGGCGGCCGAGGCGCGCGCTGAAGTGGCGCGGCTGGGGGAGGCCCGGGATCGTATCGATGCGGAGCTCAAACCCCTCCTGGTCCCGGACGACCCACTCAACGACCGGCCCGCGATTGTGGAGATCCGTGCGGGCACGGGTGGCGATGAGGCCGCGCTGTTCGCGGCCGATCTCGAGCGGATGTATTCGCGGTTTGCCGAGCGGCGCAAATGGCGGCTGGAGCTGATGTCTCGCTCGGAAGGCTCGCTGGGCGGTGTCAAAGAGGTCGTCATGAAGTTCGACGGCCCGGCCGCGTACGGTGCGCTGCGGTGGGAATCCGGCGTGCACCGCGTGCAACGCGTCCCGGTGACCGAGGCACAAGGCCGCATCCACACGTCGGCCGCGACCGTCGCCGTGTTGCCGGAGGCGGAGGAGGTCGACGTGACGATCGACGACAAGGATCTCCAGATCGATGTCTATCGCTCGTCGGGCCCGGGCGGGCAAAGTGTCAACACGACCGACTCCGCGGTTCGGATCACGCACCGGCCAACCGGGATCGTCGTGACGCAGCAGGACCAAAAGTCGCAGCTCCAGAACAAGCTCAAGGCGATGGAGGTCCTGCGGTCACGGATCCTGGACGCACGCATCGCGGCACTGGAGTCGGAGCGCGCCCGCATGCGTCGAACGGCGGTGGGTACCGGCGATCGGTCCGCGAAGATCCGGACGTACAATTTTCCGGACAACCGCGTGACCGACCACCGCATCGGTATGCAGCGTCACGATCTGCCACGGGTGTTGGATGGACACATCGAGCCATTCATTGAGGCGTTGCAGCTCGCCGATGTCGAGGAACGTCTTGGCGGTTGAGCGATGGACCACCGAGCGCACGGAGCCCACGGGCGCGGTCCTGCGGTGGTTCAGCGTGCAGCCGGCGCCCGGAGGCGATATGGGGGGCGGTCGCGTGACCATCAGGGCGCTCGTGGAGGAGGTTGCCGCCGCGTTGGCTCCGTCAGCGCCCGGCGAGGCACGCCGCGAGGCACCGCGTGAACGCCGTGAAGCACGCCGTGAGGCCCGTGACATCATCGCGGCGCTGGTGGACGTGCCACGACTCTGGTCGGTGACCCATGCGGACGATGCGGCCGACCACGTTCTGATTGCGCGCGCCCATGCGGCGGTCGAGCGACGCCGCCGGGGGATGCCGTTCGAGTACGCGGTTGGCCGCGCGGCGTTCCGCCATCTGACCCTCGAGGTGGATGAGCGGGTGTTGATTCCCCGTCCCGAGACCGAACCGCTCGTAGATCTTGTGCTGGCGGCGACGGACGGCGGCCGCGGCCTCGCGATCGATATCGGGACGGGCTCCGGCGCGATTGCCCTCGCACTGGCGTCGGAAGGGCGATTCGAACGGGTGGTGGGGACCGACGTGTCGTCGGACGCGCTCCTGGTCGCGGCCGCCAACGCGCGTCGTGTCGATGGGAGCGTGGCGCGACGCGTGGAGTTCCGGCAGGGAGCATATCTGGCGCCGGTTCAAGGGCTTCGAGCCCGCGCGATCGTGTCGAACCCCCCATACATTTCCTACGCTGAGGCGTCGTCGCTTCCGGCGAGCGTTCGCGAGTGGGAACCCGCCGTCGCGCTGCTTTCCGGGGCCGGCGGACTGGCCGCGACGCGCGCGATCGTGGACGGGTCGGCGGCAATCTTGGAGCCGGGCGGTGTGCTCGCGCTCGAAGCGGACAGCGGGCGGGCCGCCGAGGCGGCCGCGATCGTGGCGGCTGATCCCCGGTATGCTGGCGTTGCGGTGCACACGGATTTGACGGGGCGAGATCGGTTCATCATGGCCACACGAAGCACGCGGAGTTGAGGCGACATGCTCGAAGACAAGGCGATTGAACTCGGCCGGATGATTGGCCAGAGTACGGAATACCAGGCGGTCAAGCGCGCGAACGATGCGTTGAGCGCGGACCGTGATGCGGTGGCGTTGCTCCAACGACTCGAGCAATTGCGAGTCGATGCCCAGCGGCTCATCGAGCGGGGTGAGAACCCGTCACCCGAGATGGAGCAGCAGCTCGACCAGCTCTTGGGCACGATCCAGAGCAAAGCGATCTACCAAGGCGCGGTGGCGGCGCAGGAGAATTTCGACAAGATCATGTCTCGCGTGAACAACTGGATCCTGGACGGCATCAAGCGGGGTGCCACAAGTCCGATCATCACGCTCGGATGATGCGCCCCGCGCTGGGACATCGCGGCCGGATGATCGTCCTCGAAGGGGCGGAAGGCGTGGGTAAGACCACCCAGGCCGGCCACCTCGCCGATGCGCTCCGCGAGGCAGACGTCCCGGTGGTCATCGTACGCGAGCCCGGCGCGACCTGGCTGGGCGAGAAGATTCGAGGGTTGTTGCTGGATGCACGCGTCGAGATCGAGCCGCGGGCCGAGGCCTTTCTCTTTTTGGCCGCGCGCGCGCAACTCATGGGCGACATCCGTGCTCACTTGGAGGCTGGGAAGACCGTGGTGGCTGATCGCTTCTTCCTCTCGACCTATGCGTACCAGATCACCGGTCGCGCCCTGCCCGCGGATCTGATTCGATCCGCGAACCAGTTGGCGGTCGCGGGGTTTAAGCCCGACCTCACGTTGGTGTTGAACTTTCCCGTGCACGCGGGCCTCGATCGCAAGGTCAAGGGTGGCGATGGTCCCGACCGGATCGAGCGCGCCAGCGCGGCGTTCCACGAATCCGTCGCGGGTGCGTTTCAAGACTTCCTCGACCCGGGCTGGCAGCGTGCGCATCCGGAGTGCGGCCCGGTGATCGGCGTCGACGCGACCGGTACTGAGACGACCGTGACGCGCAAGATTATCGCCGCCGTCACCGAGCGCTGGCCGTCGATCTTCGACAGCGACCCGCTCCCCGCGTAGACGGTTCCCGGGAATCTGGTACATCAAGGGGCCTATGCGGTCACGAGCAATGGTGGTCATTGGCACGCTGAGCGCCACCCTGGTATGTGGGGGAGGGCTTCTCGAAGCCGGCTATCGCGGACCGGATGGCGGCGGGCTGTTGGACGCCCTTCCATTCCGTCACAACAGCGGAGACGGCGCCGCCGTGTTCGCTGAAGTCGTGCAGCATGTGTCGCGCGACTACGTGGATTCGCTGGACCCGGATGCGATGTACCAAAAGGCGATCGACGGGATGCTCAATCAGCTACACGATCCGCATACGGTGTTTCTGACGCCGGACCGTCTGCGCCGACTGACCGAGAGCACGACCGGCACATACGTCGGGTTGGGGATACAGGTCGACATTCGCGACGGATGGATCACGATTATCGCCGCGTTGCCCGGGTCGCCCGCCGAGCGGGCAGGGATTCAGACGGGCGACCGGCTGACGGAGATCGACGGACAACCCACGCACGGGTGGACGCAGGATGAAGCCACCGCCGCGCTCCATGGCGTCCCGGGGACGGCGGTCCGCCTCGCCGTCGAGCGACCCGGCGTCGAGACACCGATTCGATTCTCCGTCGCCCGGCGGGAGATCCACATGCGCGCCGTGCGCCACGCCGAGCTTGTTCGTCCGACCATTGGGTATGTGGACGCGGTCATCTTCAGCGATTCGACCGCTCGCGAGTTACAGGCGGCCGTCGATTCGCTGCGGGCGCGCGGGATGCGCACGCTCATCCTCGATTTGCGAAACGACCCTGGTGGATTACTGACCCAGGGCGTGGCCGTGGCGGATCTATTCCTCGACAGCGGGCAAACCATCGTTCGGATGCACGGACGGGCGGCGGGGACGACGCGCGAGGTCGTGGACGACGCGCCCCAGCGGTGGCCGGGAATGGGAGTCGTCCTGCTGGTCAACGGCGGCACGGCGAGCGCATCCGAGATCGTGGCTGGGGCCCTGCAGGATCACGATCGCGCCCTGATCGTGGGGTCGCCGACCTATGGGAAGGGCAGTGCCCAGACGCTGTTTCACCTCGATGACGCGGCGCTCAAGCTCACGACCGCGCTCTGGTACACGCCGTCGGGGCGCACGATCAACCGCCGCAGTCAACGGACGAACGACGGAGAGGGGGACGACGACGCTGATGCGGGAGATGGCGCTCCCCGACCCGATACCAGTGTCTCCAAAGCGGTCTTCCGCACCGATGCGGGCCGCGTCGTGTACGGCGGCGGCGGGATCGCCCCCGACGTCGCGATCGGTGATTCGACCGCGCCGAGTGGTGACTCCGCACTCCAGCGAGCGCTCGGCACGCAATGGCCGGTGTTCCGCGATGCACTGACTGCGTACGCGTTGTCACTCAAGGCGGCCCATGGCGACGCGCCGAGCGACGCGACGAGCGACGCGACGAGCGACGCGACGAGCGACGCGCCGATCACGCCCGCCATGCGCGACGGCTTGTGGCAACAGATGCGGAAACGCGGCGTGCGGCTAGACCGCGCCACATTCGACCGGATGACGCCCGCCGTCGATCGGTGGATGACGACCGAGATCGCGCGCTACGTCCTGGGGGCCGAGACGGCGTTCCGCGCGAGTCTCACCGCAGACCCGGTGGTGCGGATGGCCATCGAGGAAGCGCTGCATGCAGCATCGGCGCGCGACCTGGTGGCGCACCCGCTGCCGGCAGAGCGGCCGGCAGAGCGGCCGGCCGCAGATTCAGCTCCGCACGACCGGGGACGCGCACGCTGACGGTCTTCGTGCTCGGCGCTGGCCACGCCGGCCGAGCGCTTGCCACGGCGATGCGCGCAGCTGGCATCGAGGTGGTGGGCCTCCACGGACGACGGGCCGCCGACGGCCCGCTCGCGATCACGGCTGGACCGTTTCCCGCCGCGCTGGCGACCGCCGCCGTGATCTTGGTGGCGGTGCGCGACGAGCAGCTTGCCGCCGCGCTCGGTGAGTTGCCCGCCGCGGCGCTGGCGCCCGCCGCCGTCGTGCTCCACGCGAGCGGCAGTCTCGATCCTCGCCAAGCGCTGGACCGACTCCGGGACGCCGGTCATCCCACCGGCACCTTTCACCCGTTGGTGCCGCTGGCTGATCCCACGAGGGCGGCCGCGTTGCTACGTGAGGGGTGGGTGGGCGTGGACGGTGATCCTGCAGCCGTGCGGGTCGCCGAGACGCTGGCCGCACGCCTCGGTGCTCACGTGCTCGCGATTCCCGCCGATGGCCGGGCCGCGTATCACGCGGCGGCGGTCATCGCATCCAATTTCCCGACCGTCCTGGCCGCGCTGGCCGTGCGACTCATGCAGCACGCCGGGGTTGCGCCGGCGTCGGCGCGGGACGCGGTGCGGCAGCTGATGGCGGCGGCGGTGGCGAACCTGGCCAGTGCCGCGCCCCACTCCGCGCTCGTCGGCCCCGTGAGTCGCGGCGATGCCCAGACTATCGCCCTGCATCTCGACGCGTTGGCGGCGGACGCCGACCTATTGGCGGTGTATGTGGCGCTCTCGCGGGCGGCATTGCCGCTCGCCGCGGACCAGGGGGTGGACCCCGCGGCGCTGGCGCGCATCCGCGCGCTGCTCGACGTCAGCTCTTCCCGCTGAGCATCGAGGCCTGATCAACCACCTTCACGCCCGCCGGCGGCGTGAACGTGAACACCGCGCGATCGACGGGTACGTTGAACGTCACCTTGAGTACGCGGACGCGCCGGATGGTGCCGCTGGCGTCGGTCACCTCGAATTGGCGGACCACACCGTCAGCGTCATCCACCCACAGCTTGGCTCGCGTGAACTGCGCGGAGCCGCGTGGGACGAGTATGATGGCGTGCGTCCGGACGCCGCCGACCGTGTCCGTGCCCGCGTCACTGACGTCGTATCGATCTATCATTGGCTTGGCGAGGAACTGCGCAATGAAGTCCACGCCCACTGGTCCACTGCCGGACGACTCGTCGCTCACGGGCATCCGCATGACTTGGCCCGGCGTCGCACTCGGCACGTAGACCCACACCCACTTGCCGTCGGCGACGATCCGATCATCGGCCGATGGCGCGGTAAAGTGGATGGCCAGATGCGACGGCCGCTGTTGTATGAAATCGCCGCGGGCCACGGCGGTCGTACCCGTCAGCGGATTGGTGAGGGTCTGTTCGAACGAGCCCCGCGCAGTCGTGACTTTGGCGTAGGCATCGACCGCGTGATTCAGCGTCGCCGTGGCATCGTGCTGGGCGCCGAGCCTACGCATCGGGAGTAGGAGCGCCAGGAGCACGAAGGGCAGGAGCCCGAGCGGCCCACGCAGTCGTGCCCGAGTCGCCCGGGGCCGGCGCATCATCACACGTCTCATAGGAAGGCCTACCCGACGGCCACTGCGGGGATCCCGGCGACGCGCGGCGGGAGGTGCACGACGCCGCGGCCGATCGCGGCCGCGATAGGCCGGATCTCACTGACCAATTCCGCGAACTGGCTCGGATCGAGCGACTGTGCGCCGTCGGACAATGCGCGATCCGGGTGCGGATGGACTTCCACGAGTATCCCATCGGCGCCGGCGGCCACCGCGGCCCTGGCCATGGGCGTCACTTTGTCGCGGAGACCGGTCCCATGGCTTGGATCCGCGATGATCGGCAGGTGCGAGAGGTTGTGCACGATAGGGACCGCGGTCAGGTCGAACATGTTGCGGACGGCGGGATCAAAGCTCCGCACGCCGCGCTCGCACAGGATCACCTGATCGTTGCCCTCGGCCAGCACATACTCGGCACTCAATAGCAGATCGTTGACAGTTGCCGCCATTCCGCGTTTAAGCAGCACGGGCTTGCCGAGCCGTCCTACCACGCGGAGAAGGGAATAGTTCTGCATGTTCCGGGCACCGATCTGGATGCAGTCGGCGACTTCGGCCACGAGGTTCGCGCCCTGCTCATCCATCGCTTCGGTGACGATCGGAAGCCCCGTTTCCCGACGCGCAAGCGCGAGCAGCTCCAGTCCGCGACGCCCGAGGCCCTGGAAGGAATACGGCGAGCTCCGCGGCTTGAACGCGCCACCCCGAAGCGCCGCGGCTCCGGCTGCCCGGACCGCGCGAGCAGCGGCGATGATCTGTTCCTCGCTCTCGACCGAGCACGGGCCCGCGATAATGGTGACATCGGGCCCCCCCACGGTCACGCCGGGCGCGATCGTCACGATGGTATTCTCGGGTCTCCACTCCCGCGACACCTGCTTGTACGGTTGGGTGACGTGGATCACCTGCGCCACGCCGGCCAGCGCTTCGATCCGCGACGCATCGACCCGGCCGTCGTTCCCGACCAATCCGACCGCGGTCCGCTGCGCCCCCGGCATCGGGCGCGCCTCGTACCCCATCTCCTCGATCGTCCGAACGACGCGGTCGATCTCCGCGACGGTCGCCCCATGCCGCATGACGACGAGCACTAGGCCTCCTGCAATGCCGGCTCGGCCGGAGCGTGCGTGGCGTCGTCCGGCGTGCCGAGGGCCATCTGGGCGTCGCGGAGTCGGACACTGACCACCGACGAGACGCCAGGTTCCTGCATGGTGACGCCGTAGACGGCGTCCGCTGCCTCAGTCGTCGTCCGGGGATTGTGCGTGATGACGATGAATTGTGTCTTCGCTTTGAACTCATTCAGCATCCGCACGAACCGGCCGATGTTCTGATCGTCGAGCGGCGCATCGACCTCATCGAGCAAGCAGAACGGACTCGGCTTCGTGAGGAAGATCCCAAACAACAGCGAGAGGGCGACCAGCGCGCGCTCGCCACTGGAGAGCAGATTGATGCGCTGTGTCCGCTTGCCGCGGGGTGAGGCGTGGATCTCGATGTCGCATTCGAGTGGCGCGTCCGGGTTTTCGAGCCGCACGTCGCAGTCACCGCCCCCGAACAGCGTCATGAAGATCCGGCGAAAGTTCTCCCGCACGAGTGTGAACGTGGTCAGGAATAACTCGCGCGCCGTCTCGTCGATCTCCCGAATCGCCTGCTGGAGTGATGCCCGCCCGGCGGCAAGGTCGGCCCGCTGCGTGCTCAGGAATTCAAGCCGCTTCACCTCGTCGTCGTGTTCTTCGACGGCCAACGCATTCACAGGTCCGAGCGCCGTGAACTGCTCCCGCAGGTCCGCGGCCTCGGTGCGCAGCGTCTGATCGTCGTCCACCAGCGGGACCAGCTCGGCGAGCAGCGCATCCCACGGTCGCCGCCATTCGGCCTCGATCTTCTCTCGGACGCTGTAACTGCGACCGGCGACCTCCGTGCGGCGCAATTGTGCGCGATGAAGCTCTTCTGCGAGCGCCGCACCGTCCCGGTGCGCGGAGTCGAGCGCTTGCTCGGCCTCCAGCAGCGCGGTGTCGGCTGCCGCGACCGCGCTTTCAGCCGTGGCCAGCCGGGACTCGGTGTCGGTGATCGTGGCCTGGCGCGCCGTCACCTGTGCTCTCCACGTGGCCACCTGGCCCGTCAGCTCACTATCGGCGCTCGACAGCGACGCCAACTCCGTGCGAAGGGAGTCGAGTCGCCCGGACGCCGAGGCGTATTCGTCCCCGAGTCGTCGTGCGCGGTCGGCGGCGACGTGCCCGCGGGCTTCCGCCTGCGCCACTGCGATCTGCGCGGTCGCGCGCGCATCGCGCATCGCTTCATGCATCTGTTCCGCCGCCGCCAACGCAATCCGCGACGCATCGGTCGCGCGTTGGTGCTCGGCCAGCGNNCAGCGCGTGCTCAGTGCGTCCGCGATCAGCGGTCACCGCCGACACGCGGGTCGCAAGCGCCGATGCCCGAGCGGCCAGCCGGTCCTGCAGCTCCTCGGCTTGCCGTGTATCGCGGAGGATTCGTTCGACCTCTCGCTGGCACTCGGCGAGATACTCGTTCGCGCGTCGCCCGACCTGATCGGCGGCTGTCGCGGTCGCCGCGGCCGCCGCGGCGCGGGTCTCGGCGTC
>PMAE01000070.1 GCA_003152485.1 Gemmatimonadota bacterium | reverse complement strand
GTTGCGTGCTCCTGTTGCGTGCCGCCGTGGTCTCTGCTCCTGGCAACAGTTCCCCAACGGTAGTATGCTGCACGCTCAACAAGTGGAGGACCGACGGTGGCCGTCATGGACCGCGACCGCTGGCGCGTGCTCGAGCCGTTGCTCGACCAGGTGCTCGATCTGCCGGAAGAGGAACGCGAGGCGTGGATCCGCGAACTGCGCGATCGGACGCCCGATGTGGCCGCGGATCTGGTGTCGCTGCTCTCCGGCGAAGGCGTGGCGGACCGCACTGGCTTCCTCACCGCGCCGATCGACGTGCGGCGCGACGTCAGGCTCGAAGGGATGGAGTTCGGGGCATACACGCTCGAGCGCCCACTCGGCCACGGCGGGATGGGCTCCGTCTGGCTCGCCCGACGGACCGCGGGACCCGCCGAGGAGAAAGTCGCGGTCAAGCTACGGAACCTCACGCTCGTGAGCGCGACCGCGCAGGCCCGATTTCGGCGCGAGGGGTCGGTCCTCGCCCGGCTCGCGCACCCGGGGATCGCGCGGCTACTCGACGCCGGCGTGAGTCCGGGGGGCCAGCCGTATCTCGTGATGGAATACATCGACGGGCAACCCATCGATGCGTACGCGGCCGAGCATTCGACGTCGGTCGAGCAGCGGCTCGACCTCTTCTTCCAGGTGGTCGATGCGGTCGGCCACGCCCACGCAAATCTGATCGTGCACCGAGACCTCAAGCCGTCGAACATCCTGGTGACACGCGACGGCGTCGTGAAGCTGCTCGACTTCGGGATCGCCAAGCTGCTCGAGCCCGACCCGAACTCCGACCAGTCGTGGACCACGACCGACGGGATGCTCACGCTCACGCCTCATTTCGCGGCGCCGGAGCAGGCGATCGGTGGCCTCGTTACCCCCGCGACGGACGTGTACGTGCTCGGCGTGCTGCTCTATCTCTTGTTGTCCGGCCGCCATCCAACTGCCGTCGGATGCAACAACTCCGGCGAGATCGTTCGCGCGCTGTATGAGAAGGAGCCCGACATCCTGGCGCTCGGCGACCTCGGCACCGTCATCGACAAGGCCCTACGCAAAGCGCCGGGTGACCGATACCAATCGGTCGACGCATTCGCGGACGATGTGCGACGGTACTTGCGGCGGGAACGGGTGATCGCGCGCCGGCCGTCTCTCGGCGCCCGCCTCCAGAAGTTCGTGCGCCAGGCTCGCAAGCGGCGATAACGGCCACGCATCGCACACCGCGGCCGGCCGCGACCTCCGCGTCAGGTCACGGACGAGTCGTCGTCGAGTAGGGCGTGTTGCAGGAGCAGCCGAGCCTTGCGCCAATCGCGCTGCACCGTGCGATCGGAGACACCGCGGAGGGTGGCAATCTCGGCGAATGAAAAACCCGAGAAGAAGTGCAGGTCCACCAGCTCCACGAGCGACGGCTCGAGGGCGGCCAGTTGATCGAGTGCATCACCGAGTCGTTCCAACTCTTCGCCCGTCCGCGTCGTGTCATCGGACGGCGGCACGTCATCGGCGAGCGTGATCTCGAATTCGCGACCGCGCTTCGTCGCGCCCCGACGGCGGGCATAGTCGATCGTGAGACCGCGCATGGCCCGCGACGCGTAGGCCAGAAAGCGCGACCGGTCCGCAAACGCCACATCCGGGCGGCCGGCGATGTTGAGATATGCCTCGTGAAGCAACGTCGTCGGCCCGAGCGTATGCCCGGACCCCACCCGGCGCAGATTGATCTCCGCTAGCCGGTGCAGCTCGTGATAGAGCAGGGCAAACAACTCATCGGCCGCCGCCGGGTCGGCCTGGTCGGCGCGTCGAATGAGCGTGTCGAGCTCGGGCTGCAAGTCGGCTCTCCGATGAGGTGGCGCCAGTAGGGGCTGATGACCGCACGATGGCCCACTGCCCCCGGTGAGTGGAAAAATGGGGCGCCAACTCGAAATATGCGACTCGGGCCCGACTCGGGCCCGGTCCCCGGCCTCCCGGCCAGGACGGCCGTTACGCCCGGGCTCCAGCCCTCAGCAGGTTCTGGCCCAGGGGATCAGGTCGAGGCGTTCGAGCGGAATGTCCTTTCCCGTCCGCTCGCAGCGTCCGAACGCATGCGGATGCTTGTACAGTCGTTCGAGCGCGGCATCGATCTCCGCGAGCTCGCCGATCTCGCGCTCCGCCAGCGTCGCGGCAATCTCGGCGTCCTCGGTCTCGGTGCCGCGATCAGCCGGATGCGTGGGCATCTCCGACAGATCTCCAGTGCGTTCCAACTCTCCTTGGCCGGCGCTTGCCTGTGACCGATTGAGATCACGGAGTGTGCGCGTGCGCTCCTCCAACAGACGGAGACGGAGATGTTCCCGCTGGGCGTCGGTCAGCACGAGTGCGCCTCCGTCCGGCGGTTCGTGTCCCACCCTGCATCGCATCGTGTCGTCGTACGGCGCATTGCCTTCTCCAAGAGGGACGGTGGACCCCCTGTCAATCGCAGCCGGTGTACCCGGTCCGCGAGCCGGCGACGCCCACCACCTGGAGCGCGGCTCGGGAGTCCGCTACTCACCACTCAATGTTCATGCCATCCGCGTGTCTCACGCGTGCGCTACTTCTTCCAGGCGCCGAGTTGCTGCCGGACCGCGACGATCTGTCCTACGTGATAGGCGGTGTGGTCGATCACCAACAGGATCTCGTGCAAGTAGGACTGTCCATGTCCGCGTGGAACCGGTGCCACGAGCCGGTGCGAGCGATCGCGCGCCAGGTGCTGTAGTGCGCGGCGGTCTCGGCGGACGGCGGTTAGGCTGGCGGTCCAGGTGGCCGTGGATCGTGGGGCACGCGTGTCGGGCCAGTAGTCGTCAGGCCAGGTGGGAGCCGCGTAGGTCGCGCTTCGGCAGAAGTCCAGGATATCGCGCTGGGCTCGGCGAATGTGTTCGACGAGCTCCCAGACCGAGTGTGGGAACCCGCGCACCCGTCGCCCGCGAAGCGCTGGCGCGAGGCGCGTCACGGCGTCGTCGAATTCGACGTGCGCACTGTGCCACGCCACCGCGAGCGCCAACTGCTCTCGGATCGGGTCGCGGGTCGGTGCGGTCTTCCGCCTGGGCATTGTCTGAGTACTCCGATTGGCGTTCGCTGGGGACTCACCTGCGGGAGCTGGTCGCGCACCGGTGTCTCATCCGGTATTTCACCCGGTGTTTCACTCGGTAACGCGACGGTCACGGTAAATCGAGTTCGACCTCGTCGATGTAGCACCAACCCCACCGCTCCCCAGGTTCGATCGACTGCATGATCGCGTGGTGACTGTGGTGGAAATGCTTGGTCGCGTGTGTGTTCTTCGACGAGTCACAGCATCCGACGTGCCCGCACTCCAAACAGAGGCGAAGATGGACCCAGTTGTCTCCCATCTTCAGGCATTCTTCGCATCCCCGAGTGTTCGGCGTCACGGGTCGGATCTGATCGAGGTGGGTGCAGGATTGCATGGTGGCGAGTGGTTGAGAATTGGCGGACGGGCGTCCCACCTGGGGCCCGTTGGCGGACGCGCCACTGACGGCGCTCACCACGAACCACTAACCGCGTGTCATCCCGGTCGCTACCCGAACTGGCGGTCGGGCGCCCATCGGTTCCGCTGCGGACGGCGCGTTGTACCTTTGTAGCCATGCGCAGGCTCAAGATCTACGCCCAGATGCTGTTTCGCTACCGGCCGCGGGAGTTCTGGAATGATGTGCTCTCGGAGTCGTTCGACCTCCGAGGCGTCGGGCACTACCGATTGAGCGAGGACGAAAACCGCCAGATGTACGAGCGCAAACGCGACCTGATCGCCGAGCAGTTGGAGCGATTCGGGATCGCGGTGGGGCCGGGGACACGCGTCCTCGAGATCGGCTGTGGCGTGGGGTACTGGACGGAATATCTCAAAGGACGCGGCGTGCTTCGCTACACGGGCAACGACATCACGCCCGTGTCGGTGACGACGCTGAGCCAGCGCTACCCGGAGTACCAGTTCATCCTGGGCGACGCGGGCGAGATTCCGCTGCCGTCGGTCGCCTACGATCTCGTGATGATGATCGATGTGACGCAGCACATCACGGACGACGCGGCGTTCGGGCGCGCCATGCGCAACGTGTGGCAGGCGGTGGCTCCCGGGGGCACGTTCGTGGTGACGTACTGGGACCCGGCCATCAACAAGATGCTGGCCACCCGCCTGCGGCTCAATCGGATCGAGAAACCGCGACCCCTGTCGGACTATACCGCGCTATGGGGTGGCGGGCCGGCGGTGCTTTCTACGATTGCATTCAATGACAAGCACCTCGCCGTCGTCCGGAAGACGGGTTAACCGCGGACTGGACGGGGTCCAACTGGCCCTAACACCCCCGTGTGGTGCTCCGTCACTGGGAAATGGGGATCGGTCCCAGAACGCGGCGATCGAGGTGGGCGGAGCACCGTAGATTAGATATTCTTAACGATCGCAGTAGCGTCGGGAGGCGGCTGTGGCGGAAGCAGTTGGGCAACTAGTCAACGTCTTGCTCAACGACCGCTACCTGGTGACCCGCGAGCTGGGTCGAGGTGGCATGGCCACCGTCTACCTCGCCCACGACCAGCGCGATGACCGCGATGTCGCGGTCAAGGTACTGTTACCCGACGTCGGCATGGCACTCGGCGCGCAGCGATTTCTGCGAGAAATCGCGGTCGCGTCGCGATTCAGCCACCCGCGGATCCTCCCGCTCTACGATTCGGGCGAGTACGACGGGCAGTTGTACTACGTCATGCCCTTCGTGGCGGGCGAGTCGTTGCGCGCGCGGCTCGACCGCGCGGGTCCGCTGAGCATCGATGATGCGGTGCTGTTCGCCGCCGAAGCGGCGGACGCGTTGGAATACGCGCACGAGCTGGGCGTCATCCACCGCGACATCAAACCTGAGAACATCCTGATCGACGACGGCCACGCGATGGTCGTGGATTTCGGGATCGCGCGGGCGGCCGCCGAGGCGGGCGACGAGAAGCTGACGCAGACCGGGATCACCCTCGGGACGCCGCACTACATGAGTCCCGAGCAGGGGATGGCGGACCGCAATCTCGACCGCCGGTCCGACGTGTACAGCCTGGGCTGCGTGCTCTACGAGATGCTGGCCGGCCAGCCCCCGTTCGCGGGCAGCACCGCGCACGCCGTCATCGCGCGCCACGCCATGGGGCAGGTGCCACCGCTGACGATCGTTCGGCCCACCGTCTCGGTCCAGCTCGAAGCCGTCGTCATGCGCGCCCTCGCCAAGGTGCCGGCCGACCGGTTCCAGACCGCGCACGAGTTCGCGGAGGCGCTGCGCCACCCCGAGCGCGAGATGCAGCAATCGCGATGGACGGCGGCCACCCATGTGCCGGCCGGGGTCCACGGTGCCCCGTCGGCAGGACCCGGTGTCCCGTCGGTCGGAGCCGGTGTCCGGCGGTGGACGATCGCGGCCGTGATCGCGGGTCTCCTCCTGGTCAGCGGCGGGGGGTGGGCCGGGTGGCGCTATACGCATCGCGGCGCCGCGGCGGCGGGCTCCAGCGGCACCGACGCCCGCAAGCTCGCGGTCATGTACTTCGACGACCTGTCGCCGGACCACTCGCTGGGGTACGTCGCCGACGGGCTCACGGAGGGGTTGATCAGTCAGCTCTCCGACGTCCAGACCCTCGACGTGATCTCGCGGGGCGGCGTGCAGCCGTACAAGGGGACCACGGTAGCGCCGGACAGCGTCGGACGCGCCCTGCAGGTCGGCACCCTCGTCCGCGGGACGGTCGAGCGGTCCGGAGGCAAGGTGCACGTTGACGTCCGGCTCCTCGACGCGGCGAGTGGGGCCAGCTTCGACCGGGCGTCGTTCGAGCAGCCGGTGTCCAAGGTGCTCGTCCTCCAGGATACGCTCGTGGCCGATGTGGCCGGCATGATCCGGCGGCGCCTGGGCGAAGAGGTCCGCCTGCGGGCGACGCGGGACGGCACGCGGGATCCCGACGCATGGGTGCTCGTGCAGCGCGCGGAGCAACGGCACCAGGCGGGCGAGCGGGCGATGGCGGCGAGCGACACGGCCGCCATGATCGGGGCATTCCAAGGCGCCGATTCATTGCTCGCGCGAGCGGCGGCGCTGGACGTCAACTGGGCGGAGCCCGACGTGCGACAGGCGCAGATCGCGTATCGGGCCGTCCGCTTCTTCATCGATCTGCCCCTGCGAGCGGCGCCGTTCATCGACAGCGGGATGGTGCACGCGGGGCGCGCCTTGGAGCGCTCGCCCAAAGATCCTTATGCGCTCGAGATGCGCGGCACGCTCCGCTACTGGCGGCATCTCCTCAACCTGTTGCCGGACTCCAAGCAGGACGACGACACTGTCCACGCCGCGCAAGCCGACCTCGAGGCGGCGACCCAGATCGACCCTGCCGACGCGTCCGCGTGGGCCATGGTCGGCCACCTGTACGTCAACCAGGGCGACGAGACGGGGGCCAAGCTGGCCGCCCGCCGCGCGTATGAAGAGGACGCCTACCTGAGCAACGCCGATGTCGTGCTCTGGCGGCTGTTCGCCGCGTCGTACGACCTCGAGCAACTGCCGGAAGCGATGCACTGGTGTGACGTCGGCGTCTACCGGTTCCCCGCCAATCCGCGGTTCGCGGAGTGTCGGCTGCGCCTCATGGGAACGCCCGCGGTGAGTGGCGATGTCGTCCGCGCGTGGCGGCTGGCCGACAGCCTCGGGACGCTGCCACCCGAGGGGGGGCGCCCGTTCCGACTGGCGCTCGCCCAGGCGCTCGTCGCCGCGCCCATCGCCCGCGCCGGGATGAAGGACAGTGCCCGCCACGTGCTCGCGCGGATCAGCGTCGCGGCGGACGTGGACGCGACACACGACATCTCGCTGGACAAGGCGTACGCATGGACGCTCGTCGGGGACAACGGAGCGGCGGTGCGGGAGCTCAAGGCGTGGATGGCGGCCAATCCGAGCTCGACGTCCTCGTTGAACGACAATCACGACTGGCGGTTCCGGGCGCTCCGGGACGATCCCCGGTTTCAAGCGCTCCTGCAGCACGACGTGTCGGGAAAGGGGAATCGATGACGATCTAGTTGGCGCGGGAGATCGCCCCAGCAGCAAGCGATTTCGGAGACCGACACGGGGGATGCACGACCGTCGAGCGCGCGGCGCGCTGGGTGGTGGCATGGCCCGCACACCTCAACAAGGACGGAGGAGTAAGACGCATGCGACCAACACAACGACCTGCCACGCGACTCGACGGGGTCATGGCGACGCTAGTAGCCGTAGCGGCCGCCGTGGTGATCGCCGGATGTTCCAGCGCCGATCAGAGCCCAGTAGCGCCGGGCATCGCGCAACGCGACCTTAGCGCGCAGCTGTCGGCCCAAAGCGCGACGAATAGCTGTATGAGCCCGGCGACGGTGGTCAAGGAGATCGCCAGCCTCTATCCGAACACCAAGCCGATGTACTTGGCGACCAAGGCCACCGTGCTCTACGCCGCGGAAGTGATTGCGATTGGTCCCATCAAGGGCCTCAAGCCGGACACGACGGGGGCTCAAAAGGTCGCGATCGCCCTCGTGGACACGACGTTGAAGCTGTTCCATGCGACGAAGCTGACCGGCGGGACGTCCGCGGCGACCGCTCAGCTCGCGGTCACGGTGCTCGACGCATATCTCTGCGCCGCGGCACTCCCGCAAAGCTTGACGATTGCATCCCTCGGCTCCGGCTCGACGGGCGCTGCGCAGGTCGTGCAACCGACGGCGCCGACCACCACCGTGGCGACGGGCGACATGAATGCCGGCGTACAGATTCCCGCTGGGAACCTCAAGGTGGCGACGCTGGTCACCATCACGCCGCTCCCGAGCGCGCCGGTCTGCACTCCATTCAGCGGCCCTCTGTGCACACCGCTCGCGCAGTTTCCGCCGTACTACCAGTATACGTTCACCCCGTCGGTGGATTCGACGGTCACACCCAACCCCTTCACGTACGAGATCTGCGCGACGACGACGAACATCAACGTCCCGCTCAGCCAGATCTTCCTCGCCCATAACGTCACCACGGCGGGCGTCACGAGGGCGCAGGTGCTGCCCAAGCCGGCGATCACGCTCGGCCTCGAGTGTGACGCGCCCATTATTGGGTCGGCGGCGTCGAAGACCGGGGCGTTCGAGCTCGCCTCACGCGGTGACTTCAAAGGCGCGGCGTCGGAGTTGGCGTCATCGGCGGTCGCGCTGTTCGTCACCGATGCCTATGCCGGGAGCGGTACACGGATCACGAGCGTGGGCGGCACGGCGCATTCGGCCAGCCCGTTCGGTCTCGTGGACGTCAACGACATCATCCCCTATCAGAACGGCTTGTGGTCGTACCACGCCCCGTCGTTCCCCGCGGGCACTGCCCCGGCACCCGGGACTGGAGACATCACGGACCCGACCTACGGAAGCACCGCGTTTGTCCCGTTGGCGTCGAACGGATGGGTGTTCAATACGTCGCCCTTCGGCTCGTCACCGTTCGGGAGTGGAACGGCGATCGATTTCAACTCGTCGGGGTGCGGGTCAGGACTCGCCGGCCAGCCAAACGTCAACCTGGTGTGGCCGTCGTTTTACCCGATCCCCGCCAGTACCGGCAACCTCAACACGGACTCGTCGTCGATCTTCTTGCTCCAGCAGACGTTCTACATTCCGACCGACTGGCCGTCTGGCACGAACGTGCAGATCGGCGTGGCGATCGACAACGACATCCAAATCTTCCTCAACGGGACGGATGTCACGTCGATGGGAGTGGTCGGCCCGGGTGTCTCGGCGAGCTACGACGGCAGCAAGTTCCTGATCCATGACGGGTGCGCCACCGCGGACAGCTACGTGATCACGCTGCCGGGGACCGTGTTCAACACGGGCAACACTGCGAACGTGCTTGCGATTCGGGCGCGCGACCGTGGTGCCGAGTCCTACGTGGACGTCCGGTTGTCCACGACGGTGCCGTTCGTTCCACCTGTACCGTCGCCGTAAGGGCGCAGCATGTAGCAGCATGTAGCTCAGTCGGTGCGCCGTGGTCAGAGGTGGTCGGCTCACCTCTGGTNNAGGCCGGAATGGGGACTGTGGACCGCTACGCACGAGAGGCCGCCGATTTACTCGGCGGCCTCTCCTGTGTTCTCCCGCAGGATCTCGTTCGGTAATCGTCGCGGCTCGCCGTCCCGAGCAATTCGCATCGAGGTCTCGGCGGCTTGTTTCACTTGATCGAGCCATCGATCGAGGTGATCCAGCCCCACCGTGAGATCCCGGATCTTGCTCGCGCGAGCGACGCTCGGTGAGGCGCGATAGGCGTCCTTCAGTTCCGTATTCAGCTTGGCGAGCCGCACCTGATGGATCCGCTGTTGACGACGAAGCCAGAACTGCACGTCCTGCTCGTGAGTCTCTCGGCGCGGATCCTCGCGCTCGGGCGGCTGGTCGGCCAGTTGCCGCTTGCCACGTCTTGGACTCGGGGCCGCCGACTCCGCGCCAAAGGCGAGCCAGCCGGGGTCGACGCCGCAAACCCGAGCCACGGCGGCGAGTGTGGCGATTGACGGCACGGTGTCCCCGGATTCCCACCGGGAGACGGTGGCGGCGGTGACCGGCGCCCCCTTGGAGAGCTCCCGCGACACCAACACGCCGAGCCGCTCCTGCGAGAGCTTCTCGCTACGAAGTGCGGACGCCTCGAATCGGGCGAGGAGGATTCGCTCGCCGAGCGTCATTTCGGTTGGCTTCTGGATCTCGATTTCTGACACCGGCCAACCCCTGTGGTCTTACGCGCAACGTAACATTCCATTCGCCGCGCGCAAATCCCAGTGGTTCGCGGCACAGTTGGCTTCGGATTCAGGGGTTCGGGCCGGTCGCCGGGCGAGGTGGCCGCGCCAGCCGACGAGACCAAAAACAGACGCAATTCAAGGGCAAAGTAGCCGCGCGGCAGTGGTCGACCGGGGTCGTCGGTCGAGAGCGGGGCGGGGCGCGATCACCGACCGGGGACGACGTTCATCGGCTCGCGCGAAACCACTAGGTGGTCGTCCCCCAGCGTGCGTCGTGCGACTACAACGACTCGGCGGCGGGTCCGTGAACCCCCGCCGGCCCGAGTCGGGACTACATCCGTGCGTCGGCCGCGAATGCCGGGTAGGCCTCGACGACGACTTCGCGCATGCTCGTAGGCTTCGACGTCGAACCCGAATCATCGGTGCACGAGCACATGACCGGCTCCGGCATGCCGTCGGTGATCAAGTGCTGATCGACGACATAGCGCGCCATCGCGCCGCGGGGAGACACCGCGGGCACATCGTACCGCAGCAGCCCGCGACCGGAGCGGACGCGTCCGCACGAGTCGAGGTGCACTTCGGTGCGGCAGGTACTGATGGTGTACACGATCGAGAACGTTGTCATGATCTACGGGCGTCCCTGACGCGGTGGTTGCTGCGGGTGAATAGTTCGTCGGCGCGGGATGCGATGGCCCCCGCGAATTCGTGGAGACATAATGGCCTTGGGCCAAATCGGCTGCAGTGATTTGACGCACATCTATTCCAGCGGCCTGCGGGGCGTGATGCGGGTCACATTGCTGTGGGTCGCGACCGGCACGGCTGGCCGCGTCGAGAGCCTGCAGAGGAAAAGCCGGCGGTGGCGGACGACTTAGACCAGTATCTCTCGGCAGTACTGATCGGCGGCCTGGAGCCCGGGGCGATCGTTCTAGCCGACTACGACCCTGCGTGGCGCGCACGATACGACCGAGAAGCGGCGACGATCTCAGAGGCTCTGGGCGACCGCGTACGACGAGTGGAGCACATTGGCTCGACGGCGGTGCCCGGGCTCGCGGCGAAACCGATCATCGACATCCTGGTGGTCGTCCAGGACTCGAGCCAAGAGGCGGCCTACATTCCCGCGCTCGAGGGCGCGGGCTATGTGCTCCGCGTCCGTGAGCCGGGATTCCACGAGCATCGGATGCTGCGTACGCCGGCGCGCGACGTCCACGTGCACGTCTACTCGACCGGATCGCCCGAGATCGACCGGCAGCTTCGATTTCGCGATCGTCTCCGGACGAGCGAGGCTGATCGCCTAGAGTACGCGCGGACCAAACGCGACCTGGCGTCGCGCGACTGGAAATCGATGCAGTACTGCGCGGAGGCCAAGACCGCCGTGATCGAGCGCATCATGGCGCGGGGGGATTGCGCTGCCGCCGTCATGACCGGGCCGCGCGTGCGGGCCGGAGCTTCCGCGGCCGCCCGCCCTTGGCGCCATTCGCTCGGGAGGCGCGCGTCTTGGCAGGGCTGGTCGCACGGCCCGCGGCCCGCGCGAGCTCGCGGCGCCACGCACGGTCGCCGAGGACAGCGCTCATGAGGAACGTGACGTAGTAGTCGGCGTCAAGCGCCTCCCAGTGGATGGCACCACCCAGAGGACTCACCTGGGCCTCGGCCTTCTGGGCCGCGGTGCCGTGGCGCACGGCCGGTAGCAGGGCAGTGGCCACGCTGAACGAGCATCCGTTGGCGAGGTCTACGTCGACGCGGTCCCGCTTGGCATTGTAGGTCACCGCTACCGCTCTCGGCTCCGACGTCGCGTGGGCGACCGCCGCGGCCCGCGCCTGTGGGATCTGGGCGACGATCGCAGCGTCGGAAACCCTATGCCTAGTCATGATACGACCTCCACTGTGCCATCAGTTCCTCGTTGTGCGCCGCCACCAGTCGCACGGCGGCGATCACGTCGATGTCTCGCTGATTGACCACTCGGGTGGGCATGGGCGCTCGGTCGTGGTCTCCAAGTGTCACCACGACCTCGCCGTCCGCCTTCACGACGTGTACATGCGCCGGGCCGTGCTCCCGCGGCGGCAAATACATCACGTACGGCAAACCCGTGGCTGCGGAGCAACGTTGGCGACACAAGATAACCCAACAGATAGGATATGGCAATTGGCAAGTCGTGTATAGGAGTACGTCGCAGTCCGAGGCAGACGTTACCGGATCCAGGTCAATTGCTGGGGATCCGCAATCGACGCCCAACGTCGGTATGTGGCGTCGACACGATTCGCGGTGTGGCGGAACGATGAGGTGATGCTGGACAAGTCGCGCTTCGTTGACGTGATCACTCAAGGGTGCCCGCAGGCTGCCCCAAAGAGTGGTACATCAGCTCATCACCCGAGTACTGAATTGATCGTTAGCTTTCGCGAAGCTCTGCGGCCACCTCGATGGGTTCCACGCAATCCGAGTCAATCGGCGATGGCGGCTTGTGTTCCAGTGGAATGGCGATCGTGGTGAGGCAACCTCGGTCTACCTAGACGACCACAGCTACAGGTGAGGGGCGCAATGTTGATGACGACGCGGAAGCCGGCCTCGGTAGGCGAGATCCTGGTCGAGGAGTTCCTGGAGCCGATGGAGTTGACGCAAGGCACGCTTGCCGAAGCGATGGGCGTACCGCGCAAGCACGTCAACGAGTTGTGTAACGACCGTCGAACGGTGACCGCCCGGACGGCGCTCATTCTCGCCCGCGTGTTCGGCAACAGCGCGGAGTTCTGGCTCAACGTGCAGCGGCGCCAGGACCTGTGGGAGGCGATGCACTCACCGAGTGAGCGCAAGCGGATCGAACGCGCCCGACCGCTAAAGCACGCGGCCTGAGCCCCAAGCGGGTCCGGCGCACGCCAGGCCCGCATTACCACTGGCGTTCGAACCGAAGGAACGGAGGGCGTAGGATTCGAACCTACAAGGGCCTTTCGGCCCGCCGGTTTTCAAGACCGGTGCAATAGCCATTCTGCCAGCCCTCCCAACGTGCGGCCGCGCTGGAAGCTACTGCCCCTCGCGTACGGTCGGCACCGGCGGGGCGCCCCCGGAATGGCCCGCTGTACGACTCAAACGCCACGCGCCTCTGTTGAGCGTGCCTGCGGCTCCGCGCGGAGCGTCACGTGGTCCTGTCAACTAGGGATAACGCGGCGCAGGCCGGACGCGTGTCGCTTCTCGAGACGAAATACGATCATCTATGTGAGGGGCAATCCGGGGACGACGCGCTGGCCTGACCTTTCGGGTACCGGCGCCCATGCCCTCGATGCGCCCGCTGACGCGTTTTTCGGGCCTCTCTCTCATTTCCTACTCCCGTGTTCGATACCGACGTTGCAACTTCCCCCCTGATGGATTCCCCCCTCGCCCGCCTCGGGCCTGCCCTCGCTGGCCGGTATTCGCTCGATCGTGAGCTCGGCCAGGGCGGAATGGCCATCGTCTTCCTCGCGCACGACATCCGGCACGACCGCCAGGTGGCGCTCAAGGTGCTGCGACCCGAGGTGTCGGCGGAGATCGGAGCCGATCGGTTCTTGCGAGAGATCAAGATGGCCGCGGGACTGACCCACCCACACATCCTTCCGGTGTTCGACTCCGGTGAAGCCGACGGACTGCTGTTCTACGTGATGCCGAGCATGGAGGGACGATCGCTGCGCGAGCGGCTCGACAAGGAGCGCCAGCTCTCACTGTCGGAAGCGCTCCGGCTGACCGGTGAGGTCGCAGCGGCGCTCGACTACGCTCACCGGCACAACGTGATCCACCGCGACATCAAGCCGGAGAACATCCTGCTGCATGAAGGCGCCGCGATGGTCGCCGACTTCGGCATCGGGAAGGCGCTCTCCGACGGCGGCCGGTCGATCACCCAGACTGGGTTCGCGATCGGTACTCCGGCCTACATGAGTCCCGAGCAGTCGGCCGGTGAGCTGGGCACGGACGGTCGCAGCGATCTGTACTCGTTGGGCTGCGTGCTCTACGAGATGCTCACCGGCGAGCCGCCCTTCACCGGCATCACCCCGCAAGCGATCATCGCCAAGCGGTTCGTATCACCGATCCCGAAGGTGCGGACCACCCGCGATGTCCCCGAAACGGTGGACGCCGCCGTCTCACGCGCGCTTGCCCGTACGCCGGTGGACCGATACCCCACGGCCGCCGACTTCGCCGAGGCGCTGCGCGTGATCGCGCGCGACACCGGCACGCGGTCGCAGCGCGCCACCAGTGAGCCGCCCCGGGCGGCGGCGACCGCGATTGCCGTCCTCCCGTTCAAGAACATGAGTGCCGACCCGGAGAACGAGTATTTCTCCGACGGGATGACGGAGGAGATCATCAACGCACTCGGCAAGCTGCCCAAGATCCACGTGGCGTCGCGCACCAGCTCCTTCGCGTTCAAGGGGAAGGAGGTGGACGTCCGTGAGATTGGCGAGAAACTCGGCGTGACGACCGTGCTCGAGGGGAGTGTGCGAAAGGTCGGAAATAAGATCCGTCTCACCGCACAGCTCATCAATGTGGAAAGCGGCTATCATCTCTGGAACGAGACGTATGACCGGCAGCTCGAGGATGTGTTCGCCGTCCAGGACGAAATCTCTCGCGCGATCGTTGACGCGCTCAAGCTTCGCCTGGGGAGCGACCAGGGACAGGTCGTCGCGCCCACGAAGAACCTCGAGGCGTACACGCTGTATCTGAAGGGACGGTTCTTCTTCGCGAAGCTCTCCGAGCCCGCGCTGCGGCGGTCGCTCGACCTCTTCCAGCAAGCGCTGCTCCTGGACCCGGCCCTCGCCCGCGCCTACGCCGGGATCGCGGATGCGTGGTGCAATCTCGCCGATGACTGGGTGGCGCCCGACGACGCCTACCCGCGCGCCAAAGGCGCCGCCGAGCGCGCGCTACAGCGCGAGCCGGAGCTCGCCGAGGCGATCAGCTCGCTCGGCAAGGTGCTCGGCTGGCACGAATGGAAATTTCTCGAAGCCGAGGAGCAACTGGCACGAGCGACGGCCCTCAGCCCCAATTACGCCGAGGCGCATTACGTGCATGGCACGATGCTACCGGCGGTTGGACGGCTGGGTGAGGCCATCACGACCATGCGCCAGGCGCTCGTGCTCGACCCGCTGTCTGTGCAGTACAGCGAATGGCTCACGCGCTTCCTGCTCTACGGGCAGGATTACGATGCCGCGATCGCGCAGGGCGAACTCACGATGGAGATGGACGAGATCTGCCATCGCGCGCAGCACTACATCGGCTCCGCGCACTTGGCGAAAGGCGACCCGGAAACGGCGCTCACCTGGTACCGCAATGCGCAGAAGCTCGAGCGATCGCCGCGGTCGTGGGACGCGATGATCGTGCGTGCCCTGGCGGCGCTGGGTCAGAAGGATGAAGCCGATGCGATCCTCGCGCGCCTGGAGGAGGAGTCCCGCCGGCAATACCTGCGCGCCGAGATCATCGCCATGGGCTACGCCGCCGTCGGAGACCTCGATCAGGCGTTCGCGTCGCTCGAGCGCGCCTACCAAGCACGCTCGGCGGGATTACTCTACCTCCACCTCGACCCGGGCTACGCACCGTTGCGGGATGACCCACGGTTCACGGACCTGGTGACGCGTATCGGCATCACCTGAGCCGACAGCGGACCGTCGTCAGCCCACGAGCCGCATCACGAAGAACACGAGTCCTCCCGCGCCGCTCAGCAACGAGAGCCCGTAGACGGGGCGCGACCGGGTGAGGGCCGCCACGGCACCCAGCGCGATCGCGATTTGGAACAGGGCGACCGCATAGGCGTAGCCGTGGTGCTCGTGCATCAGATGCTCCGCCGCCTCGTCCTTCGCATCTCGCTCCGACTCCTTCGCACGGGCCGAGTCGGCGATGGCCTTCTGCTCGGTCGCGTAGCGGTCGACCGATGCCTCGACGCCCGCGGGCGGCGTCTTGCCGGCGGCGCGCCACACTGAGACGGTGGTCGCGGCCACCGCGCCTTTGATGCCCTTCGCCTGGTAGTACGCCCACTGGTCGGATGCCCGGGCCTGGAGCTGCGTTGCTTCAGTCTTGAGGGCCAACGCTTCGTTGACCGTCGATCCGGCGCGCAGCGATGCGATCGCCGCCAGCGCCGCGAGCAAGGCGGTCGTCAACGCGATCATCCGGATGAACCGACCGCCCTCTTTGTCGATCTCTTCGTCGATCTGTTCGCGCAGCTTGTCGGTATCGATCTCGATCTCTTCCGGCATCGGTGCCTACTTGGTCGCGGGGAGCGCGGGCCCGGTGGGCTTGGCGTGCGGCCGAGCGGGGGGTGGCGTCGGGGCCGGCACCGGCACGGGGGATGCCTGCGGCACATCGCCTGTCTCGGGCAAGGGCGGGGTCTGCGCCTGCGGGACCTGCGGACGGAACAAGTCGGACAGCGACGAAGCCTGAGCGACCGCACCCGCCGTCCGCAACACCGAATCCGCTTGCGCGCGGTCCCCGACCTGACCCAGCGCCTCGGCCAGGAAGTACCCGCTCATGACGTACAACGCGGGGATGTTCGCCGACGGCTTGTCCACCCATTGCCCGCGACGGATGAATGCTTTGGGTGCTTCGAAGCCATCCCAGAGCGACAGCGACCGTTTGACGTCCACCCATCCCTCGCCGGGCAACTGCACCGTGTCCTTGGTCGCCACGGGCTCCGCCGGCAACACTTTGCGCGCCAACCCTTGGGTGAGCAGATACTGGCCGACCCCCAACTGATGGCCGTAGTTGCCGGACGTGCTGCTCAGGTACACGGACCGGACGTCGTTGTCGATGATGAGGTGCAGCACGAACACATCGGCACGTTCCAAGACGCCGTGCGCCAGGTTCTTCGGATCGACCGTCGCCACCAACTCGGTGCCCGGCTTCCGAATCACCTGGGGACCCGCCAGCTCGTATGTGAGGGGCACCGCATCCGCCTCCGCGAGGCTCATCCGCATCACGGGTCCGGTCGGCTTGGGCCACACGTGCCCGCGGTACACGGGAGGTCCGGCCAACGAATCGTAGTCATAGGTCGGTCGCCGAAGCATCTGCCGGGTGTACCAATCGGTGTTCAGCAACGACGTGTTGGCGATCACGACGTCCTTTCTGATCCCCTCGACTTCCTGCGCGTACCACAGGGGAAAGGTGTCGTTGTCACCGACCGTCACCAGCACGCCGTACGGCTCGACCGAGTTGAGCAGATCCTTGGCGAAATCGCGCGTGTCGGTCTGGCCCGCGCGCGAGGCCGATGTCCAATTCATGAATAGGGGAACGAACGCGAGCGCCAGGAGCGGCGATGTGACCGCCCAACTCGTCGTGGTCGGCCGCTCCCCGAGATCCTGCACATTGCCGGTGCTCTCCGTCCCGAACAGCGCCGCGAGAGCCTCCCACAGATACACGAACCCCAGCGCCACCCAGACGCTCCAGGCCGAAAAGCTCCACAGGTAGAAGTAGTCGCGGTCGCGCACTTCGCGTGGGACGTCCGCGAGCTCCTGCGCCTCTGAGTACCCGTACTTGAAGTTCAGGTAGAAGATCAACCCGATCGTCACCGTGAATATCAGCGGCCCGAAGAACCAGAAGCTGCGTCGGTCGTATCGCCAATGGGCGTAGCCGCCAAAGAGTCCGAGGATGAGAAAGACGGCGGCCAGCACGTTCTGCAGCGTCTGGTGTTGCATCTGCGGATCGCGCAGCCACTGCCATTTGAAATACAGCCAGTACATCCCGAACTGCGCATCGTACGGGGCCTGCCGGTCGAACACGTCCGGCTTTCCGTACTGCACGCGGTTGATGTTGTCCATCAATCGGCTATAGGTGAGCTTGTCCAGCGTGCACGACACGTGAAAGGTCGTTTGGCACCCGGTGGGCTCACCCTCGTTGATCGCCGGGAAGTGCCCCGCCCGGATGGGCTCGTAGATGAACGGGGTGAGGCCCAATCCCAGCGCCGCGACACACGCCAGCACCAGACGCCACCGGAGGAGCGTCCGCCACCGCCTCGCCAAGACCGCCACGCCGACCGCGGGCGCCACCAGGAATCCCGCCGGGTGGTTCGCGTACCCGAGTCCGATCAGGAAGGCGATGAGGATGAGCAGTCGATCCGCCTTCGGCCCATCGGTATCATCGCACCACAGCACGGTGAGCCACGCCACCACCGCGAAGAACAACAGCGAGACGGTATACACCTTCTCGTTCACCACCGACTGGTTCCACACCGTAAACGCGGTCGCTCCGACGAGGACCGCGATCGACGCGCCCACGATCCGCTGCCACCGCGCGGGGAGCCAGCCTTCGAGCACCCGCTCGGTGATGAGGAACCACATCCCGGCCGACGCGGCGCTGCACAGTGCCGCCATCATGTTGATGCGCTGGGCGACGGTGGGCGCGATCGGCAGGAGCGACACCACGCGTCCCAGCAACACGAACAACGGGTTACCCGGCGGGTGCGGAATCCCCAGGACGTATGCGGCCGCGATATACTCGCTCGTATCCCACATCGCCGTGGACGGCGCGAGCGTGATCAGATAAAGCACGAACACCAGGCCCGCGGCGATGGTCGCGGCGAGATACGAGGGCTGGTATTCGCGTTCGGTAGCTTTTGGCTTCACCATGGGGGAGTAAATTGGTCAGGCGAGGGGGCAACGAACAGGGCCTAATGCCTGAACGTCCTCCGGCCCGTCACCACCATCGCGATACCGCGCTCGTCGGCGGCGCCGATGACCTCGGCGTCCTTGACCGAGCCCCCGGGCTGGATGATGGCCGTTACCCCGGCTTCGGCGGCGTGATCCACGCCATCGCGGAAGGGGAAGTACGCGTCCGATCCCATGACCGCACCATGGGTGTCCAATCCCGCTTGCGCCGCCTTGTGCACCGCCAGGAACGCGGCATCGACCCGTGACATCTGGCCGGCGCCGATTCCGATCGTGGCGCCGGCCTTCGCGATCACGATCGCGTTGGATTTCACGCTGGCCACCGCCCGCCACGCGAATTCGAGATCGGACCACTCAGCCTCGTTCGGCTCGCGCTTGCTCACCACCCGCCACGACGGGCGCCCCAACTCCGCCGGCGGCCGATCCTGCATCAACATGCCGCCGCGGACGCGCTTGTAGTCCATGGATCCCGGCGTCCACTCCGGCGACCCGACGAGGACGCGCAGATTTTTCTTCCGCCCGAGAATCTCGAGTGCGCTCGCGCTGAACGCCGGCGCCACGATGCATTCGACGAACAGACTGGAGATCGCATCGGCCGCCGCGTCGTCCACCGGCACCGTGAACGAGATCACCGATCCAAAGGCCGACGCCGGATCGCAGGCGAGCGCCTTTCGGTATGCGTCGAGGGCGCTGGTGCCCGTCGCCAGGCCGCACGGGGTGGTGTGCTTGATGATGGCGCAACAGGTCTCGCCCGCGGCCCGAAATGGATCCGACGCTACCAGCGCACCCTCCAGGTCGAGCACGTTGTTGAACGACAGCTCCTTGCCGCCGTGTTGGTCGATCGCGTCGAGTCCCGCGCCCGGCCGCTCGACGTAGAACGCCGCCCGCTGGTCCGGATTCTCGCCGTACCGGAGGACATGCGCTCGCTCGAACGGCATGGTGAGCCGATCGGGAAACTGGTCGTTGCGCCGCGCGGCGAACCACCCCGCAATCGCCGCGTCATACGACGCGGTGTGAGCGAAGACCTTGCCCGCCAACAGGCGTCGGAGATCGAGGTCGTCGTCCTCGCCCTCCAGGGCGAGCAGGACGCGCGTATAGTCGGCGGGGTCGACGACCGCGGTGACCCCCGCGAAGTTCTTGGCCGCCGAGCGCAGGAGTGCCGGGCCGCCGATGTCGATCTGCTCGATGACGTCGTCGGGCATGGCGTCCGCGCGAGCCGCCGTCTCCCGAAAGGGATAGAGATTGACGACGACGAGTCCAATGTGTTGGATGCCCGCCTGTTGGATCTGCTGCTGGTGCTCGGGCCGATCGCGCCGGGCCAGGATGCCGCCGTGCACCGCGGGATGGAGTGTCTTGACACGCCCGTCCAGCATCTCCGGCATCCCGGTGAGGTCGGCGATGTCGCGCACCGCGAGCCCCCCGGACCGCAGCACGGTCGCGGTCCCTCCGGTCGAGACCAACTCCCACTTCAACCGGACAAGGCCTGTCGCGAAATCGACCAGGCCAGTCTTGTTGGAGACAGACAACAGCGCAATCGGCATGAGATTCAGCAGTGCTCCAAAGCAAATGAAAGAAAGTGTGAACGACGCCGGTCGTCAGGTGAACTCAGGGGCGTTGGTCCGCCACCGCCAACGCGGCCACGATCCGTCCGAGTGCGTCGATGTCCCGCAAGTCCACGACTTCGGCCGGCGAGTGACTGTATCGTAGTGGCCAGCCGATCGCGACGTCGACCGTGCCCCACGGTACGAACACCGAGCCGTCGTTCCCTCCGTTCGTCGTGCCGAATTGCACGGGGATGTGGGCCGCCCTCGCCACCCGCAGCGCCCGCGCGACCTCGTCCGGCGGCGTGACGCTCGAGTTGTCGAGCGAGCGCAACGTCGCGCCATCACCCAACGGGGCATGCGCGAATCGCGAGCTCTCGAGTGGCGAATCCGACGATACGAAGGTGTCGATCGCGTGGACCCGCCGGACCGTGGGTCCCAATTCAGCGGCCACCGCGGCCGCGCCCTCCAACCCGACTTCCTCACGCACCGACCAGACGAAGATGACTTTGTGCGTCAGACGCGCCGGATCGATCTGCCGGAGGGCCATCAACAACGACGTACAGCCGGCGCGATCGTCGATCGCGCGCGCGGTGAACCGCAGGGCCCCGAGCCGCGACGCGCGCTTGTAGCCCGAAACGCGCTCGCCGGGCGCCACGCCGCAGGCGGCGAGCCCCGCGGAATCGACGCCGAACCACGCGCTCAGCGTGTCGGGCTCCTTCGACGTAGCTCGGGTGCGTGCGGTAAAGATCCCGGCCAACGTGCCGGCAGGGATCGCCGTTCCACTCGCGGACGCCGCGCCCGCCAGCGGACAGCTCGCCGATGTGGCGGGTCCGCGTGCCGCGTCGTCGAGATGCACGAGCGCGGGTTGGCCCTCCCACAGCGACGCATAGAACCCACCAAGCGGCGACAGCGTCACCGTTCCATCGTGGCCGATGCGGGTGATCTGGAATCCGATTTCGTCCATGTGAGCCACGAAGACGACCGTATCGCGGTCGGGGCCGGCGGCGACGATCAGGTCGCCCGCCGAGTCGACGTGTGTCGGCTGCCCGCGCCACGCGGCCGGGATCGCGGCCAGTACCGCGGCACGGACCGGGCCCTCGTGCCCCGAGACGCCGTACGCGTCGGAGAGCGTCGCCATCAGTTTGGCCGTCGGTGCCAACGAATCGACGCCCAGATTCGGTGACGGTGGTCCACTGACGCCCCGCAAGACAATCGGGAGTGCGTGCGAGGCCGGGTCCGCCCCCTCGGTCGCGGGGAGTCCCGCGGCGCGCGACACCTCACGCATCAGCGCGACGATATCGGCCCCGTGCACCGTCTCGGCGAGCGTGCCGGAATTGGTCGTACGAATGCCGATCGCGACGACGGCGTCGGCACGCCCGGCGAACAGCCGGGCGAGCGGGCCCGTGACGGGCCGACGAGTCACCGAGTCGGCGATCGCGGCGGTCGTGTCGCGCGTCAGCGCCGGATCGATGAGGTAGAGCGAGTCGGCGTGGCCCACGCCCGTGAGCGCGGCCTCCAAGCCGACGTAGCCAAACGCGTGCTGAACGCTCAGCACCCAGACCGTCTCGCCCGTGATGGGCGTCCCCGATGCAGTGCCCGCCACCGCCGCGCAACTGGCCCGGTCCCCCGCGGCGGGACCCGCCACGACGTCGGCAAACCGCCACGCCGGCCACTCTCGAATGACCGGGTCGAGCAGCGCGATCCCAAGCTGACCGGCTTCCGGACGCGACCGGGCGCCGACATCCACCCACAGATCCTCGACGCGTACGAGTGGCTCTGAGCTGGGGCGGGCCCGCCAGAGGTGTGTGCTGCGAACGGCGACCACCGCAGGCCGGGCACCGGTCCGAGTGATGATCCGGACCCGCTGTCCCTCGTGGAACTGGTCCCAGAGCGGCGACCGTCTCGCCCGCCCGCTCGACTGGAGGCGTACGTATCCGTCGGCCGTGATCTCGCTCACCACGTACGCCGACTCATCGAGTCCGCACGCGATCACGCGCCGCGGCGACCCGGATCCGCGGCGGATGATGAGATTGCCCAAGCGATCCCGCGTCCATCCCGGGATGGACGCCGAGATGATGTCGGTCGCGGCCCGCTCGACACCGGGGGGTGCGGCAAGCGCAATCCATTGCGCGACCGCATCGGCATGAGCGCTCGCTCGTGCGTCTACCGACTGGGCGCGGCCGATGGTGGGGGCCGCTGCCGCGGCTGCCACCACCAGAACGATCGTTGCGCCGACTCTCGCGATTGCCATCACTGCTTGGATTCCTCGGTCTGAAGACGAAACTCGGGAGCGGCAAGCGGCGCGCCGACCTCCCCACACACTTTGCCCTGCGCGTCGAGAGTGACCCGACCGGTGGCGACCGCGACGACCGCGGCCGGATAGACCCGATGCTCGGCCCGAAGGACACGCGTGGCCAGCACTCGAGCGGTGTCCATGGGGAGCACGGGTACCGGCCACTGCGCGACGATCGGCCCGTGGTCGTACTCCTCATCGACGAAGTGCACGGTGACCCCCGAGAGCTTCACGCCCGCGTCGAGCACGGCCTGATGGACACGCATGCCGTACATCCCGGGACCGCCAAACGCGGGTAGCAACGCGGGATGCACATTGAGCATCCGGCCGCGGTAGGATCGGGTGACGACCTCCGGCACACGCTGGAGATACCCGGCCAACACCACGAGATCGACCCGGTGCGCGGCCAATAGTGCCACAATCGAATCTCCGTCGTTGGCCCGAGGGATCGCCGCCACGGCGATCCCAGCCCGTCCCGCGAGCGCCAGCGCGCCGGCGTCCGACCGGTCGGACGCGACGAGCGTGACCGCCCCAGCCGAGGCGGACCCAACTGTGGCGAGATGGGTGAGAATGGCCTGTAGATTCGTCCCCGCTCCGGAAGCCAGGACGGCGATACGTGGCGTCACGGCGTCAGTTTATCGTCAGCGCGACGGTGCGGTAAGAGCAGTCGCGCGCGGCTGCCCCGGACGGCGTGCGTCAGGGGGCGAGGATCCACGATGCCGCTGCGGCCAACGTCGGGGCGACGCGGGCCTCACGGGCGCTCTGTTCGACGTCCTCGGCGGGTGTTACGGCGCTCGGTACCAGGATGCCGCGAGCGCCCAACGACGGGGCGGCGGCGATGTCGCGCCACCGGTCGCCGATGAGAACCGATCGCGGCAGGTCGAGTCCGAGCTCTCGCGCCGCCCGGGTGTACAGCTCGAGGCCCGGCTTCCGGCAGTCGCACGGGCCCGACACCGACGGGTGGTGTGGACACATGTACGTGGCATCGAGCGGTGCGCCGGCGGCACCGAAGAGCGCGTCGATCCGTACCCGCACCGCGTTGTACTGCGACGGCGTGATCAGCTCGCGGGCCAGCCCGGATTGATTGGTGACCACGACGATCGCGTACCCGGCGGCGCGGAGGCGAGCGATGGCATCGGATGCGCCGACGATGGGCGTGACGCGATCGGGATCCGCGAGATAGTGCTCGTCCCGGATGATCGTCCCGTCACGATCGAGAAACACCGCCGGTCGTCGCCCGGCGACCGTGGCCGATGGCGGCCCGACGTCGGGACCGCTCATCGACCCGCGACGGTCCACGCGCTCACGAGAGCGTGCGGATCAGCGTGTCGGCGAATACCTCGTCGTGCCCGACCGGGACGCTCCGGAGGTCGAGTAGCACGGTGCCATCCGCGATCCGGCCAATGACCGGCACGCGCCCGCCGCGCAGACGCGACTCGAGCGCCACCGCATCGCCCGTCAGCGCAAGGGCGGCCGAGGGGATGCGTGCGGTCGGATACGCGCCGCCGCCCACACTCGCCTCCGTGTCCACGACGGTGACCGCGATGTCCCGACTGCGCATCCGCGCGGCGATGCCGATCGCTCGAGCGTGAATCGCACTATGGGTTGCGGTCAGCATGGCGAGCGTCGGTACGGTCCGCATCACCGTCTCCGGGTCCCGATACAGCGCGAGGGTCGCCTCGAGCGCGGCGAGGGTGAGTTTGTCCACTCGCATCGCCCGCGCCAGCGGATTAGTGCGCAACCGCGTGACGAGTGCGGGGTCACCCACTATGATCCCCGCCTGCGGGCCTCCCAACAGCTTGTCGCCGCTCATGAACACCAACGACGCCCCGGCGGCGACGGTGTCGCGCGCGGTTGGCTCGCCGGCGAGTCCATACCGCTCCAGCGACATCATCAGCCCGCTCCCGAAGTCGTGGAGGAGCGGCAGCTGGCGTTCCTTCGCGAGCGTCGCCAGGTCGCCCAGCGTGGCCTCCGCGACGAACCCCTCCACGGCGAAGTTGCTCCGATGCACCTTGACGATCGCGGCTGCGCGATCGGTGATCGCCTGTGCATAGTCGCCGATGTGCGTCCGATTGGTCGATCCCACCTCGACGAGCCGTGCGCCACTCTTGGCCATGATCTCCGGCACGCGAAAGCTGCCGCCGATCTCGATCAGCTCCCCCCGAGAGACGAGCACGTCGCGGCTGCGGGCCAAGGAATTGAGCGCGAGCACCAGGGCCGCCGCGCAATTGTTGACCACGATCGCGTCGCCCGCGCCAGTCAGCTCGCGGAGCAGCCTGACGCAGTGGCCGTAGCGCGAGCCACGCTCGCCGCGCCCGACGTCGTACTCGAGATTGCAGTATCCCGCGGCGGTATCGCGGATCGCCGTCAGCGCCGCGTCCGCGAGCGGCGCCCGCCCGAGGTTCGTATGCAGGATCACGCCGGTGGCGTTGAACAGCGCTCGCAGTGAGGGCTGCACGCGTGCGGTCACGGCGGCTTCGACGAGCGCGGCCCAGGCCGCATCATCGCGGGGCACGATCGTGGGCTCGCGGCGCGCATCGTCGATAGCCGACCGGATCGCCTCGACGACCACCGCGCGCGGCGTACGGTCCACCAGTGGCCGCAGCCTCTCGCTCGCGAGCAGGGCGGTGACGGACGGCAGGTCGCGCCGCGGGTCGGTCACGGGGATCGCGTGCCGCTCGGCGGAGGCGATGCCGGCGTCGATGGAGGCGGTGCGGGCGGTGACAGAGGCGGTGACGAAGGTGCTGACGGAGGTGTTGACGTCGGCGCCGGGGCGGCGGCCGGTGGCGGCGGTGTCGTGTCCACCGCTGGCTTCTTTCCGCGGAGGCGGAGCAGGCGAGCTGAGTCGGCGCGCGAATGTCCGCGCGCACTGTCCGATGCAGGCGGTTTCGGCCCACTGAATACGCGATCGCCGGTGTGGGTCTTCCCGAGCAGTCCGCGGAGCTCGATGGCCTGCAGGCGGTAGTACTTGCCCACCTCCAGCGGCGCCCCGAGCTGGATCACGACTTCCTTCACCGGACTCCGGCGGCTGGGGCGCGGGATCCGCGCCCGAAGCGCCGAATCGTGGCGTGCGGCCAGGCGTGCGCGGCGCTCGCGTCCCGCCGCGGTATCTCGCGATGCCAATCCTGAGTCGACGCGCCGAATCGAGTCGGCGCGCAGTGCCGAGTCGGCGTGTCCGCGCGTGACGCTCGCGACCGCCGAGTCGTAATCGGCCGCTGACCGGGCGCTGGTGATGGGGACGAGGGTCGAATCCTTGGCTTTGATCATGAACAAGCGCGCGGAGATGTCTTGCGAGCTGTCGATGCCGCGGTCGAAGGTCACGCGGATCGTCACGCTATCGCGCACCGTGATCTCGGAGATGCGGGGCCCGAGTGTATCGTGCAGAAAGGCGAGCAGCTCGACGCGCGAGGTATCGGTCAAGTTGATCCCCGCGCTGTCCCAGATCTCGATGCGATCGAGGGTGTGATTGTTGTTCGCGTCCACGAAGCCGCGCACGATGTACGCATCGGGGGGCAGGTGGGCCAGCGTGAACGCGCCGCTCGAATCGGCGACGGTCACGTAGATCACGGACGTGTCTTTCCGGACCAGCGCCTGGACGAACGCCCGTGGCGCGACCTGGCCGGTCTGCCAATCGAACACCCGGCCGCGCAGTGTGGTCGCCGGAATCGTTGGACCCGTCGAGAACGTCAGCACGGCCCCAATTTTCCGGACGTTGTTGTGCAGGTCCGCGAGCCCGGGCAGCATGGTGATCGTGTACACCGTATTCGGCCGGAACCCGTGCGGCGGGCGAACCGAGATGTGACTGCGGTGCCAGGCGACATCGGCCTCACCGGCGCGCGGTGAGATCAAGAACAGCCCGGCCAGGTCACTTGACCCCGACGGCCGTTCGGCGACGACTTCGTCGAACTGGATGACCGCCGCATGCGGGTGGACGTTGACGGCGTTGGTGTCGGGCGTGAACGACAGGATGATCGCCGCCTCCTTTCGAATCGGGCCGCCCGGCGGGGGGATCGTGCCCGCGCACGCGGCCGCGACCGCGGCGGCGACCGCGGCGGCGGCACCGATCACCGTGAGGCGACGCCCCAGCCTCGTGAGTCGCACGGGCGCGCGCGTCAGGTCGGACACAGGCCCTGCACTCTGGCACGGAGCAGATCGGCCCGCGTCGCCCATTCCCGCTCTTTGGTGCGTTCGCCCTCGACGACCTGCTCGGGGGCGCGGCTCAGAAAGCCTGGATTCGCCAATCGCCCGCGAAGCGCGGCGAGCTGGGAGTCCAGTCGTGTCAACTCGCCGCGCAGTCGTGCGCACTCCTTGGCTACGTCGATGAGCCCGGCGAGCGGGATGATGACCGTGGTGCCATCGGTGAGCACGGCCGTCGCCGCCGCGCCGCGATCGGGTGCCGCGAGCGCCGTGCCAGCGGGCGCCGTGCCAGCGGGCGCCGGCACGCGGGCCTCGCTCCTGCTCAGGCGGCCAAGGGCGGTGGCTTCCTCGACGAACACGGCGCGTGACGCTGGCGCCGGTTCGATCACCGCTTCGACCACGGTCCCTGGTGGGACGCCGTAATCAGCCCGAATCTGCCGCACGGCCGACGCGGCCTCGCGCACGAGGTCGTACTCCGCGGCCGCGGTGTGTGCCGACAGGCGCGTGGCGCCCGACCGGCGGCCAATCAATTGCGTGGGGAGATCGCGCACGATGGGCCACGCCGCGCGGATGAGCAGTGCGTCGGGGTCGGTCGTTGGCAGGAGCTGCCACAGGGCCTCGGTGACGAAGGGGACCACCGGATGCATGAGCCGCAGCGCGGCGTCGAATACGTGCAGCAGCACGGCGCGGGCGACGGCGCGGTCGTGGGCATCCCACTCCGGCGCCAGCCGTCCCTTGCAGTGCTCCAAGTACCAGTCGGCGAGATCGCTCCACACGAACGCGCGCGCGGCCTCCACGAATTCGCTGAGCCGGAGTCCCGTCGCCAGGTCCGTGCCCGTCCACCGGCCGGTCGCGTCGGGCCGGGCCGGTCCCAGCGCGGCGTCGCAGGCCGCGATCGCGGTGTCGAGCCGCGCCAGAATCCACAAGTCCGCTCGGGTCAGTGCGCTCGCGCCCGCGAGGTCGCCGATCCCCGCCGCTGGGATCTCGTCGCCGACGTTGGTGAGCAGGAACCGGCCGATGTTCCAGAGCTTGGTGACGAAATTCCGGCCCGGGGCGAACGACCGCTCCAGATTCTCGGGGTCGAGAATCACGTCGGTGCCGAGCCCCATCCCCGCGATCTGGGTGTAGCGCAGCGCATCCGCGCCGTACAGCGTGACCACGTCTACCGGATCGATGCCGTTGCCCAAAGATTTCGACATCTTCCGGTGTTGCGTGTCGCGGACAATGCCGTTCAAGAGCACGGTGTGGAACGGCGCGCGTCCATCGAAATGCAACCCCATCATGATCATCCGCGCGACCCAGAAGAACAGGATGTCCGGTCCCGTCACGAGCACATCTCCGGGATAGAACGCGCGCCGGGCGGGCGTGTCGTCGGGCCATCCCAACGTGGACAATGGCCACAGCCACGACGAGAACCATGTGTCGAGCACGTCCTCGTCCTGGCGGAGCGCGCCCGCGCACGTGGGACAGGCCGGCGGGTCATCGCGGAGTGCCGCCTGCCACCCACAGGCGTCGCAATACCAGACGGGAATCCGGTGTCCCCACCAGAGCTGCCGGGAGATGTTCCAATCGCGGATGTTCTCCATCCAGTTCACGTAGACCGCGACCCACCGATCGGGGAGGATGCGGACCGTGCCCGAGCGCACGGCGTCGAGCGCGGGGGCGGCGAGTGGCGCCATCCGCACGAACCATTGGTCGGACAGTCGCGGCTCGACGACCGCATTGCAGCGATAGCAGTGCCGAACGGCGTGGCGATGATCTTCCACTCGCACCAGCGCGCCGCTCGCGCGAAGCATCTCCACGATACGGGCCCGGGCGTCGAACCGGTCGAGGCCGGCGAGCGCGGTGGGCACTCGTCCCGCGGCGTCGGCTCCCGCCTCCATCTCCGCCGCGGGGTTGATGACCACCGGCATCGGCAGGGCGTGGCGACGCCCGATCTCGAAGTCGTTGGCGTCATGCGCCGGCGTGATTTTCACGGCCCCGGTCCCGAATGCGGGGTCTACCGCGGCGTCGGCGACGATCGGGATCTCGATCCCCACGATCGGCAACACGACGCGCTGGCCGACGAGTGGCTGGTAGCGCGCGTCATCGGGGTGGACCGCGATCGCGACATCTCCCAACATCGTCTCGGGGCGGGTCGTGGCCACGACGACCGCGCGCCCGGGGTCGCCGGCCACCGGATAGCGCACGTGATAGAGCGCGCCCGATTCGTCTTCGTGCTCGGCCTCTTCGTCGCTGAGCGACGTCAGACACCGGGGACACCAGTGGATCACGCGGTGGCCGCGGTAGATCAGCCCCTCCTCGTACAAGCGCACGAACGCCTCGCGCACGGCCCGCGACAGGGCAGGGGAGAACGTATAGGCTGTCCGGGACCAATCCGCCGACACGCCGATCGCGCGCAGCTGCTCGATGATCGTGCCGCCGGTCTGCGCCACGAACTCCGCCGTCCGGGCGACGAAGGTGTCTCGCCCGAGCGCCCGCCGGGTGGTGCCTTCGGCGGCCAACATCTTTTCGACGATGTGCTGGGTCGCGATCCCCGCGTGATCGGTGCCGGGCTGGTACAGCGTGTCGTCGCCCGCCATCCGGCGCCAGCGGATGATGACATCCTGCACGGTCATGGTGAGCCCGTGCCCGACATGCAGGACCGCCGTCACGTTTGGCGGCGGCATGAAGATCACGAACGGGTCGTGGTGGCCCCCGACCCGTGTGGATCCGCTATCCTGCGCGGCAAACGCGTCCGCCCCCCGCCATCGACGCGCGACCTCACGCTCGGTGGTCGCGGCGTCGTACTGTGCGGGCATCTCCAACGCGGGTGAGGTCGGCGGGGCCGGGGAGGACGACGGGCTCGCGGTCATCATTCAAATGTACACAGCGCCGACGACCAGTCGGCCGGCCTGACCGCTGGTCGTCGTCCGCCGGTCGTCGTCCGTCGCTTACGCCGTCGGCGGTTCTCGGCTCGACTCGGGCTCAGCGCCGGGCGCGCGGGATCGGGCGTCGCTCGGATCACCACCGCGGCGGCGGCGACGCTCCGCAATGTCATCGACGTCATCAGCGGCGTCTTGGAGGCCGGCCTCCTCGCTCGTCGCCCGATTTTCGAGTGGCACCTTGGGGTGCTCATGTCGCCCGACATCCTCAGACGTACCCTGCCGGCGGCGTCCGGTGCCCACGATGTCGCTCTCCCATCGGGATTCCGTATACCGGGGATCGCCGGCCGCATAGTGCATGGCGGCGGCGTCCTCGCTCGTCTCCTCCTCCCGCACATTCATCCGATTGACCACCGTCTCGACTCCCGGTACCCCGTCGGCGAGGGTCGTCGCGTGCTCGTACTCCTCGCGGGTCTGAACCGCACCCGTCAGCTCGATCGTGCCGGCGCGGATCGCGCCGATGTCCACCGGGCATTCCGCGAGCACGGGGTCGTTGACGAACACCTCCAACACCCGATCCTCGAGTTCCGGGTCGGCGCTCGCGAACTCATCATCGCCGTCATCGCCGTCATCGGCGAGCGCGGCGTCGTTGTCCTCGCCCTCCTCGCCGTCGTCCTCGTCTTCATCCTCGTCCTCGTCATCCTCGTCGTCCTCGTCTTCGTCGAATTCCGCGTCATAAGCCGAGTCCAGCTCGGTGTCGTAGGCCGCGGCATGATCGGCGGCGTACGCATCGGCGACGTCGTCCGCGTACGGCCCGTCGTCGGGACCCTCGTCGGCACCCTCGCCAGCGCCGCCCTCGACCCCGTCGAGTGCCTCGGGAATGGCGCGCTGGCCCCAGCGCTTGCGGACGCGGGCGGAGATCCCCGCCACCCCGCCCAGGCGGTGGGCCACATATGCCCCGGCCGCTAATCCGGCGAGAACGCCGACGGTCAGGAGAGTAATCTTGCCGGCATCCATCGATGCCGATTCTTTGTGCCGCACGCGCCAGCGCGCCATAGTCACTCCCAGCTACGTCCGTAGCGAGTGCAAAGGGTCAGCGGTTAACTTTGCGTTGACATGGAGCATGATCAATATACCGGCAAGAGTGACGCCATGACGCCCCACGGCGACGATTCGCCGCGGACCGGCACGGATTGCCCGCCGGCGACCGAGCGGCCGGGGGTGTCGCGCAGGGTACTGTGGACGGTCCTCGCGGGCGCGCTCGTGGGTGGGCTGGTCCTGTATTTCCGCTTCGAGAAGGTCATCGTCGCGCTGTTCGACCGGGGACACTGACACGGTGTTACAACTGACGCTCCCGGATGGCAGCGTCCGCGAAGTGCCGCCGGGCACGCTCGCGCGCGATGTCGTGGTCAGCATCGGCCCGCGACTCCTCCGCGACGCCGTGGCAGTGGATGTCGCGGGCGCGGTCCAGGATCTTCAGACGCCGCTCCGGGCCAGTGGTCCGTTTCGGGTCCTGACGGCCGCCGATCCCCGATCGCTCGACGTGCTCCGCCATTCGGGGGCGCACATCCTGGCGACGGCCGTCCGCCGGCTCCGGCCCGATGCGCAGATCGGTTTTGGGCCGTCCATCGACGACGGGTTCTACTACGACTTCGGCGTCACCACCCCGTTCACGACCGACGACCTCGCCGCGTTCGAGCTGGAGATGGCGCGAGTCGTTGCGGAACGGCTCCCATTCGTCCGAGAGGAAGTCTCCCGTGACGACGCGTTGCGCCGCTTCGCCGACGATCCCCTCAAGCTCGAACGGATCGCCGACTTGGAGGCCCACGAGGTGATCTCCACCTACACGGATGGTCCATTCATCGACCTCTGTCGTGGGCCGCATGTGCCGGACACGTCGTACCTCAAGCATTTCAAGCTGCTGCACACGGCCGGTGCCTATTGGCGCGGCGATGAACGGCGGCCGATGCTGCAACGGATCTATGCGACCGCGTGGTGGAAGAAGGACGACCTCGACGCCTACCTCCACCGCATCGAAGAGGCCAAGCGGCGCGACCACCGGACCCTCGGCGCCCAGCTCGACCTCTTCTCAACCGATGCCCGAGTCGGTCCGGGGTTGATACTCTGGCATCCGCGGGGCGCGGTCGTCCGGTCGGAGATCGAGGAGTTCGAGCGCGAGCTCATCCTCCGTCACGGGTACGACCTCGTCTACACCCCGCACATCTTCAGCGAGAAGATGTTCGAGATCTCGGGGCATCTGGAGAATTTCCGCGAGAGCATGTTCGGCGCCATGGACGTCGAAGGCGTCGCGTACCGGCCCAAGCCCATGAACTGCCCGGGCCACATCGCCATCTACCAGGCGCATCCGCGATCGTATCGCGACCTGCCGATTCGCTACGCGGAGTTTGGGACCGTCTATCGGTACGAGCGGAGCGGGGTCCTGCACGGGATGCTCCGCGTGCGCGGCTTCACGCAGGACGACGCGCATGTCTTCTGCACGCCTGAGCAAGGGCCGCGAGAGATCGAGCGACTCCTCGACCTCGTGCACGAGATGCTCGCGGTCTTCGGCTACGAGTATACGATCGAGTTGTCGACGAAGCCGGACAAGGCGTTGGGTAGCGCGGAGGTCTGGGCGGCGGCGGAACGAATGCTGGCCGATGTCCTCGCGGCACGGAAGCAGGAGTACGTGATCGATGCCGGGGGCGGCGCGTTCTACGGGCCGAAGCTCGATTTTAAGCTCGTCGACGCGATCGGTCGCAAGTGGCAGGGTCCGACGGTGCAGTTGGATTTCAATCTGCCGGAGCGCTTTCAGCTGACCTATGCGGGCGCCGACAATGCGCCGCATCGGCCCATCATGCTGCACCGCGTGCTCGTGGGGTCGATGGAGCGCTTCGTGGGCGGCCTGATCGAGCACTACGCGGGCGCGTTTCCGCTGTGGCTGGNNAGGCTCGCGCCGGAGCAGGTCCGCGTGGTCCCGGTGAGCGATGACGTCGCGGATGCCGCGTCCGCCGTCGGGGACCGCCTCACCGCGGCGGGGGTTCGGGCGCACGTCGATCGGCGATCCGGCACGCTGAACTATCGGATTCGCGAGGGCGCGATGATGAAGGTGCCGTATCTCGGGGTGATCGGAAAGCGCGAGGCGGCGGACGGAACCGTCGCCGTCACCGTGCGCGGGGCGGGCGAGAAGCAGCGTCCCGTGCCCATGCCAGTCGAGGATTTCGTGCGGGCCGTCCGGCATGAGATCGACACCCGAGCGCTGCGTCTCGAAGCGGGCAGCGCCATTTCACATCCCGTTGCGTGACGCCACCGCACTTGCCTCCAGGAGTTCGTCCTCGTGTCTGATACATTTTCGCTGGAGCGCACCGCCGTCATCGTGTCGGCGGCGCGCACGCCAATCGGCCGGTTCTTGGGTGGCCTGTCCCCGCTCTCCGCCCCGGATCTCGGCGCGGTGGCGATCCGGGCCGCGGTCGAGCGCGCCGGGATCGACGCCGCCGCGCTGCAGGAAGTCATCATGGGCAATGTCGTCCAGGGCGGTGTCGGGCAGGCCCCGGCGCGGCAGGCCGCGCTCAAGGGCGGGGTGCCTCCCACCGTGTCCGCGGTCACCGTCAACAAGGTGTGCGGCTCGGGATTGAAAGCGGTGATGCTCGCGGCCCAGGCGATTCGCGCCGGCGACGCCCAGCTCCTGCTGGCGGGCGGGCAGGAATCGATGTCCAACGCACCGTTCTATCTGTACGGGGCGCGCAATGGCTACAAGCTCGGCGACCAGACGCTGGTCGACGGCGTGATTCGCGATGGGCTGTGGTGTGGGGTGTGTGACGTGCACATGGGCGGGCACGCGGAGTACACCGCGCGGAAGGCCAAGGTCACGCGTGTCACGCAGGACGAATTCGCGCTGCAGTCGCATCGCAAAGCGGTGGCCGCGATGGACGCCGGCAAATTCACGGGCGAGATCGTGCCGGTCGAAGTACCGGGACGCAAGGGACCCACGGTGATCGCCGCCGATGAAGGTCCGCGTCGGGATGCATCGGCCGAGGGTCTGGCCAAGCTCAAGCCCGCGTTCGCGGCCGACGCACCCAAGGACATGCAGGCCGGCGACCTCACGGTGACCGCGGGCAATGCGTCCTCGCTCAACGACGGAGCGGCCGCACTCGTGGTGGCGTCCGAGGCGTACGCGCGGGCGCATGGATTACCCATCCTGGCGCGCATCACCGCCTATGCCACGGGCGCCGTCGCACCCCAGGATCTGTTCTTCGCGCCGGTGACCGCGGTGCGCAACCTGATGCGCAAAGAAGGACGCACGATCCGGGACTACGATCTGATCGAGGCCAACGAGGCCTTTGCCTCGCAGGCCCTGGCCGACGGCAACGCGCTCGAGTGGGATTGGGATCGCGTGAACGTGCACGGCGGCGCCATCGCGCTGGGCCACCCCATCGGCGCCAGCGGCGCCCGGGTGCTGACGACCCTGTTGTACGCGATGCGCGATCGCGGTGCCCGCACGGGCCTCGCCACGCTCTGCCTGGGCGGTGGTGATGCAGTCGCGCTGAGCGTCGAGCGCGTGGCCTAGCGCCGGCGCCCAGCGACCAGTCGTTCGCGCGGTCGCCCCGCGCGCATCGTGCACGCGTCGCGCACACCCCAGGGGAATCAACCCGCGGCTACACCGCCGCAAGGAGTCCGGAGGATGGCAGATCGTGTGGCAGTCGTGGGGGCGGGACAGATGGGAAACGGCATCGCCCACACGTTCGCGCTGAGCGGGTTTCCGGTGACGCTGATCGATGTATCGGTCGAGGCGCTCGCGCGCGCGCGGTCGACGATCGGCGCCAACCTGGATCGCCAGGTCAAGAAAGGGGCGATCGAGGCCGGGGCCAAGGATCCGACGCTCGCGCGCATCGCCGATGCGACCGACATCTCGGCCGCCCAGGACGCCGCGCTCGTGATCGAGGCCGCGTCCGAAGATCCGGACCTCAAGTTCCGGCTCTTCTCGGCACTGGATGACGTGGTCGGGCCGCAGGCCATCCTGGCGACCAACACCAGCTCCATTTCGATTACCAGCATCGCGGGGCGCACGCGTCGGCCCCAGCGGGTCATCGGGATGCATTTTATGAACCCGGTCCCGATGATGGCTCTCGTCGAGATCATTCGCGGGCTCGCCACGTCCGATGCGACGACGGCTACGGTGACCGCCATCGCCAAGCAGATCGGGAAGACTCCCGTCGAGGTCAACGACTACCCAGGCTTCGTATCGAACCGCATCCTGATGCCGATGATCAACGAGGCGGCGTACTGTGTGATGGAAGGCGTGGCCACGCCCGAGGCCATCGACACGGTGATGAAGCTCGGCATGAACCATCCGCTCGGTCCACTGGCGCTGGCGGATCTGATCGGACTCGACACCTGTGTGGCGATTCTCGACGTCTTGCAGAGGGGTCTCGGCGATCCGAAATACCGTGCCTGTCCCTTGCTCCGGAAGTACGTCGCGGCGGGATGGCTCGGGCGCAAGACGCGCCGCGGATTCTACACCTACGAGTGATGGTGCCGCTTCGCGAATTCCTCGCGCTGACCGATGAGCAGCGCGACATCCAGCGATTGGCCCGCGAATTCGCGGCCACGGAGCTCGCCCCACACGCCGCGACGTGGGATCGGGACGCCCATTTCGAGCGGGCGCTCGTTCCGCGACTGGGGGAGCTTGGCTTCCTCGGCATGCTGGTCCCGGAGGATTACGACGGGATGGCGCTCACCGCCGTGAGCTATTTGCTCGTGCTCGAGGAGATTGCGGCCGCCGACGCATCGACGGCCGTGATGCTGAGCGTCCATAACTCCTTGCCGTCGCAGATGCTGCTCACGCAGGGGACGGAGGCCCAGCGGCAGCGGTTCCTCCGTCCGATGGCGCGTGGCGAGCTGCTCGGGGCGTTCGCCCTGTCCGAGCCTGATGCCGGGTCCGACGCGTCAGCAGTGCGGACGCAGGCGACGCGTGATGGCGACAGCTACGTGCTCAATGGCACCAAGTCGTGGGTCACGCAGGGCAACAGCGCCGGCGTCATCCTGGCGATGGCCCGCACCGACACACCCGACGCCCGCCGCGGTGGCAAGGGCATCTCGGCGTTCATCGTCACGCCTGACCTCCCGGGGTTCTCGGTCGGGAAGAAGGAAGACAAGATGGGCCTCCGGGCGTCCCCCACCGTGCAACTCGTTTTCGACAACATGCGGGTGCCCGACGACCATCTGTTGGGGGAGCCGGGCCAGGGACTCGTGTACGCGCTGCAGTCGCTCGAGCACGGTCGGCTGGGCATCAGCGCGCAGGCCGTGGGCATCGGTCGCGCGGCGCTGGCGCATGCAGTGCAGTACGCGGCAGAGCGGCAGCAATTCGGTAAGGCGATCCGCGAATTCGAGGCGATCCAGTTCAAGCTCGCGGACATGGCCACCCGCGTCACGCAGGCGCGGGCGGTGCTGTACGTCGCCGCGGCGGCCAAGGATCGGGGCGAGTCGATCACCCAATTGAGCTCCATCGCCAAGCTGACCGCGAGCGAGATGGCGATGTGGGTCACGACCCAGGCGATTCAGGTGTTCGGGGGCTACGGATATGTGAAGGACTACCCCGTCGAGCGGCTGTTCCGCGACGCAAAAGTCACCGAAATCTACGAAGGGACGTCGGAGATTCAGCGGTTGGTCATCGCGCGTGAGTTATACGCCGACTAGTTCCGAACTGGCGCGAATTCGATTCGTCGCCAACATTGCGGGACGGTCAGCCCCATAGGTCATGGCGATCGCCTGCGGCGTACGAGCCCGCGGCGTACGAGCCAGCGGCGTACGAATGGTCGGATGACCGCCGCCGGCACTGGGCGGCGGGGCGTTTGCGGTGGATGAGCGGCGAGCTCACTGGGACGTAGGTGCATTCAGGGAGGCGGACATGTTGAAATGGTCGGAATGGGACCGGTGCCCACCTGGAACGGCGTTGAATGACGCCGATCCCGAGATCTCGCGGCTCATCGAGCGCGAGATCGAACGGGAGTCAGAGGGACTGGAGCTCATTGCGAGCGAGAACTTTGTCTCGCCGGCGGTGATGGAGGCGATGGGGTCGCCGTTGACCAACAAGTACGCCGAGGGGTTGCCGGGCAAACGGTACTACGGTGGCTGCGAGGTCGTCGATCAGATCGAGCAGATCGCGATCGACCGCGTGAAGCAACTCTTCGGCGCCGAGCACGCGAACGTCCAGCCGCACTCCGGGGCCCAGGCAAATGCCGCCGCGTATCTCGCCTTGATCAAACCCGGTGCTACGATCCTCGGGCTCGACCTCTCGCAGGGCGGCCACCTCACGCACGGGTCGCCGGTGAATTTCTCGGGGCTGCTGTACAAGGCCGTGCATTACGGCGTGACGGACGATGGCCTGATCGACTATGACGCGATGCGGGCGGCCGCGCGTCAGCATCGTCCGGCGATCATTATCGCGGGTGCCAGCGCGTACGCCCGGACCATCGATTTTGCGGCGTTCGCCGATGTGGCGCGCGAGGTGGGGGCGCTGTTTCTGGTGGACATGGCACACATCGCGGGGTTGGTCGCGACCGGGTTGCATCCGTCTCCGATTCCACACGCCGATGTCGTGACCTCCACGACCCACAAGACACTCCGCGGTCCGCGCGGGGGGCTCATTCTCTGTCGGGCGACGCACGCCAAGGCGATCGACAAGGCGGTCTTCCCAGGGACGCAGGGCGGCCCCCTCGAACATGTGATCGCCGCCAAGGCTGTCGCATTCCGAGAGGCGCTACTGCCCGAATTCACCGGCTACTGCAAGCAGGTAATTGCCAACGCGCACGCCCTCGCGGCCGAGCTCGTTCAGCGAGGGTATCACGTCGTGTCGGGCGGCACGGACACGCACTTGATGCTCGTCGATCTCCGGAACAAGGGGCTGACGGGCAAGGTCGCGGAAAAAGCGCTTGACCTGGCGGCGATCACGGTCAACAAGAACACCGTACCGAAGGAGACCCAATCGCCGTTCGTCACCAGCGGTATCCGGATTGGGACGCCAGCGGTGACGACGCGCGGATTCAAGGAGCGGGAAATGCGTCGGGTCGCCGAGTTGATGGACCGGGTGCTGACGCATGCCGACGACGCGGCGATCGCCCTCGCCGTGCGCGACGACGTTCGCGAGTTGACGTCGGCGTTCCCGCTCTATCCCATCGCGCAAGGGGCGGCGCGGTAGCGCCTGGTCCATGCCGTCTCGCCTCCACCTGGCGCGCCGCGTGGCGCCGCGTAATTTCTGCGGCGAATACGTCCGCGTGGCCGCAACTGGCATGGGACGGGTTGGGCCGTTGCCGTGGTCCCGCGCTGTTCGTCGAGAGCACGCGGAGCGGGGGGGGTTGCTCCCGCGATCCGGCGGCGGACCGTCGGGCAGCAATCTTTTTGGCGTGAGGTAAGCGGTGGCGGAGTTGGCGTTTCGGGACGGCATCATGGATCAGATCAGGCTGCGCGAGCGGCGGTTCCACGAACATGCGTATCTGTTCGTGCTGTCGGCGCTGGAGTATTGCCAGTCACGCCTCTCGGAACGTCGTCACATCGGTGGTCGTGAGCTCGCCGGGTCGTGTCGCGACCTGGCCCTCGATCGGTTCGGCGTCCTCGCGCGGCAAGTGCTCGAGCACTGGGGCATTCGATCGACCGCCGACATCGGCGACGTCGTGTTCACGCTCGTCGATCTCAATCTCCTCATCAGCCAGCCGACCGATACGCGCACCGACTTCATCGGTGTGTTTGATTTCAACGATGCATTCGAACACAACTATCCCTGGAACGTCATCCAACAGGCCTGAGCGGGTCTCCGCAACTTCCAGCCCGTCGGAAGTGTGGTGTCGGGACGCTGCTCCCGCTGAGCGATTACGGACGCGACGGCGCGCCGATCACCTAGCACGCGTGGGTCTGCAACAACCCGGAGTGCGGCTTCAACATCCGCATTGACAACGGCGACATTCCCTTCGGCCGCTCGGTCCCCCACTCCCAGAAGTAACCGCCCGCTGGCATCTCCACGCGTGCGGGTCGTGAGCGCGGCGGAAAGTGCCGCCCGCGACCGCGCCGCGATCGCGGCCGGCATTCCGTCGCGCGCCCTCATGCGGGTCGCGGGTACTGCCGCGGCCGGCGAAATCGCTCGACGGTGCGGTGACCTGCTGTCGCGCGGCGTCGCCATCTACGCCGGCCCAGGCAACAACGGCGGGGACGCGTGGGTCGTCGCCGCCGCACTCGCGGCGTCCGGCGTGGCGGTGCGTGTGACAGCTGTGGGGGACTCGCGGACCGCCGACGCGATGGCCGAACGGGCGAGTGCCGAGTCGTTGATTGGCCCGCCCGGACCGACGCCTGGTCGCGAAGCCATCGTCATCGATGGGCTGCTGGGTACCGGCGCCACTGGCGCACCGCGCGGAGAGATCGCCCAGGCGATTGCCGAGATCGCGGAGGCGCGGCGCCAAGGGGCCACGGTCGTGGCGCTCGACGTGCCGAGTGGCGTCGATGCGACGACCGGAAGCGCCGACGGCGCGGTCCGAGCGGACCTGACGCTGACATTCGGCACGCTCAAACGCGGACTCACGGTTGCGCGCGGTTACGCGGGCGCCATCGTCGTCCTGGACATCGGGCTGGGCGTGCACGACGACGGCGGCGACCGCGCGCCCACGCTCATCGATGCGGCATTCGTGGGCGCCAACGTGCCGCCGATCGCGGCCGACGCGAACAAAGGCACGCGGCGCCGGCTCGCGATTGTCGCGGGTGCCGAGGGCATGGTGGGTGCGGCACTCCTTGCCGCCCGGGGCGCACTGGCCAGCGGCATCGGGCTCGTCCGATTCTTCGTCGCACCGTCGAACGTGGCCGTGGTACAGACCTCCGCGTTCGAGTCGCTCGCGCATCCGTGGCCCGCAGACGATGCGACCGTGCATCGCGATATCGATGAATGGGCCGACGCCGTCTTGCTCGGTCCTGGTCTCGGTGGCGGCACGGACGCCCGCGCGCTCGTGGACCGCGTGCTGCGGCACACCCGGCTGCCGATCGTGGTCGACGCCGACGGGCTCAACGCCTTCGCCGGCCGCGCCGACGAGCTGGGCCGGATGCTCGGCGGGCGGCCCGCGATCATCACTCCGCATCCGGGCGAGTTCGCGCGACTCGTTGGTGCGTCGATCGATGACGTACTCGCGCAGCGGTTCGAGATCGGCCAAACGCTCGCCACACGGCTCGGCGCGGCCGTGCTACTGAAGGGCGTGCCGACCATCGTGAGTTCGGCCGACGCGACGCGGATGGTCAGCGCCACCGGTTCGCCCGTGCTGGCGGTCGGCGGCAGCGGCGATCTCCTGGCAGGGATTGTCTCGACGTTGCTCGCCCAGACCGGCGATGCCCTGGTGAGCGCGAGTTGCGGGGCATGGGTGCATGGGCGGGCGGCCGAGCTAGCGGGGGCGGGCCGAGTGCGCGGAGTGACGCTCGATGACGTCGTGCGCGCGCTCCCCGATGCGTGGGAGCGTGGGGCGACCGACGATCGGTATCCGGTGCTTGCCTCGCTGCCCCCAGTCGGCGACGCGGGATGACGAAGGGCGACCGTCGCGCGCTGGCTGGTCAGGGCACATCGGCGCTCGACCATCAACAGCTCGGACGGGGCGCGGAGTTCGATCTCGTTCGCGGATTTCTCGACCGATGGGCGGACGCGGCGCGCGGCATCGGCGGTGACTGTGCGATCCTCGACGTACCGCCGGATTCGAAGCTCGCGGTCAGCGTCGACACGAGCGTCGAACACGTACACTTCCGCCGTGCGTGGCTCACACCGGCCGAGATCGGGTACCGCGCGACCGCGGCGGCCCTGAGTGATCTGGCGGCCGTGGGAGCCACGCCACTCGCGATCCTGCTGGCGCTGTCCGCGCCGCCGACATGGGTACCGGACCTCCCCGCGGTCGCCGATGGCGTGGGTCAGGCCGCGCGCGACGCCGGTACGGTAGTCGTCGGCGGCGACACGACGGCTGGCCCGGTGCTTATCCTGACCGTCACGGTCGTCGGCGCTGCGACGCGGCCGGTGACGCGCGCCGGCGCGCGGGTCGGTGACCTCGTCTATGTGTCCGGGACATTCGGTGGCCCGGGGGCGGCGATACGCGCATGGACACGGGGCGCCGTACCGGACGCGACGACGCGCGCGCGCTTCGCGCACCCGGTCCCACGACTCCGCGAGGGGCGCTGGCTTGCGACCCATGGGGTCACGGCGGCGATCGATGTATCCGATGGCGTCGTGGCAGACCTCGGCCACATCGCGGCCGCGAGTGGCGTCTGCCTCTCGATCGACCTCGATCGTCTCCCGCGATGGCCGGCGACTACGCCGATCGACGCCGCCGCGAGTGGCGAGGAGTACGAGCTTGCCATCACCGCGCCGCGGTTGGATGTGGGCGCATTCGTCCGCGAGTTCGGGATCCCGCTCACGCACGTGGGTGACGTGGTGCCGGGCGCGCCGATCGTTGAGGTGTACGCCGGGGGCCTCCGTGTTGCCCCGATCCCGGGGTACGATCACCTTTCTGCCTCATCGGAGCTCGGCCGCGAGCGACGCGAGACCGACCCCCCCTGATCTGGCTGCTATGCGTACGCTGCTCGCCGCACTCGTTGCCCTCGCCCTGACCCCGCCGTTCGCCGCATTGGTAAGCCTGGCGGCGGCGTTACGCGTCCCTGAGCGTCCCGGTGGCGTCTATTGGTGGGTCCCGCGGGTCTGGACCCGCGCGCTCGTGTGGGCGGGAGGCGTGACGGTGCGGGTTCACGACGGGGACCGGATGGGCGACGGCCGCGACGCCCGCGTCTTCGCCTCGAACCACGTCAGCTGGTACGATGTCTTCGTGCTCGCCGCGACGTTGCCCCGGTATGCGTTCGTCGCCAAAGCCGAACTGTTGCGGATCCCGATATTCGGTCCGGGTGCGCGGGCGGTGGGGACGGTGCCCATCGAGCGCGACAACCGCAAATCCGCGTTCGCCAGCTACGAGACGGCGGCCGCACAGGTGCGTGGTGGGCGGCCGATCATCGTGTTCCCCGAGGGCACTCGAGGTCGCGCATATCCGCTGCGGCCATTCAAGAAAGGACCGTTCGTCTTGGCGATCGCCGCCCAGGTCCCGATCATCCCCGTCGTGGTATACGGGACCATGGCCATCATGCCGAAAGGGGAATGGCGAATCCGGCCCGGGGTCGTGGACGTGCATTTCCTGGAACCGATACCGACCGCTGGCCTGACGTACGAAGACCGCGATACGCTGTCGGCCACCGTGCACGATCGTATGGCCGAGGTGTTGGAGCGGCTGTATGGCGTCGCCAATACCGCCGCTGCTGACGTGGCCGCACCGTCGGCGACGGCTACGACACCAAACGTTCGCGTGTAGATTCAGGCGTCACGTCGCGTGGCCACACTCTGGCCCGTGTCACATCGCCCACCACCGGCCCGATCCCGTCATGCCAGTCATCACCGATGTCACCGCTCGCGAGATCCTCGACAGTCGCGGCAACCCGACGGTCGAGGCGGAGGTGATGCTCGACACGGGCATCGCGGCGCGCGCCGCGGTGCCCAGTGGCGCATCGACCGGCGAGCACGAAGCGCTCGAGCTGCGTGATGGCGACCTCGCGCGCTACGGTGGGAAGGGTGTGTTGACGGCCGTGCGAAACATTGTGGAGACGATCGGACCCACGGTCGTGGGCATGGAGGCGACCGACCAAGTCTTGATCGATCACACGATGATCGAGCTGGATGGGACGGCCAGCAAGTCCAAGCTCGGCGCCAACTCCATCCTGGCCGTCTCCATGGCGGTCGCGCGGGCCGCCGCGGTGGCCGTCGGGCTGCCGCTATATCGGTACCTCGGCGGTCCGATGGCGCGCACGCTCCCCGTGCCCCTGATGAACATTCTCAATGGCGGCGCGCACGCGGCCAATACCGTGGACTGCCAGGAGTTCATGATCGTACCGATCGGCGCGGAGACGTTCGCTGATGCGCTGCGCATGGGAGCGGAGGTGTTCCACGCGCTGAAGAAGGTGCTGACCAAGCGGAAACTCTCCACCAACGTCGGCGACGAAGGCGGCTTCGCACCTGACTTGGCCAGCGATGAAGACGCGATCCGCGTGATCTTGGAAGCGATCGAGCTCGCGAATTACCGACCGGGGCGCGACGTGGCGCTGGCCATCGATGTCGCGGCCAGCGGGATGTTTGCCCACGGGACGTACACGTTCACGAAGAGCGGCGGAGGGTCGCGCGACGCGGCCGGCATGGTGGAGTTGTACACGCGGTGGCTGGACGAATATCCGATCGTGTCGATCGAGGACGGCCTGGCGGAGGACGATTGGGATGGGTGGGGGCTGATGACGCGGACGCTCGGCGAGCGCGTGCAGCTCGTCGGCGACGATCTCTTCGTCACCAATACCGAGCGACTGGCGCGCGGGATCGACAGCGGTGCGGCGAACGCGATCTTGATCAAGCTCAATCAGATCGGCACGCTCGCCGAGACGCTGGAAGCGATCGAGTTGGCCCGGAGCGCCGGCTATCTGTCGGTCATCTCACACCGGTCCGGCGAGACGGAAGACACGTTCATTGCGGACCTCGCGGTCGCGACCGGCGCGGGGCAGATCAAGACTGGATCGGTCAGCCGGACCGACCGCATCGCGAAATACAACCAGCTCCTGCGGATCGAGGAGCAGCTGGGTGATGCCGCGGAATACCCCGGCGGAGCGGTCTACGGCATCGGCCCCGGGCATTAAGCGGCTGATCGGCGTCGCGCTCGCCGTCGCCGTCGCCGTGTTCGCGGTGCAAGGAGGCGAATACGGCACGTTCGACCTCCTGCGACAGCGAAGCCGACGGACCGCCCTCCGCGCGCGGGTCGATACCCTGCGGCATCAGGTGGACTCGTTGACCCGATTGGCCCACGCGATCCAGAGCGATCCCGCGATGCAGGAGCGCATCGCGCGCGAGGAGTTCGGCATGGTGCGTGGCTCGAAAGAGCTGCTGTACCGGTTCGCCCCGACGCCGACCACCGCGACACACCCGGCGTCTTCGGACGCGGCGCCGTCGCGCGCCACGGCACTCGGCGCCACCCAACCGAATGGGCGGTAGCCGGCGCCGGTCGGCCCACTAGGGCATCGGGCTCGGGATGCTGGGCGGCGCGGGGTGCGCCAACGCCGCCTGCGCGGCGGCGAGCCGCGCGACGGGGACCCGGAACGGGGAACACGAGACGTAGTCCAGACCGATGCGGTGGCAGAACGACACGGACCGCGGCTCACCCCCGTGCTCCCCGCAGATGCCGACCTTGAGTGTGGGGCGGACGCGGCGACCGGCGACCACCGCGGATTGGATCAGCGCACCGACCCCGCGCTCGTCGAGCACTTGAAAGGGATCGTCGGCGAAGATGCCCTTTTCGAGATACGTCGGCAGGAATCGACCGGCATCGTCGCGACTCAAGCCGAAGACGGTCTGTGTCAGATCGTTCGTCCCGAAGGAAAAGAACTCGGCGTCAACGGCGATCTGATCGGCCGTCAGTGCGGCGCGGGGGAGCTCGATCATGGTGCCCACGAGATAGGGCACGGACTCGCCCATGGCACCCATGACTTGGGCGGCAACGCGCGTGATCACGGCTTGTTGGTTCGTGAATTCACGATCGGTGGCCACCAGTGGGATCATGATCTCCGGGCGCACATCAATGCCGCGGCGCGCCGAACGGACGGCCGCTTCGAAGATGGCTCTCGCCTGCATCTCCGTGATCTCAGGATAGGTCACGCCCAGGCGGCATCCACGGTGCCCCAGCATCGGATTGACTTCCCGCAGTCCATCCACGATGCGGGCCAGCTCCTCGCGTGAGACGTTGAGCGTGTGCGCGAGGTGCTTGCTTTCCTCGCCGCCATGCGGGAGGAACTCGTGCAGCGGCGGNNTCGAGCAGCCGGATCGTCACCGGATACCCGGCCATGGCCTCGAAGATTCCCTCGAAATCCGCCCGCTGCATGGGAAGCAACTTGGCGAGCGCCCGGCGGCGGCCGCCTTCGTCTCGGGCGACGATCATCTCCCGCATCGCGGCGATGCGATCGCCTTCGAAGAACATGTGCTCGGTGC
>PMAE01000107.1 GCA_003152485.1 Gemmatimonadota bacterium | reverse complement strand
GTTGTGGTCGGAGCACCGGCCCAGATTGTGGCCCTCGTGCGGGCGTCCGCGCTCAAGCTCGACCAAGTGCACGGAGTGGCGGTGGCGTGGGTCGAGGAGATCCTCGCCGCCGGCGGCGGCCCGGATCTCGAAGCGGTCATGGCCGAAATCCCGAAAGACGTCCCGCGAACGATCCTCACGACGACCTTGGGTCCCGCAGTCGAGGATATCATCGAGCGCTACGCCCGGCGCGCGCCTCGCTTTGGGGTGCCGGCCGTCTCGTCCATCAGTGCGACCGCCGCGGCGCCAGCGGCGCCGGACGGTTCCGAGCATCGACCTGCGCCATCCGAGCCGGGCTCGCCACCGTCGTCCGTGCCAGTTGGGTACGTCCTGACGACGCTCGCCGCTCGAGCCACAGTCCTACGGCGCCTGCTCGATGAGATCGACCCACCCTCGGCGGCGATCTATGTGCGCTCCGATGAGAGCCAGCGCGCCGTGCGACATGCGCTGCTGCTGCTCGGCTATCACGGGGATAGTGCGGCACTCCGTGTTGTGCGAGGCGCGGTGACCGACCATTCCGCGCTGCTCGTGCTGTTCGACATCCCACATGACGCCGAGGAGCTCCAGGGAGCGACGGGCGGCGTTCCGGGCCGTACGGTCGCGTTCCTCCTGCCGCGCCAGCTCGGACACCTCAACACGATGACCGACGGCCCCGTGCGGCCATTTGTGTTTGCGGGACCAGTGGAAGCCGCACGCGGACGCGAAGAAGCGCTGCGGTCGGAGCTTCGCCGGGAGCTGGCGGCGGGCTCACTTGCCCGCGAGGTGCTCTCGCTCGAGCCGTTGCTGGCCGAGTTCGATGGGATCGCCCTCGCTGCCGCGGCGCTCCGAGTCTTGGAACGTCACCGGCAATCGGCGGCGGCGCCGGCAGCAACACCGGCGGTCGACCGTCCAGTGGCGCGACCCGCTGTGGACACCCGTGCGGCGGTGACGTCCGATCAGCCGGTCAGTCGCTCGGCCGGTCGGCCGAGTAGCGGCGGGCACGGGCCGCCACGGACCAGCGGCTCGGGGCACCGAGGTGGCTATGGAGCCGGCGGAAGTGGCCCCCGGTCGAGCGCACGGGGGGACAGTCGCGGTGGGCCTCCAGGTCGCGGCGGACCTCCGGGTCGGGGTGGGCCTCCGAGTCGCGGCGGCCCGCCCGGTCGTGGCGGACCCGGCACCTCACGGGACGGCGGCAGGCGCCCGGACGGCGAGAGCGGCAGCCGAGGCGGCAGCCGGCCGGGTCGATCAGACACGAGACCCCTACCGCGGAGTCCGCGATAGGGGCCAGTGCGGACCAGTCCCGCGTGCCGTCAGGCGTTGCGGACCCGATCCGTTGAATAGGGTGCACTGGTCAGACGATCGAACATCGATGCCGATCGGTGCGCGGAGGCGAATGTAGGGGTCAGCGCGCCACCCGCTGTCACGCTAGCGGCACGGCGCTGTCACCATCTGCGAATTGCGCGCGCCTACCGTGACGGTAGCGCCTCGGATAGCGTCCACTGGGCATGGGCGTGATTGTCACACTCCTCCCTCAGCCCGGCCGGCTCCAGCGCCTACGCGCCGCGATCCGCGACCGCCATTCCGTCGTCACCTGCGAGGACTGGAGCAGCGTCACCCGGATCTGCGAGACCGAACCGGTCCATCTCGCGGTCCTCGACCTCTACGCCGACGGTCCGGCCAACTTCGAACGGGTCCGCGTATTGAAGCTGCGGTTCCCGAGGGTCGCGCTGATCGCCTACGTGTCGATCACCTCAGAGCGGGCCCGCGACATGTTCGACGCCGGCCGCTGCGGACTCGATGGGCTGGTGATGGCCGACCTCGATGACGCCCCCGCGGTGTTGCTGATGCACATCGAGAAGGCCGAGGCCCGCAGCGTGGCCAGCGTTGTTCGTCCGGTGATCGCCGGCCTCAAGGTCACGGTGCGCGATGCCGTGCTGGCCTCGGTGACCCGCGCCCACGAGCGGCTGACGCCTGAAGCGTTCGCGCGACTCCTCGCGGTCCCCCGGCGCCTCCTCACGCGCAGACTGACGGAGGCCGGCTTTCCGGCCCCGCACCGACTGCTCACCTGGGGTCGCCTGATCGTGGCCGCCCACATGCTCGAGGATGCCAATCGTAGCGCCGACAGCGTCGCGCAGGTCCTCGACTTCCCGTCGGGAAGCGCGTTTCGCAACACCTGTCAGCGGTATCTCCGCGCCACACCGCAGCAGATCCGCGACCAGGGCGGCGCGGCGTATGTGATCGCGGTGTTCATGCGGGAAGCGCGCGGCCGAGCCACCACGCCGGCGGCGACCGGAGGAGACACTGGCCCCCGTGCCGCGACTGACCCACCCGCGGCCGGAACCCCGCTGCTTCCGGACCCGACGAACCATACTGTGACCACGGGTCTCAATGGGCAGACTGGAGCGCCCGAGCCCACGGCGGCGGGGTCGATCCCCGAGCGGCGCGCGCGGTCCTCCCAACCCGGCGGCGCGGACTAGGGATCGACTCGATCGGGTCGTACTCGGGCGACCTCGACCGGCCGGGCATGGTGGGTGCCGTCCGGCCGCCTCTTCTGACCCCCCAATGCCCGTCATTTTTTCAATAGTCGGAGAGGGCGAGTCGTTGTAGATTTGCGGCCATGACCTTCGTCGTCGGGCTGACCGGCAATATCGGGAGCGGGAAGTCCACCGTCGCGCGTCGTCTGGCGGCGCTGGGAGCGGCCGTCATCGATGCCGATTTGTTGGCCCGGCAGGCCGTGGAGGCTGGCACTCCGGCGCTGCAACGGATCGCGGAGCGGTGGGGCGCGGCGGTACTGGCGCCCGACGGGCTGTTGGATCGAGCGGCGCTCCGGCGCCGCGTCTTCCACGATCCGACCGAGTTGGAGGAGCTCAATCGCATCGTGCACCCCGCGGTCACCCAATTGCGCGCGGAGCAGGTCGCGGCGGCGCACGCTCGCGGCGATCGTGTCGTCGTGTGCGACATCCCGCTCCTCTTCGAGCGACGGCTGGTGGACGAATTCGATCGGATCGTGCTCGTCGATGCGTCGCGTCCGGTGCGACTCGAACGCCTCGTGCGCGATCGCGGGTTGCAGGACACCGAGGCAGTGGATATGATCACCGCCCAAATGCCAGCAGAGTTGAAGCGCGCCCGCGCGGATTTCGTCATCGATAACTCAGGGAGTTTGGCCGAGCTCGACGTCCGCGTAGCGGATGTGTGGGCGGAGCTGTCGCGTGAGGCGAACGCGTTGGCTCCCTCCCTCACCGCTTAAGAGGTCGGCGGGGTCACCCCGCCTCCGTCATGGCCACCATTCCGCAAGATCTCTCCTATACCACGGACCACGAGTACCTCCGCCTCTCACCGGACGGCGTGGCCCAGATCGGCATCACCGACTTCGCGCAGGGCGAGCTCGGCGACATCGTGTACGTCGAGCTCCCGCGCGTCGGCACGAAGTTCGCCGCCCGCGATGTGTTCGGTACCGTCGAGGCGGTGAAAGCGGTCTCTGAATTATTCTGCCCGATCGCGGGCGAGGTCGTCGCGATCAACGAACGGCTCGACAAAGAGCCCGCGCTCGTGAACACCGACCCGTATGGCGAAGGGTGGATGCTCCGCGTGCGAGCCGCGGACCCGGCGGCGCGCGATGGGCTGATCTCCGCCGCGGAGTACGCCAAGCACATCGGTGCCTGACACCGTTGCGCGCCGGGCAGATCCGTTCGGGTCTCCGGCGCGTGACGAAGGGTCGGCGGGCGAGCGTCCGACCGACGCCCTGGTCGCGACCGCGTCGCGGTGGGCGGTCCTACTCACGCCCCCTTTGACGGGTGCCGAAAACATGGCGCTCGATCACGCGCTCATGCGACGCGCCGCGCGCACCCGCGAAGGGGTGCTCCGGATCTACAGCTGGCGCGAGCCCACGCTCTCATTCGGACGACACCAGATCGCGGACGGCGTCTACGATCGCGAAGCAATCCGCGCCGCGGGGGTGGCGGTCGTACGTCGTCCAACCGGCGGCCGGGCGGTGTTGCACGACGGCGAGATCACGTACTCCGTGACCGCGCCGCTCGCGGACGAGTGCGACCGCGTCGATCCCCGTGGGACCACGCGGCGATCGCGCGCCCGCGCGCTCTATACGGCGATCAATCACGTGCTGCACGCCGGGCTACGTCGGCTCGGCGTGCCTGCCGAATTGGCATCGCACGGCATGACCGGACGCGCGGCGCCCGCGCCAGCCGGGGGGCCCTGTTTCGACACCGCGACCGAGGGGGAATTGGTCGTGGACGGGCGCAAACTCGTGGGCAGCGCCCAGTGGCGTGAAGAGGGCGCGGTGTTGCAGCACGGTTCGATCCTGATCGCCGACCATTGCGCTCGTCTCTTGGCCCTCTCCCCCACGCTGACGCCGCCGGCCGCCCCGGTCGCGCCGGCTGCGGCGCTGCGGGATCTGTTGGACCCGATACCAACTCCCATCGAGGTTGCGATCGTACTCGGCGGCGCGCTCGATGCGGCGCTGGCCGCCGCGCGCGCGGCAACCACGCGGGTCCTCTCGATTGACTCGGCCACCGACGCGATGGCCGTCACGCTGCGCGGCCGATACGAAGACGCCGCCTGGACCTGGCGACGCTAGCCCGCGATCATGCGGCCACCCACGCTTGCTCTTGGCAGCGGCGACGCCCCATCGTTGAAGTGGGCCGCGTCGCCGGGATGCGGAGCATACACCGCGTGACCGGGGATGCGTCCGGCCCTACGCCACTTGCGATTTCACCGCTACCTCGAGCCCGCCTGTGCGCCAGATCATAGTGACTTCGACCGGCCGGCTGACGCTCGTCGCGGCCGCGCTCTGTAGCTTGGCCTGCCGGCCCGATGATCGATCCGGCGGCCGACCAGGCGACACCGGGGGCAAGACTCCGGGCGGGACGGTGGTGATCTCCATGGGCGCCGACGCCGAGCCGTTGATCCCGCCCTACGCGGCGCAGGTGCAGACGAAGTTGATCGTCGACCAGTTGTTCGACCGGCTCGCGGAACTCGGCGACTCACTGAATACCGTGGGCGACCACGGCTTCGTGCCTCGCGTCGCGCAGCGGTGGGACTGGAGCCGCGATTCCCTGTCCATCACGTTCTATCTCGACCCGCGCGCGCGGTGGCACGACGGCGTACCGGTGCGCTCGAACGACGTGCGCTTCACCTACCGCATCTATTCGGACACCGCGGCGGGAATCGATGCGACCACCCAGATCGCGCAGATCGACTCGGTCACCAGTCCCGACTCGCTGACCGCCGTATTCTGGTTCAAACGGCGCTATCCGGAGCAGTTCTTCGATGCGACATATCAGATGCTCATCCTCCCGGAGCATCTCCTGGGCGCGATCAAACTCGCGGACCTCAGGACCTCGGCCTTTGGCCGCCATCCCGTGGGAGACGGGCGCTTTCGGTTCAGCTCATGGTCGCCGGGCGCGTCGCTCACGATGATCGCGGATACCGGCAACTATCGAGGCCGGGCGATGCTCGACCGCATCGTGATGGCGTTTTCACCGACCCCCGGGGCCGCCATCACGAAGCTGTTCACCGGCGACGCCGACTTCATCGAGATCCTGCATCCCGAGGAGATGGCGGAGGTCCGCCGGCACCCCGAATTGGTCATGCTCCCCTACGCGGACCCCACGTACGGATTTCTCTGGTTCAACCTCCGCCAGGGCGGTAAGCGTCCGCACCCCCTGTTTGGCAACCGGCCCCTCCGTCGGGCACTCGCGATGGCGCTCGACCGCGTGAGCATGGCGCGCAATGTCTTCGACACGCTCGCGATCGTCCCGCGTGGACCGTTCCCGAGTTCGAGTCCGGTGGCGGACACTACCGCGTCGTCGCTGCCGTACGACACCGTCGCCGCGGCGCGGATATTGGATTCACTCGGATGGCACCGGGGCGCCGACGGTGTCCGGCGAAAGAATGGGCAGCCACTCGCCTTCGCGATCTCCGTTCCGCCCTCGAGTAAGTCGAGAACCCAGATGGCGGTGCTCGTGCAGGACCAGTTGGCGCGCATCGGCGTCCGTGTCACGATCGATCCGGTGGAGCTCCGGACGTTGGTGACGCGCCTGCAGAAAGGTGACTTTGACGCCGCGCTCTGGGCGTGGAAGACGGATGCCAGCATGAGCGATCTCCGGCAGATGTGGACGACGCCGGCGGAGCGTCTCGGTACGAACTGGGGCTCGTATGAGAACCCGGTCTTCGACGCGGCGGTGGACAGCGCGCTCACGAGCAACGACCCGGCGCGCATGCACGCCTACTTCCACCGCGCGTACACCACGATCACCGACGATGCCCCGGCCGTGTGGTTGTATCAACCGCGCCAGGTAGCCGGCATCCAACGCCGCATCCACACTGCGTACCTGCGTGCCGACTCGTGGTGGGCGCACCTCGCCGACTGGTACGTCCCGGCGAGCGAGCGCATCCCGCGCGACCGTATCGGCCTCGTGGACGCGGCGCCGTGATGCCGCCCCCGGGCTGACGACCGGCATCGATTCGCTGCTGCGCACCTTTGTAGTCCGCCGAGCCTGGCAGGCGCTCGTGGTCGTCGCCGTGGTGACGACGGCGACGTTCATCCTCATTCACCTCGCGCCGGGCGATCCAATGGGTGGTGGACTCGACGACCCGCGGATCTCGGAGGCCGTCCGCACCCACTGGCGCGCCGCGTACGGACTGGACCAGCCCTTACCAGTCCAATTCCTCCGGTATTTGACGAACGCGGCGCGCGGCGAGTTCGGCTATTCGTTCGCCTACAACGAATCCGTGAGATCGCTGCTCGCCCGCGCGCTCCCGCGCACATTGCTGCTCGCCGGCACCGCGCTGGTGTTGAGCTTCGCGGCCGGGATCGCGATCGCGCTCGTGCAAGTCGCCCGGCACGGGACCGCGACCGACCGCGCATTGGGTGTGGCGTCGCTCGCGGTGTATTCGTTGCCGGATTTCTGGCTCGCGCAGGTCGCGCTCCTCACGTTCGCCTACCTGGTGCCACTCTTCCCCGCCGGGGGCATGGTGGACCCCGTGATGCATCCGTATATGGGGAACATGGCCGCACTCTGGGACCGGGTCCGGCATCTCGTGCTTCCGGCCCTCACATTGGCCACGCTCACGGCGGCCGGCATCGCGCGGTTTCAGCGCGCCGCGCTGCTCGACGTGGCCGCCGACGACTATCTGCGAACAGCCCGCGCGAAGGGCGTCCCCGAACGATCCGTGCTCATGCGCCACGCGCTGCGCAATGCGGCGCTCCCGGTCATCACCTTGTTCGGACTCGCACTCCCCGGATTTCTGGGCGGGACCGTCTTCATCGAGAAAGTGTTCTCCTGGCCCGGCATGGGCTCCCTCGCGGTGGATGCGGTGGCGGCGCGGGACTATCCCGTCGTCATCGCGTGCGCGGTCGTCGGCAGCATGATGGTGGCGGGCGGCAGTTTCATCGCGGATGTCCTCTACGTGGTGGCCGATCCGCGACTGCGCCGCGCCGGTGGCGGAGGACGCCCGTGACGTCCCCGCTGACATCGCCGAACCTGACCCCCGCGCCGCGGGTGAGCGGAGCGCCCGGACGCATCACGGGAGCCGGCGAGCTCGCGATCGTCGGATGGCTCGAGGCGGGACCGTGGCGTGCGATCTGGCGTCGGTTCCAGCGCAATCGGGGGGCGATGGCGGGGCTGGTGGTGATTATCGCCATCGCCGCGGTCTCCATTGCCGCGCCGTTGGTGGCGCCGTATTCGCCGAACGCGATCCTCGACATGGTCGCGCTCAAGAGTCAGCCGCCGTCACTCGCACACCCGTTCGGGACGGACCCGGCGAGCCGCGATGTCCTGAGCCGCGTCCTCTTCGGCGGCCGCGTATCGCTGGCGCTGGCGGTCCTGGCGATGCTGACGGCGGCGACGGTGGGGACGATGTATGGCGCCGTGGCGGGATACGTTGGCGGTACAGCCGACGACGTGCTGATGCGCGTGACCGACGCGTGTCTCTCGATTCCTCGGATCCTGTTGCTGCTTACCGTCTGCGCCCTCTGGGGGCGTCCGTCGCTGAGCGCGCTCGTTCTCGTGCTTGGCCTCACCAGTTGGTTCGGCGTGAGTCGTCTCGTGCGCGCCGAAATCATGGCCATGCGCACGCGGGAGTGGGTGGTAGCCGCGCGAGCGTTAGGCGCGACGGATGCGCGCGTGCTGCTCCGCCACATGCTCCCGAACATCGCGTCCCCCGTGATCGTCGCCACCGCGCTGGGCATCGGCAATGTCGTCCTGCTGGAAGCTGGCCTCTCGTATCTGGGCGTGGGCGTGCAGCCGCCGCTCGCGAGCTGGGGCAATATCATGCAGGATGGCGCCGACCAGGTCCGTGGACTGTGGTGGCTCTCCGTCTTCCCCGGCCTCGCCATCGTCACCGCGGTCATCGCCATCAACGCGGTCGGCGATGGGCTGCGGGAAGCGGCGGACCCGAGACAGTAGCGCCACATGGCGAATCCGACGGGCCCGCTGCCGCTGCTGTCGATCCGCAACCTGCGCACGGTGTTCGCCACCGACGCCGGTCCCGCGCGCGCGGTCGATGGGCTCGCGCTCGACGTGCACCCCGGCGAGACCGTCGGGATCGTCGGCGAGTCGGGGAGCGGGAAGTCCGTGACGGCGCTCTCGATTCTGCGACTGATCCGGCCGCCGGGACGCATCGTGAGCGGCAGCTCGATCACGTTTGACGGCGTGGACCTCGTGACGTGCGACACCGAGACCCTGCGCTCGATCCGAGGGCGGCGCATCGGGATGGTCTTTCAGGAGCCCATGACGGCGCTCAATCCGGTGTTCACGGTCGGCGATCAAATCGCGGAAGTGGTTCGGGTCCACGAATCGACGACCCGGGCCGATGCGCGAACGCGGGCCGTGGAGATGCTCCAGGCGGTCGGCATTCCTGGCCCCACCGAGCGCGCGCGCCAGTACCCGCATCAGCTCTCGGGCGGCACGCGCCAGCGGGTGCTGTTGGCGATGGCGCTCGTGCTCCGTCCCGGGCTCTTGATCGCCGACGAACCCACGACCGCGCTCGACGTGACGGTGCAAGCGCAGATCCTCGAGTTGCTCACCGACCTGCAGCGTCAGATGGGACTGGCGGTGCTCCTCATTACGCACGATCTGGCCATCATCGCCACGATTGCGTCACGCGTGATCGTGATGTACGGAGGCCAGGCGGTCGAAGAAGCGCCGGTCGAGGAATTGTTCGCGGCCGCGCACCATCCGTACACCGAGGGACTGTTGCGCGCGATCCCCCGCCCCGATCCCGACGGCAGCCGATCCGGACGGCTGGCGGTCATCCCAGGTACCGTGCCGCCGGCTACCGCGTGGCCGGCGGGATGCCGGTTCCGCGATCGGTGTGCCTTCGCCTGGGATCGCTGCCGCGATGAGATGCCGCCGCTCTACGCGCTGTCCGCGACCCACTCGTCGCGATGTCATCTCGTCGTTGACCCCGCGCGCCGCACCGCCTCGGC
>PMAE01000011.1 GCA_003152485.1 Gemmatimonadota bacterium | reverse complement strand
TGTTTTCTCGCTGTTTTCTCGCCGCTTCGGAGCGCGAGGCACGGGTGACTATTATTCCCACATGAGTAATTCGCCTGCCCGGCGCCGCCCTCGGCGCTCCCGGGCCCGGGCTGGGCACGCTCGGGCCCCCGCCCTCACCTCCCAACCCACCGGCCGCGCTGCCTATACCGCGACTCGGCTCTCCCTGCTCGAACGGCACGGGCCCATCTGCGCCTACTGCGGACGCCACAGCAACCCCCGCTCGATCACGCTCGATCACGTGACGCCGCGTAAAGGCCAGCGCGCGTACGACCGGCGCGACAACCTGGTGCTGGCCTGCCGAGCCTGCAACGCGAAGAAGGCGGACACGCCACTGTTGGCGTTCCTGCTCGCGGACCGGACCCGGGCCGCGCGATTGCTCCGGTACGGCGATCATCTCAGCGCGGGACTCATCGACCTGGCGGAGGAGCTCGCCGGTCCGCTGGGCGGTTACAGTGCGGCGATCCGGGCCGACGAGGAATCGCCCTATCGCACGTAGCCGGTCGGTCACGCCGCGGACGTAGTCCTGCGGACGTCGTCCGGCCGCGCGATCGACCCGTACCAAATCTTGGGCCAATTGCGGCACAACTGGCGCCGACGCCACGGTGTTGCATAGCGTTCAGCCCGCCCCGATCCGACCACGCTCAGGAGCTTCGATGGCCCGTAAGGAGATCCCGCTCGCACCGTCCGTCTTCGCCCAGGCCCGGCGTCGTGTCGCCGCGCACGCGTATCACACGCCGCTCCTCACCTCTCGGCTGTTGAGCGAGCAGTCGGGATTCGAGGTGCGGCTCAAGGCCGAGATGTTCCAACGGACGGGCTCCTACAAGATCCGGGGGCCGTTGAACAAGTTCGCGGAGCTCACCGCCGACGAGCGCCAGCGGGGCGTGATCTGCTCGTCAGCCGGCAACCACGCGCAGGGCGTCGCTCTCGCTGCCGCGATCTACGGCATTCGCGCGGTCGTCGTCATGGCCACCAACGCCACACCCTCCAAGATCGAAGCGACCAAGGCCTACGGCGCGGAGGTCGTGCTGCATGGCACGATCTGGGACGAAGCGAACGAGCGTGCCAAAGAGCTCGTGGCCGAACGCGGGCTCACCTACGTGCACCCGTTCGACGATCTCGACCTCATCGCCGGCCAGGGGACGCTGGGCCTCGAGATCTACGAGGATTATCCGGAGGTCGACGTCATCGTCGTGCCGATCGGCGGCGGCGGTCTCATCTCCGGCGTGTCGATGGCCGTGAAGGGGCTCAAGCCCAGCGTCAAGATCATCGGCGTCGAGTCATCGGGCGCGCCGGGCATGCTGGAGAGCGTGCGCGCCGATCATGTCGTGACGCTGCCCACGGTGGATTGCATTATCGACGGCCTCCGCGTCAAACGCGTGGGGGAGAACAATTTTGCAGTCGTCCGCAAATTCGTGGACGAGATCGTGACGCTCCCCGACGAGGAGATCTTCGACGCGCTCCGTTGGACAATGGGTCACTGCAAGCTCGTCGTCGAAGGGGCGGCGGCGGCGCCCATCGCAGCGCTGCGGCGCGGTCTGATCACGGCGCCGGCCGGCTCCAAAGTCGTCTGCGTCCTGAGCGGCGGCAACGTGAATCTCGACCAACTGAAAGGCCTGCGCTGGAACTAGGCGCCGCGCGAGAGCGGCCAGACGACCGATTCTAGTCTCTGGCCGCAACGCCCGGTGGAGACATCCGGCGGCCCGCTACGCCCGTTTGAAGTATTGCACCGCGCGCTCGTGCTGTTGGGCGAGTGCGCGGTTACGGAAGGTACCTAGGTTTCGCCGCTTGCCGGTCTTCGGATTTTTCTTCCGAGAGTACAACCGGTATTCACCCGACTTGAGCTTTCGAATCATGGCAGTCTCCGTGGCTCGTCGGCCTGACCAGACCTGGTTTCAAACAGTTTGCGCCAGCGACTCGTCGCGAGTTGCTGCCGCGCTTAAGTCCTCTTGGCGTCCTTCGAGGGATGGCGGATCGGATACTCGCTCGGGAGCGACTTCGCGACCTTCGTCGTGCCGGGGGAACACTCCGGGTGTCCCCACCCGCTCTTGCTCTTATCGGTCTTGGGATCGAGGTCGTAGACGATGTTGTCGTCCTTGCTGTCGCGCAGCTTCTTGACGGGATCTACGCCCGACGGGACATAGTCGAGTTCGAGTAGGTGCCGCACTTTCCAGGCGATATTGTGATCGGCGCACGACAGATCGCCGGACACGCCGAGGCCGCCCACGATGTGGCCGGAGGCGTCATAGAGCGCGAGGCCGCCGCCGAACACGGTGATCCCGCCGATCTGCTTGCCAACCATCGGATCGCGATCGGTGCCGACTGATGCGGGATCGCCATCGTATGCCGCGTGGATGTTGACGGGGTTCGATTCGCCGAGTCCGAAGAGCGGACCGCCAGGCTGCACTGCCGCATACATGTTTGCGGACGACAGGGCCAGTCCATTAAGGCTCAGACCGTTGGCGGTATTGGCTTTTTGGGCCGAAATGATCCGACTTCCGGGCCATTGGTCGCCCACCTGCGCTCCTGAGAAGGCGACCGCGACGACAGTCCCGCCGCGGTTCACTACGGTTGCCCACATGTGAAAGCCCAAGCCGCCGTTGTCGGTCTTCTGGGCCGCGATGAGTGCCGTTCTGAGCTGTTCGTGCGTCGGCAGCCCGTTCCGTCTGGTAGGCTTCTTCGCTTCAACCATTGTCGTCATCACCATCTCCTGCGCCGCCACGGGCAATTGGAGTATCAATTGTGCGCGGGACAACCGTAGGTCGTCCCGCATTCAATGATGGAGATTGGCAACTCTCATACCTGGGGCGCCGTGCGGCCCTGGTTGCTATCGCCCGCGCGCCGTCGTCCGCATCCGCGCCAAATCCCGCAGCAACGGGTCGGCGGAGAGCGGCCCTCCGAGAAACTCGCGCAGCAGATCGCGCGTCGGCCGCGCGAGTCCGTAGCGGAGGAGATGCGCAGACAACCAGGGATACCAGGTCTGGTCGCCACCGGCGAAGGACCCATGGACCACGCGGATACGCTCCCGTATAGCGGTCACGATCACGGCGCCCAACGCGTAGTTCATCATGTAACCGGGTGCATCGATGAGCTGTCCACGCATCGCCCACCACGACAGGGCGGGATGGGGGGCGATATGGAGGTAGCGCGACGTGATGTCGGTCCATACCTGGTTCGGGTCGGCGTCAGGATGATCGTGCAGCCGGACCTCGAGTAGCCCCCACGCGATGTCGAGCATGATCGACGCGTACTTCGCCCGTGTCGCGACCGCCGTCGTCACGGAATCGCCAAGAAATCGCCATTGCCACAGCGGCTCGTATACGCTGAGCGCTGGGATGTCTGCGATCGCCTCCGTGAGCGGGTCACTGTCGGGCCAATCTTCATACGCCGGCCGCTCGTGAATCGCCGACAGATGGATGCCGTGGCCGGTCTCGTGCACCAATTCATCGAGGTTGCCCAGGCCACCCGTCTCGTAGGTCGCGAACACCCACGACTCTGCGCGTACCCACCGATCGCCGACGGCGTGTCCCCGAGATCCAAAGGTGGTGTTGGCCACCGGGTCCTTGCCGGCCCGCGGCTCCAGGTCGTAATGCACGCCGAGGGCCGTGATATCCGCGCCGAGGGTCATGTAGTAGCGTTCGGTCACCGCCAGCAGCGAATCCCGCGGGATGCGCGCGCTGAGTCTACGGTCCGCCTCGGCCGCCATGTAGTAGTAGTCCCACGGCTCGACGGCGGAATCCGGCGTGGCCGCACGCCACGCATCGAGGATCGTGACGAGCCACCGTTCGAGTGTTGCGGGCGCGACGCCGACATCGGCGGCTCGTTCCAACGGTGAGGGATTGGCGCCCGCGCCCTGCGCGGCGGTGAGTCGGAGCAGTGTGCGGTACGGGCTTCGCACGCCGTCGTCGCCGTTCACCGCGCGCCACAGTGGCTCAAGGGCCAGGAACAGGCGCTGGCGGTACGCGGGATCGGGGGCGCCGGCGATCCGGGCAAGCGTCGTCAGCCGATCGATGGTGTCACCATCGACCACGATCTGGCTCGCCGCCCGTCCGAAGCAGTCGTACACGTGCCGCCGAAGCGTCCGTGCCGCCGCAGTATCGCCGATGGCCATGTCAGGGGTCCGTTGTCCAGCATCGCACCGGTCGTTCGCCGCATCCGGCGCCGCCGGCTCGCTCGCGGTGCCGGCGAGATCGGTATCAAGCGCCCGCTCCATCGTCAGCAGCGCGCGACGGTCCGCCGCGCGCAGCGGCAACGAGTCTACATCGGCGACCATTCGCCGGATTCTGACCCGGGCGTCCTCAAACCGCCGATCCCCCGCCTCCAGCGCGTCACCATTCGGCGTCCGTTCGAGCCCGCGCGCTCGCGTGATGTCGAGCGTATCCCGCAACGATCGCAACTCTCCATATGACGTCTCGATACCCGCGAGTCTGCCAGCGGCCGCGGCTCTCGCCTCCACGCGATGCCCGGCGCATCCGGCTGCACCCAATACGACCTCAATAATGCCTACGAATGTCGCACCGGATCGTGTCATTCGACGTCGCGCCCTGCCGTCCTCCTCAGCCGATACACCGTGATCGTCTGGTGAATCACTCCTTCATCAAACGCGCGCACGTCCGTTCCGGCGACGGTCAAACCGTCGGCGGCCAGGCCGGCGAGGAACTCCGGCGCCGCCACGCGCCCCGGATCAGCGATGATCGCTTCGCCGTCGGCGGTCAGAGTCTGCGCGATCGCGGCTGACAACAGCGGGGCGTATGTCTTTTCGTACAGGACATCAGCCGCGACCACCCGGTCATAGGCGCGGAGGTCATGGGGGAAGCTTCGCCAATCGACATGGCGCGTCGCTGGCTCACGACGAAGCGCGTGCGTGGCATTGGCGCGGGTGAATCGGAGTGCGTCGTCGTAGTAGTCGGTGGCCAGCACGTCGTAGCCGGTCCGCATCGCCGCCAGCGTGACGAGCCCGAGCCCACAGCCGAGCTCGAGGAGCTTCGGCCGGCCTGCGCCAACGGGCAACGGTGTGTCTAACAAGTAGGCAGCGAGAATCCGCGACGACGGCCACAGGTCCGCCCAGTAGGGCAGACGGTCATCTTTGACGAAGTCCGCCTCGCTGATCAGGTCATCGGAGTTTCGCGGCCGCAAGAGCTCGACGGCCCAGTCGTTCACGGTGACCGTATCCGTTGCCGTGACGAACTGCCGCGTGAGATTCCGGCGGAGTTCGGTAGGGGATTCGCGAGTATCCTCGCGCGGACCGGGGCCGTTCATCGCCGCCGTCCCGCACGAATCACCCGCGGGGTCGCGACGCGGTCAGGTCCCGCTCGATGACGCCCCCGGCCCAGACGTCGAGTGCAGCCCCACGATCGCCGATGCCGCCGCCGCCGATTGAATGACGCCCGCGGCAGCCTCTCGGGAGTCGCGTTCGAGCTCCCAGCGGATCTCATAGCGGGAGATGATCCAGAGCGTCATCGTCGTGAACAACCCGACGACCACCGCGATCTCCAGCCGGCCGTACCCGACAGCCGCGCCAACGATACTCGTGGACCAGATCGCCGCCGCGGTCGCCGTTCCGCGAACCCGATTTCCGTCTTTGACGATCGCGCCACCGCCAATGAATCCAATGCCGGTCACGAGTCCCTGCAGGATGTGCGTCTGCTGATCGGACGTCATCCCGAAGACCTGCCCCGCGAGCAGGACGTACCCGCACGATGCGACGGCGACGATCGGGAATGTGCGGAGCCCGGCGCTCCGATCGTCGCGGTATCGCTCGACGCTGACTGGACTCGTCAGCAGCACGGCGATCACGATCTTGATGAGAAACGAGATAAAGAGGGGAATATCGAAGTGCATGTCGCGCATCACTTCGTGGATCATCGATTCCATTGCCCCTCGCCCCGTAGGTGTGCGTGTCTCTGGGATGTTCTGCGTGATCTTAGCGCGTGCGGCCCCCCCTGCGGTCGAGGGTGGCTACAAGATGGGCCGTGAGGCCGGAATATCCAATTGACTCGAGGGCTGCCGTGGAAGCATTGGGCCGGTCCCCAAACGCCGAGAGGAGATGCGATTGCCCTTGGTCCCCGTAGTCCGCATGACGCTCACGTCGGTCGCTCTCTTGTGCGCGGTCGCGTGGCTCCCCGCCCGCGTTGGCGCGCAGGACGTTGCTGGCGCCCACATGGTGGACGTGCCGCTCACCCCTGCTCGGTGGAGCGTCCGGCCGGATCCGCCGCGGAGCCCCGACGATACCGCACGATTCGAGGCCTCGCCCGCCCCGGGTCCTTCGACGTTACCCTCGACGTTGCCCTCGACGTTACCCTCGACGTTACTCTCGACGTTACCCTAGCGTCGCCAACACCGCCTTCGCGGCACGCTCTCCGCTGGCGATCGCGGCGTGGACCGAGCCGCCTCGCCCATCGGGATCGGTGGATTCGCCTGCCAAGAAGAGTGTGTCCTCGAGCGGCCGGCCGAGTACACGCGGCGCGTCGATCCCACCGACGACGCCGTAACTATATGCCCCTCGTGAAAACGGGTCGTTGGTCCAATCATGGTACCAGGCGTCGACGAGCATCGCGCGGAGCCGGGTCCGCGTCACGCCGGTGGCGCGGCCCAGCGCACGGAGCGCTCGCTCGACCAGCTCGTCGCTCGTGAAGCGCGCCAGCTCCGCCGCGCGCGGACCACCCACCCATGCCGTGAGTACGGGCGAGCGCATCGGATAGGAGGTCCACCACACGGCAAAGGTGTCGTCCTCGATCGACAGAAACCACAAATCGTTCCGGGGTCGGCCGCCCCCTTCGCCGGAAAGTTTTTCCCAGAACGGGGCCTTGAAACGGAACACGATCCTGAGCGCCGAGCCCATCGCCATCCCGTCCAGCGCATCGCGGACTTCAGGGCCGAGATCAGGCCGAAAGGTGACTGGGCCGGGCGTCCCATCGACGCGAGCGGTCAACACACCTAGCGGTAGCGTCACGATCGCGGCACGGGCGGTGATCGTGACGGTCCGCGCGTGGATCACCACGCGACCGCGTTCCCACTCAACGTCGCGCACCACCGTCGCGAGGCGGATCGCGGTCGCTGGGAGCCGTGCCGCCAGAGCGTCCGTCAGCCGATCGTATCCTGCCGGAAAACGGTATTGGTGGTCGTGCTCATCGCGACGTGACGCTGCCTCGGACAGCGCCAGCCAGCGCTCACCCACTCGGTCGGGGTCGGCGGCGTCGAATCCCTGGACGTAGCGCAGCGCGTCGGGGATCGCGGCCGCGACCGTGCCAGCGCTCTCGGGATCGGACCGGAGGCTGTCGAGAAACGCGCTGAACGAGCGGTCCGGCGTTCGGTCGAGTTGGAGACGTTGCATTATCGCCCCGATCTGCCAGTCGTCATCGCCGGGCGTCTGCAGCTTGCCACCCTCAATGCTGGTCCACGCCCCCGACAGCTCGTCCAGCATCAGCCCGGCCTCGGCGGCGAGCTCCAACGTCTCGCGCACCCGGCCGTGGACGAACTCGGCGCCCAACTCGACCGGCACCGCGAGCCCCCGCACGCGGCGCGTGTAGATACGGCCTCCCATGCGGTTCCGCGCTTCGAGCACCAACACGCGCACCTGTGCGTCGTGGAGTGCGCGCGCGGCGGCGAGACCCGCGGCGCCACCGCCGATGATGACGACCTCGGTCTGCTCGGCGCTCGGCGACACGGCAGCTACGCGGACTTGATCTCCGTCCAGAGCTGATCCCATTCGGCGGTGTCGCGACCGAGATCGATCTGGTACTCGAGGCGCCGGAGCTGCTCCGCGGTCGGGTACGGGACGGGGTGCTCCATGCGTGCCAGCGCCTGCTGGTTGGGCGTCCCGTAGCCCGTGAAATCGGAGATGGCGGCGCCGACCTCCGGGCGCAGGATGTAGTTCATGAACTCATGCGCCGCGCGCACGTGCGGTGCCGACCGTGGGATCACGACATTGTCAGCCCAGATCGTCGATCCCTCTCGCGGGAGCACATACTCGATGGCCGGCTGCTCGGCTCGTGCCTGCGTCGCGTCGCCGTTCCACAGCTGGGCAATCCAGACATCCCCCGAGATGAGTTGGCCCTTGACCGGCGCGGACAGATAGGCCTTGAGGTTGCGTTTCGCGCTGATGGCATCGGCCTTGGCGGCCGTCAGCTCCCCGACATCGCGCGAGTTCAGTGAATGGCCGCGAAACCGCAGCCACGAGCCGATCACATCCCGCCCGTCGTCCAATTGGGTCATCTTGCCCGCGTAGCGGACGTCCTGCAACACGCTCCAGCTCTCGGGCGGTGCGACTTTGTCGGCGCGATACGCGAGTCCCGTGATCCCCCACTGCCACGGCACCGAGTGCGCATTGCCCGGGTCGACCGCTGGATTGAGGAACAGCGGCGCCACGTTACCCCAGTTCGTCAGATAGGCCCGATGCACCGGCGCCGCGAGCCCGGTTGCCACCAGCACCGACAGGGCGTAACTGCTGGGAAAGACGAGGTCGTAGCCGCGCGCACCCGCGAGCAGTTTGGCGAGCAGCTCCTCATTGCTTTCGTAGACGTCATAGGTGACGCGCACGCCGAACTCGCGCTCGAAATTCGGGATCGTGTCCGGCGCGACATAGTCGGACCAGTTGTAGATCGAGAGGTGCGGCTCAATCGGCCCCAATGGCTCGAGTGCCGCGGCCGCGTCACGCGTCGCGCGCTCGGCCGACGCCACGTCGTCACCCACCGGTCGGCATGCGGCGAGCAGTCCGGCGACGGTGGTGGCCGCGGCGCCGAGTGCCACCGCCCGCCGGGCGAACTCCCGGCGATCCAAGGACTCGTCGCCAATGGCTCGAAGGAGCGCCGCCAGGCGACGATCACGCATTGGCAGGCTCGTTCCGGCGGCTCATACGGTCGGACGCGTACAACAGGATGGATGTCGCGATCACAATCAGCGTGCTGATGGCATTGATACTCGGCTCGACGTTGCGACGCACCATGCTATAGATCACGAGCGGGAGCGTGCTCGATCCCGAGCCGGCCACCAACGAAGTGATCACGAAGTCGTCGAACGAGAGGATGAATGCCAACAGCGCGGCCGATAGGATCCCAGGCCAGAGCAGCGGCAGCGTGATCCGAAAGAAGGTCGTGATCTCGTCCGCGCCGAGCGTCATCGCAGCTTCCTCGAGGTTCTCATCCATCCCTGCCAACCGCGCGACCACCACGACGACCACGAACGGCACACAGAACGCCACGTGCGCGATGATGATCGTGGTGAGGCCCAACGGTAGACGGAGGAAGACGAACAGCACCAGCAAGGAGATGCCCGTCACGATCTCTGGGGTCACGATCGGGACATACATCATCCCTTCGTACACCGTCCGCCCACGGAACCGATGGCGAGCCAAGGCCAGCGCGATCAGCGTCCCGAGCGCGACCGCGATCGCGGTTGCGGTCACGCCGACGATCAGGCTGGCCTGGACCGCGTGGAGGATGTCGTCCCGCTCGAGGAGCCGCCGATACCAGCCAAAGGTGAACCCGGTCCACGTGACGGCGAATTTGGACGAGTTGAATGAAAACGCCACGAGGACGAGCACCGGCAGGTGCATCAGAAAGAGGCACGCCGCAGTGAAGGCGACGAGCCATCGCGGGAGCTTGCCGATGCCGGACGTCCCCATCTCACCACCCCCGCGCGCTATCGGGTGGCCGGAGACGCAAGTAGATCAGCACCGCGCCAAGGACGAGGAGCATGAGGATGAACGACGCTGCCGAGCCGAATGGCCAGTTGCGCGCCGTCGAGAACTGGTTTTGCACCAAGTTGCCGATCAACAGCTCCTTGGCTCCGCCCAGGAGGTCCGAGGTCAGGAAGGAACCGAGCGACGGGATGAATACCAGCAAACAGCCGGCGATGAGCCCCGGCGCCGAGAGCGGTAATGTCACGCGCCGGAACCGAGCCGCTGGCCGCGCGCCCAGGACCTCCGCGGCTTCGAGCAACGATGGGTCGAGCTTCTCGAGCGAGGCGTAGACCGGCAGCACCATGAAGGGCAGATACCCGTAGACGAGACCCGCCAATACCGCGAACGGCGTGTACAGCATCGTGATCGGCTCTCGCAGGATTCCGGCCGCCATTAGCCAACTGTTGATCAACCCTGTGTCCCGCATCAGGAAGATCATGGCGAAGGTGCGCACGAGAAAACTCGTCCAGAATGGCAGCACGACGAGAAACAAGAGCAGAGACCTCCACCGTCCGCTGCGAGCGATCGTGTATGCCACCGGGTATCCGGCCAATGCGCACAGCACGGTCGTCGCCACCGCGATGGCGAATGTCCGCTCGAGGATCGTGAGGTAGACCGGGTGCAGGAAGCGGGTGTATGCCTCGAGCGTGAAGCCTGGGTCCACGCCGCCGTATTCCCCGCGCGGCATCACGCTGTACGCGCACATCACGACCACCGGGATGAGGAAGAACCCGATCATCCACAGCGTGCCCGGCGCGAGGAGTGTCCACGCCTGCGCCTGCGGTCGAGGTGCGAGCCATGCGAGCGCGCGCCGCCGGAATCCGTGCGTGCGCGCGGGCTCCGAGGTCCCGGCCGAGCCCCCTGCGTTGCCCACAGTCACTCGTCCTCGAGGATCTGACAATCTTCGGGCCGCCATGCCACGGCGGCCTCATCACCGCGGCGCCACGGCAGCGGGTTGATCAGTTGTCCTTCGTTCCGGAGCGCGACGGTGATGTCCGGCGCCGACGGGATGGATACCACGACGTGCATAGTCTCGCCGAGGTACACTACGTCGCGCACCGTGCCGCCGATCGCGTTCTCGCCGGCCGGGATCGCGTCCGGGCGGCAGAGATCCAGCCATTCCGGGCGCACGGCGATCCGGACGGCTTGCCCCGGTTCGACGTGGTTGAGCACCGGGATGCGGAATCGCGTGCCCCCGCTTCCCTCGACGTCCCACCACGCGGCCGCGCGATCCACGATCCGGCCTTCGAGAAAATTGGATTCGCCGATGAACTTCGCGACGAATGCGGTCCGCGGATTCTCGTAGATCTCGGCTGGCGTCCCCAGTTGCGCGACCCGCGCGTGAGACATGACGGCGATGCGGTCGGACATCGTCAAGGCCTCTTCTTGGTCGTGCGTGACGTACAGGAACGTGGTGCCCAACTGTTTGTTCAGCGCCTTGAGCTCGAGCTGCATCTCCTTGCGAAGCTGGAGATCGATCGCGCCCAACGGCTCATCCAGCAACAGGATCGCGGGATCGAGGACCAACGCCCGCGCGAGCGCCACACGCTGTCGCTGCCCGCCCGAGAGCTGGGCCGGAGCCCGCCGTGCGAATGTCTGGGGCGCCAACCGGACTAATTCGAGGGCCCGCCCGACCCGGTCGGCGATTTCCGAGCGCGGCGTTTTCCGCTGTTCGAGACCGAAGGCGATGTTTCGCTCAACCGACAGGTGCGGAAAGAGCGCGTAGTTCTGAAACACCATCGCGATCTCACGCTCGTACGGCCGCTTGTCGTTGACGATGTCGCCCAGGATCCGGACTTCGCCGCCATCAGCGTCCGGGGTCTCGAATCCGGCGAGCAAGCGGAGCGTGGTGGTCTTCCCACAGCCGGACGGGCCGAGGATCGAGAAGAACTCGCCTCGCTCGATGTCGAAACTGATCGCATCGACGGCCTTCACGGCCCCGAAGCTTTTGGAGACCTGACGAAACTCGACCGCCGGCGCCCTGCGCGGCGTCGCGGGACCCGCGGCCGGCGGACCCGC
>PMAE01000019.1 GCA_003152485.1 Gemmatimonadota bacterium | reverse complement strand
GCATCGCTCTGCGCATCGCTCTCGTGCCCGCCGCCAATTTGTGCGCTCGACCCGACGCTCCGAGCCACAGCGCCATCGGTCACGGCCGCCGCGCGTAGCACGGCCTGCGAAGCTGGCAGCGAAACCGGCGGCGACGGTGGCAGCGACGCAGACTGCGAGACAGGGGTCGCCTCCACCGTGCCGACACTTTGCTCCGCTGCACGCCCCTCTCGGTTGCAGCCGGCGAGAATCGCCAACGTCGCAACACAGCCCGCGATGCACACCCGCGTCACTCGGTCCACAGCACCTCCCATCCGAATCGTCACTCGCCGCCGCGGATCGCCACGATTGGCCTACCGACCCAGCGCAAATACGAACAACGTCCCACCGAAGCTCGTGTGCTGCGCCAGATCCGGCAGGGTCGTCCCGCGCTCGCGCACGTCGAACGCCGCATCGGACGCGACGTCGCCAGCGATGAGCGCACCCATATCGCCTCCGATCCCCGCGTAGACCGCGACGTATTGCTTGCCGTCAGGGGCCCGGTAGGTCATGGGATTTCCCACCACGCCGGAGCTCACCTTGAATTGCCATAGCGGTTCCCCGGTGCGCGCGTCAGCGGCCTTGAACCATCCGTCCAAGGTCCCGTAAAACACGACGTTGCCGGCCGTCGCGAGCGCACCACTCCAGACCGGGAATGGCTCGCGGATCCCCCATACTTTCTTGCCCGTCGTCGCGTCCCACGCCATGAACTCCCCGCGATACCCTCCCGGGCCGCCGGTCTCGGGCGCGTCGGCGCCGATATATGGGGTGCCCGCGATGTACGTCGGCGTCCGTCCAGTGAAGTCCATGCACAGGTTGTTCGTCGGGACGTAGAACAGCCCCGTGACGGGAGAGAATGCCGCGGGCTGTTGGTTCTTCCCTCCTTCCAGGCTCGGACAGATGTTCGTGACGGTCTTGCCGATGCGCGTCACTTTGTCGGCGTTGACGCGCGGACGCCCCGTCTTCAGATCCACACCACTGGACCAATTCATCGGCACGAACGATTCCGCCACCAGGATTTCCCCGGTGGCCCGGTCGATCGTGTACGCGAAGCCGTTGCGATCAAAGTGCACGAGCACTTTGCGCATCACGCCGTGGATCGGGAGGTCGGCGATGATGCTCTCGTTGACCGCGTCGTAGTCCCAGACGTCGTGCGGCGTCACTTGCAGCGCCCACCGGAGCTCGCCCGTATCGGGGTCCCGAGCCATGATCGAGCTGGAATACTTGTTGTCGCCAAGCCGTAGCTCACCGTTCCACGGCCCCGGATTGCTCGTGCCATAGAAGACGAGGTTGAGCGCGGGATCGTACGTCAACCATCCCCACGTCGCCGCCCCGCCGTGTTGCCACGTCCCGCTCGGCCAGCTCGTGGCAGCGACATCCGTCCCCCGCTCCGACGCATAGAACGGCGTAAACTTCGGACCGATCTTCACGTCGCGGTCCGGGCCGAGGTTGTACGCGCGCCACCGCTCCTGCCCGGTGCGCGCATCGAGGGCCGCGATCCACCCGCGGACGCCCATCTCCCCCCCACTCGGTCCGACGAGCACGTTCCCGTGCACAACGAGCGGCGCCATCGTCATCGTCTCGCCGTGGCTCGGGTCCGCCACCTGCGTGCGCCACCGCTCAGCGCCCGTCCGCGCATCGACCGCCACCGTGTGGCCGTCGAGCAGATTGTAGAACACCGTGCTGTCGGCATACGCCGCCCCGCGGTTGACGACATCACAGCACGCCTCGGCCTTCGCGGCTTGCGCGTTCTCCGGTCGAAACTTCCACCGCAACGGCGCCCCGGGGCGTGAGAGATCGAGCGCGTAGGCCACATTCGGATAGGGAGTCACGATGTACATCGTGGACCCAATGACGAGGGGCGCCCCTTCGTGCCCGCGGAGCACGCCGGTAGAAAAGGTCCATGCCACGGTCATCCGATCCACGTTGTCGGCCGTGATGTCGCTCAACGCGCTGTACCGGCTCGCCGCGTAATCCTTGGCCGGCATCGGCCACTCGCCAGGCTCTCCGGCGACCGGCGTGCCGATGCGCGCGCCACGCACCCCCGCGCCCGCGCTCGCCGCGCGATCGCCCGCGCACGCGGTGAGCACTCCCGTCGCGACCACGACGACGATCGCGGCCCGGGTCGGCGCATCGAACGCCGTACCGAACGCCGTTCCCATCGCGCGCTGCCACCGCGGTCGCACGGCGTCGGGAGCCTGCGCGACATCGTGGGCTCGGTCACTCCGTGCCCACCGCCGATCTCGCCCGCGGCTAGTCGACTGCATTCCGGCGCTCCGTGGAGGTCAAAACGTCAGACGCTACTCGTCAGAGAATAACACGAGGGCCGGTCGCGATACATTGCGACCGGCCCTCGCCGTCATCATCCTACCGTCACGCTCGTACTAGAGTGTTTGCCGGGTCCGCCATTACGGCGAGCACGTCAGCGTGTAATTGCCGCCACGACCGTCGGTCTCCGTCGAAGGCGGCGGATCCACCAACGTGTGCAGGTCCACTGGTTTCGCCCCCAACGCGGCCGTCGCGCTGATGACCGCGGCGGCGTCGGGACCGGAGGTCGCATCCCATGTCGTATCGGACACCGTCGCCATTCCATACATGCGAATCGAGATGTCACGATCCCCGCTCGCTTCGAGCAGCGTCGAGATGCGCTGTTCCTTGAGCAGCGCGTCTCGAACGTTGGTATAGGCCGCCGTGATCACCAATGGGGTGGCGAACCCACCCGCCTGCTGGTGTACGGTGTTGATCAGCGTGGTGGCGGCGGCGAGGTTGCCCAACCCGAGTTGGATCTGCGCATCGACCAACGTCAATTCTTCGTTGCGCACGATCGGAATGGGAGTCGACACCGACGGATAGTACGAGTAGATGTAGGGCGACGCCGCGGGCGCGAAGGCCAGTTGCTGCACGGCGTTTGGGTTGACCGCGAACTTCGCGTGCCACCGCGCGTCGTGGACCGTGTCCGCATCGACGACCATGTCCCACAGCACGGCCAGCGTGCCAATGATGCCGTTGATCGGATTGAGCTGATCACCGGACTGCGGACTCCACGAGTGATACACGCCGAACGGATCGGCCGTAAACCCGCCAGCCTGCGGCGCGGTGATCGCCGCCGGATTGAACAGCGCCGACGCGTGGAGCGCGCTGTCTGCCCGCGTCAACGCCGTCGCATCGGGCGCGCCCGATGTGGTCGGCGAGGGTGCGGACCCGGCACCCAGTTGCCGTGCGATCGCGTACGCGTACTCCAACCCGGCTTTCCCGGCCAATGCCCGATTGAAGGCCGCAAATGCTCCGGAGCTCGTACTCGGCGCGGCCATGGCCGACACCGAGACAAATCCGGGGGGAAGGATCACCGGGATCGGGTTCGACCCGGCGATCTGGAGCGCGGCGTTGCCCGAGTCGAGAAGGGCGACGATGTACTTCCACACGTCCTTGTTGCAGAAGACGGGTTGGGGAGTACTTCCACCGTCGATCGAGTACACGGACACGCCCAAGGTGTCCCGCGTTTCGGCCAGCATCATGAACTGCAGCGCCTTCATCGTCTGCACCACGCCCGTGATCGTCGCGGCGTCCGCGGTGGAATACGCGGGGGTCACGGACGGGAGCGTCGCGATGATCTGGTTGGCGAATTTGGCGTTCCGGAACTCGATGTCCCAGATCGACGCCGAGAAGAATTGATCGGTGTTGGAGATGGGTATGAGTCCCATCCCCTCCGTGATGTACCGCGGCTCGGTGTTCGTGAAGTTGGCCGCATCACGGGAGAACGTGGACATGAAGGTGACGTAGTTGCCGACGTCGTTGCGGGCGGCGCTGAATAGTCCCGTGACCGCGTTCTGGACCCCGACGGTCGTCGACGCCACTTGGGTCGGGCCCGTGAGTAACGGCACGTTGGTGTCTTTACACGCGGCGGCGAGCACTGCGGCGAGCAGCGGAGCGACCACCAGCGCGGCGTGACGCGTCAGACGGGCGACGACGGGACGCGGGCGGCCAGCCCGCTGCCGGCGCGAATGAGCGGAGCAGAGGATGGTCATGTCAGAGGCCCAGGTCGATGGAGAAGAACACGCTGCGAGCAGGAGGAAATGGTGTGACGTCCTGACCGCGCTGGATCTGCGTCTGTCCGACGAAATTGACTTCGGGGTCGAGTCCGGTATATGCAAACCACGCGAACAGATCCCGCCCGGTGATCGACAGTCGTGCGTCTTTCACGCGGCCGCCCCCGAGCCACGACACGAAGCGATCAGGTATCGAGTAGCTGACCGAGACCTCACGGACCTTTACGAAGGTTGCGGTCTCGAGATACGGCGTCCCATTCGCATTGTTCTCGGCGTTCCGCTTGGCACTGAGCGCCGAATCGGCGAGCAACCCCTGGCTGTCGTCGAAGAGATTGTCGGTAAAATTGCCGACCGCGCCACCACGGGACCACACGACCAGCGCGGCCGCGTGGAAGCGGTGAAACGTGAACTCGTTGTTGAAGTTCATCACGTAACTCGGCTGCGCATCGCCCGCTTGAATGGGCTGGCCATCGGGACCGTTGTTCTGGCCCACGACCTGCGAGACCGACCGACCCACTTGGATGCGGAACGTGCCCAGGCTCCCGCCACCACCGTTCTGCAGATCGAACGCGGGTTCCGGGAGCGAGTTGACCACGCTGTAGTTCCGGTAGAACGACGTCGTGCTCACCCACTGGAATCCGTTGTGGATGTCCACCGGCGTCGCGGTCAACGACAGCTCGATGCCCTGGTTGGTGAACTCGCCGCCGTTGATCCACGCCTGGTCGTAGCCGAGGGACGGAGAGACCTGGCCCTGGAGTAACAGATCCGTGATCCGCTTCTGATACACGGTGAAGCTGAACTGCGCCCGGGAGTGCAGGATCGTGGCATCGAAGCCGGTCTCGATCTCCGCTTCCTGCTCGGGCCGGATCAACGTGTCGCCCTGGAGCAGCGGTGAGTAGACCCCGCTCAACCCGCCCGAGTTCGTCGTGTTCAACCCCGTGTACTTGACGCCGTAGTTCGGCTGGGTCCCCGACTGACCGTACGCGGCGCGGAGCTTCAACTCATCCAGGAAGCCCGCGAACTGCGGCACACGGTACGAAGCCGAGAAGCGCGGGTACGGATAGAACTTGTTGATGTCACCGTCATTCGTCGTGCGCTCTGCGGTCACTCCCGCCGTGAGCGCCAACCGCTGCTGCAGGGTGAGCACCTGCTCCTGTGCGTAGAGCGATTGGTCCTTGGCCGCGGTCGCGTTGTAGGTCAACGTCTGGACCGCGCCCAGGGTCGGATTCGTGGCGCCGGCGAGGATGTTCTGTCCGGCGCCCAGGGGGTTGTCGAGACTTCGCTTCTCGCGGACGAATCCGATCGAGGTCGTCGCGTCGAGGAACTTGAGCCCCGTGTAGTGGTGGACCAGGTTGATCGAGTAGTTCAGATAGGTCGTATTGGCGTACTGATCCTGCGCCACGCCGGGGAGCCCGGACGAGATCGCCTGTTCCACTTGCAGGTCGGGCGGGGCGTAGAACAGGTCGTTCTGCGTCGTGTAATCCGCGCCGCCCATGAACGTGAGATGGAGGGTCTGGTTCGGCAATCGGATCGGCTCCCAATCGATGTTGCCGCCGCCGATGAAGCGGTTGACCGTCTCCGGCGTGTTGATCTCGTCCGCATCGGCGAACGGGTTGGCGGGTCCGAACGGATTGATCGGCCACGCGCCGTTCACCTGTTTGTTCAGGGCGACAAATTGCGGTGTGTACGAGAAGACGTCATACGGACTGACGCCGATGTTGTCGTTGCCTGTGACCCCGCGACGCGTGACGGAGTGTGCGAAATTCAAATTCGCCGTGGCCGTGAGGTTGCTGGCCAGCGTCTGCGTGATGTTCGACCGCACCGTCTGCTTGTTGTAGCCCGTGTTGTTCATGATACCATTGTCGTACTTGGCGAGCCCGGAGAGGAAGTACTGCGTGTTGCCGGAGATGCCGCTCAGGCTCGCATCTGTCTCGTAGGACAGTTGGTTGTTGCCGAACAACTGGCTCTGATAGTCCTGCGGACCCGCGTATACGGACTTGATGAACGAGGGGTCGTACCCAAATTCATTGCCCCAAGCGACGGCGCTCGCGAGTGTCGGAAAGGTGCGGAGGCCATAGGTATTTGACTGCGTGAAGTGGCCGACTTTCTGCGACAGCTCGATCCGCGGCTTGCCCGCTTTCCCCTTCTTGGTGGTGATGATGATCACCCCTGCTGACGCCTTCGACCCGTAAATCGCCGACGCTGAGGCACCTTTGAGCACCTCGATGGTCTCGATATCCTCGGGGTTGAGGTCGGCGATCCGGTTCGGGCTCAGGTCCTGCTCGTCCGACGCCGCGCCACCGTTCGCCTGGCTGATCGTATTGAGCCCGCTGTTGACGGTCTCGTTGTTGATGATCACGCCGTCGAGCACATACAGCGGGTAGGCGTTGGCGAACATCGACGTGATCCCGCGGATCTGGACCTGCATCCCGCCGCCGGGGGCACCGCCGTTGTTCTGCTGAATCACCGCGCCCGGTACCTTGCCCTGCAACGCGTTCTCGATCGTCGGGGCAGGCGCGCGGTTCAGGTTCTCCGAGGTCACCACGGCGACGTCGTTGGCCGCGTTCTCCGAGGCCACACTCGTCGCGACTCCCGTCACCACCTCTTGCTGCAGCTCGAGGATGTCACGCGTGAGCCCCACCGAGATGTCGCTCTGGTCCGCCGACACCGAGATCGTCATCGCGCGGAACCCGATCCGTCGCACGGTGAGCGTGACCACGCCCTGCGGCACCTTTAACGAGAAGGTCCCGCTATCGGTCGTCGTCGCTCCCAGCGTCGTCCCAATGACTTGGATCGAGGCCGCGGGCACCGGCGCCTTGTCGTCGACGTCCGTGACGCGGCCAGTCAACGATCGGAGCGCCCCTTGCGCATGCGCCGTTGCCGCGGGCCAGACTGTTCCACTCAGGAGCGCCGCCGCCAGCACAGCGCCCCGCATCGCGAACATAGTTTTGTGCACTTCGTATCCTCCTCGCGCGAGGGGCATCGGATTGTTCGATCGCGTGCGTCTCGCCCACACACGGACCGAGTCACCATGGGGTGAGGTGCGGGAGACACGCGGGAGGCGGCGTACAGCGCCTCGGTGTGTCACCCGCACCTCACGGGATGTAACAACGCTATAGCGTGCGGCCCCACCTCCGTGATGTCAAGAACTGGACAACCGCAGAATTGTCGTTTGCCCCGGCATTCGTGGGCTCCGCCCCGCGTAATCGTCGCCCGCATCACGGTGGGATCGCGGCGAGATCACGGGGGGGATCGCGCCGGCGGAGGCGATGTGTGAGTCGCGTGACGACGTGGGGCGACGGTATCATATCGCGGGACGCGGCCCACCTTTCTGGGCCGCTGAGATCGACCGCGCCCAAGAACGCCGACCCTTGACCGGAGTCGTTCGGCGATCCATTTCCTGGGATTCAGCGACCTCCTCGACCCAACATTTCTCGCCCGGGGAGCCGTATAGTAACCGGCGTACCCAACGGTTCCCGTTCCTCGCCGTAGCAACTCGCGCACAATCCCTCGCGCCCCATATTCGACTATGCCGACTCGACACGCCGCCACTGACGTCGCCTGGGGCGCCACCACGCGAGCCGCACTTGCCGCCATCGCGATGCTAGGCCTCACGCTGCTCGACGCCTGCACGAACGACCACCCCACCGCCATTCCGGCTGCTTCGGCACTCGCGCCCCTCGTCACGGGGTATTCCGTCGCCGAGAACCCGCTCAATGCTCTCTCGACGGTGGTCACGTTCACGGCCACCAACGTGGACTCGGCACGCGTGCTGTACTCGACCCCCGGTGACTCGTCGGCGATGACGCCGTTCGTGCCCGTCACCGGCGATTCAGGCCGCATCGTCACGCTCGGCCTGCTGCCCAACTCGATGTACTCGCATCAGTTAGAGCTCATCGGACCACACGGGCGGACGATCGAGCCGTTCCAGTTCTCCACCGGACCGCTGCCTGCGTACGTGCAGACGGCAAGCCTCACTATCACCGGGTCGTTCGGCCCCGGCTACACGTTGATGTCGCCGATCATTTACACGGGCGACAGCGTCCTCATGGTCATCTTCGACTCCAAGGGACGCGTGCGGTGGTACCGCGAGTTCCCGCCGGGAACGGGCTCCGTCGAATCCAAGCAGCAGGCCAACGGACACTTCACGCTCGCCCTCGGTGGGTCTCAGGGAGACGACGACATCCCTGTGCAATACGTGGAGCTGTTGCCCAGCGGCGAAGTGATCGCCACGTACTCGCCACCGGACACCGAGCATATGGATTCGCACGAGCTGTGGATGACGGGCACGGCGTCAGCTCCGATCCTCCATTTCTACGGTTACACCAGCCGCCCCTTCGACTTTTCGTCACTGGGCGGTCCGGCGAATGGAATCGGAGTCGGCCACCAACTAATCCGCGAAAGCCCGCCCGGCGCCGAACAATTTCTCTGGAACGCCTGGGACCATTACACGGTCGCCGACTGGATCGAGCCGACCGGTGTCAACCCGCCGAACGATTTCGATCATACGAACTCGTTGGCGTTCGACCTGGACAGCAACTACATCGTCTCGTTCCGGCACATGGGGGCCATCGCCAAGCTCGACGCTCAGACCGGCGCGCGGATTTGGCAGTTGGGGGGCGTGCAGGGTCAGTTCACGATTCTCAATGATCCGCTCAACTTCTTCAGCGGCCAACACAGCGTGCGGGTGCTCGACAACGGCCACATCCTGATGTACGACAACGGACTGCGCCACACTCCGCCGCACACGAGAGCCGTCGAATACGCGCTCGACCTGACGAAAATGACGGCGACGATGGTATGGGAGTACGAGCCCAGCCCCATGATCTTCACCAACATCGTGGGATCGGTCCAACGTCTCACGAGCGGCCATACACTCGTCGGATTCGGCCTAGCGGGCCAGGTCCACGAGGTGGACTCCACGGGAACCGTGGTTGGCAAGGCGACGTTCTTGTTGCACAACCGGGCCAGCTTTTACCGCGCTGTGCGCCTCGTGTCGCTGTATCAGTACATCAAGCCCTAGCGCACGCCGCGAGCGCGCGGATCGCCTCGAGCGGCGAACGAGCGAACACCGCGAGGGCCGGCTTCAGCAGGACGCAGCCGGCCCTCGGTGCGTATGCGGGGCGCTAACCCGTCTCACCGCTGCTTTTTGTACTCTCCCGCGGGTCACGATCGTCTCTCCCACGAGCGGTTTCCCGTCGGTCTGCTGGTCCTCTTGGCCCCCGCCCGTGATCAGTCATCTTTTCGCGGTCGCCATCGCAGTTGTCGTGATCGCCGGGCTCATTTGGGCGGCGTTTGGCCTGTTCGCCGACGAGTTGGCGCCCATCATGTGGGATGTGCATTTGGGGGACCGGGCGCTGCAAATCGTGTTGCTCCACATCCTCCCCATTCGCCGGATCCCCTACGGAGACATCGCGGCAGCGTCGGCCACGACGCGACGCCAACTGATCTTCCGCCACGCCAGCGGGAAGGCGTCGGTGACCGGTCTGATCAACCGCTCCTCGCCACTGGTCGTCATTCACCGCAACAGCACGTCGCGTGTCTTCGCGTATACGCCGGCCAATCGCGACGCCTTCCTGCGCGAGCTCACCGTCCGGATGACACGCGCGCGAGCAACCCACCGCTCGCGGATGCGGACGTCCGACGGCGGTGTCGTCGCATGATGCCCCATTCACTTCATCACGCTCGAATCGAGCACCCGATGCATTGTCTTTATACTGGCTCCCGGATCGCCGTTGTGGCTGCCCTCGCGGCCTCGTGCCACACGCCGCCTCAGACCACACCGCGGACCGCGCTCGCCCCCACCGCGCAGGCAGCGATCCGACCGGTCGTGCGTCCGGTGGCCGGGGTCCTCGATGTGCGGTGGCTCGTGCCAGGGACCGACACGATGGTGATATCGCGTGAGGCGGACGCGGCCCCCGTCGTGGATCGTCATCCGGCTGTCGGCTCGATATTTGAATCGGACTCGCGGAACCGGATCGAGATCGGCATGACGATCCAACGCGTTCGCCGGGTCGTCGATCCGACCGGACACGACGCATTCGAGGTCGCGTTCGAGCAGCGCGACTCGTCCGCCGTCGTGGTCCAAACCACCACGTGGGTGGACGCCCATTCGCTGCAACCGCTGCACCAGCTGGCGCTGCTCGAAGGTGAGCGCGTGGTAACGCTCACGTTCGGCCAGGGCCAGCTCGTGGTGATCGATTCAGCGCCCGGTCGGCCCCCGCGCACGTCGGCCTCACCCGTGCCCGACTCCGCGTATACGTCCGCGGCGGTCGATCTCGTGCTTCGTGCGTTGCCACTGTCCATGGGTTACCACGCCACGGTCCCGGTGTACTTCCCGGCCGACCAGCAGGTCTTTCCGCTCGACGTGCGCGTCGAAGGCGCGGATCGCATCACGACTCGCACCGGCCGCGCGGCGGAGTGTTGGGTCGTGGCTGCCGACTTCCCCGGCAATGTCACGGAGCGGTTCTGGATCGATCAGCGCTCGCACGCCATGGTCCGGATCCTGGCGCACGACGGCATCGCCGCGCTCGTGCGATACGATCGGTAGTGGGTCCGCCGCTCGCGGCGACCGGCGAGCCCCGAGACATGCGCGAACACACGAAGGGCCGGCTGCAGTAGACCGCAGCCGGCCCTCGGTGCTGTTAGCGACCCGCGTTCGCGAGCCGCTAACCGCTGCTCTTTATCGTCCGAGCTTCGTCACGTTCTCCGCGGCGGGGCCTTTCTGGCCCTGAACGATATCGAACTCCACGCGCTCGCCTTCAGCCAACGACTTGAAGCCGCTGCCCTGAATCGCCGAGTGGTGCACGAAGCAGTCCTTCTGACCGCCCTCGGGTGTGATAAAACCAAAACCCTTGGCGTCGTTGAACCACTTCACCGTGCCGGTGGTACGCATTGCCGTACTCCTGAATGAATTTGTGTTGTCGGAGTCCGGACATACCGTACCTGCCGACGACAGTGTTCACGCGGCGCCTGTCGCCGCGCGAGCAAGTAGCTCGTGATAGTCAGCCCGGAAAAAACGAATCGGGACCCGCGTGTGGCCAAGTCCCGAACTGCCGAACTGGTACCGACGACGGCGCCAACTGAGCGCCTCACTCGCTCACTCAAATTAGCGGCGTCAGCCAGTGCCCGCAAGAATAATTTCACCGAGCCCCGCCCGGCGTCGCACCCGTGGCTGGCGGCCTGATCCACCCCCGACGACTACTAATGTTTACCGCCGGCCTCGTCGGACACCCATTCATGTCCAGTGGCACGACCGTTGGCTTTCTCGTCGCCCAAGTGGGTTCCTACCTCGACAGCGAGCGCCTCCTGGACCGCTGCCAGCAACGTGTCCAGGCCGAATGGTTTGTCGAGAAACGCATGTCCACCAGCGAGTCCGCCGACCGCCTCCAAATGGCTTTGGGGATACCCGGACATGTACACCACCCGAATCGCGGGATCGCGTGCCGCGGCGCGCGCCGCCAACTCGACCCCGCCCATCCCAGGCATCACCACGTCGGTCAGCAGCACGTCCACGCGCCGGCCATGCGTCGCCGCGACGGCGAGCGCGTCCTCTCCATTGCCCGCTTCGAGCACCTCGTAGCCCCCCGCGCGTAACACACGCACGGCGGCGCTGCGAAGCGCCGCCTCATCGTCCGCCACCAACACGGTGACCGCGCGGTGATGGCCATTCGCACGGGGCGCGCCGGCCATCGGACCGGCCGGAAGACTCCCCGCTGCCATCGAGCTCGCCGACGACGATGTCGCTCCAGGAGGCCGGGCTGCGGCCACCGCGGCACCGACCAACGGCCGGCCCACCGCCTGGGGCGTCAATCGCGACGTGTGCGCGGCCGGAGCGGCCGGCGCCGCGACACAGGGCAGATACACGTGCATGGAGGTGCCGTGGCCGATCTCACTGTACGGCCACACATAGCCGTCGGACTGCTTCACGATCCCGTACACCGTGGACAGACCGAGCCCCGTGCCGCGACCCACGGGCTTCGTCGTGAAGAATGGCTCGAAGATCCGCTCGACGACTTCCGGACTGATGCCCGTCCCCGAGTCGCTGACCGCAAGCCGGACGTACTTGCCCGCGACGACCGCCGCCATCGGGTGCCGAGGACGGTCGGCCTCCCCCAGGTTGGTGACCGATGTCTCCACGGTCAACGCGCCACCACTCGGCATCGCATCGCGCGCGTTCATCGTGAGGTTCATGATCACGAGCTCCAGCTGGCTGCGGTCCACCCGCGCCCAGCATGCGTCGCTCGGGAGCGCCAGCGTCACCTGGACGTCCGTCGTCAACAAGGGACGCAGCAGGCGTTCGATGTCTCGCACGACGACGCTCACGTCCACGACTTCCGGACGGAGGATCTGGCGTCGCCCGAACGCCAGCATGTGACGGGTCAGGTCCGCGCCACGACGCGCGGCCCGAACGATCTCCTCCGCGCTGTCGCGGCGCGTGCTGCCGAGCGGCATCTCGATGAGTAGCAGCTCGGCGTGCCCCAGGACGGCCGCCAACAGATTGTTGAATTCGTGCGCTACGCCCCCAGCCAACCGGCCGAGTGCCTCCAGGCGCTGCGTCTCGCGGAGGCGCGTCTCGAGGCGCGTTCGCTCCGTGACGTCGGTGACGACCACCAAGCGTGCGTCACGGCCACTGACGCGAATGGGGTGCGACGCAACCTCGACGTCCATCTCACCGCCGTCCCGCCGCCGGTGCCGCCAGGTGCCGGAGTGCGTGTAGGAGTTGGGTATCGCGGCCACGGCTGACCGAATGGCGTCCCGCTCCTCGGGCGGGCGAATCCCCGCGAGATCCATGGCCAGGAATTCCTCGCGGGAGTAGCCATAGTCACGGATCGCGGCGTTGTTGACCGCGAGAAATCGCAGCGTCTCCGCGTCGTACACCCACATGGGGCGCGGACTTGCCTCGAACATCAGCCGGTGTCGCGCCTCGCTCCGTTCCAGTAGCGCGACGAGTGCCCGAACCAGAACGACGAAGATGATGAGCAACACAGTACCCAACGCCCACGCACCAATCGTCGTCGGATCGCTCGTGATGCCGAGGAGCGAGCCCGCCCGGGCTCCCAAGGGTGCCACCGCCCGCTCCACCAGCAACAGGGCGCCATAGGCGAGCGATGCGAAGGCGGTGAGCCAGACGGTCGCGCTACGCGACAACGCACCGGCCGCGATGACGACGACGATGAGGTACGCCGACTCGCCGAACCACCGCGTCGCGTCCGCTTCGTAGCTCGCGACCGTGATGAACACGATGTCGGCGGCCAGCATCGCGGTGCGCCATCGATCCGCGACCTCACGCGTGCGAACGCGCTGGAGGCTGCGCTCGAAGACGATCGCCACGGCGAGCCAGAGGGCCATGACCCCGTAGGTGGCCGGCCACAGGGGCGCACCGAACGCCGGCTCGATTGCCATGACCAACAGGAAGGCGGCAAGGCCACCCACCCGGATGCGGTCCGACCGCCGCAGCCATTCGGCGGTCGCTCCATCAGCGGTAAGCAACTCCAGGTCGGGCACGTCTGCAGTCTCGGCTGGTCAGTCGGTCGGAGATCGGGGCACCTTCCAGGGACGCCGGGGGGCGCCCTCTCGTTTCGGCGGCCCGCCACCACCCTACGTCCCGTCGATGCCGCCCAGTCCCGGCTCGGGCATATCGCCGCCGAGCAGTCGATGAACCCGCGGGGCCGCGAGAAAACCGGCCACGCCGACCACCAAGCCGGCCCCGGCATCCACGGCGTAGTGGAATCCACCGTACACCGTCCCCAACGCCAGCGCGGGCACGATCGCGGCCAGGATCCAGAACACGCGCCGGGCGAAGCGCCACGCGAGCAGCCAGATCACGACCGCGACCGCCACGTGCGAGCTGGGAAACGCGGCGCCTTTCGACGCCGCGCGCACCAGGACCGCATGCACGACAGTCGGGAAGAAATGGCCCAATGATGCCGCGTCCAGGTGGGGGCTTCGATACCACGGGCCAGCCACGGGATACAGGATGAAGCACAGGTAGCAGACGTAGAACGTTCCGAGGACCGTCGCTAAGACGTACCGGAACTCGCGCCGCCGTCCCGTGAAATAGAGCGCGCCGCCGAGCAGTGGCAGCAGGGCATAGTACGCCACGTAGCTGAAATGCAGATACTCGTCGATCGGCCACCACGACAGCATCTGGCGCAGGGCGGGACCCGGCGGCACGTGAAATAATGCCGCCTCGACCGACTGGATGGCGCGGTCGTGATAGTCGGTGCTCAGCAAACGATTGAGGTGAGCCACCTCCACGTACAAGAACGGCAGGACGAGCACGAGCCCCCAATCGCGGACGGCGATCACCCATCGATGCTGAGGGACGCGCGGCAGTACCAGCAGGATGACAACGATCCCCACTGCGTGCGCGAGGACCGTAGGCCAGATCCGCACGGGGTGGCCAAGCACCGCGCCCAACACGCCGGTCGCAGCGAGATACCCCGCGGTCAGCATCTCGTGCGGGTAAGGCCGATGCAGACGGGGCCGGTCGTCAGCCCGAGTGTCGATGCCGTTCATGTCAACTCGTCGCTCCCCGGTGTCACTGCTGCGGTCCAGACGCAACCCGGCCCGGACGCGCAATATGGCGCCGTGACGCTCCTCGGCTACCGATCGCTCGGTCCCGTGGACAGCCCCTCGAGAATCTCCCAGTAGACCTGTAGGTCGACATTGCCGCCACTCACAACGCAACAGACGCGCTGCCCGCGGAAACGCTCGGCCGCGGCCAACATCGCCGCCACCGTGATGGCGCCCGTGGGCTCCACTTTGAGGTTGGCAAGGTGAAAGCAAAGCCCGAGCCCCTCGCGAATCTGATCGTCCGATACCTCGATCGCCCCGGCGAGCCCTGATTGGAGCACCGCCCACGGATGCACCCCGACACTCCGAGTGCGGGCACCATCCGCGATCGTCTGCGGCTCACGATCGTGTGCAATGACACGCCCGGCGGCTAGCGACTGCACGAGATCATTCGCGATCGCGGGCTCGACACCCCAGACCGGCGTGCGGTCGCCGGCGTCTCGCAGCCCGGTCAGGATCCCCGCCGCGAGTCCTCCGCCGCCGATTGGCGCGAGGATCGCGTCGAACGACCCGCCGCGCGTAGTGCGGTTCGCCGCGGCCTTGGAACCCTCCACGGCGTCCGCCCGGTCGTTGATCGCTGCGAGCTCGCGTCCAAGGCTCGCGTTCCCGCGGATGACGAGCGGGTCGTCGTACGCGCTGGCGATGTAGGCGGATGGATCGGCCGCGGCGAGTTGCGCCACCCGGCTTTCGCGGCGCACGACTGCCGTATCGACGAGATCCACGCGGGCGCCGTACCCGGCGACCGCGGCGATTTTGACCTTTGCCGAGTTTACCGGCATGACCACGGTGCATCGCTTCCCGGCCAGTTGACAGGCGTATGCCATCGCCTGTCCGAAATTCCCGGAGCTGGCAGTGATCACCGCCGGGTGTGGAATCGACCGCACGACGTTCGATGCCGCGCGGAATTTAAAGCTGCCCGTCCATTGGAACGTCTCGCTGGCGAGCGTCACATCGGCGCCGAGACGCTCGGACAATCGGACGGATTGCACGATGGTGGTGGGCCTGGGTTCGATCATGTTGTTAATTTCCTACCGTGTCCCCCAAGGCCGCCACCTTCTGGCCGATCACGCTGGGCGTGCTCCTCACCGACTACACGACAAAGCGGCTCGCCGTTGAGCATCTGTCGCCGGCGTATTCGCCGCACGATGTCATCGGGTCGGTCGTGCGATTCACCCTCGCGTTCAACCCCGGCGCGGCGTTCAGCATGAGCCTGGGCGGCGCTTCGCGGTGGGGATTCACGGCGGCCGCCATCCTGGCGCTCGGTGTGCTGAGCTTCGTCTACCGGGGCGCTAAACACAACGACGTGACCCAGTCGGTCGCCGTCGCGCTCATTGCGGGGGGTGCGCTCGGCAATCTCGCCGACCGGCTTCGCTCCGTCCGGGGCGTGGTCGACTTCATTGACATTGGCGTCGGTGACGTGCGCTTCTGGACGTTTAACATCGCTGACATGGGCGTGACCTGCGGCGCCGTGCTGCTCGTCGTAGTCCTGTGGCAGCGCGGGCGGGAGCCCGAAGCGACCGCGGTCAGCAGTTAGTCATCCCCGATGCACGAGCGGGGGCCGATGGCAGCGCACCGCCACGGGCCCCCGCTTGCAAATCGTCAGTCAACTACGACCCACTCACCGCGATCCACGAACGCTACATCCCAAGATTCCCGCACGACACGATCGTCCCCATGTCCGACGGCGACGCGTGGATGTTCACGTAGTAGCCGCCGCTCGATGGCGGGGCCATGCTGATCGTCGCGGTGCTGGTGGCCGTGCCGTCGCTGCCGACCGTCATCGGCTTGTACGCCGACCCGTCACCCCAGACCTTGCCGCCAGGCATCATCCCGCACTTGCCGACGTGCACATGCCACGGGTAGACCGCGCCCGGCGTCCCCCCGGTGAGCGACACCGTCGCCACGGTCGTGCCAGCGCCGCTCCCCGCCTGGACGGTCGCCTTCCCCGCCACTGTCCCGCCTTTCTGCGGCGTGAGCGTCGCCGTCATCTTCATTCCCTGAGCCATCACAGTCGGTGCGACGACGGTGGCGGAGGCCAGGCTCGTCACTACGTGCCCGGGAACACTCAGCGGTTGCTGCGCGTACGCGGTCGAGCTACAGATTGCGGCAACCGCTACGAAGGTCAGACGAGACACCATGGGACACGCCTCCGACAAGTGAGAGTGTTGCGCTCGATGCGCGGATGGGAAATTGCCACGCGCCGCGTCATTTCGTTAGCGGCATGTCTGCTCCGAGTGCATAAATGCGACCACCTGGGGCGAACGACTATGTGGACCTGTTGTGGACCCGCTGTGGACCCGCTGCCTCTCGACCCAGCCGGCTGCCCCAACGCGTTGCGAGGGACCGCCTCCTGCCCTCACCAACGCCGCGCTGGCTTGAAACCGCCGGTTGGCGAGTAGTTTTCGAGTAGTTTTCCTCGAATGCCACGCCCCGACCTGCTCGAAGTATTCCCGAACCCCCATCCGGGTCGGAACTACGAGATACAAATGACCTGTCCGGAGTTCACCTCGCTCTGCCCGCTTGGCGGCATCGAGGGCGATACGTCGGACCTGTCACTGCTCACGGGGGGCGCGCCGGATTTCGGTACGGTGGTGATCACGTACTGGCCGGACCAGATGTGTGTCGAGCTCAAGAGCCTCAAGCTCTATCTCTGGAGCTACCGCAACGACGAGATTTTTTACGAGCGGGCCGTCAACCGCATCCTTGATGACGTCGTTGCCAAAGTCGCGCCCCGCTGGATGCAGGTCGTCGGCGATTTCAACATCCGCGGCGGCATCAAGTCCGTGATCACATCGACGGCGGGTAGTCGCTAGTCGCTGCGGCAACGCGACGCGACCAATGTCCTTACTGCCAACACCGGGGCGTCACGCGTCAGCTGGGCCCGTTCGCGAACAGATCGTCGCGCTCCGACGACTTCGGCCGGTTCGCGCTATTCGCTGCCTCGCAGCCGCTTGGATGCTTCTTCCAGCAACCGACGCTCGTCGCTCGTCAGGCTGTCGAGCCCTTGGCGAGAGATCTTATCGAGCAGGGAGTTGATGTCGTCGCTGGGTCGGCCGCGTACCGCGATGCTCGGCGCTGGCGCCGGTGCCGGGCGCTTGGCGACTGCAGCCTTGCTCTTGGCGACGATCTCATCGGTCTCCTGCCGGTCCCGCGATTCTCGCGGTTGACGTGGTAACGCCCGCGGGATGGCTCGCGGGGGCTCGTCGGGCACGTCCGGCGTGGAGGAAACACGAGGCGAGTGGAGCAGGTCGAACCCGGCGGGCGGCGTGTGCAGATAGAGCCACCCTGCGGCGAGGCCACCCAGGTGGGCGAAATGGGCGACGCCGCCCCCGGGGCCGCCGTTGAGCGATGACACACCGAGCAGGAGATCGACGAGGACACACCCGGCGACCAGCCATTTGGCACGCACCGGCACCACGAACCAGAGTAGGAATTCGTCGTCCGGCCAGCGCACCGCATAGGCCAGCATCACGCCGTAAATCGCGGCCGATGCCCCAACGAGCGTGTATTCGCGTGCCGTCAGAAGGTGGGCCAGCCAGCCGCCAAGGCCGCAGAGCACATAGTACCGGACGAAGGCGCCCGAGCCCCAGGCTCGCTCCACGCGCGGCCCAAACACCCAGAGCATGACCATGTTGCCCACGAGGTGCAGCAGACTGGCGTGGACGAACATGTGCGTCAGGATCGTCCAGCCGGATTGCAGCCGGAAGAGGTCGTGCGCCTCGAATCCGAGCCACCGCTCCATGTCGGCGGTGCCCACCAGCGTGACCTGCAGGAAGTAGATCAGGACGTTGATCCCGATCAACCACTGCACCGCGGGTGTGGTCCGCGGTCGGTCGTCGAACTCCTCAGTTGCAGAGAAGGACATCGGAGGCAGCGGTCGGCGGTCGGCTAGCAGCGGTCGTGGCACGGGAAGGGACCGCGAGGCGGTCGGGCGACGACCGTATGAAGTGTAACACGGTTGCGTTGCGACCGTTCCGCTCGCGCCACCGGCCTCAGGGAGCTATTCGGCGAGCGACGACCCGCGCGCGCGGTCGGTCACGGCTTACCGACCCGCACCCTGCATCGCGAGCGCCACGATGCGTTCGCATAGCTGCGCGAAGGGGAGCCCATGCACGGCTGCCGCTTGCGGAATCAGGCTCAGTTCGGTCAAACCCGGGAGGGTGTTCGCCTCCAAGCAGTACATCGCGCCGGTCGGATCCAGCCGAAAGTCGATCCGCGCATATCCGCGCAGCTTCAGCGCGCGGAACGCCAGAAGCGCCTGGTCCTGCATCGCGACCGATTCCGCGGGCGTGAGCCGCGCCGGGAACTCCTCTCGGGCCATTCCCGTCGTGTACTTGCACTCGTAGTCGTAGATCTCATGCTGTGGGAAGATCTCGCCGACCGGCAGCGCCTCGCCGCCCAGCACGCCGACCGTCAGCTCGCGGCCCGGGACGAACCGCTCGATCATCACCTCGTCGTCGTACTGATAGGCGGTCGTGATCGCCGTCTGGAGGGCCGCCCGGTCACGGACGACGGTCAGCCCTACGGTTGACCCCTGCTTCGATGGTTTGACCACGACCGGAAACCCGAGTGCACGCTCGACGGCGTCGTCGGTCGCCGGCGTCATCAGCCAGTCCGCGGTTCCCACCCCCGCCACCCGGAAGAGGATCTTGGACAGATCCTTGTCCATGGCCAACGCACTCGCCAGATGGCCACTGCCGGTGTACGGCACGCCAACGGAATCGAGCATGGCTTGGATCGTGCCGTCTTCCCCCTGCCCGCCGTGCAACGCCAGGAACACGACGTCGGCGTCCCGCACCTCCGGCAGCATCACGACGTCCGGCGACAGCTCGCGCAGCCGAGTCCCGCCCAGCCGGGCCAACTCATCGAGCGAGGGGGGCTGCGCTCGCATTCCCGGCGCGCACAACGCCAGCTCCGCCGATGGACTCAGTACTCCGCTCACCGGATCGACGGCCACCACCCGGTGTCCAACCGAACGCAGAGCGTCGACGACGCGGAAGCCCGAGGCCAACGACACATCGCGCTCGGACGACGCGCCACCCAGGACCACGGTGATGTTCACGAGAACGACGTCCACGCCGTCGCCACTATCTCGCCATCAGGAAATGCAGGAGATCGGACCGCGTGACGATCCCCTGGACGGTCGTGCCCCCTGGATTGGTGACCAGGACGGCGGGGCTGGTCTTCGACAACAGCTTGACCACGGAATCGGCCGAGCGGTTCGCGTCGACCGTGGGGAACGGCGCGTCCATGACGTCACTCACCGTCGCGTCGAGCACCTTCACGTCGGCCAGACTCTTGGCCGAGAGCGACCAATCGGTGACCGATCCCACGCACCGCTCGCGGTCCATGACCGGCAGCTGTGACACGTCATGCAGGCTCATGAGCCGGAGCGCCTGGCGCACCGTCGTCGCCGGCGCGACACTGACCACGACCGGCTGCTCGCCGCCTTTGCCGTGCATCACGTCTCCCAGAGTGACCCGATCGGGATCGAGCATCTGGTTCTCGCGCATCCACTCGTCGCTGTACAACTTCGATAGGTAGCGCTCGCCCGTGTCGCACAGGAAGGTGACGACGCACGCGTTGGGATCGTTCACTTCGCGCGCGATCTGCAGCGCGACGTGCGCGATCAAACCCGATGATCCGCCGACGAACAAGCCCTCCTCGCGCGTCAGTCGCCGCGCCATCGCGAAGCTTTCGCGATCGCTCACCGTGTGGAACTCGTCGATGATGCCGAAATCGAGCGTCCCCGGGATCTTGTCCTGCCCGATGCCTTCGACCTTGTACGGTGAGCCTTCGACGACTGCTTGGCCCTTGGTGCGCCACTGCTCCGCGAGGATCGAGCCGTGTGGATCGCCGGCGATGACGCGGATCCGCCGATTCTGGTCTTTGAGGTACCGACCCACCCCGGTGATCGTCCCACCCGTCCCAGCGGCGGCCACGAAATGCGTGATCCGGCCGCCGGTCTGCTCCCACAGCTCGGGACCCGTCGTCGCGTAGTGCGCGTCGGGATTCGCTTGGTTGTAGAACTGATCGGCCAGGATCGCGTTCGGCGTCTCCGCCGCGATGCGGCGCGCCATCACCACGTAGTTGTCGGGATGGTCCGGCGGAACCGCCGTCGGCGTCACGATGACCTCGGCGCCGAACGCCTTCAGCAGCCGGACTTTCTCCTGCGACATCTTGTCCGGCATCGTGAAGATGCACTTGTAGCCCTTGAGCGCAGCCGCGATCGCCAACCCCACGCCGGTGTTCCCGCTCGTGCCCTCGACGATCGTACCGCCGGGCTTGAGCGTCCCGTCGCGCTCTGCCTGCTCGATGATCGGCACGCCGATCCGATCCTTGACCGAGCCGCCAGGATTGAAGAACTCCGCCTTGCCGTACACCGGCGTGACAATCCCGCGCGTCACGCGGTTGAGCCGAATGAGCGGCGTCCATCCAATCGTGTCCAACACGGTCTCGTATGGCCGCCGGTTCCGTTCGACCTGTGCCCGGACCGCTGGCCTGCCGGATGGAGTGGTGCGCCGTTCACCGGTCGGTCCACCCGCGGCGCCCGCCGCACGGCCAGGGGTCGGTCCCCCGTTTGTCCGGCCTGATTCCCCCCGCCGAGCCACGCTACCTCCCGGTGCTGTCGCCCGTCGGACCGTCCGGGGCGTGAGTCGGACTCGCACTACCATGGAGAACGCTGTCACCCGGAACGGGTGGTCCTTGCGGATGCCTGAAATACACTGGAAACAGCACCGACACCGCGACCGGTGTGCCCTTTCGTCGTGCCGGCGAGAACCGCAGGTCCCGAACCCCCGCGACAGCCGCCGAATCGAACGCCGGCTCACCGGACGTCTCGACGACCTGCGTGGACTCCGAATGCACCCGCCCTATGGAGTCAATGAAGATGCGTAATGTCACGTTGCCTTGCGCGCGCCGCCCGTACATCGACGCCGGATACCGGATCGGATCCCGCGTGACCATGACTGGCGCGACATCCGGACGCGACGGTTGCGCCGCTTGGAGCGCCGCCACGAGTTTCCTCGCGTCGTCTTGCGTGATGCACCCCGTCGCGCCGATCGACACGGTAACGACGAGCCACCCCACGAGGAGGGTTCGGACCCGCGGAACGGTCCCCCAGTCGCCGATCGTCGGCAGTCGCGTCACCGCGGCGCCGCGTCCGCTGCGGCGCCCGCCACGGCGCCCGCCACGGCGCCCGCCACGGCGCCCGCCACGGCGTACGCCTCGATTGGAGGACAGCTGCACACCAGTGTCCGGTCGCCATATGCGCTGTCCACCCGCGCGACGGAGGGCCAGAACTTGTGGACCCGGGTCCACGGAGCCGGGAACGCCGCCTGCTCGCGTGTATAGGGCCGGTCCCAGCCGCTCGACACGACCTGCTCCAGGGTGTGGGGCGCCCGTTTCAGCACGTTGTCCCGGCGATCCGCCCGCCCCTCCTCGATCTCCCGGATTTCCTCTCGGATCGAGATCATCGCGTCACAGAATCGGTCCAGCTCACCCTTCGATTCGCTCTCCGTCGGCTCGACCATCAACGTCCCCGCCACCGGGAAGGACACCGTGGGCGCGTGGAAGCCATAGTCCATGAGTCGCTTCGCGATGTCTTCCACATCGACGCCCGCCGACGCCTTGTACGGCCGGGTGTCGACGATACACTCGTGCGCGACCAGACCCTGGGCGCCTTTGTACAAGACGGGATAAAAAGCCTCGAGCCGGCGCGCGACATAGTTGGCGTTGAGGATCGCGACCTTCGTCGCGCGCGTGAGCCCTTCGGCGCCCATCAAATCGATGTACATGTACGAGATTGGCAGGATGCTCGCGCTCCCCCAGGGCGCCGCCGACACCGGCCCGATGCCCTCAACGCCGCCGACATCGGCCAGCGGGTGTCCCGGGAGATACGGCGCCAGATGCGCCGCGACGGCGATCGGCCCCATCCCGGGACCGCCGCCACCATGCGGGATGCAGAACGTCTTGTGCAGGTTGAGATGGCACACGTCGGCGCCGATGTCGCCCGGTCGGCAGAGGCCGACCATGGCGTTCATGTTGGCGCCGTCCAAGTAGACTTGGCCGCCCGCCGCATGCACGATGTCGCAGACGTCGCGAATTCCTTCCTCGAACACGCCGTGCGTCGATGGATACGTGATCATCAACGCGGCCAACTCCGATCGGTGCAGCTCGGCCTTCGCGCGCAGGTCGTCGAGGTCCACATTGCCGCGCACGTCGGTCTTCACCACCACGACCTGGAGACCGGCCATGACCGCGCTCGCCGGGTTGGTGCCGTGCGCCGACTGCGGAATGAGGCAGACCGTCCGCTGCCGTCCCTCGCCGCGCGACTCGTGATGCCGGCGAATGACGAGGAGACCCGCGTATTCGCCCTGCGAGCCCGCGTTGGGCTGCAGCGAGACGGCCGACAGTCCGGTGATTTCGGCCAGCGCGTGTTCCAGTCGCTCAAACAGAATGGAGTAGCCGTCGGTCTGCTCGCGGGGCGCGAATGGGTGGATGCGCGAGAGGTCGCGCCACGTGATGGGGAGCATCTCCGCGGTGGCGTTGAGCTTCATGGTGCACGAGCCGAGTGGGATCATCGACGTCGTGAGCGACAGGTCACGCGATTCGAGCCGGCGGATGTAGCGCAGCATCTCCGTCTCGGATTGGTAGCGATTGAACACCGGGTGCGCGAGATACGCGCTCCGACGGGCCACGCCGTCGGCCATGCGGCCGGCGACTTCATCCGCCAACTGGTCTGGCGTGAACGGCGCCGGCAATCCGCCGTTGAACACGGCGAAGAGATCCGCCATGTCGCGGAGCGTCGTCGTTTCCTGGATCGAGACCGTCACCGCCGGCGGCCCCTGGTCATCGGTCAGCACGCGCACGTTGATGAGCTGCGCCCGCGCCTCGCGCAATAGCTCGCTCAGCTTCCGGCGCCCGAGTTCGACGCGGACCGTGTCGAAGTACACGTCGTGGGTCACCACATAGCCGAGTCGACGCACGCCCTCCGCGAACGCGGAGGCCAGTCGATGGATGCGCTCTGCGATGCGACGAAGCCCGTCCGGTCCGTGCCAGACGGCGTACATGCTGGCCATCACCGCGAGCAGGACCTGCGCAGTGCAGACGTTGCTCGTCGCTTTCTCTCGGCGGATGTGCTGCTCGCGTGTCTGGAGCGCCATCCGGAGCGCCGGCCGACCGTCCGCGTCGCGCGACACGCCGATGATCCGCCCAGGCATCTGGCGAGTGAGCTCGTCACGACACGCGAAGTACGCCGCATGGGGACCGCCGTAGCCGAGAGGCACGCCAAATCGCTGGGTGCTTCCAACCGCGATGTCGGCCCCCCACTCGCCGGGCGGAGTCAGGAGCGTCAGGCTGAGGAGATCGGCCGCCACCACCAGGAGGGGGGACGCGGCCGCATGCCGTGCGTCGCGCCCCGCGGATCCTGTCGCTTCGGCCGCGGCGCCGCCCGATGGTGCGGCCGCGGCGTCGAGCGTCGCACGCATCGTCCGATAGTCGTACACCGCACCATCGCTGGCCGGATATTGAAGTAGCACGCCGAAGACGGACGGCCCGAACGCAAAGGTCCGGTGATCACCCACCGCCACGACGATGCCGTGCGGCTTCGCGCGCGTCCGCAATACTTCGATGGTTTGCGGGTGACAGTCGTGGGAGACGAAGAAGATGTTGCGCTCGACGGTGCCGCGAGTGTTCCACGCCACCCCCATTGCCTCGGCTGCTGCCGTCGCCTCGTCGAGCAACGACGCGTTCGCGACCGCGAGTCCCGTCAGGTCGATCACCATCGTCTGGTAATTGAGCAGCGCCTCGAGACGTCCTTGCGCGATCTCGGCCTGGTATGGCGTGTATGCGGTGTACCATGCCGGGTTTTCGAGAATGTTGCGCTGGATGACCGGCGGCGTGAGACACGCGTAGTACCCCAGCCCGATGAACGAACGGAAGATCTGGTTTCGCCCCGCGATCTTGCGGAACGAGCGCAACGCCTCGATCTCACTCCGCCCGCGACCCAGCGCCAGCGGGCGCCGGAATCGGATGCTCTCCGGCACGGTCGCGTCGATCAGCGCGTCGAGCGAGTCGTACCCGAGGAAGCGGGCCATGGCGTCGACATCCGCAGGCCGCGGGCCGATGTGGCGCGGAACGAAGCTGTCCGCGTCGGTCAGTGGGCCGGGCCCGCGCACGGTGCGCGCGCCGCCACTCGGGGTCATCGTGGTCTTCATATCTCGTGTTTGCGTTGCCAGCTCTCGTTTATCGAACGCCATCCCAGTCGGTCCCCTCAACCCGCACTCACATCCGCCCGTCATCGACTTTCGAGTTTCGACTTTCGACGGTTTGTCTTTTGTCTTTTGTCTTTTGTCTTTTATCTACTCTCTACTTTCCACTTTCTACTTTCTGCCTCTCTACATGTCTCGTCACCGATGCGACCCCCGGGTGTAGAACGGCAGTCGCACGACCGTCGCGGCGACACGCTTGCCGCGCACCTCGATCTCCATCGCCGTCCCCACGGTTGCCGCGGCTTTCGGCAGGTAGCACGTGCCAATCCCCACGCCGAGGGTCGGGCTGACGGTCCCGCTGCAGACCTGACCGCTCGCGACACCTGCGTGATACACCGGATAGCCCTGTCGGGGGAATGCGCGGTCCGGTGTCGTGAACCCCACCAGTTTCCGGCGGAGGCCATCGGCCTTCTGCGCCACCAGCGCATCGCGACCCACGAAGGCGTCTTTCTGGAGCTTCACGACCCAGGCGAGATTCGCCTCGAGCGGTGTGGTAGTGTCATCGATCTCGTGGCCGTACAACGCCATCCCCATCTCGAGACGCAGGGTATCCCGCGCCCCGAGGCCCGCCGGCGTCACGCCGCCCGATTGCATGAGCGCGCGCCACACAGCCCCAGCGTGCTCGGCCGCCACGTACAGCTCGAAGCCGTCTTCCCCCGTGTAACCGGTGCGTGACAGGACCACCGGCACCCCCGCGACTACCGCATCGACGAACCAGTAATAGCGGATGGGCTCGAGATCGGTCGGGGTCAACGGCTGGAGGATCCGCTGCGCATGCGGCCCCTGCAACGCCAGGAGAGCGGTCGCGTCGCTGATATCGGTCAGCGTGCAGTCAAAGCGCCGAGCCGGACCGGACCGCGTGGGGAGGCCAGCGGACTGCAATGCGGACTGCAGCACGCGCCAGTCCTTGTCGCGATTGGATGCGTTCACGACGAGCATGACGCGGTCGGCGAACCGATACACAAGACAGTCGTCCTCGATCGTGCCCCGAGAATTGAGCATCGTGGAGTACTGGACCTGGCCCACGGCGAGGGCTTGCACGTCGTTCGACGTCACGTGCGCGGCGAACAGCACGGCATCGGGTCCACGGATCTCGAACTCGCCCATGTGGCTCACGTCGAACAGGCCGCACCGTTCGCGCACCGCGGTATGCTCGGACGTGATCCCGCCGGGATACTGGACCGGCATCAGATAGCCCGCGAAGGGCACCATCTTGGCGCCCAACGCCATGTGGATGTCGGCCAACGGCGTCCGCCGTAGCGTCTCAGCCGTGGGGGCCGCATCGTGCCCAGCAGTTTGTGGCATTGTGTCAGACATCGCCGTCGCGGACGCAGTGGCGCGGTGCGCCGAGTCCCACGTCGTGGATTCGAGAAGAACGAGAGAAAGGTGTGGCCGGTCAGCGTGAGCCGACCCACTGAATATGCCGACCGGGCACGCCGCGCGCGACGGCTCCGATACTCCTCACGACGCGCGGGCTTCGCGTGCGAGCGCGGCCAACAATGTCAACGCGTCGAGCGGCGTCATTGAGTTCGGATCGAGCGCGGCGAGCTTCGCCACGACGGGGTGCTGGCCGACCGAGAACAGGGGGAGTTGCTCTGCTCCCCCCGCGAGCGCCGGGCGGGCGCCCGCCGTCGCGGTCGGGCGTCCATCGGCCTGCGAGGCGCCGAGCGCCGCCGCCCACTGCTCGCTCTCGAGTTGTCGCAATACCTCCCGGGCGCGCGCGAGCACGACGTCGGGAAGTCCCGCCAGGCGCCCGACTTCGATCCCGTAGGACCGGTCCGCGCGCCCCGGCTCCATACGGTGCAGAAACAACACGCGGTCCGCGATCTCGCGTACCGACACGTTGAAGTTTCGCACGGCCTCGAGCTCGTCCGCGAGCTGGGCCAACTCATGATAGTGGGTCGCGAACATGGTCTTGCAGCCGACCGCCGTATGTAAATGCTCCGTGACTGCCCACGCGATGGAGACACCATCGTAGGTCGATGTCCCCCGCCCGATCTCATCGAGCAGGACCAGGCTGCGGGATGTCGCGGTGTGCAGGATCGCGCTCGTCTCCGACATCTCCACCATGAATGTGGATTGCCCACGCACCAGGTTATCGCTGGCGCCCACTCGCGTGAACAACCGATCGACGATCCCGATCGTGGCCGCCGCGGCCGGGACGTAGCTGCCGATCTGCGCGAGCAACACGATCAACCCCACCTGACGCAGGATGGTGGACTTCCCCGCCATGTTGGGGCCCGTGAGGATGATGACGCGGGTGCCCTCGGCGAGCCGTACGTCGTTCGGAATGAATTGCTCGCGGGGCATCATTCGCTCGACGACCGGATGGCGACCCGCCGTGATGTCGAGGGTGAAGTCGCCGGTGATCGTCGGTCGAACGTACCGCTCTCGCTCGGCGACTTCGGCGAGCGCGGCAAACACGTCGAGCTCCGCCACCAGCCGCGCCACGCCTTGTACGCGCAGCGCTTCACGTCCCGCCGCCGCGCGCACCGCGTCGAAGAGCTCGCGCTCGCGCGTTTCGATCCGCTCGGCCGCCGACAGGACCCGCTCTTCGTATTCCTTGAGCGCGGGCGTCACGTAGCGTTCGGCGCCCGTCAACGTCTGACGCCGCTGGTAGTCGGAGGGGATCGCGGCCCGGTGCGAATTCGTGACCTCGATGTAGTAGCCGAAGACGCGATTGTATCCGACTTTGAGAGAGGAAATGCCGGTCCGGGCGCGTTCGGCGGCTTGGATCTCCGCGATCAGATCCTTCCCGCCATCGCGCAGCCCACGCAGTTCATCCAGCAGCTCGTCTACGCCGGTCGCGATCGTCGGCTCGTCCCCGACCGCCGTCGGCGGTCGTTCGACCAACATGCGGAGAATCGGCGCGCCCACGTCGTCGCATCCATCCCACATCGCCGTCAACGGGGCGAACGGATCCAGAAACGGATCCAGATCGGCGGACCGCGGCGCCGCGGTCCCGACCCGAGCGACGGCCGCTGCGACGGCCGGCAATCGCGCGATGGCGTCGCCGAGTGCACGGAGCTCTCGCGGCGTCGCCCGGCCCGCCGCCGCCTTCACCGCCAGACGTTCCAGATCGCGCACGCCGTCGAGGGCGGTGCGGAGTACCGCTCGCGCGAGCGAATCCGCAACCAACGCCCCGACCCGCGCCAGCCGCGCCTCGATGACCACGCGGTCGGTGAGTGGCGCGAGGATCCACTGTCGGAGGAGCCGCGCCCCCATCGGCGTCTGCGTCCGATCGAGCACGTCGATCAGCGTGCCTTCGCCGTCCCCGCCGCGCAATGATTCCACCAGCTCGAGATTGCGTCGCGTCATATCGTCGATCGGCATCACGCCGGCCGGGCGCTCGATCACGGGACGAGCGAGGTGCGGCACGCCGGTCGGTTGCAGTTCCTGCAGGTAGCGGAGGAGAGCTCCGGCCGCCCCCACCGCGGGCGCGTCCTCGGCGCCGATGCCCAAGCCATCGAGCGACGCCACCCCGAACTGCCGCGCGAGCTCCTCGCGACCCACGGCGGCGTCGAACTCCCACGCATCCCGTTCCGTCAGGAGCGCGTCGTCCACCCGCAGCGGCGCCGGAAGCGCCGTCCCCCGACTCACGAGTAGCTCCCGGTGCGCGAGGCGCGCGAGCACGGCGGGCGCATCGCTCCACGGCACCGTCGTCATGCGAAACTCGCCCGTCGAGAGATCCACCGCGGCGATCCCAAGCGCCCGGCTGGCCGCATGACCACCGGTCGCGGACGCCGGTCCCGACCCGGGACCCGCCGAAGTCTCGGGGCCCGGCGCCACCGCGCACAGAAAGTTGTTGCGCACGGAATCCAACAAGTCGTCCGCGAACGCGGCGCCGGGGGTGATCGTTTCGACGACTTCGCGCCGCACTACGCCCTTCGCGACCTTGGGATCTTCCACCTGGTCGCAGATCGCCACGCGAAAGCCCTGCTGAATGAGGCGCCGTACGTACTCGCTGACCGCCTTCGCGGGGACGCCGGCGAGTGGCACGGCCGCCGCCGCCCCGTTGTTTCGCGCGGTCAGGGTGAGCCCTAACGCCCGGGACCCCACCTCGGCGTCCTCAAAGAACATCTCGTAGAAGTCGCCCATCCGGAACAGCAGGATCGCGTCCCGATGCCGGGACTTGATCTCCCGGTACTGCTGCATGAGCGGCGTGTCGGTCGACCCGGACACCGCGGTCACCGGACGGGAGACATGGGACGCACGACACGAGGGCGGCGCATACCGCACAATATGGCCGGAAATCGGGGGGCCCGCGTCCGCTACTGACCGCCCTTCGCCATCCGCAGTACATCCTGGCCAGCACGGCGCCAATAGGCGTCGTCGAAGCCCAGGGCTCGCTTGATCAGGATGTCGCGCCGGAGTTGGTTGGGCTCGGCCACCAATGCGAGGGTGGCGCGCCACCCGTGACGCGCGGGACGCGGAAACGCGGGGATCGGCCAGTCGCTGCCGTGAACCAGCTTCCCACGGACGGTGTCGTCGGCCAACAATGCCTCGTAGTCACCCCACCGATTGGGCAAGCTCATTCCCGCCGTGTCGCCGTAGAGACGCTCGTGTTCGCGCGCCAGGCGCATGAACTGGTCGCGATACGACCCTTCACCCGGGACTGCACCAGTCCCCGAGTGGGCCGCGATCACCGTGACCCCTCGCTCGAGCGCGGGCACGAGCCGGCTCGGCGCCGCGACGGTCGGATCCAGCCGGGGCAGCGCTTGCTCCCATCCGGTATGACTGAGCAACGGCAATCCGAAATGTGCCAGCGCCTCATACATCGGTATGCACCGCGGGTCCGCCGGATCGATGCGCTGCGTGATCGGGAGCCACTTGCAGAGCACCGCGCCAGCGCGCGCGCATCGCTCGACCTCCGCCACCGCGTCCCGCCGGTACGGGTGGATCGAGGCGCCGAACAGCACCCGTGAGTGTCGCGCCGTGAGCGACATCACGTAGTCGTTGGAGACGTACAGATGCGTCGCCGGCTCATCCACCGTGCCATCCGCCGTGTACACGGCGTCGAACGCGAGCAGTACGATCGCGTCGAGTTCCGGCGTCCCCGCCAGGGCGGTGATCAGTGCGCGCTCGAGCGCGCGCTCGATGGTGGCGTCGCTCACTCCGTAGGGAATGCCGAGTTGGTGCCGCATCCAATGGAACACCAACCCGCGCCTCGCGCGCGCCGACACGCGCCCATGGCCTGGAAGCAGCGCCGCGGTATGAACGTGGCAATCGAGGATCACTCCGCAGTATACGCACCGCGCCCACCTCGATGTTGGCCCGGCGTGCGCGCCGATCCGTCCGCCGATCCGTGCGCCGATCCGTGCCCCGTCGCCTGCGCTGTCAGTTGCGCCGCCGAGCGGCCACCCCGACCTTTGCGCAGTGATTTCGCTCCCACCCGCGCCGCGGTGCACCGCGCCCGAGCGATGGCCATGACCGACCCGCACTCGACCAGCGGCCCCGACTCAGACTCCACACCCATCGCCCGCGGGGCGTGGGCCGCGCTCGCGGTGCTCACGCTGGTCAACCTCTTCAACTACATCGACCGCTCCATCGTCCCGGGGGTCGGCGAGAGCATCCAGCACTCCGAGCTCCACATCACCGATTCGCAGTTCGGAGTGCTGATCAGCGCATTCCTCCTCGTGTACATGTGCACCGCGCCCGTGTTCGGGGCGTTCGGGCATCGACGGTGGCGTCTGCGGCTCGTCGCGGCCGGCATCGCCGCATGGAGCATCGCCACAGCACTGGCTGGGTTCGCGCATAGCTACACGGCGCTCCTCTCCGCACGCGCATCGGTCGGGATTGGCGAGGCCGCCTACTCGGCGATCGCCCCCGCGATCCTGGCGGACCTCTTTCCGGCTCGACTGCGCGGTCGCATCTTCGCCGTGTTCTTCGCCGCCACGCCAGTCGGCACGGCGCTGGGGTATGTGATCGGGGGTTTGGTCGATCAGCACTACGGGTGGCGCGTGGCGTTCTTCGTGGCCGGACTTCCGGGACTCCTGCTGGTCGCCCTGGTGCTGATGCTGATCGACCCCCAGTCGGCGGACTCCGCCGCCCCGAACGCGTCGGGTTCTGATGCCGCGCTGCCACATCGCGCGACGGGACCGGTACAGGATGCGGATGGGGCCGCCCCATCGGGGCCGCGCATCTATCTGCTGTTGCTCAATCGGCCGTACATCCGGACCGTGCTCGGGTACGCCGCCTACACGTTCGCGCTGGGCGGGATCGTAACCTGGATGCCGTCGTTTCTGGTGCGCGTCCACCACGTGCCGTTGGCCTCCGCCGATACGCAACTGGGGGGCGCAGTCGTGGTCACCGGGTTTGTGGGCACATTCGTTGGCGGCTGGCTCGGTGACGCACTAGTGAAGCGAACGCGCGAGGGCTACCTCTGGCTCTCCGGGATCTCGATGCTGCTCGCGACGCCGCTCGCCTACGTGGCATTGACGGCGACCGATCCGACCGTCTACTGGGCGTCGCTGGTCACCGCGGAGATACTCGTGTTCATCTCGACGGGCCCCATCAATTCCGCGCTCGTCGGCTACGTCCCGCCCGTCGCGCGAGCCGCCGCGATGGCTGGCGCGATCGTGATCATCCACCTGCTCGGCGACGTTCCGTCGCCCGCCATCATTGGACGGCTCTCAGAACTGAGCTCGCTGGCGGACGCGGTGCTGATCATTCCGGTCGCGATCGCGATCTCGGGATTGATCTGGACCTACGCCGCCTGGCAGGGCACCCGCGAATCCCCGGTCGCGGCGCCCTGACCCGGCGGCGCGATGCTCACCGCATGGCTGGTTCCGCGGCCGTGACGAACCCGTCGATCCCCTTCGCCTTGAGGGCACGTTGCACGGCATCCGCCGACGCCTCCGTCGCGTACCGCCCGACCCGGACGCGGAAGGGCGCTGCCGTTCCCCACACTCGGGTGTCGTAGCCGCGGCCGCGCAAGCGCGTGGCAAGCGACTCTGCGGCCGCGCTCGTCGGGTACGCCGCCACCTGGACCGTATATCCCGGCGCAGCATGTGACGCCGCCGATGGCGCTGAGCTCGCACTCAGCGGCGCCGGCGCTGGTCGCGGCACCGGTGACGCCGCCGGTGACGCNNGCCGCTGGTGACGCCGCTGGTGGGGATACAGATTTTGGAGCGACTGGGTGCGGCGGCGTCGCGCTCTTCACCGCTGGCGGGGGCGCGCCTGATGCCGCGGCCGGCTTGGGCTGCTTCGTGGGCGCGGCGGCCGCGGGGACGGAAGTTCGCGTCGCGCCGCCCCGTGTGGCGGGCGACGCGGAGGTCGCCACGCCGTGCGCGCTGTCACGACCTGCACCCGATGTGGGTGCGCCTGTGGGCGACGGTGACCCCGCGGGCATCGTAGCAGGTGAGGGCGCGAGCGCCACGCGAGGACACCGCTGGATGTTGTAGTCAATGCGGTTGCGGAGTTCGACATCCGTCGCGGGCGCCGCAGTCCGCGCGCCCACCAGCGCCGCACACGCGTGCGCGGGGTCCTGCAGGTCGAAGTACGCGAGCCCGACTTGCAGCTCGGTCCTGGCGTACGTGATCCCCGATTGTCCCGCGAGCTGCTCGCGAGTGAGTCGCGCGAGATGATCGGATGCCTGTGCCCGGTCTCCGCGTGCCAGTTCGAGCTGCGCTAGCCGGAGGAGCGCGTCCGACGCGCGTGGCGATGACGAGTATTCGACGGTGATGCGTCGGTAATCCTGTTCCGCGGTGTCGGCGTTCGTGGCCAGCGACGCCCGCCCGTACAGCGCGGACGCATAGGTCATTGACCCCGGCGGCGTGACCGCCAGCACGGAGTCGATGAGCGTCCGCCCCGCGTCGGTGTGACCCTGCGCGACCAGCGATTGCGCGCGCACGATCGCGGAATCCGCTGGCCCCATCGCTACCGTCGTGTCGCGGGCGGCGGGCATGGCATCGGTCGCCGAGGCAGGCACGGTTGCCGCGCCGGCCGGCGCCGCCACGGGTGCGGTGTGCGTCGTGTCGGTACCCTGCGCGCGACCCGGTGCGGTCGCTACCGCGCAGGCGAAACCGGCCATCCACGCGGCATGCCAAACGGCATGCCAAACGGCATGCCGCCCGCCGCGCGGTGCGCCATGCGGTGCGCCATGCGGTGGTCCGTCGCCCGGGTTTTCACGGCGCGGCCCGTGACCGGATCGTGCACCCGCATCGCCAGACTCGCCACCCGCGCACATCGCGAGCACGAGCGAGGCGATGACCTGTTCGTCGGTCGAGACTCGCGTGTCCTTGAGCGCGACATCGGCCGCCAACAATGCGTCGAGCGCTCGATCCAACGCGGGCGCGCTCCATCGTTCCACCGCCGCGACCCACGTCGCGATCGCCTCGCCCCAGGGCCGCATCGGATAGGCGCCGGTTTCCTTGAGCAACGTGGAATATTCGGCCGCCAATCGGCCGGATGGAACGCCTTCGTCACGGCGCGCCCGTCCCCACGCCATCGCCAATGTCTGCACCGACAGTGCCATCACGGTCGACACCGCGGTCGTCTTGGGCTGAGCCAAGACATGTTCGATCAGTCCGAGGGCACCCGTCACGTCGCGGGCCGCGATCCGATCGAGCAGATCACTCATCGTCTCGCCACGCCGCACCCCCACGATCGCCGCCACTGCCTCCTCGTCGATCGTCACCGGAGTCGCAGCGCGTGATCCGTCCGCGGCATCGGGCGTCCCGTCGCCCGCCGCGCCGCGCGCATAACTCACCAATTTGTCGATCTCGGACGCCAACGCCGCGAGTTCAAGGCCCGCCGCCTGTTGCAGAAGCGCCGATGCCTCAGGTGTGATCGTGGCGTGCTGCTCCGACACCCGGTGCGCAATCCACTTGGGCAGACGATCGCCCGTCAGCTCCGGGAATTCCACCGCGACAGCCCGCTCACGCAACGTGTCATCAGGCTTGGCCCCGGCCGCCGCGACAAGAAACACGATCGTATCGGACGCCGGTCGCTCGAGGTACCGATCGAGCGCTCGTCGGGCGTCCTTCTTGAGTGCCCCGACGTCGCGCACCGCGACGGCTCGACGCTCCGCCATCATCGGCGGCGTCCCGAGGACGGACTCCAGCGTTTCGGCATCTAGTTCGCCGCTGCGATGCACTTCGACGTTGAAGTCGCGCAACGAGACGTCGACCGCCGCGTCGATCGCCCGCCCCACAGCTTCGCTCTTCCGAAAGTCGTCATCGCCCCACAAGTAGTAGACGGGCGCGAATGCACCGGCCGCAATGGTCTTGCGGAACGCATCCTCGGTGGCGGTGGGCATGGCGAGAAGATACCCTAGGTCAACGACTCGTCACAGGCGGACCGCACGCCGCACGCCCAACATTTTGCCCGCACCTCGTGACTGCGATGGACCGCCGCCGCCTGCCGCGCCGCCCGGATACCCTCGGCGGCCGTGATGCATCGACGCCGCAGTTCCGCCGTGAGCGGGACCCGGAACTCGGCCGCTCGGTAGCGAACGATTCCATATCCCGCAAACGCCTTTCCGTACCGCACCTCGGCGAGCAGCATGTAGGCTGCCAGCTGCAGCGCATCGGATTCGTAGAGCGTCGCTGACTCGCGAGTCGGCTTAACCTCCATCGGATAGATGCGGTCGCTTCCGCGTTCCCGCATCAGATAGTCCGGCCGGCCACGAATGCGAAGCGCCGGGTCCCGCAACGTCTCAACTTTCAGTTGGCCGACGTCGGACGCGACCACGGCGGCGGCGGCGCGAACGCCCGTGGTGCGGGAGAGCAGCCACGCCACGACCAACGCCAGGATGCCCATCGCGACCAGGATCGCGCCGAGCGATGTCACAGGCTGAAGACCGGCACGGGGGTGGACGTTCGACCGCCGCGATGAGCAGCCTCGTGCACGAGCAGCAGCACTACGCCGCAGCACAACAACACGACCGCCGTCCGCACCAGTCGATGCTGCCAGGCGACGCGACGGCCATGCGCGCGATGGTGTGCCGTCCCGGCCACCAATCGCGAGCCCGTACCCTCGGGGCGCTCCACGATCTGGACGCGCTCGAGCCAATAGGCTCGCGCGCAATAGTCGAAGCTCCCGATATCGCTCGCCGACACCCACACGGCATCACGGCCGCGTCTGCCGGCCGGTCGCCGGTCACGCGGCTTGGCTGCCATCCCTCGCGCGGAGCGGCCCGCGTTTCGTCGTCAGCCGATGACCGACACGCGACCGCGAGCGACCAGCTATCGGCCCAAACTCGTGAGCTTGAGCTGCACCGCCGCGAGGCGCGCAGGCGCACGCGCGGCGAGCACGGTCGCGGGCCACACGGGACTGCCGGTCGACACCGACGCGACGAACGCGGGACTGGTCAGCACCGACATCGCATCGGCGTCCGATTCGCTTCCGACATCCGCGGGGTCGGTCGCCAGCTCGGTCGCCGGATCGAGTGCCGGCGCCGTCGCCACAACGGGGGCCATCGCCAATGGACCGACCGGCGCGACCGTAGTGGTCGCCGATACCGTGAGGTAGCCGGCCGCGATCACGCCCGCCGCCAATCCGGCGAAGGTGCCGACCCCCGGCCCCTGATACACTCGGCGCCTCGCAAACGTCGCGAGGCCGCGCTTGGCCCGGATGTCCCGAAGGCGCGCATCCAGCCGTACCGAAAATTCGGACGATGGCTCGATCGTCGGCATGTTCCGGAACAGCAGCAACGCACGCCGCACCGTCGTGTCGTGCGCCGCGCAGTCCGCGCACTCCGACACGTGCCGCTGCATGGCGACGAGGTCCGCATCGCAGACCGCATCATCGATCAATGCCGTGTGATTCTCGCGAAAGGTCCCGCAGTCCATACCTGTTCGGCGCACCCGATTTGAGGTCGCCGAACAATACACGCCAATCGTGCCTGGAGTTCCCTGCGGCCCGCCCGGGGCCCGAAATCAGAGACCAGCACGGGTGGTCAGGCCGGAGTCGGCCCGGTCGCTAGTACCAGCGCGCCAGTCTCACTTCAACGCGGGCGCAATGATCTCGGCGAAGGAGTTCCGCGCGCGGTTCAACCGAGACTTCACGGTCCCCAGGTTGCAGGCCGTGATTTCGGCGATCTCCTCGTACGACTTTCCTTCGAGTTCCCGGAGCACGAACACCTGCCGATGGTGCTCCGGCAAGCGGGCCACCGACGCCTCCACGAGTTCTCGGAGGTGGCGTTTGCGGTACAGGTCGTCCGGCCGCGACGCCGTGTCCTCGAACTGCAGCGGCCGATCCTCGTCGTCCCAGCTCTTCTTGATCGTTTGGAACAGCACGAGCGGGTTCCGCGACCTGTTGCGCAACTCGTTCTTCGCCAAATTGGACGCGATCGTGTAGACCCACGTGGAGAATTTCTTCGCGCGGTCGAACCGGTGCAGGTGGCGGTACACGCGGATGAACACCTCCTGCACGAGATCCTCCGCCCGCTCTCGATCGCCGATCGTCCGGTAAACGAAGTTCAGCAGCCGGACCTGGTATCGCTCGACCAGCGCCTGAAACGCGCGCTCTTCTCCTCCCAAGAACAGCTCGACCACCGCCGAGTCGTCCAACGTCGGCAGCACGTCGCTGAGTCGCCGTGGTGCGCCAGCGGTCGCGGTCCCAGATCGGGCGGACCGCGACCCTCGCGCGGGCAAATCGACCGGGGTCTGCGACACCACCCGCTTTAGCGCGACGTCAGCCATGTTCCTCACCCGCCTTCAAAGGATCCCGCACCTCACGATCCTGACACTTCCAGCGTAGGCGCGAATCGCACGCGCCGTGCCGATTGTGTCGTGAGCTACGAATTCTTCTATATTGTTATCTACAAATGACTTATACGGCACGACGACGACCGACGGGCACCGAAATCTCCGCAGAGTGTCCACTCCAGGCGACATCGAATGGGACAGTTGCCACCGTGCCGCGCCTATCACGCGTCCCAGGCCGACACATTATTTCGGCCCATCCCGACGCGGTCCGGGATCGGGGTGGCGGCGCTCCGAACGTTCGAACGACTCGGTCGAGTACCGCGGGGGACCGTGCCGTCCTCCATGCCGCCGCTCTCGTCTGACACCCGAGGAGCAGGTACGGTTGACGATGCGACACCTGTTTTCGGCCGTCGGCCGCCAATCATTTACCCCGCCAGCGCATCGTGGCTGACATCCGCTGGTTCGGCCACAATGACTACGAGCATTTGATCGTATCGGATCTTTGCCGACTCGGCCTCGATATCGCCGTCGACGGCGACGATCCCGCCGGCCTCGCGGTGGCCATGAACCACGATCTCGCGCCCGACGTCTGGCGATACAGCCGTCGCCACCGCGTCCCGGTTGTCTCGTACGTGTGGGATCTTCCGCCGTCGCGAATTGGCGGGGGGCGATACGATCCCGTCGTCTCGCTGGCCGGTCGGCTACTCGCGGTTCCGCGCATCACCGGCCCGCGCTACATCACGCGACGCGGCTACTACAGCCGCCTCCGATTCGTGGCCCACCATGCGCGCGCCGTGTGGACGCCGAGTACATCGTCGGCACGTGATGTCTCGCGCCATTTTTCCGTCGTGCCGACTGTCGTCCCGTACTGCTACAACTCCGTCCTCTTCGGTCCGGAATGCGCACACCACCGGCCGGCGACCGCCGACGACGAGGTCCTGAGGCTCCTCAGCGTCTCACGCCTCGTTGCGCCCAAGAACCACGAAGCGGTCATTCGGGCCGCGGCTCGACTGGGGGCCCATGTCGATCTGATCGGCCGCGGCCCGTCACAGGCGAACCTGCACGCGCTCGCGAAGCAGCTCGGCGTTCCACTGCGTGTGCGGACCGGGCTCACAGGCGAGCAAGTCGTCGCCGCGTATCAGCACGCGTCAGTGGTCGTGTGTCCGAGCCGCTACGAAGGGCTGGGGCTGACCGGCATCGAGGCGGCGCTGTGCGGCACGCCGGTCGTCGCGTCCGACATCGCCGCCCACCGCGAGTTTCTCGGCGCATCCGCCCACTACTTCACGCTCGACGACGATGACAGCCTGGTGGCCGCGATCGAAACGGCGCGGACCGCGGGCCCACCACCGACGGCCCATCTCGCGACGCTGTCCATTGAGGCCGCGGCCCGACGCTTTTTCGACCGGTTGAGCGTGCTGCTGTGACCGCACCGCGCGACGCCGCCTCGCCTTCGCACGCACCGGGCAGCCCGCCCGACGACACGCCGGGCCGCACGGCGTGCCCCGCGCTGCCCGTCCCGGTCGTCCTGCACCTCGATACCGAACGCGGATGGCGTGGAGGAGAACGTCAGGTGCTGTGGCTGGCTCGGATGCTCGATGCCGGGCGTTATCAGTCGCTGATCGTCGCGCGAAGTGGGGAGCCGCTGGCGGCCCGCGCTCGCGACGCCGGAATCCCCGTGGTGGAGACCCGCCCGCTGGTCGAATTCGACCCCGTCGCGGCATGGTCGTTACGCCAATTGATCCGTCGGCGCACCGTGCGCATCGTGCACGCCCACACCGCGCACGCGGTCGCACTTGCCGCCCTCGCGACGCTGCAGACGTCGGCACGTCTCGTGGTGACTCGACGGGTCGATTTCCGCCTCCGCTCGAATCCGGGCAGCCGGTGGAAATACCGCCGGGCCGACGGCGTCATCGCCATCTCCCAGGCCGTGGCCGACGCGCTGATCGCGAGTGGGATCATCCCGTCGCGCATCGAGGTGATCCCGAGCGGGGTGGACCTCGCGCGACCAACTCCTCCGGTCGCCCGAGCGACGCTGGTGACGTTGGGTGTCCCCGCGGACGCACCGGTCGTGGTGCAAGTGGCGCAGCTGGTCCCGCACAAAGACCCGGTGTTGTTCGTGGACGCGATCGCGGTGGCCCGTCGCCGCATCCCGACATTGCATGCCGTCCTGGTTGGAGATGGTCCGCTCCGCGACGCGGTACACGCGGCGGTCGCACGCCACGGGCTGGGCGACGTGTTTCACGCGGTCGGCTACCGAACCGACGCCGACGCGCTGCTCGCGGCCGCGGATGTCGTGACGCTGAGCTCCCGCGAAGAAGGGATGGGAACGGTCCTCCTCGATGCGCTCGCCTTCGGCAAGCCGGTGGTCGCCACCGCCGCGGGCGGCATCCCAGAAATCATCGAGGATGGCATTTCCGGCATTCTCACGCCGGTCGGCGACGCACCCGCGCTGGGCGCCGCGATCGCCGCGCTCTTCGCGTCCCCGGACCGGCGCGCCATGCTCTCGTCCGCCGCTCGAGTTCGCGCGAGTCTGTTCTCCATGGCCATTACCGCCGCGCGTACGGCGTCGGTCTATGACTGGGTGTTGGGGGGCGGCCGGTAGCGAGCGGTCCTACGAGACCGGACCGCCCTCCTCCCACGCACGGCCGGACAGCAAGAAGCCCACCCGCTCGTCGAATGTGTGCCGCTCCCGGACCACGCGCTCGCCCGCCGCACGGATGCGCGCGCGCTCGATGGGGTGATCGAGATAGTAGCGCGCGCGGGCCACGCAGTCCGAGAGGTCATCGTACCACGCGCACTGCTCGCCGTCCACGAGCAGCCGATCGAGCCCCGGCGTCCGACGCCCGAGGTAGAACCCACCGCCCAACACCATCATCCAGAGCCGGTCCGAGGTGTAGAACGTCGCGCCTGCGGCTCGCGATGGATTGATCCCCAGCACGATCGCGCTCGATGAACAGACCCGTGAGAGATCACGGCCGAAGACCGGACGGCCGCCCCACTCGATGCGGTCGCGCCACGCATCCCATCCGCCACCCCACACCCGCACTCGCACGCCCGCACCGAGCACTGCGGCGACCGAGGCCAGGAACTCGGCGCGCTCCGGCGCAAACCCCGCTCCGCCATGCGAGACGCCCGGTCCGGTGCCGATGAACGCGACGTCCGCGGCATACGCGGGATCGATCGGCACCGGCCGGATGTCGCGGTCGGCCGCCGACGGCAGCAGCTTGGCGTTGAGGCCCATCGCCCGCCATTCGCCCTCGAATCCGGTGACGAAAAACGTGTCCACGAGCCGGCCGACCGCGATCGTGTGCGCGATGTCCGGGAGATGCGCGTCCCCATACCACTGCGGGTCTTGATACCAGAGCGAGCTCGGTCGGTCGCGCGCGAGCTCCGCGGCCGTGTCGAGGGTGAGACCCAGCGACTTGCTGAAGAAGACGTAGTCGGGACGGAACCGCCGCGCGGCGGCAAGCACCCAGCGTTGCGTGAACCCGATGCCGATGTTGCGGCGCAGGCGACGATCGTCGATCAACAGCGTCTTGTGCCCGGCGCGCCGCATCGCGCGCTCCACCCCGCGCTCGATCCGCTCGGTCCGGTGGCTTCCGATCAGCAGAACGCGCATGAGAGAGAGCTACCGTTCTCCCCGAAACCCCGCCGCGTACAGGAGCGTGACGACGGTCTTCGCATCGCGGATCTCACCGGCCTCGATCATCTCGAGCGCACGCGACAGCGTCAGCGTTTCGATCTCGAAGAACTCATCCGCCTCGTGCGCGGTCGCGCCCCGCGTGAGCCCCGTCGCCAGGAAGAGGTGGATCAACTCGTCGGTGAATCCGGGGGTCGTGTACAAGCTCATGAGCGGCTCGATGCGCTCGGCCGTGCACCCCGTCTCTTCGCGCAACTCCCGCCGAGCGCAGTCGAGCGGCGACTCGCCCGGTTCGAGGCGCCCCGCTGGCACTTCATAGATGTACCCGTCCACCGCGTAGCGGTATTGTCGGAGGAGGAGGATCTGTGGATCCGCGCCGCGCGGGTCGCTCAGAAACGGCACGATCGCACTCGCCCCCGGGTGGCGCACGATCTCGAGCTCGCCCACCGAGCCGTTCGGGAACCGCACTTGATCGACGTCGAGGTTGATCACACGCCCCGAGTAGATGCGCTGCGTGCCGATGCGTGCGTTGCTCATGCGTTGCTCATGCGATCCGTTCTCCGCGATCGTCATAGTGGGTGAGCGGACCGAATGCCATCCGCTCCAATGGCTCGCGCACGACGTCCGGGTCGCCGACCACCACGAGCTGCATCTGATCCGGATGCAGATGCGCGCGCGCCGCCGCCATCAGGTCGGCGGCGGTCACGGCGCGCACGTTTGCGCGATAGCCGTCGTAAAAATCGCCCGGTAGATCGTACAGCACCAGATTGGCCAATGCCGTCGCGACCGCGTCCGTCGTCTCGTAGCGGATCGGAAAGACGCCGTCGAGATAGCTCGTCGCCAACGACAGCTCGCTCGCCGACACCGGCGTCTCGCGGATTCGATCGATCTCGTTCAAGATCTCGCGAACCGCCGCGTCGGTCACCTCGCGCTGCACCGCGGTCTCGACGGCAAAGGGACCGGCCCACCGCCGCCAATCGTAGGCCGAATGTGCACCATACGTGTACCCGTGGGCCTCGCGGAGATTGAGATTGATGCGCGAGGAGAACAGTCCACCGAGAATCGCGTTCATGACCACGACGTGAAAATAATCCGGGTGGCCTCGCGGGATGCCGACATGTCCAATCCGGACCTCCGACTGCGGGGCGCCAGGCTTCGTGACGACGTGGACCCGCCGTCCAGCGGACGCCGCGCGATCGGGGCCCACGATGGTCCCGCGGGCGACGCCGCGCCATGTGCCGAGGGTGGATTCAGCCAGCCGCTCTACAACCTCGGTCTCGACATCGCCCGCCACGACGAGCGTGACCGCGCCCGGGTGATACCGCTCGCCGTAGCACGCCGCCACGGCGTCCGGAGTCAGGGTCGCGACTGACTGCTCGGTGCCGCCCGCCGGGAGCGCGTAGCGCGCGCCCTCACCGTAGACCACGCGATCGAGCGTCTCGTCGGCCAGACCACGGGGCTCGGCCCGCAGCTGCAGGAGCTCCGCCAAACGCTCGGCCTTGAGTCGTTCGACCTCTCGAGCGGGCAGCGTCGGCGCCATCAACACATCACCCAACAGCGACATCGCCTCGGGGAGCCGCGAAGCGAGGACCGTCAGTCGGACGAGCGCCGCGTCCCAATCCGCGCTCGAGTCGATCGCCGTGCCCAGTCGCTCCACATCCTCGGCGAGCGCGGCGCCGTCGCGCCCGCCCGCGCCTTCGGACAGCGTCCGGGCCGTGAGTTGCGCCAACCCCTCCGCTCCCGCGCGATCGGTCACCGCCCCTGCGTCGATGATCGCCAACAACGTGACCACCGGCAGCTTCGCGAGCGGCGCGATCACCAGTCCGAGGCCGTTACTCAGCGTGCGACGCTCGAACCGTGGAAATGCGTAGGGCCGAGTCGCGCCGGGCTGTGGGCGAATCGCGGTCATGGCTGCTCCGCGCCCGCGCGCACCCGCACCCGGGCTAGCCGGCATTCGCCCGCCGGCTTCAGGTGGCCGCCGGATCGATGCCCGACGCGTCGGCGGCGTGTGGCGACGGGTCGCGGGGCACGTACAACAGGCTCGCCCGATTGTCGTCCCCCAACCACTCGCGCGCGAATGCCGTGACCTGAGCCGCCGTGATCGCCTGAACGCGTGACACCTGAGCGTTGATCAAGCCGGGATCTCCGAAATACGTGGCGAACTGCGAGAGCTTGTCGGCGCGTTCCGCCGCCTCCTGGAGGGCGGCCGTGTACGCCGTCTCGATCAGTGCCCCGGCCCGTTGGACTTCGGTCTCGGTCACGCCGTCGCGAGCGAGCGTGTCCACCACGCGCAGGACCTCCGCTTCGAGGCGGTCCGCACTGATCCCGGGACGCGCTGTGACGTCGGCGACCAACATGTCGCTGCCCTTCGCGAGGTCGGCCGTGAACGCCGTCGCGTCGGCCGCGATTTGACGGTCACGGACGAGCGTCCGGTGCAACCGGCTCCCACGCCGCATGCCGAGCACCGCGGCGCAGACGCTGGCGACGTAGTACTCGTCGCTGCCAAACACCGGTGTGCGAAAGGCGAGATACAATCGCGGGAGCCGCACATCGTCCATCACCACCGCGCGTCGCGGGGCACCAAACCGCGGCGGTACATTCATCGGCGCGAGCGCGGGACGTCCTGCGCCCCGCGGGATCGCACCGAAGTATTGCTCGACCGCCGCGCGGGCGTCGCCCACATCGACGTCACCCGCGATCGAGAGCACGGCATTGTCCGGCGTGTAGTACGCCGCGAAGAAGTTGACGAGGTCGTCGAGACTCGCCTCCGACAGATCCTCCATCGATCCGATGATCGAATGGTGGAATGGGTGATCGGACGGAAACACGAGTTCCTGAAGCTTTTCCCACGCGGTGCCATAGGGCTGATTGTCGACCGACCACCGCCGTTCGTTCTTCACCACGTCGCGCTGGGTGTCGAGTTTCTGCTGGGTCATTGCGGGCAGGAGTTGCCCCATGCGATCCGCTTCGAGCCAGAGCGCGAGACCGAGCTGGTTGGACGGGATGGTCTCGAAATAGTTCGTGCGATCGAGCCAGGTCGAGCCGTTCAAGGTGCCCCCCGCGCGCTGGATGAGCTCGAAATGCTCGTTGGCGCCGACATGAGCCGATCCCTGGAACAGCATGTGCTCGAAGAGGTGCGCGAATCCCGTGCGCCCCACACGCTCATTGGCGGACCCCACGTGATACCACAGGTTCACCGCGACGAGGGGTGCCGTGTGGTCCTCCGACACGGTCACGAACAACCCGTTCGACAGCCGAAAGGTCTCGTAAGGGATTCGCACGGAGGCGGTCAGGGCGGGTCGGTAGAGGGGTCCTGCGCCAGGGCGGGTCGCCCTGCAGCCAGGGTTTGCGTCGAGGTAACTTAACCAGCCCCTACCGACGCCCATGGCAGGCCCAAGTCCGGCGCCAGGTCGCCGGCATCCGAGCTCTACAGGCAAGCCCCTTGACACTCCGAGAGGTCTCGGCCATCCTCAGCCCCTCGACGAGCTACCCGTTTGGTGTTTCCTGCCTGCGGGACTGCCCACCGGGGTGCGCGCCCGCATCCCGGCGGGCCGCTCTGGCAAAGTCGGGTCGGCCCTCGCGCGCGGCGTCGATCTAATGGCAACAGAGCTCCCCACCCAATCGGTACGGAGGTAGGATCCTATGGCAGCGGATTTCTTTCTCGGCGAATCGCTAGTCGGCGACGGCAACGAGGTCGCTCACATCGACCTGATGATCGGGGCCAAGTCAGGACACGCCGGTGCGGCGTTCGCCAACGCGCTCACGAACAACAAGGATGGGTTCACGACGCTGCTCGCGGTCGTGGCGCCGAATCTTCCGGCCAAGCCGGACACGATTCTGTACAACAAGGTCACGATCAAGGGTGCCAAGCAGGCCGTGCAGATGTTTGGACCCGCCCAGGCGGCCGTCGCCCGCGCCGTCGTGGACTCGGTGTCCAGCGGTGTGATCCCGCGCGATCGCGTCGATGATCTCTGCATCACGGTGGGCGTGTTCATTCACTGGGACGCCAAGGACGACAAGAAAATTTTCGACTTCAACTACCGCGCGACCAAAGAGTCGATCGAGCGGGCGCTGAAGAAACTGCCGACCATGGACACCGTCATCTCCGGCGCAAAGACGACGCACCACCCGTTCGCCGGCGGCGCGGACAGCAAGTAGCGCAGGCCCGAGGGTCGAGGCTTCGGCGAGCAGTCAGACGCCGGAGGCCGCGGCCCCGACGCCAGTCAACGACCTCGAGGGCCGGCTGCATTCTCCCGCAGCCGGCCCTCGGTGTCTCTACACCGGCGCGCCCCTCCTGGCCTGCGACGTGCTGTGACGTGCTGTGACGTGCTGTGACGTGCTGTGACGTGCTGTGACGTGCGCTCCCGCTTCGAACTCGCTCGCTGTTACGCTTCGGTCTCTACTTTCAACTTTCGACGTCGGCACTGTCGTGCCAACGCCAGGCGGCTCCCTCGCATGAAAAAACTCCTCCTGCAGCTCGACTCGTCCCGCCACGCCAGCGTATTCGACCAGGTCGTCGCGTACGATGCCGGCGCGGACGAGATCATGAGCGCGCCCGCGGTAACGCCGCCCGACGTCCGCGACCTCGTCCACGGCTGCATTTTCACACGCGGCCCCAAGCACCTGAAAAACACGGCGGTCTTCATCGGCGGCGCCGACATGAGCGCCGGCGACGCGCTGCTCGACGCCGCGCGGAAAGCGTTCTTCGGCCCCTTTCGCGTGTCGGTGATGCTCGACTCCAATGGATCGAATACGACCGCGGTGGCCGCGGTCGTGAAGATCGTACGGGCGATGGGCGGCAACGTGCGCGGCCACCGCGTCGTGGTGACCGCCGGGACGGGACCCGTGGGCCTTCGCGCGGCCGGCCTCCTCGCGCACGCCGGCGCCACGGTGCGGATTACATCCCGCCGCGCGCCCGACGGAGCACGCGCGCGCGACGCCATCATGAAACGTTTCGGCGGCGTGGTCGAGGTGACGTGCCTCACCGACGCGGGACAGACGGCCCAGTGTCTGGAGGGTGCGCAGGTCCTCCTCAACTGCGGGCCGGCCGGCGTCCAGCTCGTGCAACGTGCCGCGTGGGCCAATCGCAGCGGTCTCAAAGTCGCTGTGGACCTCAACGCCGTCCCCCCACAGGGCGTCGAAGGCATCGAGCCGAACGACGACGGCGTCGCGCGCGATGGCGTTACCTGCTTCGGCGCCCTCGGCGTCGGAAATTTCAAGATGGCGATTCACAAAGCGGCGATCGCCCGACTGTTCGACAGCGCCGATGCCGTCCTCGACGCCGAATCGATTCACGAGTTGGCGCAGACACTCAGCGGCTAGCGAATCGCCGATCGCCCGCGACGCAGCATCCACCCGCGATCGCCTGCCAACGCGATAGGTTGCGAGTCGGCGCCCGCCACCCGCTAATCGCTCTCCGCTCATGCGCGTCATCGGCATCGATCCCGGCACGATCTCCATCGACCTGTGCGGTCTCGCGGACGGCCAGCTGTTCCTCGACGCCGCGATCCCGACCGAACTCGCGCTCGCCGATCCCGCGGCGTTTGTCGCGCGCCTGATTGCCGCGGGCCCGCTCGACCTCGTTGCCGGCCCGTCGGGGTACGGACTGCCGCTCACTCGCGGACACGATCTCTCCGACGACGCGCTACGGCTCGCGCTGCTCGCCGCTCCGGAGGAGGGCGGGGGCATCGGCCACCTCGGAACACTCCTGCGCGCCCTCGCCGCGTCGCCCCTGCCCGTCGTCTTCACCCCTGGGGCGCTTCATCTGCCCACCGTGCCCGAGCACCGCAAGATCAACCGCGTTGATCTCGGTACCGCGGACAAGGTCTGCGCCACCGCGCTCGCGATCGTCGAGCAGGCTGCACGCCGCCAGTGCCCGCTCCGCGATGTATCGCTGATCCTGCTGGAGTTGGGCGGTGCGTTCACCGCGGCGGTAGCGGTGGCGGGAGGCCAGATCGTCGACGGGATCGGCGGGTCATCGGGACCGATTGGCATACGATCGGCGGGCGCGCTGGACGGCGAGGTCGCGTTCCTCGCTGACCACGTCACCAAGGCGTTGCTCTTCACGGGTGGCGCAGCGGCCGTGGCGGGCGACGCGGTCGTGGACCCCGACGCGTTCGCCGACCCGACATCGACCCGTCAGGCCGTCGCCTGGTCGGCGTACCTCGAAGGAGGCTGCAAGGCCGTCGCCGCGCTGACGATCTCAGTACCGCGGCCTGCCGAGATCATACTCTCGGGTCGATTCGCGCGGTCGGCGAGCGTGTACGACGCCTTCGCGGAGCAGCTTCGGGGGATCGCGCCGGTCCGCCGCCTCGATGGATTCGCCGTCGTCGCGAAACACGCGGCCCAGGGCGCGGCGCTCATCGCCGATGGATTGGCCGGTGGCTCCAATGCCGCCCTGGTAGACGTTCTCGCACTACGACGGGCCGCGGGTTCGGTATTGGACCATCTCTACGTCATCTCGCCCGACGACGCCCGGCGGCGCATCGGTCTATGATGCCGCTGGTGCTGATCGCGGGCGTCAGCGTTCGCGGCATGACGGAATCGGCGGTCCGCGCAGGGTATACGGTCGTCGCCATCGATGCCTACGCGGATACTGACCTCGCGGAGATCGCTGAGACGCGCCTCGTATCGCCGTACACGGCGCACTCGGCTGCCGCGGCGGCACGGGATGTCCCGCGCACGAGCCAGCAGGCTCGTGTCCCCGCCGTCGGCGTGGCGCCGGTGCGTCACGACCGTGGCGACCGTGGCGACCGCGTTGCCGTCTGCTATGTGTCGAACTTCGAGAACCACCCGGACGCGCTACGGCAGTTGGCCAGCGGCCGTCTGTTATGGGGCAACTCGCCGGCGACGCTCGCGGCGGCCCGCACGCCGCCGGGCTGGGCCAAAGCGCTCGCCGACGCGGGCATCGCCGTGCCCCGCCTCCGCACGACGGCCCCGCGTCCGACGATGAGCGACGTCGTCGTGCGGTGGCTCCTCAAGCCGCGTAGCTCGGGTGGCGGGCACGGGATACTCCCCTGGAATCCGGGGATGCCGGTTCCCCGACGGTGTGTCCTTCAGGAGCGCATCGCCGGGCCCGCGGGCTCGATTGCGTTCGCCGCCGACGGCCGACAGAGCATTCCCATCGCGATGACGCGCCAACTGATTGGCGAGCGGGCGTTGGGTGCCCAGCCGTTTCGATATTGCGGCAACATCCTCACGCCAGCCGACGACCCGACGTGGGGCGCCGACACCCCCCTCGGGCGAGCAGCTGCCGCGATCGCTCAGACCGCGACCAGCGCGTTCGGTTTGGTTGGTGTGAATGGCATCGATTTCATCGCCCGCCGAGGGCGACCGGTTCCGATCGAGATCAACCCGCGATTCACCGCCGCGATGGAATTGCCCGAGCGCCGCGACAACATCTCTATCTTCGCCGCGCATGTCGCTGGATGTTCGGATGCCCTCGCGACATTCTCGCCCCTCACCCGACCGTTTCGCGGATCGGGGGCGGTCGGAAAGGCGATCGTCTTCGCGCGTCGCGCACTGACGGTTGGCCCGGCCGTACGCGAGTGGCTGGCCGACCCCAATGTGCGTGACATCCCGCGCCCCGACACGCATATCCCGAGCGGCGCCCCCATCTGCTCCATCTTCGCCGCCGCTCGCACATCAGCCGAGTGCCATGCCCAACTCCTCCGCCGCGCCGAGCGCATCTATGATGCCGTCGAGACGACGGATTGGCGGATGATGAGTCGTCGCTAGCGGTTGGTGGTCATTCCGTAGCGGCAAGCAACAACCCGGACCCGTCATGTGCGGGTCCGGGTTNNAGGGTTTCGCCAATCGCAGGCAGCTCGCCGCGAGCCGCTTAACGCGAGCCGCCTAACGCGAGTTGCTTGCTGGTCGCGGCCGACCGCTGGCGTCACTGCCGTTCCGTCACCAGATGTCTGCAATCGCGCCCACCGATGATGTTGATGCGCCCGAATCCATACAGCGGATCCGGATACCGGCCGCTCGTGAGAATGCGGTCGGTTCCGTTCTTGATGCATTCCTCGGTCAGGAGATCGGCGCGGAGCCGCCCTCTGTGCGGCGCGTCTGATTTGAGGATCGCTGCTTCGGCCGCGACGTGCGGCGAGGCGGCACTCGTCCCCGCGTCGAAGATGTACGTTTCATGGTTCGAGCAATCGATCGCCGGCAGGAGCTCCGTCGCGAAGCTGCTGCACGCCGACAGAATCAGGTCGGTGGTCACGCCACCGTTCTGTGGCTGGAAATCCCCGCCGGGCGCGAACACCGTCGTGCCCGGAAAGCCGAAGTCGGAGTAGCTCGCGATGTTGTCGAAGTTCTGTTGGTCGGTCGGTGCCGTGGCCCCCACGCTGATCACGTGGCGCAGCTCCGCGGGGAGCTCGATCGAATCCACTCGCGCCAGGTCGAGCGCGTCATTGCCGGACGCGGCCGCGATCGTCACACCGTGCCGGTGCGCGTAGTCGACCGCCTGCTGGAGGATCTCGGCCAGTTGGGTGACGCCCGAATCCCGCGGCGAGAGCACCGCGCCCAAGCTCATGTTGATGACATCGGCACCGACGTCGGCTGCGTACACCACGCCTGTGATAATGTCGCCAAACGAGCCGCTGCCTGTCTGATCGAGTACCTTGACCTGACACAGCTGGGCCTTGGGCGCGACCGACGCCATCCCGATCCCGTTGGACGAGATCAGGGCCGACACGTAGGTGCCGTGCGTGTTGTGGTCGAGGATGTCGGGCTCGGTGACCACGAAGGACGTGCTGACACCGAGGTTGATTTTCCCAACCAAGTCGATATGTGTGGGATCGATTCCCGTATCCAGATCACACACCAGCGTGTTCTGACCCTCGCGCGTGATCGCCCACGCGCTGTTCGCGCGGATGACTAGGAGGTTCCATTGGAACGAGAAGAACTCGGCGCCGCTTTGATCCACGTGCGTCGTCTTCGCCGTGGCGCGCAGCACCGGGGCCGACGTGAGATGCAGCCGGTTGGCGCTTGGGATCCACTGCACCGTGCGATCGGCCACCACTCGCACGACGTCGGGCGACGCACGCAACGTCGTCACGGCCGCCGCTGAGAGACCGTGCGTGATGACGAGTCCCAACCCCTGATGCATCCGCTCCACCCGTCCGCCCATCGTCTGCACGCGCGCCGCCATCGCCTCCAGCGATCCACCGTGTTGGATCTGGATCAGGTGCCGGTCGGCATTCGCCGCCGCCAGCGACGACGCCATGGCCGATGATCCGGTGGCGCGAGCCACGGAGGGCGGCGCCTCTGGCGACGGACGATCGTTCGTACAGGCGACAGCAAAAAGCGCGGTGGCGGCAACGATGGCCGCCCCCGAGCAAACGACGAATCCTGACTTCATAACGCTCCTCGCGCGGAAGGGACGCGAGAAGGTCACGATACCGGCGTCAGCCGTCAAGCCGGAGGCCGGTGATCGCGCGCAAGTCGGCGTCGCTCTTGCTTCGCTACCTCAGCGATCGGTATCCTTCCCCGCCCCTCGTAATCGGCCCGAACCGAGCCCGACGGTGCCCGACGTTCCTCTTTCCGCGGCCGACCATGTGGTCGAGCACGCGACCTGCCTCGGCTGCGGATGCGCCTGCGACGATATCAGTGTCGTCGTCCGCACTGGGCGCATCGCGGAGACCCGCTTGGCCTGCGCCCTTGGCAGCCAATGGTTCGGGGACGGCCAGCTTCCGGCCCATATCCGCGCCGGCATTCGCGAGGGCGACCCGGTCGCTGCATTGGCCGCCGTCGCCACGAAGCTCCACGATGCCGATCGCGCCCTCGTCTACCTGGCCGCTGATCTCTCGTGCGAAACGCACCGAGCCGCCATCGCCGTCGCGGACCTACTCGGTGCGGCGCTCGACAGCGTCACCTCGACGACCGCCGCACCGGGCGTACTGGCCGCCCAACGGCGCGGGCGCACGACCGCGACCTTGGGTGAAATCCGCAACCGGGCCGACGCGGTCCTGTTCTGGGGCACGGATCCCGCGACCCGGTACCCGCGCTTCACCACACGGTACGTCCCCGACCCCGAGGGTCTGTTCGTGCCCGCGGGCCGCCGGGGGAGAACAGTCATCGCGGCGGACATCGCGGCGGACCACGGTCCGGCGGATGCCGATACGCGCGTCGCGTTCGCGGCGGACGAAGAGGTGGCCGCGTTGAGCCTCGTGCGCGCCGCCCTCAGAGGACGGGCGGCCCCCAACGCCAAGCCGGACTCCGTCGACGCGCGGGCGGCCGCGCTCGCCGACCGGCTTCGCGCATTCGCGTACGTCGCGATCGTCGTCGACGGCGAGTCCGCTCCGCATCGCGATCCCCGACGGGCTGAAGCGCTCATCGCGCTGGCCGAGACGCTGAACGCCACGACGCGCTGCGCGCTCAGCACGCTGCGCTCGGGCGGGAACCGGTCGGGCATCGATGCCGTCATGACGTGGCAAACGGGATATCCCATGGCCATCGATTTTGCGCGCGGCGCCCCGCGGTACCGCCCCGCCGACGACGCGGCTGCGCTGCTCGCGCGCGGCGAGATCCAGGTGGCGCTGGTCGTCGGCGCGGCATCGTCGGTGCCGGAGTCGATCCGCGACGGGCTGTCGCACGTCTCGTGCTCCGTTATCGGACCGCGCGCATCGGAGAGCCCGTTTCCGACATTCGCCGCGATCGATACCGGGGTCGCGGGCATCCACGAACGCGGGACCGCGGTCCGCCTGGACGAGATCCCACTCCCGCTGCGGCCCGCGCTCGAGGCGCCTGCGGTCGCGGCGTTCCGCGACCAATGGGGCCCCGCCACTCCGACCGTCGCCCGCGCGACCGTCTCCAGCCTGTGCGCGGCGCTGGCGGCCGCACCGAGCGGCGGAGACGATCGCATCGCCCAGGCGAACCGGCTCCGAGAGTCGAGCCCCGAGCTGGCCGTCGCCGCGGCACTCGCCGCGGATGGCCGACCGCAGGACTCCTATGTCCTGTTGCGCGCACTCGGCGCCACGCTCGCCCACCTGAAGGGCGTCGCATGACGTCACTCCGGATCACCGGCGGCGCCATTCACGACCCCGCGCACGGGATCGACGGCGACGTGCGTGACATCTGCATCCGGGACGGACGAGTGGTCGCGTCGCTGCCTGATGACGCCCCGCGCCTCGACGCGCGGGACATGGTCGTCATGCCCGGCGGAATCGACATCCACGCGCACGTCGCGTCGGCAAGCGTGAACGTGGCCCGCAGGATGCTCCCCGAGGAGCACGCCACCGATCCGGCGCGGGCCCCCGCGCTTGCCCGCGAGCGCGACGCGGATGTGACGATTCCCCGGTCCGGCAGCGGTGGGACGGTGCCGAGCACGTTCACCACCGGGTATCGCTACGCAGGCTTGGGATACACGACGGTGTTCGATGCCGCCGTCGCTCCCATCAGCGCGCGCGAGACCCACGCGCAGTTCGACGATACGCCAATCGTCGACACGGGCTGCTACATCCTGATGGGCAACGATGCCTATCTCCATCGGCAAATCGCGGCCGGAGAACACGACCGCGCACGCGACTACGCGGCGTGGCTGCTCCGGGCCGCCAAGGGCTATGCGATCAAAATCGTGAATCCCGGCGGCGTCGAGTTGTGGAAGCGCAACGTACGCGAGATCCGCTCGCTCGATGATCCGGTCGGCGACCCCAAAGTGACCCCCCGTGCGATTCTCGAGACGCTGACCGATGCCGCCAACGCGCTCGCGCTGCCGCATCCGGTGCACATTCATTGCAACAACTTGGGGCTCGCGGGCAATGTGACCACGACACTCGACAGCATGCGCACGCTGGCGGGCCGGCGCGCGCATTTCACCCACCTGCAGTTTCAGAGCTACGCTGGGGAACGAGGAAAGTCGTGGGCGTCGGGCGCCCGGCAGATCACGGAGTACATGGCCGCACACCCCGAGACGAGCGGCGATGTGGGGCAGGTGATGTTCGGACCGGCGTGCACACTCACCGCGGACGGCGCCGTCGAGTATCTCCTCCACACAAGCACCGGCCGGAAGTGGACGAACGTCGATATCGAGCTCGAAACCGGCTGCGGCATCGTCCCCTACACGTATCGCGAAAAGGCGGCGGTCGCGTCGCTGCAGTGGGTCGTGGGCCTCGAGCTCTTTCTGCTGTCGAGCGATCCGTGGCGGCTCGTGCTCTCGACGGACCATCCCAACGGCGGATCGTTCATGAGTTATCCGCAGCTCATCCACTTGCTCATGGATCGCGCATTCCGCGACGAGCAACTCAAGCGCATCAACCCGAAAATGCTCGCCGGGAGCGCCCTCGCGGATGGCCTCTCGCGCGAGTACACGATGAACGAGATCGCGATCATCACCCGCGCCGGCCCCGCACGGCTCCTCGGCCTCGCCAACAAGGGCCACCTCGGCGTCGGCGCCGACGCGGACATCACGATCTACACGCGGGACGCGAACCGGTCGCAGATGTTCGCCACGCCCCGCTATGTGCTGAAGGCCGGCACACTGGTGGTGGAAGAAGGGCAGCTCCGGCGGGCACCGCAGGGCCAGCGGCATCAGGTCAGCCCGGGATACGACACGGCGGTCGAGCGGGATATCAAGCAGTATTTCGACCGGTACCTGTCGGTGTCGTTCGAGAACTACGGTGCATGACGAGCCCCCGATGACACGTGCGCGACCCCGCCATGGTTGAGCACCCGGCCGCCGTCCACGGCGTCCCCGTGGTCGATACGTTCGCCGAAGCGTTCGGCATGCGTGCCGCACGCGTCATCATCACCGCCGCCTCGCCCCGCTGGGCGCGGCAGGCCGCCACCACTATGACGGGCTTCGCCACGTCCGTCATCGCGTGCAAATGCGAGGCGGCGATCGAGCGGGAGCTGCTGCCAAGACTGACCCCCGACGGACGGCCGGGCATCAGCGTCCTCGTGTTCGCGACCGATTCAGACGGACTGCAGAAACGGCTCGTCGAGCGGATCGGGCAGACGGTCCTCACCTGCCCGACGACCGCGTGCTTCGATGGGCTGCCCGACGCTACGGAACGGATGTCCGTCGGGAAGCCGCTCCGCGTGTTCGGCGACGGCTTTCAAGCGAGCAAAGTCGTGGCGGGACGCCGCTACTGGCGCATTCCGGTGATGGAGGGCGAGTTCCTCATCCAGGAGGATTTTGGCCGGGTCAAAGGCATCGGGGGCGGCAACTTTCTCATTCTGGGGGAGACCGCGGAAGCCGCACTGGCCGCCGCGGAGGCCGCCGTCGAGGCGATGGCTGGCATCGCGGGAGTGATCCTGCCATTTCCCGGAGGGATCGTCCGGAGCGGGAGCAAGGTCGGAGCCAAGCGATACAAGACGATGGTCGCGAGCACCAACGACGCGTTTGCGCCCACCGTGCGACCGATCACCTCGACGGAGTTGGAGGATGGCGTCAACAGTGTGCTCGAGATCGTGCTCGACGGTCTCGACTTCGAGTCGATCGCGGGCGCGATGCGTGTGGGGATAATGGCCGCGTGCCGGCCGGGCGTGCGTCGCATCACGGCGGGCAACTACGGCGGCAAACTCGGCCCCCATCATTTCCATCTGCGGAAGATTCTCGGTGGTGATCGCTCGCCGGGACCGGTGCCGGCCGCCGCGCCGTCAGGAGGAACGCCATGAGCGACTCCGTCACGCTCACGCTCAAAGAGACGATCGATGGTCGAGTGGTGGCGGATGCCATCGTGCCCGATCGACTCGCGACACTCTCGGCCACTGAGATCGCCCATCTCCCCGTCTGGTTGGCTCGCCACACGTCGCCGCCCGCGTTGGCGGACGCGACCGGATGTGACGCCGATCGTGCGGCGCGCGCGCAGGACCAGCACTCGGTCGAACTCGGCGATCTGTTCTCGGTGCGCGGTGAGCGGTCGGCGGTCGTGCGCGTGCAAGGCAACCTCGCCAATGTCGATGCCATCGGCGCGGCGATGACTGCCGGTACACTCAGCATCGACGGCAACGCCGGGCGCGAGCTCGGGCGCGGGATGACGGGTGGCACGATCGCCGTCCATGGCAACGTGGGTGACGACGCCGGACTCGCGATGGCCGGCGGCGCGGTGTTGGTGTGGGGCAGTGCCGCCAACCGGGTCGGCGGTGCGCTGCCCGGCGCCTCGCGTGGGATGACCGGTGGCGAGATTTTCGTCCGGCGCAACGTCGGCCGCGACGCCGGCGCGTCGGTGCGGCGCGGGCTCATCGTTGTGGGTGGTGACGCGGGGGACGGGACGGCACGCAGCATGATCGCGGGCACCGTGCTGGTCATGGGCAAGGTGACGGGGACGGTCGGGCTCTGGAACAAACGCGGGACGGTGGTCGCCCTCGGTGGCGCCACGGTCCCCGCCACCTATCGGTACGCCTGTACGTACCGACCGCCCCACCTGCGCGTGATCTTCGCGTATCTCCGGCACGCCCACGGCGTCCCGGTGGATGACCGATACATTAGTGGTCGGTACGCGCGCTATTGCGGCGATCTGTCGGAGGTCGGGAAGGGGGAATTGCTCCTCTGGACTGACGCATGACGGGGGGCCGGCGGCGTGCTCGGGGCATTCCACCCGTAGTCATGTCGCGCGCCGACGCTCGACGGCCCCGTTACCCCGGACCAGAGGACGCTCGTCCGTGACCACTCCCCAAGGCGCCGCCCTCACAGCCACCCCAACTACCGCAGCCACCACGATCGCGCCCACGATCGCATCCACGGGTGCGGGCACCGGCCCCGCACTCGGCCTCAACGCCCGCGCGCGCGCGGCCGCGGACGATATGATCGCGCGCGCGGCGGAGTTTCGCATCACCGCGTCCACCCTCGCCAATGGCGCCCGCGTGATCGACGCGGGGATCGACGTGCGCGGTGGCTATGCGGCCGGCCGGGCCCTGTCCGAGATCTGCATGGGAGGACTGGGCCACGTCGATTTTCAATCGGTCGACATCGGCGGCACGATGTTCGCGGGTGTGGAGGTCTGGACCGACCACCCCGCGGTGAGCTGCATGGCCTCGCAGTACGCGGGCTGGGCGATCAAGACGGGGGATTTTTTTGGGATGGGGTCCGGTCCGCTCCGCGCGCACGCGTGCGTGGAGACCGAGCTGTTCGCGAAGCTGAAATACGCGGAGGTGGCCACCCACGGCGTCCTCGTGCTGGAGACGCGGGCGCATCCCACCGACGCCGTGGCCGCGTGGGTCGCCGACCGGGCGCGACTCACGCCGGCCCAGCTCACGTTCCTCGTGGCGCCGACGGCCAGTATCGCGGGAGGCGTGCAGATCGTGGCCCGTATCCTCGAGACCGGCCTGCACAAGATGGACACGCTTGGATTCGACGTCACTCGCATCGTGAGCGGCATCGGCACCGCCCCGATCCCGCCCGTCCCCAAGAACGATCTGCGGGGCATCGGGCGGACGAACGACTGTATCCTGTACGGCGGCCAGGCCCACTACGTGATCGACGCGGATGACGACGAGCTTGCACGACTCGCCCCCAAGTTGCCCGCCGAGGCGTCACGCGACTATGGAACACCGTTCTACGACACGTTCAAACGCTACAACAACGACTTTTACAAGATCGACCCTCTCCTCTTCAGCCCCGCTGAAGTCTGGCTCACGAGCACCTCCAGTGGCCGGACTTTTCACGCCGGGCGACTGAATCTGGATGTGCTGACGGCGTCGCTGTTCGATTAGCACCACGCCGTTCTCGGCCCACGACCGTCCTTGCTCCTTTCCCTTTGCTCCCTTCTCTCATGCCCGCTCACGTCGTCGTGCTCTACAATCCGCCGAAAGATTCGGCCGCGTTCGAGCGCTACTATGCCGCGACCCATCTCCCCCTGCTCTACGCGAACGCTACGGAGATCGGCTACACGAGCGCGAAGTTCGTGAAGTTCACCGGCGGATTGGATGGCTCGGCCCCGACGCTGTACCGGAAGGCTGAGCTCATCTTCCCGTCGATGGATGCGCTCAAGAAAGGCACCGCGACCAATGGATTCAAGAAAGTGGCGGGCGATCTCGCGAACTTCGCCACGGGTGGCGTCACCGCGTTCGTCGGCGACGAGACGAACCAGCGCTAGCGCCAGCAAACCAGCCACGCGGCACCTGAGCGATAGCCGCGCGACACGGCGCGGCTCATCATTCCCATGCGCGTTGCCATACTGAGTGCCCGCAAGGGTTGGCACACGGACCAGCTCTGCGGCGCACTGGTCGCTCGAGGGGCAACCGCCCAGCTCCTGACCTACGAGAGCCTCGTGGCGCGGCTCGGCGCTGCACGCTGGCTGCCCCAGGCCGCCGCTGATCCGGGAGCGGCGACCGAGTCGCCGCCATCTCCCAGTGCGGCGGCGGACCACCGCCCCTTCGCCCTCGACGCCGATGCGGTGCTCGCACGCATCATCCCGAGCGGGTCGCTCGAACAGATCATCTACCGCGTGGACGCGCTGCATTGGCTCGAGGATGCGGGCGTTCGCGTCATGAACTCGCCGCGTGCGATCGAGCGGTCGGTCGACAAATTCTACACGTCGGCGCTGCTCGAGCAGGCCGGACTCGCCACGCCGGAGACGGTGGTGTGCGAGCGCAGCGAGGACGCGATGGCCGCGTTCCGCGACATGGGTGATGTGATCGTCAAGCCGTTGTTCGGCTCGATGGGACTCGGAATGGTGCGGGTGCACGACGAAGAGATCGCGTGGCGGGTGTTCCGCACCCTCGATGCCATCCGCGGCGTCTACTACCTCCAGCGGACGATCGATCACGGTGGTCGCGATGTCCGCGCCTTCGTCGTCGGCGACCGCGTGATCGGCGCGATGGAACGGCGGTCGGCGGACGGCGGACCCGAGTGGCGCACGAATTACTCGCGCGGGGGTGCGGTGCGCCCGCTGACGTTGGCGCCCGCATGGACGGACATGGCCGTGCGCGCGGCTCGCGCCGTCGGCGCCGACTACGCGGGCGTTGACCTCCTACCCGCAAACGATGGCACCGTCTATGCCCTCGAGGTGAACGCGATCCCGGGCTGGCGCGGCCTCCATGAAGCCACGGGCATCGACGTGGCCGCCGCCATCGTGGATCAGGTACTCCGGCTCGCGGCGAGCGGGTAGTCCAACGCCCCATCGTCAGTTCGTATGCGCCACCGATCCACGTCCGATCGCGAATTGCCCACCGCCAACGACTAGTCCCCGCCTACTTACTGCCACCCGTCACCCGCTACCCTTCGTTGTCCCCCGACTCGGTCGCCACCGCGGCGCAGCTTGCATGCCTCTTGGAGGTGCGCGCGCCGAAACCCGGCAATGTGTCGCCCGGCCGGCACTTTCACGACGCACGCTACGAGCATTTCCTCGCGAGCGCCGCCGCGATCGGTCCGGTGATGGCGCTCGCCGGCGAACGACCTATCGGGCCCACGGTGCTCGTCGCCGTGCAGGCCACCGCGCGCTGGGCACCCTCCAATACCAACCTCGGCATCATTCTCCTCTTTGCGCCGCTCGCGCGCGCGGCCATCGAGGCGCTATTGGATCAGTCCGCCGCTGACCGAGCGCGCGACGACGCGTCCATGACACTGGGCGCCTTGCGCGAAGGCGTCGAGACGGTGCTCGCGGCAACGACTGTCGCGGATGCGCGCGACGTGTACGCCGCGATCCGTCTCGCGCGGCCTGGCGGCCTGGGTCGGGCGCCGGACCAGGATGTCCGCGATGAGCCCACGGCCACGTTGCAGGTCGTGATGGCGCTCGCCGCGGATCGCGACGCGATCGCACGCGAGTACGCGACGGGGTTCACCACGACGTTCGATGTGGGGATCCCGGCGTTGGCCCGAGCGCGGAGCGACGGCCTGTCCTGGGTCTCGGCGACGATCGAGACGTATCTCACCCTCCTGGCCGCGGCCCCGGATACCCTCGTCGCCCGCAAGCGTGGGACGTCCGAAGCGGAGAGCGTCACTCGCGCAGCCGCGGCGATCCTCGCCATCGGCGGCGTCCGCACGGATGCGGGACGCTCGCATATCGACGCGCTCGACCAGCGCCTTCGCATGCCGGACAACGCCGCGAATCCTGGCGCCACGGCCGACCTGACGGCCGCCACGCTGTTCGCGTTCCTGCTCGCCGGCGGATGGCGGTAGGCGACGCCGACTACCTGGCGCCGACCACCGCCCCCTAACTTGCTACCATGACCCCGCGCAGTGATTTCCGCGTCCATGTGACGAAGGACTACCTCGTCTTTTCGTCGGCGCATTTTATCACGTTCGCCGGGCACCGCTGCGAATCCCTGCACGGTCACAACTATCGCGTCGGCGTCGCCATCGAAGGCGCCATCGACTCCGAGAGTTGGTACGTGCTCGACTTCTCAGTGTTGAAGCGATTGACGAAGGGGGTGTGCGATGAGATCGACCACAAGGTGCTGCTGCCGCTCACCAACCCCAAGCTCTCGGTGGACGTAGACGGCGAATCGGTCGCGGTCGCCTATCAAGGGAAACGTCGATACGTCTTCCCCCGGTCCGACTGCGCGCTGCTCAACATCCAGAATACGACGGTCGAGATGCTCGCCCAATACCTGACCAAGCGCATACGCGCGGACCTTCCCGCGTCCGTCCACGCGACGGCGATCGAAGTGGAGGTGGAGGAGAACTTCGGACAATCCGCCACCTACCGCGAAGAGATCGACGGACCGCGAGTTACCGCCGCGGACGAGCCGAGCGAGACTCGCTAGCTCGCGTCGTGCCCATTCCGAGAGTCGCTCATCGCGGGCGCATCGCCGCCCTGCGGGTCGCGGCGGTCACCACGCTGGCGCTCTCGCTCGTCGCCACGGCCGGGGTTGCGGCGACGCCACTCGGGACATCGCCCGGTGTGCTCGTGTTGGCCCCCGAGGTCCGCGACTCGATCAACGCGATCTTTCTCCGCTTCAACAAACACTGGAACGAGTTAGCCGAGACGAACACGCTGACGCAAATGCTCGGCACCGGGCCCCCGACTCAGCGCGAATACTTGGGTTGTCTGGTCGGGCGTGCCACTGGGGACACCGTGTGGGTGACGTCCTGGGCGCAGGCCCGCGACCTCAAACAGTTTCAGTTCGCGGTGACCGGGTCATGCGACGCCGTGCCCAACATGGTCGGCGCGTGGCACACCCACCCGTATCGGGCCGGCCCCGACGGCCACGCGCTGAAGGAGCCCGGACTCTCGCCTCACGACCTCACGACCTTTGCCAGCGGACGCGATCGCGTCGTAATCGCGGCGTGGGACGTGGATTCGCTCGACGCCGCCATCCGCGCGGGCGACGGCGCCATTCACCACCCCGCGACCGTAGTCGTGCGGTGACCGCGGGCGCCGCGCGCTGTGCACGCCGGTCACGCAGCCACTGAGGCGAGGAGCGGGAGTCCTCCCGTCCCGGGCGGTAGCGAACCGACGGGAGCCCTACCGCCCCTTGTCCTTACACTCCTCGCTGACCGCCGGGCGATTCTCGCAGGCGATCGCGTCGTTCATGCCGTGCGCCAGCGTACCACATGCCGTGGATTGCGCCGACCGGAGCGCGTCTTTATCGGTGATCGCCGACGCGGTCGCACAGTTGCGGCCCGGGCCGAACGCGACGCAGACGTGGCACTCGGCCGCTTGCGCCGCCAATGTCGACCAGAGCAAGTAGCCGACGAATGCCAAGCCGAGCACGACACCGGCGATGAGTCGGTAGGAGCGCACGCTCGAATCTAACGCCGTGGTCCCGCCTACGGCGTCGCGCCTACGGCGTCGCGCCCATGGTCAGCGGCAGATCCGCGTGCGCGGAATACTCGGTCCACGATCCGTCATATACTTGAACGTTCGGATATCCCAGCAGATCGTGCAGCACGAAATAGAGATGGCTCGACTCGAGGCCGCCGTTGCAGTACGCGATGATGTGCTTGTCAGGCGTCAAGCCTTGCGCGACGTAGGCCGCGCGGATGTCATCGAGGGCCTTGAACGTGTGGGCCAACCCGTCATTCATGTCCACGCCCCACGGATGGCTGATCGCGCCCGGGATGTGGCCATGTCGCATCTGCACGCCAGCGGACCCCGCGTACTGATCGGGCGGTCGCGCATCGACGAGTACGGTCGCGCCCGTCCCACGGCTGTCGGACGCCTCGTGTTGGCGCAGATACGCACGCACATCGTCCAACGTCGCACGGTCCGGGGCGAACGATCGGCTCGTGAATGTCCCGGCGACCGCCTCGGGATAGGCCTGGACGGTCGGCCGCGACTCCAGCTCCCACTTACTGAATCCTCCGTTGAGTAGGGCGACCGACGGTGCGCCAAACCCCGAGAGAATCCACGAGAGATACGTGGCGTCGATGTCCCGGGTCTCGCCCGCGCTGTAGATCGCGACGGGCCGGTCCCGCCGGATGCCGAGACGAGTGAACAGGGCGAGGTAGCTCTCCGACGGCATGAGGAGGTTTGGCACACCTCCCGCCATCGAGCGCAGCGACTCCGAATTGATGTACGCCGCCCCTGGGATGTGGGACTTGAGGTAGAGGGAGACATCCGATCGCGCGTCGATGATCGTGACGGCCCCGCGCGGCACGAGCACCGCCAGCGAGTCCGTGGAGATGAGCATGTGGCGATTCGCGGCGGCGATGCGATGATCCGTCGTCCGCCGCGCCTCGGTGGCCCATGATCGTGTGTCGCCGGTGGTGAGGGCCGCCGGTGCGTCACGCGTCGCCGGCGGCGGCATCGGTGCGGTCGTCGCGAACGCCATCCCCGACACATGCGGGCCGGCGCTCCCGCCGCTGCCCGGCGACTCCGCGCCCATTCCCATGAGCGCCCGTTCCATCTCCAAGTACACACGCTGCGCGTTGCGCTGCCGACGCGACGCGAGTGATACCGGGCGTCCGCTGTCCGGCGGCGGCATCTGGCGAAGGATGCGGGTCAGCGGCGTGCCGCGCTGGACGGCCGCGCGCATCGCGGTCCGCACGGTGTCGATGTACCGTTCGGTTGCGGCGAGCTGCGATCGGGGGTCGCTGTCGATCCGGCCGTGTCCCGGTACCACGATCGCCGCGCCCAGGCTGTCGAGGTGCGCGAGCGCCGTCACGAGGACCCCGGAATTTCCGTCGACCACCATCGTGACCCCGTCCTCCACGACCAGATCACCCGCGAACAACACGCGTGATTCGGGGAGCCACACCGCGAGGTCGCCCGCCGTGTGCGCCGCGCCCGGCGGATGGTACAGCATGATGGTGCGCTGGCCAATCACGAGGGTCGTGTCATGCGTGATCGGCACCGTCGGCGTGTCGGCGAACGCGAAGCCCTGCAGCTCGTGCAGGCCGATCACGCGATCCCAGTCGGCCAGCAAGCCATCATCGCCGTTCTCCCGGGTCACCATCGTACGGTCGGGATGCGCGATGACTGCCGCGCCCGCGCGCGTGAACACGATCGCGCCCATCATGTGGTCGGGATGATGATGCGTGAGCACCAGCCACCGCACCCGCGCCGGCGTCACGGTCCGGATCGTCGCGAGCAGTTGCCGGGCCTCCAAGGGACTCGCCAGGGCTTCGATCACCACGACCCCGCTGTCGGTGACCACGAATCCGGCGTTGGGCCGCCCTTCAGATCCCCGGCCCGTGTCCCCTGGGACCACGAACACTCCGTCGGCCAGCCGGACGGCGCGATAGGGCGCGGTGGAATACGGTGCGAGGGTTGCGGCGCTAATGAGAGTCCCCACCAGCAACGCCGACCCGCCCCTCCCCCGCGCGATCACGCGAATTTCACGTCCACCGCTTGCTGGTACACGCCGCCCTTGTTGTCCTTCCACACGACTTGGACCTGGGCTTCCCGCGACGCGCGCAACGGGAACCGCACGAATGGATCGCGGCTGATCCCCGAGGTCCACTCGAAGCGCGCCACCTGCTCGCCACCGTACGTGACCGTCACCGCGTTCACGAAATACGCAGGAATCGGATTGCCCTCGGCGTCGCGAAAGAATCCGGTGTCCATCGGATGGACGAGTAGCGCGCGGACGTCGATGACGGCATCGCGCGCGACCGACAGTGGCAGGAGAATCTTCGCCTCTCCCACGGACGACGGCGCGCCAGCCGGCATCGTAAATGTCAGAGTTGGCGCGTCGCGCGAGCTGTCGTGATGCATGGATGGCATGGTGGCGCTCCCCGGGCTCAGCCGCATCCGTTGAGGCCGACGAATACTTTGACGGCCGCCGACCACAACTCGCCGGTATTCATCTCCGCGATCGCGCGCACGTAGCCCGTCCGTCGCATCTTGATGCGAGTCTCGATCGGCCCTTCACCGCTGCCCGCGGTCAGGTGGTACGCGGCCAGGTATATGTCGGGGTTATGATCGACCAGGAGATGGTAGGTCGCGACGTACGAGTTCGGCGTGATCGGCAGATCGATGTCGAGGATCGTGGGTACGGCCCGCCCATCCGGTGCATCGGTCGGGATGTCGAGTTGGACGTGCCCAGTTTGGATACGGCGGTCTCCGAACTTCGCCTTCAACACCTCACGGACCGCGTCAGTCATCTCATCATCGGGGCCCCGCGCGCCGACCATCCGGACAACATCGGCTGCGGATTCACCGAGCAATGGTCGCCCGAACGCCAATCCCGCGGCCGCAAGGACACCCGCGCGCAAAAATCCGCGCCGTCCTACCCCTGTGTCCGCTCGTCCGCCGCCGTCGCGCGGCGCCCGATCAGTGCCGGTGTCGCCACCATCTGGGTATCGAGCTGACCTGTCGCTGCCCATGACCCCTCCGTGGCTGCGCCACGCCGCCAACCGTCCCGCCCGATCGTAGCGATCGCGTCAACGGCCAGCCACCACCAACTGCCCGCAAGCTACCGAGCGTGAGACAGTGCCGGTAGTCGCCGGCCCGGCGTCGAGATCGCCAGCTCGCCGATCCCAAGGAGAAGGGGCCGGCTACGGCGCCCCGTAACCAGCCCCCAGTGCACTCCCCCATCGCTGACCGCCAGCGGCGAGCCCTTAGCCTCCTACGGCGTCGCCCGCGACCCACTTCCCGGATCGGCGGCGGGTTTCGACATGGGCTCGTCGTAGCGCATCGCCGGCGTCAGGTTGCCGACACGTTGGCGTGCGCCCACCCCACTGGCCACGACATTGGGCGGTCCGTACTCCGACGCGTAGTAGAACCGAAACGCGTGCAAGTCGCACTGCAATACCGCAAACGGATCGCGGCGTCGGACGAGCTTCTCCAGGTCGCCTCGACTCGGCTGGCAGCTATACGCGTTCAGTCCGCCGCTCGCACACGTCGTCACGTCATCGCCCATGCAGGTCGTCGGCGTATGGATGTGGAGCTCCGGCATCCCGTCCGGACAATCGAAGTCCACCGCCGACGGGCCCGCGTTGCTCACGTCGGCGTCGCGGATCTGAAAGACCCGGAACACGGTGTCGTCCTGGATCGGTGCGACACGTGAGACGTGGTACACACCATACGACCAATCGGTGACGCAGTACGCCCGCTCGACCTGTCGCGCATCATCCGTCCAGGCCGCCTCCAACAGTTGTCGCGGACGATCCATGAGGACGCCAAGGCGAACCGCCTGGCCGGCCGCCGGCCGCCCCACACCGAGTGTGGCCGCGAGGACGGCCATCAGCGCACCAATTCCGAACTTTGGTAGTCCCACGATCCACTTCATGGCGTCCTCTCGTGTACCTGCCGGTCGACACACCGTTGAAGCTCCGGCGAAACGCAGGTTTCGTGCTGTCACACCTCGGAGGGATCCGTTCGTGCCTCGTTCGTACGCCGTTCGTACGCCGGTCGTGCGCCGGTCGTGCGCCATTCGCGCCTCGATCCTGCTCGGGGACTCTCTATATCCCGACCGTACGAATTCCCAAAACGCAACGGGCTCCGCTGACCGCCCGATTACCACATCCCGAGCGCAACGTAGATCACACGATCGGCATGCCCCCGGTCACCCGTAACGAGGTCGAGACCGGCGCAGCCGAACCGTCGCCCCGGCCGGAGCGGCACCACTCGATCCACGCCGAATCGCCGCCCGCCGCACTAGATCGCGCGATGCGGTCCGGCAATCACGGCACTCCGATGAGTCCAATACCCCGCGTGACACGAAACCGGCATCGCGGCGTGTGGCGCCGCCGTCGCGGTGCCGTCGCGGTCGGGCGTCACTGGAGATTCGTGAGGTCGAGGCCGGTGTGGAGAGCCGTTCCGATCAACACTCCGTCACAGCCCGCGTCTCTGAGTTGCGCCAGGTCGGCGGCGCCGCGAACCCCGCCGCCAGCGAGCAGCTCGCAGTGCGTCAGTTCCCCACGGATGGAGCGCAGGAGATCGACGTCCGGACCGCCCGACTGGCCGACACGACCGAGGTCGAGGACGAGCACCGCATCGATGCCGGCGGCCACTGCCCGACGCGCCAGCAGGACTGGCGCGTCGCGCTCGAACGGTGCTCCCGGCCGCGTCACCGAACGACCCTCGCGGACGTCGAGACTGAAGACGACATGGGGCGCGCCAATCTCGCGGACGATGGCCGCCAGATCCTCGAACGATGCGAGTGTCTCGAGCCCGACCACCACGCGCGCAACGCCCTGGTCGCGCACGCGCTGCGCCGCGCCGACGGTCGAGGTTCCCGCATCCACCAGCACGGGCAGTCCCGCCGCGAGCACCCCGCGGAGGTCCTGCGGCGCGGCCGTGTCACCGGTGATTGCGTCCAGATCGGCGACATATATTTCCGTGAGCCCGATCCGGTCGCGGTATGCACACGCCAACGCGGCCGCGTCCCCCACCTGCTCCGGTGATACGAGCGGGCTTCGCACGGGTTCGTACGCGTCTCGCCACCCGCCTCGCGCATGGACGGCTTTCCCGGCTTTGAGATCGATGACGCCAATGACACGCACCCGTCCAATATGCCTACCGTCGGCGTGATTGGGTGGGACGTTGGCGGCGCGAATACCAAAGTCGCGCGCGTCGCCGGACCGGGACGTCCACCGGTCGCTGCCGCCGTGCGCGCGTACGAGATCCAGCGGGGCCCGGCAGCACTCCCGGGCCTCCTCGGCGCGCTCGCCGTGCAGGTCGGCGGCTGCGCCGGCGACATCCACGCGCTCACGATGACCGCCGAGCTGTCGCAGTTCTTTCGCACTAAACGCGAGGGGGTCGCGTTCGTGCTCGACGCCGTGACCGCCGCGTTTCCGGGGGCCGCGATCCACGTCTATTCGGTGCGAGGCGAGTTTCTGTCGCCGGCCGCCGCGCGGATCGCGCCGCTCGACGTCGCGGCGGCCAATTGGGCCGCCACGGCGCGCGCCGTGTCGCGGTTGATCGGTGACGCCATCCTCGTGGACGTCGGGACCACGACGACCGATATCATTCCCATCGTCGGCGGCACAGTCACGGCGACCGGTTGGACCGACCCCGATCGACTCGCCTCCGGCGAGCTGCTCTACCTGGGCGCAGTCCGTACGCCTGTGGAAGTGATCACCCAGACCGTTCCGCTCGGCGACGGATACGCCGGCGTGAGCGCGGAAGGCTTCGCCGTCGCGGGCGACGTGCATCTGTGGCGCGGCACGCTCGCCGCCGACGCGTACACGACGGCGACCCCCGATGGGCGCCCGGCCACACGCGTCTTCGCGGGCGAACGTCTCGCGCGCGTCGTGTGCGGGGATCGTGAGATGGTCGATGCCGCGGCGCTGGATCGCATCGCTGACGCGGTGGCCGCGGCCCAGATCGAGCGGACGGCGACCGCCATCTCGCGCGTGCGGGCGCGACACCCGACGATCGCGACGGCCGTCGTCACAGGAACGGGTGATTTTTTAGCGGCCGCCGCGGCGGAGCGCGCGGGTCTGACCGTGCGGTGGCTTGCCGACGATTTCGGCGCCGACGCGGCTCGCGCGGCGCCCGCGAGCGCGGTCGCGCTTCTGCTGGCCTNNCGACGCGCACGGCGGCGTCATGATCGACGTCGTGCTCAAGGTGGGCGGTGCATTGATGCGCGACCTCGCGACACTCGACCGCGCGGCACGCGAGCTCGGGCGACTCCGACGCGACGCACGCATCGTCCTCGTGCCCGGCGGAGGACTGTTCGCGGACGCCGTGCGCGAGGTGGATCGCCGCCTGCGTCTCGGCGACGATGCCGCTCATTGGATGGCGGTGCTTGCGATGGATCAATACGCGCACATACTTGCCGCCCGAGTGCCAGCCGCCCGCGTCGTCGAGGATCCGGCCGATCTCGATACCGCGTTCGGCCGGGGCCTCGTGCCGGTGCTCGCGCCGTACCGATGGCTGCGCCGCGCCGACCCGCTGCCCCATTCGTGGGATGTCACGAGTGATAGCATCGCCGTGTGGATCGCGAGCAGTCTGCACGCGAAGTATCTGGTACTGCTCAAGCCCGCAGTCGGACCGCCGGGCGAGGTCACCGACCCGCATTTTGCGCACGCGCTCTCGGGTGCGAACGCCACGGCTCCCATCGTCCGGGTCTGCACCGCGAGCGACGCGACCGTGGTCGTGGCCTCGCTCGCGATCTCCTCGGCCGACCGCGATCGACCCGACTAGCGCGAGGCGCGGATCTCAAAGGGAGCATCGAGAGCGCCGCGCATCGAGAGCGCCACCCGTCGAGCCTACCATGCGCGGCACGGAATCGTCTCGCGTTTCGAAGATGAGGGACGGCGCGCGGCGATGACGCCCGGGGCTCACCCGTGCCCGAGCGTTCGCGGACCAGTTCCCGGGTGGCACTACCACCGTGCAGTAGGTGACTCCAAGCGTTTCCGGAATCAGTGTATGTCCTCTCCGCCCCCCAGCGCGCCGCTCTGGACCGCACAGCGTCTCCGCGACCTGAGACACACGCTCCATCTGTCACAGGCAGCGCTCGCGCACGAGCTCAATGTCAGCGCGCAGGCGGTCCGCGGCTGGGAGCAAGACCAGAAGCGGCCCAGTGGCACCGCCAGTCGATTGCTGGATCTGTTCGAGTCCCATCCGGCGTTGATCGGCGCCCGGCGCGCAATCGATGCGCACGACCCACGCCGTCGCCACGCGGACGAGCCTAATGCGGACGCCACCGCGCCCGGGGAGGGTGTGCGCCCGGCGCCTGACACCGACCGCGCGCCCGCGATCGCGCCGTCACGTCCCAAGCTCCTCCCGGAATGGTGGCGGGAAGAGACGATCGTTCGGCTCGTGACCGCCCTGTACCGGTATGTCCGCCAATACGCGGACCCGTACTCGCTGCTCGTGGCGCCGCGCGTGATCGACGGCGTGGACGCCGACGACGCGCGCATCGGCTACCCCGACATCTACGTGATCGACCCAGCGCCTACGCTGGACGGCCGACGGACGACGATCACGTCGCTACGGTTGGCCATCGACGTGCTACCCGTCCGCGCCTCGGCGACGGCGACGGTCACTGCCGCATCCCGGCTCCGCAACATCGCCGTCGAGGAGCATTGGTTGGTCGATCCCTTTGCCCACCGCGTCACGGTCAGACGCGTCGCGGATTCGACCACCCGCCACCATCGGCGGGAGATCGTCTGGCGCATCACACCCTACGCGCGCCCGGTCAGTGTGTTCGTGCGTCCGCTGTTCATGCCGACGATCGCGTGGCCGATCATACTCGAGCCGACTCCGAGCCCGGGGTTGGTCGAGGCGACCGCTGAAGTGCTGGGCTCCTAAGGGACTCGCTCGGGCTCACCGCCATTTGCGCGGCCAGGTCACGGACCCGCTCGACGGACACCCGCCCGAGCCGCCCGCCCTCGCACGCAGCGCCCCGGACCCCGACCACGTCGGCACCGATGTCGCGCGCCACCGCGATCTCGCTCACGCCCAGCGAACCGGCGAGCGCGACGGTGAGCCCCGCCTGATGGGCCGATACTACCCAGTCGGCCACCGCAACGGGTCCCAACAAGGTGAACAACGTTTGGCTCCGCTGTTTGTCGAGTGTATCGAGGAGCACACCCGCGACCTCACAGCGCGCCGCAATCTCGACGACCCGCGTCCGTCCGAGCCTGTCGGACCCTGCGTCGGCATAGGCGGCCAGCACCACCGACGTGCCGGTTCCGGCGAGGCCGGCCACCACCGAACGCACGCAGGCTGCCGCCCGGCGCCCATCCACGCCCGCCGCGAACCCGAGTTTGACGAACGACACACCCCGGCTCGGCGACCCCGCTCCGAGTCTCGTTACCGATGAGTCCGCCGCACCGACGTCGGCGTCCCGCGCGCCGGAATCGCCACGGAGCAGAGCCTCGAAATCCGCGTTTCCGGCTGCACCGAGGCCCAGGTCGTCGAATTGCGCGTCGCCCACATCGCCCAGAGCCACGCTCACCGGCCGGTCCCCGCCAACGGCCGCCACGATGTCACGCATTACAGACGCCGTGACCGCGCCCAGCGCCCCGCGACTCGCGTCTTTCGCGTCGATGATGTCCGCGCCGCCCTCGATTGCCGCCCTGACTTCCGCGGGGCCGGTCACACTCACCAGTAGTCGCATCGATCAATAACTTACCTCGCCTCACTCGCCGCGCCCGCGCATCCGGTGTTCTCCGACATCGTCGTTCCTCTGGGTTCTCCGTTCTCCCTCCCCCTCCTCCGCTCTCGCCCCCCTCTGACTGACTCGACACCACCTGCGGCAGGTCCCGACCGCCGCCCGCAGACGAGCCCCCGTAGCACGGCCCTCGCCGGACTGACCGTACTCGTGACCGGAGGATCGAGCGGCATCGGCCGCGCGATCGCCATCGCGAGTGCGCACGCCGGAGCGGACGTGGCCCTCACATACGCACACCACGAGGCCGGGGCCCGCGAGACGGCGCGCCTGATCGCCGCCGTCGGGCGCCGGGCCGCCGTCTTCCATCTCGACCTGGCCGATCACCAGCGGCTCGATCAGGCCTTGGACGCGGTGACGCGGGGCGCGCGCACGACATTCGGACGCATCGACGCGTGGATCAACAACGCCGGCGCCGATATCCTCACCGGGGACGACGCCCACCTATCGCTCGCCGACAAGCTCGATCGCCTGCTGGCCGTCGACCTCCGCGGGACGATCATCGCCTCATGGGCCGCCGCGGAGCTGATGGCCGCGCAGGAGGACCGCGGCGGAGTGATCATCAACGTGAGCTGGGACCACGTCCTCACCGGCATGGCGGGCCGCAATCCGCAGATGTTCGCGGCCGTCAAAGGTGGTGTGCTCGCCTTCAGCAAATCACTTGCCCGCTCCGTCGCCCCGCGGGTCCGGGTCAATATCCTGGCGCCCGGCTGGATCGAAACGGCGTTCAGCGCTGGTCTCGATCCCGAGCGTCGTCGCGCGGTCGCCGAATCCGCCCCCCTGCAGCGGTGGGGTACCCCCGAGGATGTCGCCGCCGCGGCGGTGTACCTCGCCTCGCCCGCTGCCGCCTTTCTGACTGGCCAGACTATCTTTGTAAATGGCGGCGTTGTAATGGGGTAACTACCGACCACCGACCGATGCCCAAACACGAACGCACCTACACCGACGACGAGATCGCGGCGAAGCTGGCCGCCCTCTCCGGCTGGTACTACGAAGATGGGTGGATTCGCCGGTACTACAAGACGGACGGGTGGCCCGTCACTCTCATGCTGGTCAACGCCATCGCGTTCGTCGCCGAAGCCGCCAACCACCATCCCGATCTGAGCGTCACCTGGGCCCGCGTCGGCGTCAAGCTGCAAACGCATAGCGCCGGCGGCATCACGGACAAAGACTTCGATCTCGCCCGCCAGATCGAAGACACGGTCCTCTGGCGACCGCCCGCGGGCGCGGCCCTCGAGGGGAATCCCAAGAAGTTCGTGCAAAGCGGCGATCGCCGGTAACGGTCCACACTCCGCCGACGCCCGGCCCGCCACCCGGTTCCCTCGGCGGCGCGGCCGCGGCCGGCCCTCCCCGCGTGAGCACTGAGTGACGCCGGCCGCCGAATCGAACCCATCCGGGCCGACAACGCCGCACCACGTGCAGTTCGTCACCGGCCGATTGGCCGAGCCGGCACTTCGCGCCACGCTCGCCGACATGACGCCCGACTTTGCCTACACGGTCACGCCGCTCAAGATCACCGTCGCGGCGCTGATGACCACGCCCTGGATCGCCCGATTTCTCGAGATACCCGCCGGGGTCGATCTGGTCATGATCCCCGGCCTGTGCGAGGGTGACCTCGCGGCCCTGCGAGACAAGGCCGGGCCGGCCGCCGATGTCGTCCGAGGCCCGAAAGACCTTCGCGAGATCCCGGAGTATTTCGGGCGCGCTGCTCGCGCGCCCGACTATGGCGCGTGGGACATCGAGATCGTCGCCGAGATCAATAACGCGCCGCGCTTGACGCGCGCCGAAATCCGGCGCGCCGCGGACGAATACCACGTTGCCGGTGCCGACGTCATCGACATTGGATGTACTCCCGGGCGCGCGTTCCTGGAGCTCGGCGATGTCGTCCGTGAGCTCGTCGACGCCGGCCTCCGGGTCAGCGTCGATTCGTTCGAGCCTGCCGAGATCCACGTCGCCGTCGCCGCCGGCGCTCGCCTCGTCTTCAGCATCAACGGCTCCAACATCGACGCCGCCCGGGAGTTGGCCGGCACCGACACGCGCGTCGTCGTCATCCCCGACGTTGGCGCCGGCCTCGAGTCACTCGATCCCACGCTCGCCGCGCTCGAGCAGTGGGGCGTCTCGTACTTCATCGATCCAGTGATCGAGCCGATTGGTTTCGGGTTTGCCGCCTCCCTCGAGCGGTACGCGACCGTACATCGACGCTACCCGGAGGCGCAGTTGCTGATGGGCATCGGCAATATCACCGAATTGACGGCCGCCGACTCGACCGGCGTCAACGCAATACTGATCGCGCTCTGCCAGGAGCTTGGCGTCCGCGCCGTCCTCACCACGGAAGTCATCCCCTGGGCGCGTGGCGCAGTCCGCGAGATCGATGTCGCGCGCCGCCTCATGCACTACGCGGTCACGCAGCGCCAATTACCCAAGCACATCGACGACCGCCTCGTGACGATCAAGGACCCGCGGATCCTCGCCTACTCGGAGGCCGAGCTCCGTGCGCTGCAGGCATCGATCACCGATGCGAACTACCGCATTTTCACCGACCGCGACACCATCACGGTCCTGAATAGCGACCGCATCGTCCGCGGCACCGACATCCAAGCGATGTTCGATCAGCTCGGCGTGACCGAAGCGACCCACGCGTTCTACCTCGGAAAGGAGCTCGCCAAAGCTAAGATCGCGATCACGCTGGGCAAGACCTATCGGCAGGAAGGGTCGCTCTCCTGGGGATATCTGACGCCGCCCGACGACGCGCGCTCGGACCACCTGCGCGTGACCGCGCGTCGCGCGCGCGCATCGGACCGGCCGACCGCCGATGGTGACGGATCGTCCTCCGCATGACACCGGCGGCCGTACCGTACGTCGAGGAGATCACCCCCGCGCCCGACCCCCTCGATGTCGTCGCGCGGGTCCGCGACCTTCCCTACCCACTCTTCCTCGACAGCGCGACCGACCCGCAACGACTCGGCCGCTATTCGTTCGTGACCGCCGACCCATCGCGCGTCGTCACCGCGAAGGATGGACGCACCACGCTCCGCTCGTCGGGATCCCGGACGCCGACGTCGATGCCTGACGATCCGCTGCTGACCGTGCGCGCGCTCCTCGCGCCGTTCACGAACGACGCGGTCCCCGATCTTCCACCCTTTCAGGGCGGCGCGGCGGGTTATATCGGCTACGACTATGGCGCGATGCTCGAGCGGTTACCTCACCCCCGCTACGACGACCTGGACATCCCCGATGTCGTCCTCGGACTGTACGACTGGGTCATCGCGTGGGACCACCAGCAGCGCCGGGCGTGGCTGATCAGCACCGGCTTCCCGACGTCCGATCCCGCCGCGCGCGCGGCTCACGCCTNNCGAGTACATCTTCGCGGGCGACATCTTCCAGGCGAATCTGTCTCAGCGACTGGAGGCCTCATACGACGGCGACCCATGGTCGCTCTATCGCAGGCTGCGCACGATCAATCCCGCGCCCTTCGCGGCGTATTTCGAAGCGCCCGGTCTCGCGGTCGTCAGTGCCTCGCCCGAACGATTTATCCAGGTCAGCGCGGACGGCACCGTCGAAACCCGCCCCATCAAAGGCACTACCCCGCGCGGCATTGGGCCCGAGCACGACGCCCACTTGGGGCGCGCGCTCACCGAGAGCGAGAAAGATCGGGCCGAGAACCTCATGATCGTCGACCTGCTCCGCAACGACCTGTC
>PMAE01000049.1 GCA_003152485.1 Gemmatimonadota bacterium | reverse complement strand
CCCGCCTGCAGGCACAGGATGGTGGGTCCCTTAATCGCCGGCAGCGCATCAGCTTGCATGCGCCCCGCGCCATCCACGGGCACTCGCACGATTCGTGCGCGCCCCAGGCCGAGCATGCCCAACGACTTCAAGAGCGTCGGATGCGCCTCCTCGCCGGTGATCACGGTGATCGGCGGCGCGCCGAAGAGCCCCTGTGCCTCGACGTCCCAGCCCACGCGCGCAAGAACACCGTTTCTCGCAGCGGCGAGCGCCGTGAAGTTCGCAACCGTGGCGCCGGTTGTGAATGCGCCGCCGCTGCCGGCCGGAAGCTCAAAGAGATCTACGAGCCAGCGCAGCGCCACAACTTCGAGGTAGGAAACCCCGAGCGTGGCAGCGAAAAGCCCGGCGTTCTGGTCCCAAGCCCCAGCCAGCCAATTTGCCGCGAGTGTTCCCGGAAGCGCACCGCCAATCACAAAGCCGAAGAACCTGCCGCCTGCGGTCGCAAGTGTTGCAGGGGAGACCACCCGATCAAGGAGCCCGAGGGTGTCGGCCCAATCGCTTGGGCCTGCGGGGAGCGCTTCGTCAAGTTGCCGCAACGCCGCGACAGCGGCAGCGCGCGGTGCCACCGGGCGCTCACTGAGGCCATTGAGGTAGGCGCGCGCCCGGCGCGCCGCATCATCCAGAATCGCATACACGATGGGGGTATCCTCTCGAGAGTCGCCACGGCCGGGGTTTAGGGCCTGCCGTGACAGCACCGGTGGGGTGACTTCCGCTACCATTATGCAGGCGATCCCCTCTTAAGGACTCGGCCGTGGACAGTCCCGCACTCGAATATGTCGGTTTCTGGCTGCGCGTCTGGGCGTTCATTATCGACTCAGCGCTAAGCTCGATCGTTCTGCTGCCGATCATGTTCATCGGCACAGACGTGGAAGGCCTGGTTCTTGAGACGATCGTGACCGCCCTGGTCGTCATCATCTTCTGGGCCGCCCGACAGGCGACGCCGGGGAAAATGGCTATTTCAGCGACCATCGTCGATGCCGAAACAGGCAAGAGGCCGACCACCGGACAGTTCATTGGGCGGTATTTCGGATATTACGTTTCCCTCATTCCCTTCGGTCTCGGCCTTATCTGGGTCGGCATCGATGCGCGCAAGCAGGGCTGGCACGACAAGCTTGCCGGCACGGTGGTCGTTCGTCCCCGGCGCGGTGCTGCCCCAGTCGCGTTCAAAGCAAGCTAATCCATTTTCGTTGCATCGTGACGGTGCAAGTGCGCTGCGAGCTCATCCCCGGACCGGTTCTGTGCGCCGACGGCGCACCTTAGAGCTCAAATGCCAGGTGCCGATGGGCTTTTTCGAGCGTCTTTAGCACTCGCATACTTGCTGCGCGCCTCTGGCATGATATCGCCATGGACGTCGCGCATGTCATTCAGTCGTCGCTCGCGCCGGTGTTTTTGATCTCCGGCGTCGGTGTCATGTTGGGCGTACTGACCAACCGACTGGCACGCATCGTCGATCGCGCGCGTGCGATGGAGGAACAGATTGAGAAAGAGGCGCAACGTGTGGCCGATCTGGACGAACGGCTGCGAGTGTTGGCGCGGCGAGCACGTTACATAAGCTCGGCCATTACCATGTGCGCCGTATCCGCGCTTCTGATCGCTCTCGTCGTGGTATCCCTGTTCGCCAACGCTTTTCTCGCCGTGGAGCTGTCGGCCGTCATTGCTATCCTATTTGTCGCCGCCATGATTGCGTTGACGGTAGCGTTCCTGGCATTTCTTATTGAAGTTCGGATCGCGACCGCCGCCATTCGGATCGGCCAGCCGCGCTGAGCGGCCTTACGGGAGCCCGTCAGGGCACCCCAGCCACGAATCTGGTACCCTGCGCACCCTTTTTTGTGCCCTGACTATGAACCGCCCCATTCGCAATATCGCCATCATCGCCCACGTCGACCACGGCAAAACGACCCTGGTGGACAAGATGCTGCGTCAGGCCGGGGCATTCCGTGAAAACCAGATCGTTGAAGACCGGGTCATGGATTCCAATCCGCTCGAACGGGAACGCGGCATCACGATCCTGGCCAAGAATACGTCGGTGCACTGGCACGGGACGAAGATCAATATTGTGGATACGCCGGGCCATGCCGACTTCGGCGGCGAGGTCGAGCGGATCCTGCGGATGGTCCACGGCGTGTTGCTAGTCGTCGATGCGTTCGATGGTCCGATGCCGCAAACGCGGTTCGTGCTCCGCAAAGCGCTCGCGCTTGGCCGGACGCCCATTGTCGTGATCAACAAGATCGACCGCCCAGGCGCAGACCCGTTGCGGGTCCACGATGAAGTGCTAGATCTCTTCATCGAGCTCGAGGCCGATGAGGCGCAACTCAACGCACCGGTCGTGTACGCGTCGGCGCGCGAAGGGGTGGCCACGATGGATATGGACGTGGAGGCGACCGATCTGGCGCCCCTCTTCGATGCGATCATACGGCACGTGCCGGCGCCGACGGGCAACGAGGCGGAGCCGTTCCAGATGTTGGTGTCCACGATCGACCACTCGCCATATCTTGGCCGGCTTGCGATCGGGCGCATCGAGCGGGGCACGGCGCACGTCGGCGACCAGGTGGCACTGCTCCCCCTTGATCCGACGCAGCCATCGGAGCGCTCGCGGGTCACGAAGCTCTATCTGTTCGAGGGGTTGGAACGCGTCGAGGTCGAGTCCGCTGAAGCGGGGGAGATCGTCGCGCTCGCGGGGCTGGATGGGGTCGAGATCGGTCTAACGTTGACGGATCTGGAGCACGCCGAGCGGTTGGAGGGGATCGCGGTCGAAGAGCCGACGATTTCGGTGGATTTCCTGGTGAACAACTCCCCCTTTGCGGGTCGCGAGGGAAAGTTCGTGACATCGCGGCAGGTGCGGGAGCGCCTGTACCGGGAGCTGGAGCGCAACGTGGCGTTGCGGGTGTCGGACACCGACTCCACGGATACGTGGACCGTCTCGGGACGTGGCGAGCTGCACCTGTCGATATTGATGGAGACGATGCGGCGCGAGGGGTACGAGTTCCAGGTGTCGCGGCCGCGAGTGATCACGAAGCGAGGCGCGGGCGGCGAGCGGCTCGAGCCGTACGAGGAGCTATCGATCGACGTACCCGAGGAGTTCCTGGGCGCGGTGATCGAGAAGCTCGGCCAACGCCGGGCCGAGATGTTGGAGATGAAGAACCCGGGGCAGGGGCTCGTGCGGCTCCTGTATCGGATCCCCGCGCGGGGGCTGTTCGGCTACCGGTCCGAATTCTTGACCGATACCCGTGGAACAGGGATCATCCACCATCGGTTTCTCGATTACGGGCCGTGGGCAGGCGCGCTGGCGGGGCGGTCGCGGGGGACGCTGGTCTCTATGGAGGCTGGCACGGTCGTCGCATTCGCGTTGGCCAACCTGTCGGAGCGCGGGACCCTGTTCGTGGCTCCTGTGACGCCGGTCTACGAGGGGATGATCATTGGCGAGAATTCCCGTCCGGGGGACATGGACGTCAACCCCACGAAAGAGAAGAAACTGACGAACATGCGGTCCAAGGCAACCGATGACAACATCCAGCTCGAGCCGCCACGGGAGTTGACGCTGGAGGGCGCGCTAGAGTATATCGAAGACGATGAGTTGATCGAAGTCACACCGCGGTCGATCCGGCTGCGGAAGCGATATTTGAGCGTGAACGATCGCAAGAAACTGTCGCGGGAAGCCAAGCGAGAACGGGCGTCGATCTGACGCGTTACCTCCTATCCCCACCACGCCAACTCGTCCCTCGATCACGGCCGGATCTTTGCGCATGTCCGGTGATACGCACCAAGCAGAGATGAGCGCGCCGCCTCCCGTCGTCCACCGGCTCCTGGCCGTGGGACGCGTGAGGCCGACCCGCGATGCCCGTCCTGCGACGCCCGTCCAGCGAATATGCGCCGTGCGTGACGGCTCCTCGAAGTACTTATCGATCCTCGATACCATCATCATTCATTTTCTGTGACGGAGAGCTCTGCTATGTCGGACCTGTTCGACGCGCCGGCGACTGGCGCGCCACGGGCGGATGGCGTGGGTGTCGCGGGCGCGCTCTCGTGGCGTGGAGAGACGCTGGCATTCGCGGCGGCCGCACGGGTGCGCGGGGAATCGACCGCCGACGCGGTCGGTGGGGCCTCGGCCTGGCGCGCCGGCCTGCCTCCGCAGCGGCCTGCGGATGCCGACCCGGAGGACGAGGACGCCGACGATCTGAACGACGACCTCGATGACGACGAAGACGACGAAGACGACGATCTCGATGAGGACGACGAGGACGACGAGGATGAGGACGACGATCTCGACGACGACGATGACGACGATGACGACGACGATGACGATGACCTCGTGGACCTCGACGACGAATACGACAACGACGACGACGACGACGACCGCACGCCTGGCCGCTCGGACGACGAGAGTGATTGACGGGACGTCGAGGGTAGGTTCCGGTGCACGTGACGGCACGTGCGTGGACCGGTGTCACATAGGTGGAGTCCAATAGTGGCGGTGGCACGACACGCGGTGATCGGCCGGGGAGTAGCGTGACGGTGTTTGGCGACCGGGTACGTGAGGCACGGCAGCGGGTACGGACGCCAGCCGGTGCGCGACTGACGCAGGGCGACCTGGCGATCGCGGTCGGCGTGGAGCGCAACACCGTGAGCCGGTGGGAGAACAGCGGGGTCCGTCCCAAGGACCCCCACGTGGTGCGCCGGCTGGCGGTGGCGCTTCGGGTGCCGATGGAGTGGCTGTTCGCCGATGATGGCGGCGACGCCTCGGACGCGTGGACGGGGAGCGAGCGCGAGGTCCCGGGCTCCGCGGCGGTGCGGGAAGGCATTGCGCCGCGCCCCCCGTACGCCGGGCTCGACCCGCTGGGCCAGCGCGTGTCTCCTCTGGCATACGCCGTGATCCACGACTATCTGGCGCGTCTCGAGCAGGGCGGCGCGACGTCTGAGCAGACCGCCGAAGCCGGTCGGCTGCTCGTCCAGAGCGCGTGCAACCGGTTGCGACGGGGCGATCCGCGAACGCGCCCGATCGACGTCGTGCTCGCCGATATCGAAGCGACCTGGGGCTATGTGATGGCGATTTTGAGTGAGGAAGGGAAAGAGGGGTAACAACAATCGAAAGTCGAACAGCGAAAGTAGAAAGTAGAGAGGAGACAAGGGCCGGCATTCGACAGTGAGGTGGTGGGCGTCGAGAGGCGGCTCTTTTCGGTCTCCTCTCTACTTTCTACTTTCGCCCTTCGCTGTTCGCTTTTCGGCCGTTCCCGTTTGACGCGACGCTGACGGTTCGCTAGCACCCTGCCGAATGGCGTTCGCGTTTGAAAAGCTTCATGTCTATCAGAAATCAGTGACCTTGGCGGATGGGATCTGTCAGCTCACAGGCGGGTTTCCGCGCGGCTACTACTATCTGGCCGACCAGTTGAACCGGGCCGCGGTGTCGGTGGCCGCAAACATTGCCGAAGGCAATGGGCGGTTTACGATGGCGGACCGACGAAGGTTTTTTGGGATTGCCCGCGGAAGTCTGCAGGAGTGTGTACCTCTATTGGAGCTTGCGGCGCGGCGGAGACTGTTGGCTGCCGCGGACCACGAGCGGCTCACTGCAGAGGTGGAATTGATCGCCCGGTTGCTCTCGGGGCTGATTAGCGGCAATACCCTGCCGCGCCGTTAATCCCGGTCCGAGGCCCAGAGTAGCAGAGCCAAAATTGCGTCTCCATTCTCTCACGGTTACGTTCACAGGTTGTTCCGGATAGGCGGGGCCTGTAGCTCAGGTGGTTAGAGCGCACGCCTGATAAGCGTGAGGTCCGAGGTTCAACTCCTCGCAGGCCCATTCCCCCTAAGTCGTGTTGCGCCACCCCGTTCCAGCATAGTCGCTGGGCGGGGTGTCGTACGTTTCCACCGCGGGGGACAATTCAAGGGGACAATTCAACCGGTGAGCCCCGCCGCGCGCAACGCCGGGCAATCAAGGGCAGCAAGGCCCCGCGGGACCGCCAGGCGCTGCGGGTGTGTCGGGGTACGTGCTGGTCACGCAGACGACGACGTTCGAGACAAATGTCCCCGTTGTAGGTCCATTCGCTGCCGCCTGCCCGGCAGGAAAGCATGCGGTCGGCGGAGGGTGCACCGCGAGCGCCGTGAGTGGGATGGCTTTCCCGACTGACCTATTCACGTAACCAACGGGCCGCTCAGCGACGGAAGTGGCTGGCAGGTCGCATTTGGCAGCGCGCACGACGGAATCGTGAGGTTGACCGTCACCGCTATCTGCGCCACGACCAACTAGCGCGTTCCGGCGCGTCCCTTTACGACTGGTGGCGACGCCCCAGACGGCGCGCGGTTGCTGCAGCACGCCAGGCTTATCCGGCACGCGGTGAGGGGAAAAACCGTTTGAGCGCCAACCATCGCTTCTCGTACAGGTGCCAACTAAGCATCGCGACCGCAACCGCCATCGCTCCCGCGATGAGGAGCAGCGCCAGCTGTTGCAGCAACACCGAGCCGAAGACCAGCGGAATCGACGCGGTCACGGCATACGCCGGCCCCATAACGCGCATTAGCGGCCAGTGGAACACGTAGATCCCGTAACTGTACTTCCCAAAGAATCGGAGCACCGGGTGCGTGAAAAACGGTGCGGCCCACCCAGCCGTCGCCCCGCCCACCACGGCCGCGAACATCAACGCGCTCGCGGAATAGCCAAGGGTTTGATGCACGGCCGCCCCGAATCGCCACGCTGATTACCGCGTTGTGTCAGTTCCTGCCGGACCGCCGCGTGGTGGTGCATGGGCCAGGAGCGGGGGCTTTCCGATGTCGGCGACGTGGCATCGCGTCGGCTGGCCTTCTCGCCGGCGTGGGATCTGGACATGGGATGCTGGATTCTGCACCTGCTCCGGCGGAGCGACATGCACCGGGAACAATGCGCTGTGCTGGCAGCGCAGCCCAGCGCCACAGTGCGGCCCCGGGTGAGGGATCTGGGTGAGTCGCAGGGATAGAGTGCCCTAACCCTCGTCGAGCTTCAGGGTCGGGTACCGCCCCCGAAGCGTCGGTTACACCGCGAGGGACACAGGTTACATCGACGGCCCCGCCCAAGGTACCCGATACATTTCGCGCATGTATGGACGCACGACTCCCAGCGCGCCGGCCGCCGTCCACACGGCACCGTGATCTGCGGCATCGGGAGTCAGCAAGTTGCTCGCCCGGCCTGACATTGGTGTGGGTTCGGCAGCCAATGACGGCCCGATAGGGGGCGGTCGTCGCGGGTCGTGGCAACTTTAGTCTGGCGCGATGCCCGTTACCGCTGGCTGTTCGGCGGCGCTGAGCTCGTGAGTCACCACCAGGCATGCGCCGGCGTAGTCAATGCACGGCTTGTCCGAGTCCGGATCTCACAGCCTTGGCCGGCGAGACGGAGCGCGCGTTGCTGGCATAACTCGCGGATCTGCGGTCGGCGTGCTACGCAGTCGATCCGTCTCCCGCAGCACGCTGAGGACCGAACCGTGGCAGCCGACATCCACCACCTCCGGCGGTGGGTCCACGCTACATCTGGCGACGTAGCCCGGTGGGTGCTTTCGTTCCGGCATGGTCAGACAGCGCGAGGTGCCGTCGACTCCAGGCCTGGACGGAGCGGCGGCTGGTCCTGTCGTTCGGCAGCGGCGACATCGCCGGCATATCGCTGCCCTGCCCTCTTTCCGATGTCCACTCCCGATCTGATACGTGTCCCTCGGTAAGCGCGCGTTACGATCGCTGGGGTCGAAGCGCTACGCGCGTCCCACCGCCACCCTGGTCTCAGCATTGGGCCGGCGGCGGCTTCTGCCCGGGCACGTGGCGTATCGGGTTATCGAGTTGTTATCGAGCGATTGGCCCGACCGCGTCATGTGCATCGCCATCGACCTGGGTGAAGGGAAGCGTGCCCGGGTCGAGCTCGACCTCTCGATCGGCAGCTGCATCGAGCTGTTCGTCACGCCACTCGACGGCATGACCGACTACGCGAGCGTGCGGCTATTTCGGGCGCTCGCGGCCGAGTCCTCGACGATCTTGGACGTGGGCGCGAACGTCGGTCTCTTTACCTATCTCGCCGCCGCGCATGCGCCTCTGGCGCGCGTCATCGCGTACGAGCCGACACCGACGCTTGCTGCGCTCATCGGTCGAAACATCGTTCGCAACGGGTGGGAGATGCGCGCCGAAGTGCGAGCCCAGGCGGTCAGCAGTGCCGCTGGCAGCATGCCTTTCTACGTGCTCAAAGGTGACAGCGAGAGCACCCTCGAGCCGGACCGGGCACGTAATGCGACGGTGACGAGTCGAATGGCGATCGGGGTAGTGGCCCTCGACGACGTGCTGGAGGCGGAGGCGATCGATTGTGCGAGCGCGCTCCTCAAGATCGACGTTGAGGGCCATGAGATGCACGTGCTGGACGGATTGGAACGCACGCTGCGACGGGCCGGTGCGCGGCCGACGCTCCTGATGGAGTTCCTCGGTCGCGCCATCCTGGACGAACGGATCATCGAGCGGGTCCTGGGACTGGGCCTCGACGTGTACTATGTGTCGAGCCGGGCGCTCGTTCGGCTCGCGTCCACGGACGAGCTGCAGCCCCTTCACGAGCTTGGTCAGTGGAATTTCCTGCTTACGCCACGGTCGACCGAGGCCGTACGACGGATCGCACGCGAGGTACGGATGGCTGTGGTTGGTGGGTGAACGGTGACGGGCGGCGCCTACTGCACCGTGATCCATCGGGTGGGCTTGCCGCCTTCCGGAGACGGGGAGCTCGACGAACTTCTGCGCGACGCAATCGAGAAGTTCTACGATTACAGTCCGCTCGAGCGTCAGCATGGATTAGACAAACTGTGGGATGCGTTCGAGCGACTCAAGACACTTGATAAGCCTGGAAGAAAGCCAGCCTCTCTCGCGGCGCTGCTCTGGTTCTAGCTCACATCCTTGATAGGACCTTTTTGGCGGCATTGACCAGGGCATCCTGCAGACCCTCTTTTCTTCCGCCGCGAGCTTCGAGCATCACGATTGCCTTGTTGGTGAGTATTCTAATTATTCCATGGTTGCCGTCACTGACTTCGTAATAGGCCCTCTCGCCCAAGCCGGAGATCGGGGTTCGAGTCGCGGATTTTGTGAGGGTTAGTTCGAAGGACGATGCCGTGTGATCTCCGAGCCCATCCAATACCACGACGGACATATCCTCGTGACTGGTCACAGAAAATATGCAGGCCACCGTGCCCCGGGGTGTTCCTGGCTTGGTTGCCGCCCCAAGGATGGCTGAAGCTTCGGAAGGAGTAAGAAGATCACATGGCCCTTTCGCAAAAGCGTTCGGGACTATCAGACATAAGGCCGCGAAAACTGTCATGGGTATAAAACGCATCGTGGGCTCTCCCTGATCAATAGTCAGTTGCTTCAAGCTCGGACCTTTTTCAGAAGTTCGACGCGCATCCCATCGGGTGAACGTCCTGGTGCACAGGGCGGTGATCGACTTTCCCCCTACGAGAAAACGTCCAGGCGCACCTCCGCGTGATCGTGAAGCGGATATTGCGGAAATATGGCTACCCGCCGGGAGTGTCAACGGCCTCCTGATTGCTGTGGCGCTTCCGTATCGTTCTCCAAGCCCTGCGAGCAACCCCTGCGTCACGACATTTTAGCCCGACGTGCGCACGATGATCGGGCTGATCCGGGTTGATCGTAATGCCTGTGCCGCGGCCCCCGGGGTCGTGGATCCGGAGGCCGACCGGCCAGGTTACCAAGCGAGGGGCGGAGTCTACGCGACCTGAAGTGCCCGCGCGGTGTCACTCACTCGAAGCGTCAGCCAGGAATCGCCGCCTAACGCACGAACACCTTGCGCCTCACTGCGGCGTCGGCGGCCAAGCGATCGCACATGAGATCGCACAGGCGCGACACGTCGGTGTCGGCTAGCCGGTAGTAGGTCATGACGCCCGACTTTCTACGGCGCACAAAACCCGCCTGGAGCAGGAGCCGCAGATGCTTGGAGACGTTTGCCTGACCGAGTCCGGTCGCGTCCATGAGCTGCGTGACCGACTGCTCCCCACCTCGGAGCGCGCTGACCAGCCGTAAGCGCGATGGTTCGGCCAATGCGCGAAACTGCTCGGCAATGGCAATCAGTTGGTCGGACGAGAGGGCACGTAACGCCATGCCGGATTATACGCGGCATTCGCGCACTTGACAATAGCGCTATATAACCATATGGTCATGAAGTGTATTCACCACACGTGAGGGGCGCAATGGGCAGGGCAGGGCGGGGGCACGTCGCGCGGATTGCCGGGATGGTCGGGTTGATTGCATCGGGTGTGGCCGCGCCGGCCAACGGCCAGGCGTTGCTGACCATCGGCGAGGCGTTGCAGCGTGCCGACCACGGAGCGTACGCCAATCGGGCCGCAGTCGGTCAGGCCACCGCACGCGCAGGCCAAGCGATGGCGGCGCTGCAGGGGGTGCTGCCGGAGGTCCGCGTCGTTGGTGCCTTCACCCGCACCACCGATCCCCTCGCGGCGTTCGGATTCCGACTGCAACAGCGCGGGGTGACCCCGGCCTCATTCGACCCCGCGGCGTTGAACAGTCCGAACGCGATCGGCAACGTCGGAGCCGGGCTCGTGCTCGAGCAACCGATCGTGAACGCCGACGCATGGCTCGGACGACGTGCCGCGACCCGGGCCCATGAGGCTGCCGTGGCCGCCGAGAGCTGGACCCGCGCGAGCACCGCGCTCGAGACAGTACGCGCGTACTTCAGCGCCCTGCTTGCCACCGAGCGGATAGACGCTCTCCAAGCCGCCGTCGCCGCCGCCCACGCTCATCTGCGACAAGCCGAGGCGCTGTTCAATCAAGGGGTCGTCACTCGCTCCGATGCGCTGCTGGCGTCGGTGCGCACCGAGCAGCTAGAATCCGATCTCGTGGCTGCTCGGGGCGATGCCGAGACGGCGCGCCTCGAGCTCGCCGTCGTCCTGGGCACCCCCGGAGACACGCTCTGGAAGCTCCCTGCGCTGCTTCCTGCAGCCGAGCGTATCCGGTCACTCGCTCAACGCGCCGCGACGGGAACTGCTCCTTCGCGTGAGCGATCCGACGTGCTCGCCGCCGCACTCGATCGGGCGGCGGCTGACGCGAATCTCGACCGCGCCCGCGCGCGATTTATCCCGCGCATCAACTCATTTGGACGTCTCGACTGGAATGCGCCGACCAGTCCGTTCGGGGGCCGCGATAGCTGGACCGTCGGTGTGGCGGTCTCGTGGGCGCCGTTCGGTGGCGTCTCGGAGTGGAGCGACGTCATGACAGCCTCCGGTCAACGCGCCAGCGCGGCAGTGGGCGCCGCCGGCGCAGCAGCCGCTGCCCAGCTCGAGCTCCAGCGCTCTGACATCTCGCTGGCGACTTCATTGGATCGGTTGGCGACCGCGGAGCGCGCGCTGGGCGAGAGCGCGGAGGCACACCGGATCGTGAGTCGCAAATACGATGGCGGTCTGGCGACACTCGTCGAATTGCTCGACGCCGCCGCGGCGGAAACGCAGTCCCAGGTCGGGTTCGCCGAGGCGCGCTATCAAGCGATCGTCGCGGCCGTGACACGGCGGCGGGCGGCCGGACAGGACCTTTCTGTGATTGAGGATCTCACACCATGATCGCTCGGCGCGTCTTTGCAGTCCTTTGTGTCTTGGTCGTGGGCGCGGGCTGTCGCGCCCATGAGACTCCGTCGCACAATGACGGGCGCGCGTCCGAGTCTACGATCACCGTTCATGACTCGGAGATCCCATCCGTGCTCGAGGCGGCCGGTGTCGCGGAGCCACTCCGTTCGGCCACGCTCTCCACGAAGCTCATGGGCAGTGTTACGGAGTTTACGGCGCGCGAAGGACAACGTGTTGACGACGGCCAAGTGCTGGCGCGGATCGACGCACGTGACGTCGCCGCCCAGCGTATGCAGACCGAGGCGGCGGTGGCCGCTGCACAGGCGGTGGAGGACGACGCGGAAAGGCAGGCGAACCGCATGCGAGCCCTCTACGCCGACAGCGCGGCCCCCAAGGTGCAGCTCGAAGCCGCCGAGGTCGGCCTGACGCGGGCCGCAGCCGGCGTGCGCACCGCGCGAGCCGCGGCAGAGGGCGTCGATGCACTCGAGACGTACGCCACGATTCGCGCGCCGTTCACTGGGCTCGTGACGCGACGATTCGTCGACCCCGGTGGATTCGTCGCCCCCGGCACGCCGATCGCCACTGTGCAGGATGCCTCGCATTTGCGCGTCATCGCCACCGTCAGCCCATCCGCCGTGCGGGGCTTGCGCCGCGGCGACCGGATCGAGGCGACGATCGAAGGCACGCCGGTGACGGCGACGGTCGAAGGTGTCGTGCCCGCAGTGGGAAGTGCGTTGTCCACGGTCAACGCGCTGGTGGACAACCCCAACGGACGATTGATCACCAATGGCGCGGCCACCCTCACGCTCCCCGAGGGCGTGCACACCGGGATCATGATGCCGGAGAGTGTCCTCGTTCGAGAAGGTGACCTCACCGGGGTTCGTGTGCGGGGCGCCGCCGGTCCGGAGCTCCGGTGGCTGCGCGTGGGTCGCGTCGAGCATGGCGTGGCCGAGGTGCTCTCAGGACTCAAAGCGGGCGACCAGGTCATCATACCGGTGCCGATCGGCCGGGAGCGTTGATCGTGGGCATCGCCGGCCGGATCGCCAACACCTTCCTCGCGTCGAAGCTCACGCCGCTGATCATTGTGGCGTCGCTGGCGACGGGCCTGATCGCGCTGATTGCTACCCCACGCGAGGAAGAGCCGCAGATCTCCGTTCCGATGATCGACGTGCTGGCCGGTATGCCGGGCGCGACGCCGCGCGAGACGGAGCAGCTCCTCGTACGACCGATCGAGCAACGCATGTGGGAGATCCCCGGCGTTGACCACGTCTACTCCACGGCCAGCGATGGCGGGGCCCTGGTCACCGTGCGCTTCCGGGTCGGAGAGAGCCAGGAGCTCAGCGTGGTCAAGGTGCATGCCAAGCTCCTGTCTGCGATGGATGTGCTTCCGCCGGGCGCGACCCCGCCACTCGTGAAACCGCATTCGATCGATGATGTCCCGGTCCTGACGCTGACGTTGCATGCGCCGCACTATGGCTCCGACGAGCTACGGCAGATGGCAGTTCAGCTCGAGGATGCGCTTCGGACGGTCCCGGATGTGGCAGAGACTTTCGTGGTCGGCGGGGCGCCCCGCGAGATGCGTGTGACACTCGATCCTGCGCGACTCACCGCGAGCGGTGTGTCGCCGGGCGAGGTCGCGCGTGCCCTTGAAGGCGCGAATGCCCGGTTGCAGGCCGGCGAGTTTGCGAGCGCGGATCAGGAATTCCTCGTTCGGGTAGGCGCTCCGCTCGTGACGTCGGCCGATGTCGGCGAGGTGATCGTCGGGCTTCGGTCAGGCGGGCCGGTCTACCTACGCAACATCGCCACGATCGTCGATGGCTTTGGCGACCAAGAGACATACGTGACGCACGCAGTGCGTGGCCACGACGAGGAGCGCGCCGTCACGATCGCGGTCGCCAAGCGACGGGGGGCAAATGCGACAGTCGTCGCGAAAGCGCTGCTCTCACGCGTCGACCAGGCTAAGGGTCAACTGCTGCCGGCCGACGTGCAGGTCACCGTCACGCGGAACTACGGCGAGACGGCGAGCGAGAAGGCAACGGAATTGATGGAGCACCTCGCACTGGCCACCGTGTCGGTCACGCTCCTCGTCGGTCTCGTTTTGGGATGGCGTGAGGCAATTGTCGTCTTGGTCGCCGTGCCGGTGACTCTCGCGCTCACGCTGTTCGCGTATTACGCGATGGGATACTCGCTCAACCGGATCACGCTGTTCGCCCTCATCTTCTCGATCGGGATCCTCGTCGACGACGCGATAGTGGTCGTCGAGAACGTGTACCGACATCTGATCGCGAACGGTGGGCAGGACCCCGAGCGGGCGGCGGTCGAAGGCGTGGATGAGGTGGGAAATCCAACGATCCTAGCGACGTTCACGGTCATTGCGGCCATCCTCCCGATGGCGTTCGTGAGTGGGCTCATGGGGCCGTACATGCGGCCGATCCCCGTCGGCGCATCAGTAGCGATGCTCGCGTCGCTCGCTGTCGCCTTCATCGTGACGCCGTACTTGGCACTCCGCCTCTTGCGCGGTCATGTGCCACCGACCTCTCGCACGGCGGAGCCATCCCGGTTCGCGGCGTTCTATGCGCGTCTCCTGACCGGGCTGATGGATCGCCCCCGGCGCCGGGTCGTGCTGTACGGTGGCGTCGGCGGGCTCCTGCTCGGGGCCGTGTCGCTCGTCGCGATCGGCGTGGTACCAGTCAAGATGTTGCCGTTCGACAACAAGAGTGAGTTCCAGGTGGTGCTGGACCTGCCAGAGGGCGCCACGCTCGAGACATCAGCGGCGCTCGCGACCGAGGTGGCGGCATACCTCCGGACGGTGCCCGAGGTCCAAAGCACCGAGGTCTACGCCGGGACGGCGGCGCCGTTCAATTTCAACGGCCTCGTGCGTCACTACTTTCTCCGCCGTGGGGCCAACGTGGCCGACGTGCAGGTGAATCTGCTGCCCAAGAGCCAACGTTCACGTCAGAGCCATCGGATTGCGCTGGCCGTCCGCCCGCATATCGATTCGATTGCCATACGCTATAGTGCGAGCGCCAAGATTGCCGAGATCCCGCCCGGACCTCCCGTGCTTTCGACGCTTGTGGCCGAGGTATACGCGCCGACGGACCAGTCGCGACTGGCGGCCGCGACCCGGGTGAAGGCGGTCTTCGAGTCCACGCCGGGTGTGGTCGACGTCGACTGGAGCACCGAAGCGCCCGAGCGACAGATCTCGCTCCACGTGGACCGCACCCGCGCGAGTCTCGCCGGTGTCAGCGTCGATCAACTCGCTCGCACCATCTACCTCGGGGAGGTGGGTCGGAGTGCCGGGATCGCAAGTATGGTCTCGGCGCCGGAAGGCGTCGCCATCGTCCCGCGACTCGGACTCGCGGACCGGTCGTCACTCGGAGCGCTGCTGGCGCTGCCGGTTGCCACGTTGGCCGGCCCGCAGCCGATCGGTCAATTTGTGCGCGTCGACTCGGCGGTACGCGAAGGCGCGCGCTTTCGGAAGGATTTGCGCCCGGTGATCTACGTGACTGGTGACGTGGCCGGCACCATCGAATCGCCCGTCTACGGCATCCTGGCCATGAATCGGCGTCTCGATCGCGTGCCCACGGGAGACGTGGCGATCGGTCGATACAACGCCACGGCGCCCGATCGACTCGACGAGGTCGCGATGAAGTGGGACGGCGAATGGCAGATCACGATCGAAGTGTTTCGCGATCTGGGGCTCGCCTTCGCGGTGGTGCTGCTGCTGATCTATGTCCTGGTGGTTGGGTGGTTCGAGTCGTTCACGATTCCGCTCGTGATCATGGCCCCTATCCCGCTCACGCTGATCGGCATTTTGCCGGGGCACGCGGTGACGGGCGCCTTTTTTACCGCGACTTCCATGATCGGGATGATCGCGCTCGCGGGCATTATCGTCCGTAACTCGATCCTGCTCGTCGACTTCATTCGGATAGGAGAGGCGCGCGGGCAACCGTTGCGGGAGGCGGTCGTGGCAGCGGGAACAGTTCGGTTCCGGCCGATCGCCCTCACCGCGTCCGCGGTGGTCGTGGGCGGCCTGGTGATGGTGCTCGATCCGATTTTTCAGGGGCTTGCGGTAGCGCTCATTAGCGGGGCGATCGTGGCGACACTCCTCACCATGGTGATCGTGCCGCTGCTGTATTGGCAATTACGTCGCGCACAAGGAGACTGACCGATGTGTAACGATATGATCATCAGACGGATCGCAGGGCTGTTCGTTCTGGCATCGCTGGCATTGGGCTGGTGGGTGAGCCCCTGGTGGTTCCTGTTCACGGCGTTCGTCGGGGCCAACCTCGTGCAGTCGAGCTTCACACGGTTTTGCCCGTTGGAGCGCATGCTCGGGAGTCTGCAGGTGTTTGGCTGTACGCGTATGCCGCGGCGCTGATTCGGTCGAATTCGCACGCCATTAGGTTCTGGGCTGCTGCCTGCCGCAGCCGGCTCGCGGGTCGGACCTTACGCGTGGCGTGGGCGTCGGTCGGCCGGCGGCACGGCGATGACAGGGCATACCGCGCGACGCAACACCTGGTCGGCAGTGCACGCGCTGGGGCTTCGCCAACTCGATCTCGAGCTGCCGGATTGGAACATCTACGCCAATGAGAACGGATTCGTCACCGATGCGCGAGACTGGCAGACGGCATCAATCGAATGGCGCCCGCTCGGCAGCACGTTTGAGAACGGCGACCACTTCGAGTTCAATTTGCAGCGCCAGATGGATGCTCCGACGGACACGTTCACGGTTGTTCAAGGGGTCAACATCCTCCCGGGACGATACTGGTGGACGCGAACCGAGCTGCAATACATGACATCCTTGGTCCGGCCCGTCAGCGTCTTCACACTTGCGAGCGTTGGACACTTCTATGATGGCCGTAGCACGGAGACCTACGCCGACGTTATTTGGCGGACTGGGGGATACTTACCCTGCATGTGCTGCTCGCTGTGCTCTGCGTGACTGTGACCCTTGCGCGGCCGGTGCAGAACCGTAGGCCTGTCGTGCGCTCTGTGGCCGCATCGACCTTCGACTTGGCCCTGCTCGCGATACGCTGGCCACGCTCATCCGCGACGGGGCCGCCGGCTCGTTCGACCTTGCGTTCATCGATGCCGACAAGACAGGCTATGACGGCTACTACGAGGCTTGCCTGGAGCTCGTGCGGAGCGGCGGCGTCATCTTGCTCGACGACGCGCTGCAGGACGGAGCAGTGGCCGATCCCGCGGCGCACGACGCAGACACCGAGGCGATCCGAGCGATCAACTGCAAGGTGCGTGACGACCCACGCGTCGACGCGGTCCTGCTCACGATAGGCGATGGAGTCATGATGGCGCGGAAGCGTTGAGGGCGGCAGCGGTTCGGCAACCTAGTAGCGCGCTGGGTTGACTCACAGTGGACCCATCGACATCCTGCGCGACTCCCAAGCCGAAGGTTGTCCTGCCGCGTTCCCAGATAGCTGGACGGCATGGTGCGGTGAAGCTCAGGTCACCACCTTGCGCCCGTGCCGATCCTTACCTCTCTCCTACTCGGTGCCGCGCTCGCGGCGGACACCACCAAGCCTGCGCCGCCGCGCGAGGTCTACAACGGGCGCCAAGGCCAGATCGCGGTCCGCATCCCGCAATTCGACGACCTGCCACTAATGGACGGGACGCTCGACGATCCGGTCTGGAGCCAGGCGGCGGTCCTCACGGGGTTCTCGGAATACACGCCCGTTGACGGGTTGCCCGCCGAGGATTCGACCGAGGTGCTCGTCTGGTACTCACACAAGGCGATCTATTTCGGGATCCGCGCGTTCGAGCCACACGGCATCGTCCATTACAAGCTCGCCGACCGGGATCGGATCGACGCCGACGACAACGTGCAGATCATCCTCAGCCCATTCGTCGGCGCACGGCAGGCCATCGTATTCGCCGTCAACCCGCTAGGCATCCAGGAAGACGGCACGATTACCGAAGGGGTGAGGACAGGGACCAGGTTCAGCACCGGGAGCACCCAGACCGGCCGGCCGACGACCGATTTGAGTCCCGACTACGTATATGAGTCCAAGGGACACGTCACCGCGAGCGGCTACGAGACCGTGGTCCGAGTGCCGTTCCGATCGTTCAAGTATCAGTCCGCGGGGTCCCAGGATTGGGGACTGAACATCATCCGCAAGGTCCAGCACTCGGGCCACGAGCAAAGCTGGGTCCCCACGAAGATTGCCGCGGCGTCGTTCCTCGCGCAGTCGGGGACGATTCAGGGGCTCACCGGTCTGGAACGCGGGCTCGTGCTGGACTTAAACCCCTTCGTGACTGAACGGGTGAACGGCGACAGCGCCAACCCCCACCCATGGCGCTATGGTGTGGACCGCCCCGAGTTCGGTGCCAATGTGCGCTGGGGCATCACGAATAACCTGACGCTGAACGGCACCTACCGTCCCGATTTCGCCGAGGTGGAGTCGGATGCCACGAGGTTGCAGCTCGATCCACGGTACGCGGTCTCGTATCCGGAGAAGCGACCGTTCTTTCTCGATGGGCTCGAGCAGTACACGACGCCGAACAACCTGATCTACACGCGCGCGATCGAGGCGCCGATCGCGGCGGCGAAGCTCACGGGAAAGGTCGGCGGCGTCACGTTCGCCTATCTGGGCGCTCAGGACCAGGAGGACTCATCCGTCACCGGTGCCGGGCATTCGGTCTACAACATCCTGCGGGCGTGGGACGACCTAGGCTCGGCGTCGCAGGTCGGCGCCGCCGTGACTGACAAGGAGCAGGGCGGCGCATTCAGTCGCATGGGCAGCGCCGACGCCCGCTTTGCGTTCGACAAGTTGTACACGTTGGCGTTGCAGGCGGCAACCAGCGCGACGCGCGACAGCGGCGGAACGGGAACGAGTGCAGGCCCGCTCTGGTACGCGCGGTTCATGCGAGCGGGGCGGACGTTTGGGCTCGACTACACGCTGCGCCAGATCGATCCGCAGTTCGTCGCGGCCAGCGGGTTCATCTCGCGCGTGGGCGTCGGCACCNNGAAGACCGCCGCTGGCAGTTCAACACCACGGCGGGCTTCCGCGGCGGATGGCGGATCGGCGCGGCCATTTACCTCGAATCGTACGGCTACGACCCGTCCCTCTACTCGACGTATTACGTGGGGAGAATCATCGGAAGTGACACGAGCATCGTCCCCTTCGCCCATCAGGGATCGATCCCGAACACCGACTACATCGTCAACTTCACGACCCCGCAGTTCGCCCATTTTTCGGGCAGTCTCGTCTACGTGTGGGGTCGGGACGAGAATTTCTATGAGTGGTCGTCCGCCGATGCCTACCTGCCGCAGATCGCGGTGACGTGGCAACCGACGCAACAGTTGCGGCTCAACGGTACGTACAATGCGCAGATCTACCACCGCCACACCGACGGTACGACGGTCGCCAACATCACGATCCCCCGACTCGACGCCGAGTACCAGCTGTCGCGGGCGATCTTCATCCGGTTCGTCGGACAATACGAGGCCCAATATCAGGACAGCCTGCGAGACGACTCGAGGTCGGATCTCCCAATTTTCATCAAGAACACCGTCACGGGTGTGATCAGCCGGGCATCGGCGGTAACCAGCAACGTGTTCACCGGCTCACTGCTCTTCTCCTATCAGCCGGTACCGGGAACGGTCGCGTTCTTCGGCTACGGCAACGATTCCAACGAACCGTTGATGCTGCACTTCACCGGGCTGCGGCGTCAGGCGGACAGCTTCTTCGTGAAACTGAGCTATCTCTTTCGCATGTAGCGTTATCGACATGATCGGTACACCACGGAGATGGCGCTCACCGTCGGCTGCGGTCCGCCGAGGGCCGGCCCGAGATCGTCAGCAGCGCGACGACGGCGGCGACCACGCACAGGCCGGCGCTGATCCACGTGGCTCGGACGTAGCCCGCGGTGAAGTCGGGGCCGCCCAGATGCTCGAGACCACCAAGTCCCGCGGCGAGTGGCAATGCGGCGGTCGCGACGAGGCCTGCTAACCGCGCCACGGCGTTGTTGATTCCCGACGCGATGCCGGCCTCTCGCTCGTCGAGGGCGCCCAGCACCGCGGTGGTGAGCGGTGCCACGAACATCGCGAGTCCCAGACCGAAGACCACTGCGGCCGGCAGCACAATCGTCAGGTACGGCGCCCCGGGCTGCACGCGCGCGAAGAGCGCCACACCCGCCGCCGTGACCAGCGCGCCGGCGGTCATCGGGATGCGCGGACCGATGCGCGCGCTGACCCGTCCGGCGAGCGGGGAGAGCGCGACCATTAGCACATTTGTTGGCAGGAGCGCCGCGCCGGCCGCCAACGCGCTATAGCCAAGGTTTGTCTGGAGCTGCGGCATGAGCAGGAAGAGGAGCGCACTCAGCGCCGCATAGATGAGCAATGTCGTGATGTTCGCCCCCGTGAACTGGCGGGAGCGGAACACGGCGATCGGCAGGAGCGGACGCGCGCCGCGCGCCGCGACACGGAGTTCCGCCATCACGAAGCCGCACAACATCAGGACGCCGCCGACTCCGGCCACGAGGACCGCCGGGTGGGCGAACCCGAGATCGGGCCCGACGATCAGGGCACCAATCGTCCCGCCCAACCCAAGCGTTGCCAACACCGCCCCGATGTAGTCCACGTGCGCAGCGCTCCCGCCGTCAGACGGCGCGGATTGGCCGTCGATGACGCGTGCGTGGCGCATCATGATCCACGCCGCGGCGAGTGATAGCACGACCACACTCGCGAACACCCAGCGCCACGACGCGGCATCCACGAGCCACCCGCCGAGGAGCGGGCCGGCAGCCGAGGAGACGGCCGACCAGGCGGCCCACCGGCCGATCGCCGCGCCACGCTCATCGCCGCGAAATGCGGTCTCGAGCATCGCGAGGCTGTTGGGCACGACGAGCGCTCCGGCCGCGCCCTGCACGAGGCGGAGCCCGACCAACGCGACGATGCCGGGGGCGAGCGCGCATCCCGCCGACGCGACCGCGAAGGCCACGCACCCGACGCCGAACACCGTGGAGCGCCGGAACCGGTCGCCCAGCGCGCCGCCGAGCAACATGAGTGCGGTCAACGTCAGCAGGTAACCGTTCAGGACCCATTGCAGCCCCTCGACTCCCAGATGAAAATCTCGGGCGATCGCGGGGAGGGCCACATTGACGGTGCTGCCTTCGAGGAACACCGCCCCCGACGCGAGAATCGACGCCGCGACGACCCAGCGCCCGGCAGGGGAGTCGAGCCGGAGAACGTCCGGGGGCCGCGACGGGTTCTGCCGCGGGTCTCGGGTGGGCGCGGGCATGCCGGAAACTACCGCCCCTCCGTGCGAGGTGGCTTCTGCCGTCACCGCCGACATTCGGACGGCATGCCAGGATGCAACAGCGGCTCCCGGGAATCGGGAGCCGCTGTGTTCCTGCCGTAGTACTGGTTACTGGTTGAGTCTACGTTTGGGGCTGCCCAGTGCGGACTCCGCTCCCCATCCGTCTGTCCGTGACACTCACGGACAGACGGGCGTGATATTCCCGTTGCGCGCGTCGCTTTCGCCCAGAGGGATCGCGATCACGGACGTCTGGTAGTCTTTGCTGACGCCTGCAAGATGGGCGGCCGTCCCGTCCGGCCCACTGTGTGCCTTCCAGGTCGTGTCACGGACGCCGATCAAGTTGAGATCGCGGAGCGCATCCAGCCGATCGCCGAGTGCTTCGGTCATGGTGGAAACCCGCTGCTCGGTGAGGATGAAATTGCGGGCGTCGACGTAGTCCGCGGCCACCGACGCGGGCGGGAGGCCGCCGACGTTGGTGCGCACGCCGTTCGCCAACCCGATGGCCGTCGTGAAGTCACCCAAGCCGAGGTGGGCTCTGGCGAGCAGCAACTGGAGCTCCACGTTTCGCACCAGGGGGATCGGCTCGCTCCCGCTGATGTTGTTCACGTAGTGCCACGACGATCCGATGTCCGCGCCGACGGACGTCGGCCCGGAGCCGGCGTTGCCGAACTTGGCGACGAACCGCAGATCGAGGGTGTCGATCTCCGCCAGCGCGTCCTGCAGCACCCAGATCGCCGCCGCGTTGGTGTTGATCGGATTCTGGACATCGTTCGACGTCGTGCTGAACGCGTGGAACACGCCGAGGTCGGCGGCCGGCACCGCCTCCGCGGCCGACAGCGTTGGGCTATAGATCGGCGCCGCGGACACGATGTCGGTAACCGCCGAGTCGAGCTGCGCGGTGTTCGGCGTACCGATGCTGAGGGTATCGGTGGGCCGCCCCGTGGCATAGGCGAACTCGATGCGAGCCTTGCCACGGAGGGCTCGGGTGAGGCCGGCGAATGAGCCCGCGTTGGCACTCACCAGCGCGAACCCCGGCGGCATCGTAAAGGGGAACGCCGTTGTGGCGCCGGCGACCGTGAGGCTGTCGTTGGCCGAGTCGAGCATCGCCACGATTTGCGACCAGACATCCTTGGCACACAGGATGGGGGTCGGCGTCGCACCAATCGGGCGTCCGACTTCGTTGACCGGCACGCCCAGCGTGTCGCGTGTCTGCGCGATGTACATGTAGTACATCGCCTTCAACGTTTCCAACGCCCCGAAGATTGCCTCTTGCTGCGCGACCGGGAACGGGCCGGAGCCCGATGTCGTGGGCACGACGATCGCCGGGACGTTGGCGAGGATGGTGTCGATCCCCTTGACGGCGTTGAAGTAGAAGTCCCACACGAGCGGGCCCATGAACACATCACCCGGGCCGGCGAACGACTCGCCGGTCGTGACCGTGACGAAGCGCTGCTCGGAGGCGGTGAAGTACGCGGTGTTTCGCGACATCCCGTCCATGAACAGGTTGTAGTTGCCGATATCCGTGCGCACGCCGTCGAAGGCGCCGGTCACCTCGCTCTGCAGCGAGGCCGCCGTGTGCGGGTACCCGGATAGCGCGTTGTAGTTTGGCACCACGGGATTGCTGCAGGCCGCGACGACTGTGGTAGCGACGGCCGCCAGCGCCAGCGCGCCGTGCCGCATCCCGAGCCGCCGTAGATGCGAACCCGCACGGGATGTCGAACGCAGGCCCGATATATCGCGATGTGAGGTCATCTCAGAGGCCCAGATCGATGGAGAAGAAGAAGCTGCGGGTCGGCGGATACGGGGTGACGTCCTGGCCGCGGCCCACGAGTTGGTTGCTGAAGTTGCTGACGTCGGGGTCCAATCCCGGGTATTTCGTCCACACGATGAGGTTGCGGCCCGACACGCTGAGGCTCGCGGTCCGGAACATGCCGCGACCGACTCGGTCGATGAAGGTGAAGGGGAGGTCATACCGGAGCGTGAGCTCGCGGAGTTTGAGATAGTCGCCGTTGTAGAGATATGGCGTGAGCCCCTGGGATTCGGCCGCCGTCCGGGCGGTCGTGCCGGCGGTGTCTTCGAGGTTGTGCGACCCGTCGAAGTACTGCTCCGTGAGGTCCGAGACCTTGAACCCGCGGCGCATGTCGAAGAACGTGTGCAGGTGGAGCCGGTCGTAGCTGAAGTCGTTGGTGAAACCCATCGTGAACGCGGGGTTGGCATCGCCCAAGGCGGTGAGGGTCGGGACGCCATTGACGAGCGTCTGGCCCCAGAACGCGGATGGCGATGCGCCAGCTTGAATACGGTACCCGCCGAATGGGCTGAACCCGAAGGACGTAAAGCCGGGCGTGAAGGCGGGGACCGGAATGTTGTTCACCACCGCCTGGTTCCGGGCGAAGTTCTCCCCCGTGATCCAGGTAAAGTGGCCGGTCGTGATCGGCGTGGCCGCGATCTGCAGCTCCAGACCCTGGTTGGTGATTTCGCCGCCGTTGATCCATTGCTGATCGAAGCCCGTCGACGGGAGCGCCTGGGCCTGCAGCAGCAGGTTGGTGATGCGCTTCCGGTACCCCGTCGCGTTGAACGTCAACTTGCCCTTGAGGAGCGTCAAGTCGAAGCCCGTCTCGAAGTCGGTGTTCGTCTCCGGCTGGATGCCGGGATCGCCGGCAACGAGGCCGAATTTGGTGCCGAGCGAGCCGAGGTATCCGCGGAGCGAGTCCGCGTTGAACTTCACGCCGTAGTTCGGGACCGTGCCGGAGACGCCGTAGGCGCCCCGCAGCTTGATCTCGTCAATCCCGCGAATCGGGTTCGGGAATCGGTACGACACCGACGCCTTGGGGTACGGGTAGTAGCGATTGACGCCGCCATCGTTGCTGCTCGCCTCGGCATTGAGCCCGCCCGTGACCGCCAGGCGCTCATCGAACAGTAGGACTTGCTCCTGTCCGTAGAAGCCTTGGTTTACGACGTTCTGCTGCGAGTAGAAACTCGTCTGCACGACCCCGTACTGCTGGTTGGCGAGACCCGCGACGAGATCCTGAGAAACGATGTCCGGCAGGTAGAGCGCGTTCTGGTCGTGTGTCAAGCCGGCGGACGTCGTTGCTTGCACGCCCCGAATGCCCGTGTACGTATGAATGATGCTGAACGAGTAGTTCGACAGTTGGTTCGTCGCCGACTGGTAGGTGGACGTACCCGGGAACGCACTCAGCGGCGACGTCTCGACCTGGAGGTCGGCAGGGGCGTAGAACTGGTCCTTCTGAATGGCGTAGTCGGCGCCCGCCTGGAGGATGAACTCAAGACTCTGGGATCGGGTCGTGACCGGCTTGAAATCGAGGTTGCCGCCGGCGGTGATGCGGTTCACGTTTTCCGGCGTCAGGATCCGGGCCGCGTCGTCGAATGCATTGGCGACGCCGTACGGGTTCCGGACGTACGAGCCGTTGGAATTGCGCGCATCCATGTTGAAGTACGACGGCGTGTACGAGATGTTGTCGTACCCGGCGATCCCTAGGTTGTCGTTGCCGTTGACGCCTCGCCGCGCCGTCGAGGCGGCATACGCCACGTTGGCCGACGCCGTCAGTGTGCTCGCGACGTGCTGCAGGATGTTGGTGCGGATCGACTGCTTCTGGTATCCAGTGTTGGTCTCGGCCCCGTTGTCGTATTTCGTGAGGCCCGACACGAAGTAGTCGGTCGATGGGGTCGCGCCGCTGACGCTCAGGTCCGTCTCGTACGACGGCCCCGTGTTGCCGTACAGCTGGTTCTGAAAATCGCAGAACCCGTGACACTGGTTGTAGTTCTGCGTGACCTCGGCGGCCGTCAATGGTCCGCCGCGACTGATGTTGTTGGTCTGGGCTTCCGGCAGGGTGAAGCGCCGCACGGGCAGCGTGTTGCTCAGATCGTACGATCCGACACGCTGGGTGAAGCTGTAGACCGGCTTGCCGGCGGCCCCGTGCTTCGTCGTGATGAGGATCACGCCGGCCGCCCCTTTGCTGCCGTAGATCGCCGACGCCGCAGAGCCTTCGAGGAACTGCAGCGACTCGATGTCCGCGGGATTGATGTCGGCGATGCGGTTCGTCTGCTGGTCCTGGGGCGACGGGCCGTTCCCCGAGGTATTGCCGGCTGCCCCCGAGACCGAGTTCAGTCCCGATGGGATCGACGCGTTGCTCATGATGACGCCGTCGATCACGTACAGCGGTTGACCCGCCGCGGTGGCATAGATGGACGTCGTGCCACGCACCTGGACCTGCAACCCGCCGCCCGGCGCCCCAGAGTTGTCGCTGATCAATGCGCCCGGGACTTTCCCCTGCAGGGCGTTCTCAATAGTTGGTGTCGGCACGTTGCTGATCGCAGCGGCGACGATCACCGGATCATGGGTCGCGGAGTTCTTCGATGAGATCGCCGTGCCCACGCCCGTAATGACCTGCTGGTCGAGCTGGAGCACGTCTCGCAGCAGGTCCACCGTGACCTCGGTCTGGTCGTCCGTCAGCTTGCGTGTTGACGACCGATACCCGATGCGCCGGACCGACAGGCTTTGCGCGCCCGAGGGCACGCGAAGCACAAACGTGCCGCTGTCCGTCGTGACGACGCCGATCGTCGTGCCCGTCAACAGCACTTGGGCTCCGGGCAACGGCTGGTGGTCGGCCGAATCGAGGATGCGCCCCGTAATGCGCCGCATCGTGCCCTGCGCTGACGCGCGGCCTGCAAACACGAGCGCCAGCGACATGATCGTGGCAATGACCAGACGTGCTCTCACTCGACCTCCGATGGATTCGTGGACGCTGTCGAAGCGTCAGTGTGCGACATGGCGCAGCGCCGGTGTTCGTCGGAACGCCGTGGTGGAGCGAATCGGCCATGTGCGCGCGCGGCGCCCGTAGGACGTCATGCACCTGCGCCGCTATCGCGGGCGGTACAGTATGCCTCGGATTCGGGGGAGGCTTGCACGAGCGCGCGAGCGGTTGAACCGGACTGACTTGCCACAGTCCGCGCGTTCGGAGTCGCGCGCCGGCCGAGCGCGAGCGCGCATCGATCCGGACCGAGACCTGAGACCGCGCCCCCCCCCCCCGACGCGGACGCCGGTAGGTGGGGGGCGGGCGCCGGCGGATGCTACCGAACGCGCGACCGGCGGTACTCGGACGGCGTGATGCCGAAGCTCCGCTTGAACTCGCGGGAGAAGTGCGCCTGATCGGCGAACCCGGCGGACAGCGCGACCTCGACCAACGTGCGGCCGACCGTCACCTGTTGGCGGGCCCAGTGCAGCCGCCGCAGGCGCGCGTACGCGCCCGGCGTGCAGCCGAACGCCGATCGGAAGCTGCGGGCGAAATAGGCCGGATGGACGCCCGCGTCACACGCCAGCTCGCGGATGGTTGGCGGCGAGGTGAAGTGGGCGTCGAGGTGCTCAGCCGCGCGGGCCACCCACGCCGGTGGCACGCGCACACCCTGGGCGCGATCCGTGCGCAACGCGTCGGCGGTCAGGAGCAGGAGGATGCCCTCCACCACGAGCGATGACGTCACTTCCCACGACTGCGCTTCCCGGCGCAGCTGCATCGCCAGGCTGGGAACGAGATCCCCGCTCAACGTCACCCACTCGGGGTCGTGTCGCCCGTCCAGGCGCCCGCTCGACCACTCGTGCGCCAGTTGGACGATGAAGCACCGCGCCCCGCGTCCCCCGATCTCGTCGTGGTGATTGATGCCCGGCGGATTGAAGATCACCGTCCCTGGGGCACACGGCCGCGCCCGGCCGTGTGAGACCTCGGTCAGCGACCCGCTCAGGACGAAAAAGAAGTAGGGCAGTTCGTGCGTATGGCGCGGCAGTCGCGCGTGTGGCGCGTACTGGGTCTCAAGAAACTGGAGGTCGCGCGTGTGACGCACGACCTCCGCGTGACCAAGAAATTCGCCATCCGCCAACCGCGGCGTGATCGGACTCCGCTCGTCACACACCCCTTCCGCAATGGCCACGGGTCGCGCCGTGTCACGCCCGCGTACGCCATCGGGTACCGCTGTAGGAATCGCCGCCGTCGCCACAGCCTGTAGCTTAAACATCCCGTGACGAGAAAAAATTAAGAAATGATAAAGATTGGAAGCGCCGAGAGCCTCAATCCCGCCGACCATGCGATGGCACCCTGTCGCATCTGTTGGGCGTCCCGATTTGTGGGACCTCGCCCTGACTCAGGCCGCCGGTGGCTGCGTCGGTCCTCCCGGGTCGCACGGGGTCGGCTCGCATCGGCGCGGCGCCGTCCGAATGGGCACCGGGACGGGTGGTCGGCGGGTTCGGGGCGAGTGTGCGAGGATAGTGTGCGACCTCCCATCGCACGGGGTCTCACCACTAATTGAGGGTTGCCATGGCGGAGCATCGTATTGAACGGGGGCACGTCCACTACAAGTGGGACAACGCCCAGCCTCCGGCGGTTGAGATCGGGTCCGGCGACATCGTGCACTGCGAGACCAACGAGGTCACCGACGGGCAGGTCGGCCCGGGCGCGCCGGCGTCGGCACTCGCCGCGATCGACTTCGCGCGCCTGTACCCACTCGCCGGCCCGATCTTCGTGCGCGACGCCGAACCCGGTGACACCCTGCAGATCGACGTCCTGAGCCTCGAGACCCTGGGCTGGGGGTGGGCCGGCCTGATCCCAGGCCTCGGTCTCCTGTCCGAGGATTTCCCCGACGCCTATCTCCGCCACTTCGACCTGTCGAACGGTCGAGATACGGCGCTCCGAGACGACATCCGCATCCCGATCGCCCCTTTTTGCGGCACCATGGGGGTGGCCACGGATGACCCGGGGCCGCACGACGTGCTGCCGCCGACCAAGGGCGGCGGCAATATCGACACCCGACATCTCGTCGCGGGGTCCACGCTGTATCTCCCCGTGTTCGTGCGCGGCGCGCTGTTTTCGGCCGGGGATTGCCACGCGGCGCAAGGCGACGGGGAGGTGTGCGTCACGGGCATCGAGTCGCCGATGCGATTCAGCCTGCGGTTTACCGTGATTAAAGGCGGTGGAATGCGGCCCTGGCGGTATCACTTTCGTACTACGCCCGGCTCGCTCCAGCCACGGTCGGACCGGCTCGGCTACTACGCGGCGACGGCGCTCGGGCCCGATCTCATGACCAATGCCAAGAACGCGGTGCGTGAGTTGATCGGCTGGCTCGGCCGTGAGCACGGACTGGGCGCCGCCGACGCGTATGTCCTCTGTAGTCTGGCCGCGGACCTCAAGATCTCCCAGATCGTGGACCAACCGAATTGGGGCGTCTCCGCGTATCTGCCGCTGTCGCTCTTTGAGGGGCCAACGCGGTGAATGGGGCAGCGCGCGCGTTGACGCTTGCCATCGTGCTGTCGTCCTGCTCGGTCCAGCGTCCGGCGCCAGCGCCGTCGGCTGATGCGAGCCTGCCGAAGCCGGGTGGGGCGTCATCGCGCACCACGTTACCCACCCGCGTTCCAAACTTCGACGTCGAGGAACTCGGACGCGGGGTCTACGCCGTCATACGCGGCGAGCCGCCTCGACCCGTATCTATCGATCGTTGCCGGTGCGGATCCGTGGAAGCGCCACCTCATCCATCAGTTCTTTCTCACTCCAGCGATCGCGGCCGCCTTCCAAGAGGCGACCGCCAAGTCGTAGTCGCTGCGCGGCGACCGTATATCGTCATTTGATCGCTGGCGCTCGAATCTCGGCGCGCCGTGATTCGAGAAACGCGAGATACTCCGCCATCCCGTCCTGCTGCCGCGCGCGTGCGTGTACCGGCGTGGCTTGACGCCTGTGTGGCCGACTCGAGGTGCAGTCCCCGCCAGATCCGACCAGCCGACGATGCGGCAACCGCCGTCGTCGAGGCCGAGAGATCCGATCCGCGGTGCGGGTCGTAGGACTCGCTGAGGCGGTCATCCGCGCTGGCAGCGCCAGCCCGGGTTTGCGGTGGGACAGGATTGCGCGCGCAATTGCGCGCGCGCTCTCGACCCGGCGATCCGACCGGTCTCGCGTGCTCCGGTCCATCGTGCTCCCGCTCGTTTGTCTTGTTCCTCTGGAGGTGGCTATGTCAAACCGCACACCGTTGTTCACACCGCCGCGCGCGCTGGCGGCGGCACTCGTGGTGGCCGGGCTGGTCGCCGGCGGCCTCATCACGCGCCGGGCCATCGCGTCGGACCACCAGGACAGCCCGGATGTCGAGCTGAATCCGGCGTCGGACATGACCGACTTCTATGCGTTCCCAGGAGTCACGGCGGGCAACATCGTGCTCGTCATGGATAGCTGGGCGTTCCTCACGCCCGCCCAGACGCCGTCGGTGTCGTTCGATCCCAATCTCCTGTACCAGTTCAAAGTCGACAACACTGGCGACGCTGTGGAGGACCTCGTGTTCCAGGTGACCTTCCAGGGCACGGGCGCCAACCAGACCGTGCAGGTCCGGGGCCCCGTCGCGCCGCCCGTGGTTGGCGCCATGCAGAATACGGTGTCCAAGTCCCAGCCGATTATCTCGGGCGCGGTCAACAAAGTTCTCACGTCGTCCAGCGGGATTCAGTTCTTCGCCGGGCCGCGGAGCGATCCGTTTTTCATCGATCTCGAGCAGTTCTTCCGGATTCTCCCCGACCGTAAGCCGGTCACGGGGCCCCTCTCGCAGCTGCCTGTCGCGCCCAGCGCGACCGGGTTCCGCAATCCCGGTGTCGACTACGTCGCCGGGCACAACGTGTTGTCGATCGTGATGGAGATGCCGGCGACCCTGCTGACGGCCGGTGGGAACGCGAAGATCGGCCTCTGGGGCACCATCAGCCGCTGACGCGCGCCACGCGCTCTGACTTCTATCTGAGGACTCTTACTATGTTGTCCCGTTCTCTCATTACCTCCCGGCACGGGATCGTTGCCGGTATGGCGGTGGCTGTGATCGCCGCCGCTGCGTGCAGCACCACCACCTCGACGGGCCCCACGACCACGCGGGCGTTCGATCAAGTGCAGCGCCTCGGTAACCCGCTGGTGAGCGAGGTCTTCCTCGCCAAACGCAGCCATCCGACGCATGGGGCGATCGGGCCGGCGCAGGACACGATCATCGAGCCCGAGTTCAAGAACTTTGTGGCCACCGTCGCGGGCCGCGACACCATCGTCCAGAACACGTTGGCCGCGGTGCTACTCCCCGACATGCTCATCGTGGACACCAGCAAGAACCCGAGCACAGCGGGCTGGTTGAGCTGGGCGCTTGCCAGCGGTTACGGCGGGCGGAAGCTCACCGATGACGTCGTCGCAGCGGGGCTCGACGCGATCTTCGGCACCTTGATCGAGGCAGCGAACAATTCGTGTCCCCAGCTGTGCAACGACAACGTGCCCGCGCACACGGACTACCAGGCGGCATTTCCCTATCTGGGCAACCCCAACTAACAGGTCGTTCGTCATCGGGACCATCCACACACCGCCGCCCGCGCGTTCGATGCGGTCGGCGGAGTGCTGGTGCCGATGGCGTGCGCCCTGTAAGCGACCCATCATGCGCACAACATCTCGCACTGCATCTCGCACTGCATCTCGCACTGCATCCACCGTCGCGATCGCCGTCCTGGCAACGGCCGGAGTCGCGCTCACGCTTGGCGGGCGCGCCGCGTACGCCACGCTGCGCGGTCCGGTCACGACGACCGGCCGGTCGATGCCGAGCCGCCCAGTGTTGGCCGAGGCGGCGATCCGCGATTCCGACATCGTGTTCTACGAGACACGAGCCCGGCGCGACCCCACCGGGGCGATGGACCTCGCGCGGGCGGCCCAACTGTACCTGCAGCGGGCTCGGGAGACGGGACACTACGAAGACGTGCTGCGCGCCGATGCGGATGCACGGCAATCATTGGGCAATCGCGCGGTGCACAACGCATCGGCGTCGCAAGTGCTGGCATCGGCGCTGCTCTCCGAGCATCGCTTCGCCAACGCCCTCGAGGTGCAACGCGGACTCGTGGAGTCCGACCCCACCCATCTGTCGTACCGCGCGGCGTTGGCCGAGGTCGAGTTCGAATTGGGGCGCTACGACGACGCGCGTGGCACCTTCGACAGCTTGCGGGCGCACAAGAGCGAATTGTCGGTTACCTCGCGGCTGGCACGGTGGGAGGAGATCGAGGGGCGCACGACAGAAGCGCGCCATCTGCTGCACATGGCGCTCGACGAAGCGGGCCGCCGCCCCGATCTGCCGCGCGAACAGGTGGCGTGGTTCTGGCTGCGGCTCGGTGATCTGGAACTTCGGGCGGGGCGTCCCGATGTCGCCTCCTACGCCTACGTCAACGGGCTCGCCGCGCATCCCGACGATTACCGTCTGCTCGCGGCGGAGTCGCACCTCGATGCCGTGCGCCACGACTGGCACGGTGCGATCGACGCTGGCGAACGTGCGGTCGTGACCAATCTTGACCCGGCGACGTTGGGCACCATCAGCGACGCGTTTGGCGCGCTGGGCGACACCGCGCAAGCGGCAGAGTATGCGCGCGTGATGGAAGTCGCGGTGTCCAAACAGCCCGGCGCCTATCATCGGGCGTGGAGCCTGTTCCTGTTGGATCATGGGCGCCGCGTATCCCTCGTACTCGCCAAGGCGCGAGCGGAGCTCGAGACGCGACAGGACATCTACGGCTACGACGTGTTGGCGTGGGCCCTCTATAAGAGCGGCCGCACGGCGGAAGCCGAGAGCACCATGGCGCGTGCGCTGAGCCAACACACGCAGGATGGCATGTTGTTCTATCACGCGGGCATGATCGCGCGGGCCGCCGGGCGGCCCGCGATGGCACGCTCGTACCTCGAGCGGGCGTTGCAAGTCAATCCGTATTTCCAGCCGTTGGAGCCGGACCGCGCGCGGGCCGTGCTGGCCGCGCTGCCGCCCGCGCCATCGGGTCCGCACTCGTAGTCGGGACGGCCTCCGATGAGTGAGCTTCTGACGTTCATGCAGTTGGGATTCCGGCACATCGTGGATGTGGGTGCCGCCGATCACATCCTGTTCCTGCTGGCGCTGGCGGCCATCTATCGGCCGCGTGACTGGCGTGATGCGCTGTGGGTGGTGAGTGCGTTTACGGTGGGGCACTCCATCACGCTCGGGCTGGCCGTGACCGGCGTGGTCACGCTGCCATCGTCGCTCATCGAATTCCTGATTCCCGTCACCATCCTCGTCACGGGGATCGAGAACATGGTGGTCCGCGATCGGACGACTGCACTGTGGGGCGGGCGCTATCGGCCGCTCTTCGCCGGAGTCTTCGGTCTCGTACACGGGGCCGGCTTCGCGAACTATCTCAAGAGCATGTTCGTCGACCATGTGGCGCTGCCGCTCTTCGGATTCAACGTCGGCATCGAGCTAGGGCAGATCTTCGTGCTCTGCTGGGCATTTCTGGTGCTCTGGGGCATCGACCGGTTGTTGACCGGCCTGCGCCTGCCGATGCCCGGGCCCACACCGCTGCGCATGCGCGTGGTCGCGGTGTCCGCTCTGGTGACGGCGGTCGCGGCGAGTTGGGCGGTGCAGCGAAGCCCCTTGTTCACGCCGTGGTGAGCAGGGACGACGAGTGATCCGAGACCATCGGCCGTGGCGCCGCCTCCAACGCGTTGCCGATCGCGCGGCACACTGCCTGCTGGCATCGGTGTTGGTCGTGGCGCCGGGTGCATCCGCTGCGCAGACGCACCCGTTGCACACCACGATCACTACCATCACGTATGATGCCGCGTCACAGCAGGCGACGGTCACCGTGCGTGTCTTCACCAGCGATCTCGATACCGCCATCGCACGACGGACGGGCCGGCGCTCGCTGGCCAGCGCTGGAGCCTCCGACTCGGCCAGCTTTGCCTATCTCGCGTCCGTGTTCACCGCGGTCGGGCCCAACGGCCGCGCCCTCGCGGTTCAGTGGTGTGGGTCCCGCCTCACCGGCGACTTGCTATGGGCGTGTCTGCGCTTGACGACGCCGGGTGGCCTGTCCGGTGTGCGCATCCGCAATCAGGCGCTCGTGGAGCTCTTCGACGATCAGGTCAACGTGGTGATGGCCGACTACGATGGCCGGCGACAGAGCCTGTTGTTCACACGAGGTGATGGGGCCAAGCCGCTGCCGTAGTGCTGTCCGATCCTGGGCCTGACACGCGCCCATGGCTGTGGACATGACCGTGAGCGTCCCGACTCCGGTGGATTCGGCGTTTCTACCCCGGCTGCTGACGACCTGTCACGTGAACATCATCTCCGAGCGATGCGCTGTGCACGACGTTCGACGCGTGGTCCCGCAAATCATGAGCATCCTGCTCCTCTCGGCCACTGTCGTGCGTGGTGCGACGGCGCAGACAGCCGGTCAGGATACGACCCCGCCCGCGCGGCCGACGGACACGACCGGGCACCGGAATCCGGCCGTGCAGCTCGATACCGTCGTGACTCAGGGCCGCAAGCGCAGTGAGGTCGGCATCGCGACCACGTCCACGTCCAACCAGGGCACCGTCGGCGCAGCCGATCTCGCGCTTCGTCCGCTCCTGCGCCCCGCCGAGGTGGTGGAAAACATCCCCGGCGTCATCGTTACCCAGCACAGTGGAAGCGGCAAGGCGAACCAGTATTTTCTGCGCGGATTCAATCTCGATCACGGCACGGACCTCGCGCTGAGCGTCGATGACGTCCCCGTCAATATGCCCAGCCACGCACATGGCCAGGGCTACTCCGATCTGAACTTCGTGATCCCCGAGTTGATCGAGGGGGTGGATTTCAAGAAAGGGCCATACTTCGCGGATGTCGGTGATTTCGGATCCGCGGGCGCATTCAATATCCGGTACTATGATTCGCTGCCGAGCGCCGTGGCTCGGCTCGAGGGCGGACAGTTCGGGTACGGCCGAGGGGTCGTCGCGAACAACGCGCGGGTCGGCGACGGGAACCTGATCTACGCGAGCGAGTTTGAACATAACGACGGCCCGTGGGACATCGGCGACGACGAGCGCAAGTACGATGGCGTGCTGCGCTATTCGCGTGGCGACCTACTGCATGGCTTCTCAGTCACCGGTATGGCATACCACAATCAGTGGCGATCGACCGACCAGGTGCCGGATCGGGCCATCGCGGAGGGGCTCATCGATCGGTACGGCGAGATCGACACGACCGATGGCGGCAACACGGGCCGCTACGCGCTGAATGCCGATTGGCACTTGGTTGGCGAACATTCGATGTCGCACGCTGATGCGTTTGCCGAGCACTACAACCTCGATCTCTTCTCGAACTTCACCTATTTCCTGTTCGACCCGGTGCACGGCGATCAGATCGAGCAGCACGACAATCGCTCACTCTTTGGCGGACAAGCGACTCATACCACTTTCGGTACCCTGTTCGGCCGCCCGACACAAAACACCTTTGGCGTTCAAGTCCGTAACGACGACATCGATAACGGCCTCTATCACACCGAGGCCCACGTCCGGCTGAATGCCGTCACTGTCAACACGATCGACGAGACGAACGCCGGCCCCTTCGTCGAGAACCGGACGCGATGGACCGACTGGCTCCGCACCGTCGTTGGCCTGCGGGGTGATTACTTCTGGTTCGACGTGCACAACGACACCGGCGGTACCTCCGGCTCCGTTGCCTCGGGGCTTCTCAGTCCGAAGGCCAGTATCATCGTCGGGCCGTGGGCTGAGACGGAGCTCTATCTCAACGGTGGTTACGGGTATCACAGCAATGACGCCCGAGGCATTGTGGCCCAGGTCTCGCCGCCGACGCCACTCCCACGAAGTCAGGGCGCGGAAGTCGGCGTCCGTACGTCGCGCCTGCCGGGACTCCAAAGCTCCGTGACCCTTTGGCTGCTGGACCTGAAGTCAGAGCTCGTGTGGGATGGCGACCTCGGGCAGGATCAAGCCAGCGGCCCCACGCGTCGCTATGGGGTCGAGTTCGCCAACTACTACACGCCCATCCCGTGACTCACGATCGATGCGGACTACGCGTGGTCGCATGCGCGCTTCACCGACCATGAGGCGGCGGGCGACTACGTCCCCGAGGCATTGGTCGCGACCTTCGATGGCGGAGTCGCCGTCCATGACCTGCCGGCTCCCGTTGACCGACTTTACGGCGGACTCCGCGTTCGCTACCTCGGCCCGCGCCCGCTGACGCAGAACGACAGCGTCAGCTCGAAGAACACGACGCTCGTCTATGCCGACGCCGGGTACGCGATCACTGCGCACTGGATCGTTGGGTTGAATGTCTTCAACCTGCTGAATACCTATGCGAGTGACATCGACTACTTCTACGTGTCGCGCCTGCCAGGCGAGCCCTTGGCCGGCGTTGCCGATATTCACACGCATCCCGCGGAACCGCGCGAGATCCGCGCGACCGTCACCTATCGGTGGTAAATGAGACGGAGACGTACCAGGCGCGTCGGCCCGACCGCCGGCCTGGCGACCGCGTCAGGCGGGCGGTGATATCCCGGCGCGCTCGAGAAAATGACGGATCAACATGACTTCGTCGACATCATTGATGTCTTTGTGTCGCGGGCGATGTAGGACCGCCTCTTGGTCGTTGATCCGCGCCGTCACTCGGCCATCGGGGTGTTCATCGATCGTCCCCAGTGCCGATAACAACCGAACGACGTGGTGCCAGTCGAGGTTGTGGGAGACCGGATGTTGGAAGATCGTGCGGAGGGTGGTCTCGTGCTTGCCGTTCAGGTGGGGCGTGGGCATGTCGGCCTCGGGCGCGAATGAGGGGGATCGTAGGACCCGACGAGAGTTCGGACATCGGCACCGAACGTCCGAACGTCGCGGGGGTGGTCGCCGGCCCAGCCAAACGATTGCAAACGGCATTCCCAAGCGCGAGCGCCATCTGTCCAATCGTTATTACGGGCAGCGCTGCTCAAACGCTGTCGTGCATCGTATGACCCACGGCGTTGACCTGTATGCGGTGCTCGATCGCGTCGAGTGTGGCCCTCACGGCGCGGCGTTCGGCGGGGTCTTCGACGTCGTCTTCTTGAGGAACACGACGAGCGCCACGACGTAGACCACAATGCCACCAACCATGAGTGTGACGAGCGCGCCGGGATGGTCGCGTCCGCCCGTCCAGAGCGCCACCGGAATGATGAACACGATGGTGAAGACAACCGCGGACGCGAGCACGATGAAAAATCGCGACCACGACCACTGGCCCTGGCGCTTGGCCATCAAATACGCCTGGAGGCCAAGCCCGAGATACGCGAGGGCCAGGATGACGGATCTCACGGTCTGAGCTTGCCGCCTTGCTCTCTGGTTGACAAGTGGTAGAGGCGGGCCGTGGGCGTGGGGCGGCCGCAATCGCGATGTGACCCGCTGCCCCCGTCCGGTGCGGTGTACCCGGTGCGGTGTATTCGGTGCGGTGTGGCCGTGATGGGCGCTGCCCGCCTGGGCGTGGTTCACGGCGCGCCTGCACCGACCCGACTACCTTTCGGGACACATGACAATTACTGCACTGTCCCACCCCACGCCCGACGCCAACGCGTTCGCGGCGTTCTCGCTCCATCCCGATCTGCTCGCTGGCGTTGCCGCGCTCGGGTTCACCCGGCCGACCCCGATCCAGGCCGACGCGATCCCGCCCGCAATGACTGGGCGCGACGTCCTCGCGTGTGCTATGACGGGAAGCGGCAAGACCGCCGCGTTTTTGCTGCCGATCCTCCATCAGTTGCTGCGCCACCCACGCGATGCCGCGCATGCCGCGACCCGGGCGCTCGTGCTCACCCCAACCCGTGAGCTGGCGTCGCAGATCGTAGACGAGATGCGGGCGCTGGCTATCCGGACGCCGATTACGGGCGCCGCGATCATCGGTGGCGTCGGAATGGGCCCCCAGGAGCAGGCGTTCCGCAGGCGCGTGGACGTCATCGTGGCGACACCGGGCCGACTGCTCGATCACCTCACGCAGCCGTATGCGACGCTCGAGCGCATCGAACACCTCGTGCTCGATGAGGCCGACCGGATGCTCGACATGGGCTTCCTCCCCGATATCCGTCGCGTGCTTCGCTACCTGCCGGCCAAGCGCCAGACGCTGTTCTTCAGCGCGACGATGCCGGCGCCCATCAAGCAGTTGAGCGCGTCGCTGATCCATAATCCCGCCACGATCAATCTCGAGCGCCGGTCCGCCCCCGCGGTGGGCATCACGCAAGCGGTCTACCCGGTGGCGCAGGAGCTCAAGTCGGCGCTGCTGGTCGCGCTGCTGCAGCGCGATGTCATGGGCCAGGCGCTCGTGTTCACACGGACCAAACACCGGACCAACCGTCTGTGGGCGTACCTCGAGCGCGCGGGCATCAACGTCGAGCGAATCCACGGCCAGCGCTCGCAGCCGCAGCGCACGCAGGCGCTGGAGGCGTTCAAGAAGGGCCGCTGTCGCGTACTGGTGGCGACCGATATCGCCGCCCGCGGCATCGACATCGAGGCGCTCGGCCATGTCGTCAACTTCGACGTGCCCGCCGCGCCCGACGACTATATCCACCGAGTGGGGCGCACGGCCCGGGCGGAGCTGACGGGCGAAGCGTTCACCTTCGCCGCTCCAGAAGAGTCGGACCTGGTGCGAGGCATCGAGCGCGCGATCGGCAAGTCGCTCCCGCGGATCACACTTCCGGACTTCGACTACGCGGCGAAACCGGCGGCGCGCCTGGAGATCCCGATCGCCGAACGCGTGGCCGCTATCCGCGCGCAGCGTGCGGTTGACCGCGCGCGGTCCGCGGCGCGGGACGGACGCCGGGCCGCCGCGAGCGGCGCCGCGCGGCCCGCGGCATCACACGCGACGAACGGGTCCGCGCGTCCGACCCAATCCCATGCGCGAGACGCCCGGGTCAAACCGCCAGCACCCTCCGCTCGCCCCGAGCCTCGTGCCGTCGCTGGCTCGCCCAAGCGCCCGCAGCGCGGGGGTCGCGGTCACACGAGTCGCACCGGCTCCTAAGCCGCCCCCGCGCGTCACTGCGTGGTGAGCACCACGCGAAATCTCGCCTTGCCGCTCATCATCCGTTCGTAGGCTTCGGGCGCTTTGGCCAGCGGATAGACCTCGTTCATTGATCGGATGCCCGATGTCGCGCTGAATGCGAGGGTGTCCTGTGAGTCGATCGATGATCCGGATGGCCATCCCGAGATCGAGATGCGGCGTCCGATCATCGCGAGCGGCGTGACCGCGACCGGCTCATTCGCCGCGCCCAGGATGATCAACTTGCCATTGATGCGCAGGCCGCCGATCACGGCTTGCATGGCGGCCGCGTTGGTCACGGTCGCCAAGATCGTAGTCGCGCCGCCAAGCTTCGTGAGCGCTGCGGCAGGGTCCGTGCTTTGGCTGTCGATGTAGTGGTGAGCACCCAACTTGCGGGCGAGCGGCGCTTTGTCCTGTCCGCGGGCGATGGCGACGGTCGTAAATCCCATCTTGGCCGCGTATTGGATGCCGAGGTGTCCGAGGCCGCCGATCCCGAGGACGGCCACGAGATCGCCAGCCCGCGCGCCGCTGTGTCGCAACGCATTGAACGTGGTAATGCCGGCGCACATGAGTGGCGCCGCATCGACTGCCGACACATCATCCGGGATCCGGGCCAGGGCCACGGCAGGTGCCATCATGTACTCGGCGTACCCACCGTCGTAGGTGATCCCCGGGATCTGCGGCGCGATCTGACAGGTCACGAAGTCGCCACGTCGGCACGAGTCACAATAGCCGCAGTGTCCGCCATGCCACCCGATGCCCACACGGTCGCCGACGGACCAGCCCGTCACCCCCGATCCGAGCGCATCCACACGCCCCGCAATCTCATGACCTGGGATGCGCGGATATTGGATTCCGGGAAACAGCCCCTCCTTGGTCATGACGTCGCTGTGACAGATGCCACACGCCTCGACCTTCACGCGAACCGCGCCCACCCCCGGCTCGGGAATGCTTCGCTCCACAAGTTGAAACGGGCCCTTCGGGCTGGAAACTTCCACCGCACGCATCGTCGCCATTGTCGTCTCCGAGGTTTCCCAAGGAACTCCGCCGCGCTGATCGAAGTTCCGGCGGCGACGCTACCCGTGTTGAGCGGACCCGACGGGCGTGCCCGGCTGAGGACGACCGGCGACCGATGGGCGAGATGCCGAGCCGGGCGTCGCGGATTACGATTCATGAGGCGGTCACCATTCCGATCGAGAAACGATGACAATCGAATGCGAGCGGCAATCGCAACCCATGAGTGGCCGTGCGCGCTCGGCGGCCTGGTTCGTCGCGCTGATTGTGGCCGCTGGCGTGTCGGTCACGCTGCGTGTCGGTGTGGTGCCGGCGGCGGAGGCGGGCTCGCCTACCATGTATCGGGAGCGTACTCCAATGAAATCGGGCGAGGGCGTGATCAGCCGGTCGAGCAAGTATTCCGTCCCGGAGACGCTCGATCGTGTGGAGGCCGTCCTGCGCGCAAAGGGTGTCAAGGTTTTTGCCCGGATCGATCACAGTGGTGAAGCCGCGTCCGTGGGCCTGACAATGCCCCCGACCCAGCTGCTCATCTTCGGAAATCCAAAGGGCGGCACTCCCGTAATGCTCGCCGCACCCACGGCGGCGATTGACCTCCCGCTCAAGGCGCTGGCCTGGCAGGACGGCGATGGGAAAGTCTGGTTGAGCTACAACGATCCGGAGTACCTGAAGCGGCGTTTTGGACTGACGGACGACGACGTCAAGCCACTCGCCGCGACCAGCGCGCTGATCGACGGCGCGGTGCGCTAGATGGCCGCTGGCAGCGCCGCGCTCGGAGTGGCGGATCTACCGACCGACGCGGCGGGGCCGCAGACCGCCGAGATCGAGCTGATCGTCAACGGTCGGTCCCGGCGACTGGAGCTGGACACCCGGACATCGCTCCTCGATGCGCTTCGCGAGCATCTGCAGTTGACCGGGACAAAAAAGGGCTGCAACCAGGGGGCCTGTGGTGCCTGCACGGTGCTGCTGGACGGGCGACGCGTCAATTCCTGTCTCACGCTCGCCCTGATGCATGACGGCGCCCACATCACCACCGTCGAGGGGCTCGCGCGGGGCGATGCGCTGCACCCGGTGCAGGCGGCCTTCATCGAGCACGACGGATTCCAGTGCGGGTACTGCACTCCTGGCCAAATCATGTCCGCGGTCGCCTGCATTGCCGAGGGGCACACGGGCTCGGATGACGAGATCCGCGCGTGGATGAGCGGCAACATCTGCCGGTGCGGTGCGTACCCGGGGATCGTCGCCGCGGTGGCACAAGCCGCACGGGCGGGCTGAGGATGCATCCGTTCTCGTTCCACGCGGCGGCGACTGAGCAGGAGGCGATCGCGGAGGCGGCCGCCGGCGGACGATACATTGCCGGCGGTACGACGCTCGTCGATCTCATGCGCGAGGAGGTCGAGCGCCCGCGCCGACTCATCGACATCAACCGGCTGCCGCTGCGAGATGTCCACGTGCAGGACGACGGTCTGGTCATCGGCGCACTGGCGCGGATGTCGGATGTGGCGCGCGATCCGGCGACGGCACAGGTACAGCCGTTGATCGTGGACGCGCTGGTGGAGGGCGCGTCCCCCCAGATCCGCAACATGGCGTCGATCGGTGGCAACCTCCTGCAGCGCGTGCGGTGCTCGTACTTTCGGACGCTCGACGCGCCGTGCAACAAGCGCACGCCGGGATCCGGGTGCTCCGCCATCGGTGGCGCCAACAGCGGTCACGCGCTCTTCGGGACCAGCGTGCACTGTGTGGCGACGCACCCCTCCGATCTCGCGGTTGCGCTGGTTGCCCTCGACGCCGTGATCCTCACGCGCGGTCCCGGAGGCGCGCGACGGTTCCCGGTCGAGGCCCTGTACCGCATGCCCGGCGAGACTCCCCATCTCGAACACACGCTCGAGCCGGGTGAGATGATCGTGGAGATCCGGGTGCCGCACGGATCGTATGCGCGGCGCGCACGCTATCTGAAAGTGCGCGATCGCGCGTCGTATGAGTTCGCGGTGGTCTCGGTGGCGGTCGCAATGGACATCGACGGCGGCATCGTGCGTGACGTTCGGCTCGCCGCCGGGGGCGTGGGCACCATGCCGTGGCGGTTGCGAGGGTCCGAAGCGGTGCTCACCGGTCGGCAGTCGGGGCGCGCCGCGTGGCGGGACGCCGCCGAGCGGGCGATCGATGGGGCGCAGCCCCTGGTGGGCAACCACTTCAAAGTCGAGCTGTTGCGTCGGACGGTGGTGCGCGCACTGGAGATGGTGGGCGGCGCGGCATGATCGATCCTTCGATCGGGTTGCCGCTCCCGCGCGTCGACGGCCGCGCGAAAGTCACGGGAGCGGCCCAGTACGCCGCCGAGTTCAATCAGCCGAACCAAGTGTACGCCGTGGTGGTGAACAGCACGGTGGGCCTCGGCCGGATTGCCGCGATCGATGCTGCGGCCGCGACCGGTATGCCGGGAGTGGTCGCGATACTGAGTCATCTCAACGCGCCGCGCTTACCGTACCACGAGCACCGCGCGTTCGTCGATCCGGCGATCGGCGAGCGGTTGCACGTGCTGCAGGATGATCAGGTGCGGTTCTTCGGGCATCCTGTGGCGGTGGTGATCGCCGAGACGCTCGATCAGGCCGAACACGCCGCGGCGGCCATGCGGATCAGCTACGCGGCCGAGACGCCAGTGGTGCGGCTCGACGCGCCCGGAGCGGTCATGATCGTGCCTGACGCGGCGCGCAAGCCGAGCGGTCGGACGATAGCGGATGGTGTGCGGGGCGACCCTGACGCGGCGTTCGCTCAGGCCACGCATCAGATCGATGCCACCTACGACATCGCCCGGGAACATCACAACCCCATGGAGCCACACGCGACGGTGGCGTTGTGGGACGGCGATCATCTGACCCTGTGGAGCAAGAGTCAGTTTGTGGTCAACGAAGCGATCGAGATCGCGGCCGTCTTCGGCGTGCCGGCAGAGCAGGTGCTGGTGATCTGTCCCTTCATTGGCGGCGCGTTCGGGGCGGCACTGCGCACGTGGTCGCACGTGACGCTGGCGGCCCTTGCCGCGCGCCATGTTGGTCGGCCCGTCAAACTCGTGCTGTCGCGTCGCCAGATGTTCTACGCGGTCGGGCATCGGCCGCGCACGGTCCAGCGTGTGGCGCTCGCCGCCGCGCCGGACGGCCGCCTCGCGGCGATCATCCACGAGGGCACCGCCGAGACGTCACGGTACGAGCAGTACATCGACGCGCTCACGACGGCATCGGCGTTTCTCTATGCGTGCCCCAATGTGCGGACCACCTACCGCCTGGTTCCGCTCGACTCCAGCACTCCGACCTTCATGCGTGGGCCCGGCGAAGCGAGCGGCATCGTCGCGTTGGAATGCGCGATGGATGAGCTGGCGGTCGCGCTGGCGATGGATCCGATCGAGCTTCGGCTGCGCAACGAACCCACGGTCAACGAGCAGAACGGCCTCCCGTTCTCGAGTCGGTCGATGCGGGCCTGTTATGCACTCGGGGCGGCGCGGTTCGGATGGGAGCGCCGCGATCCGCGACCGCGTTCCATGCACGACGGACGGCTGCTCATCGGGTGGGGGATGGCGGCCGCGACGTATCCATCGTCCCGCGCGCCGGCGAATGCCCGAGCGCGGATCTTGGCCGACGGCACCGCCGAGGTGGAAACCGCCGCCAGCGACATGGGGCCGGGCACGTATACCTCGATGACACAGGTGGCGGCCGACGCGCTGGAGTTGGCGCCCGCAGACGTGCGGATTCGGATCGGACGCTCGGATTTCCCGCCGACACCGCCGCACGGGGGGTCGATGACGATGGCCTCGGTCGGATCAGCGGTGCAGGCCGCGTGTCTCGCGGCCCGTGCGCTGGCTGGGGGCACGAACTATCGCGACATCATTGCCCGGCGGGGTGGCGAGCCCATCGTGGCCGCGGCATCGAGCGCCCGCGGCGACGAGCAACGTCGGTTCTCGATGAACGCGTTTGGTGCGGTGTTCGCAGAAGTGGCCGTTGACCCCGATCTCTGCACCGTGCGCGTCCGACGCGCGGTCGGTGCGTACGGTGCGGGCCGCATCATCAATCCGCGGCTCGCGCGCAGCCAGTGCACGGGGGGCATGGTGGGCGGGATCGGGATGGCGCTCATGGAGCAAACGGTTGTGGACACGCGTGACGGCCGACCCGTCAACGCCTCCATGGCGGACTACCTGGTGCCGGTGAATCTCGACGTGGGATCCCTCGACGCGCTGTTCGTCGATGAGGACGACCCCTATGTCAATCCGTTGGGCGCCAAGGGCATCGGGGAGATCGCGATTGTTGGGATGGCGCCGGCGATCGCCAATGCGGTGTTTCACGCGACTGGTCAGCGGGTACGGGATTTTCCGATTCGCATCGAGGCGTTGCTGTCGACGTGATCCACCCGTGAAGGCCGTCATCTTCGGGGCGACCGGAATGGTCGGATCCGGCGTGCTGCGGGAATGCCTCGACGACCCGCGGGTAGACGCCATTGTCGTCATCGGGCGCAGTGCCGTTGGACTGACCGATCCAAAGCTTCGCGAGATTCGGCACACGGATTTCCTCGACTACACGTCGATCCAATCCGAATTCTCGGATTGCGATGCGTGCTTCTTCTGCCTCGGCGTGTCGTCCGCGGGGATGAGGGAGGACAAGTACCGGCGTCTGACCTACGACCTGACGGTAGCGGCCGCCAACGCCATGGTCTCGGCGAATCCGACGATGACCTTCTGTTACGTCTCCGGCGCGGGGACCGACAGCACCGAGCGCGGGCGCGTGATGTGGGCCCGTGTGAAAGGCCAGACCGAGAACGCCATTCTCCGGTTGCCGTTCAAGGCGGCGTACATGTTTCGCCCCGGACTTATCATCCCGCTCAAGGGCGTCCGGTCCAAGACGCGCGTCTATCAAGCGTTCTACGTCGTGCTCCGGCCGATCTTCCCCATCCTGCGTCGGCTGGCGCCGCGCTACGTCACGACGACCGTGAATATCGGTCGGGCGATGATCCAGGTGGCGATCAACGGCTACGGCAAGACAATCCTGGAATCAGACGATATCGATCGGCTGGGCGCGACCTGACGCGCGTAGTCGTGCTCCAACGCTCGGGTCCGTCGCTACCTTGCGTGCATCGCGCGGTGGCCCGCGCGGGGTTCGCGTGACCGGGCCGTCTCGACTCGCGGTGACGGGTCCCGACACTCTCGATGGAGTTTGAGGATGAGTTTTTTCAACCTGGTGCGCGGGAACTATCTCTGGTTCGTGTGGGCCGCGATCGCCGTGTGCGTCGTCGTCGGCTTCATTCGCGTGCGCCACAACCTCAATCGCGTGGAAGCCGCCAGTGATGCCGGGACCGGTGAGGGGCGGAAACGCCACGCGGCGGAGCACGCCAAGAAGAAGCGCGGCGGCGTGGAGTAACACTCGGCGCCCGGTCGAGATCGTCGTCTCGGAATGTGGGGCCCAGCCCCCGCGTGCCGCGCTCGGAGGTAATTTCCGGGGCCGCGCGGAGCGGACGGCCTCGATGCGCTCGCCGACGCCCGGCCGGATGCCGGCAGTTCCTATCCCATTGGCCTTGTGAGGAAGATCCGTATGCATCGCCCCCTCCATCACCTCGCGGTCGTCGCGGTGGGGATCGTCGTTTGTGTCCCATCGGCGGTCGCGCAGCAGCGCGCGCTGCTCGACTCGACAGCCATCGCCCACCGGGTTGCAGTGGAGCAGGAGCTCGAGTCGGTCGCCGTCATCGACCGCAAGCTGATGGTCCCGATGCGGGACGGGGTGCGGTTGGCGACCGACATCTACCGGCCGAAGAATGCCGCCGGCAAAGTGCCGATCATTTTCGTCCGCACGCCGTACAATTTCAACTTCTGGGATGTGCGCAACAACACACCCAGCGACATGACGACGATCCTGGACGCGGTCAAGCGCGGGTACGCCTACGTCGGGCAGAACGAGCGCGGCCATTTTTACTCCGAGGGGAACTACGACATCCTCGGACCGCCGCGCACCGACGGCTACGACATGATCAAATGGCTGAACGACCAGCCCTGGTCTAACGGCAAGATCGGGCTCATCGGGTGCTCATCGACCGCCGAGTGGCAGATGGGCGTAGCCGCGATGTCGCCGCCGGGGCTCGCGACCATCATTCCGGAGAGCTTCGGCGCCGGCGTCGGACGCGTGAAACCGTACTACGAGCAAGGGAATTGGTATCGCGGCGGCGCGGTGCAGATGCTGTTCATCGATTGGCTGTACGGGGAGCAGAACCAAGTCCGTCCGGCGTTTCCGGCGAACACGTCGCAAGAGGATCTGATCCGCGAGGGCCGGATGTTCGACCTGGCGGCGGAGATGCCGCCGGTGAACTGGATGGATGCGTTCAAGCATCTCCCCGAGCAGGACATCATGAAATCCGCGGATGGACCGCGCGGCATCTTCGCGGACTCGATGCCGGTCGCGACCGGCGGACGCATGATCCAGCGGTCCCCGGACGACTCGGCCTGGTACCGGGGCGGTCTGTACCACGATGACACGACGATCAACATGCCGGGCCTGTACTTCATGACCTGGTATGACGTCTCGGTGGGCCCGAACCTCGCGCTGTTCAACCACGTCCGCCAAACGTCCACGTCGAAAGACCAATACGCCATCATCGCACCGACGCTCCACTGCGCGTACAAGCGCGCGACGGAGAACACGGTCGTCGGTGAACGCAGCATGGGCGACGCGCGATACGACTACGATGCCCTGACCTACGGCTGGTTCGATCATTTCTTGAAGGGCGAGAACAACGGGCTGCTCGATACGCTCCCCCACGTCCGCTACTTCACGATGGGGATCAACAAGTGGCAGTCAACGGACAGCTGGCCGCCGCGTGGTGCGGAGCCACTGTCGTTCTTCCTGGCGAGTGGGGGCAAGGCCAACACGATGACCGGCGACGGGGTGCTCACGCCGAAGGCGCCGAGCTCGGACAAGCCGGATGGGTTCAGTTACGATCCACTCAGTCCGGTTCCGTCGTACGGCGGCAATGTTTGCTGTCAGCCCGGCCTCGTAGGCGGCGCGATGGACCAACGGAAGATGGAGGCGCGACCAGACATTCTCGTCTACACGACGGCGCCGCTCAAAGCGGGGATGGAGGTCAGTGGGCCGGTCACCGTGACGCTGTACGTGTCATCGGACCGCAAGGACACCGACTTCACCGTGAAAGTGATCGATGTGGCGCCCGATGGCACCGCGTACAACCTGGACGAGACGATTCAACGCGTCCGCTACCGTGACGGCTACGACAAGCAGGTGTGGATGCAGCCCGGCAAGGTGTACAAGGTGGCGCTCAGTCCGATGAACACCAGCAACTATTTCGAGACCGGGCACCGGATTCGGATCGAGGTGTCGAGCAGCAACTTCCCGCGCTTCGACCGGAATC
>PMAE01000100.1 GCA_003152485.1 Gemmatimonadota bacterium | reverse complement strand
CGGCGCTTCGCGCCGCCCGGATGAGCCCGATTGAAGCCATCAGGCACGAATGAGGGTGCTAGCGAAACCTCCCTTAGTAGTCGAGTTCACCACCAGCCAGCTGGGGTCGAGTGGCAGTCCCACACCCAACGTCACCATCAGCGGTAGCTCGCTGGACGAACCGATCGGGATCGCGTTTGATCCGCACCCCACGAATCTTCCATTTTGAAGCCGTAACGTCGCTGCACACTATACGATGCACGCGCCGCGTCGTCCCGCACATTGCCGAACAGCAACGCTTCTCCCCATGACCTGCTGCGCGGGTAGTGTCTGACTGATAGTTGCAACCCAGAAGGCCGCCACCGTGCGGGCGAGCAGGCACGGTCGGCACGCCACAGGAACGCGCGAGATCCGCCGGCGCCGCTGCGTGCCGACGCTCGCGACACTCTCCCGGGCGGGGAATTCCCTACAGCTACCTTTCGTTGATCGGGTTGGCGGACGGGGCGCCGGCGTCCCGATCAGAGGTCACCGGCGAAACGGGCTTGGACGAGTCGCCCTTCGCCGCGTCGCTGCCGAAGATCGCCGCCAACTCGTGCATCGTCCCTTCCGACAGCTCGTCATAGGCCTCGGTGATCTCGGTGCCGTTGGACAGCTGGATCGACAGCTGCTTCGGGGTCCGCGTGATCGCGGCGATGTGCCGCATGTTGATAGCTCTGTCGCCCAGGTGCAGGAACCGCTCGTGCTCGCTCATCGTCGTACCTCCAAGTAGCCACGTAGTCCGTCCGCAGCGGGGCTGAAATATCGAATGCGGGCTACCTCAGTGCGAAAGCGCCAGGCGGTCGATGCCTAGCCCCGTCTTCGCGCTCCCCGCTATACCGCCCCGTAGCCTAGTTCTCCATTTTGCTCGATCGTCGCCGGTGCTTCGATCCGGCGCAACACCGATCTCGTGGCCACGAATCTCGTGGCCCCTGCTTCGCTTCACTCTCCGCCTTCTGACGCGTTTCTGGCTGCAAACGGTCGATCGACCGTCGACATTGTTCCAATTTCCGATCTTGCGCTGCCTAGACGCTGCTGCGCCTACCGGAGACGAAGTGCCAGATGACTGCAATGATCGCGATCACGAGAAGAATATGAATCAACCCGCCTCCAATCGGGAAGACAAAGAACCCGAGCGCCCATAGGACCAAGAGAACCAGTGCAATTGTCAGGAACATGTGTCACTCTCTGGTTATGAGTGGATAGTGACTGGATCTCCAAACTCTGCCGCTGGCGGTTTAGCCACACGGTTTACACCTTACGCTCGCCCTTGCCGAACTTCTTCTGAACCTTGCCGGCCGCTTCCTCGACACGTCCTTCGACGCGCTCTGTGGTGTTGCCGGTGGCCTTCCCCGTCTCTGCTCGCACCTTGCCTTCCAATTCCTTCACTTTGCCCTTTACTTCGTTCTTGGCACCGCTACGGTTGAGATCGCCCATGGTGAAGACTCCTGAATTGTGGTCACCCGAGAGTGGATGGCAGACAGTCCGCAGAGAGCAAAGACCGGGCCGTTCCAACCTCTGTTCGCTTCCGGATGTTCCTGCTTGTTCTATCGGGGACACCGATTCTACTGAGGCGAGACCTTCAACCCATGCCCGCTCCAAACAGAGGAGCTAACGCGAAGCGCGGCCGAGGACGCGCGCCCTGGACTCTTCGTGGGTAAGAGCCGTCGCTGCGAACAACGCCGATCAGAGCGCCTCGTACTACGCGGCGGATGGTGTCCTGATGGCGCCGGGCACACCCATGCCGTTGCTGGTCGAATCGCCGAGTACACGCCCCGGGTCGAGTTCACTGCGCGCGAACGCGAGGTGCTCGAGTACGTGGCCCGCGGGTTCAGTAACAGCGACATCGCCCGCGCGATCGGCCGGACCGACGAGACGGTCAAGATCCACCTCAAGCACATCTTCGAAAAACTGGGCGCCACGGGCCGCACGGAAGCGGTCATGATAGCCCTCCAGCGCGGCATCATCCACCAGTAGTCGGTCCGCGTGACATTGTGGTGCTGATCGGTCTGCAGTGGAGGCGAGCCCTGGGTCGCTGAAGGTCGGATCGATACTGAACTAGGCGCCATTCCGGGATTTCATTTCATACGAAAGGAGGAAGAATATGGAATACACAGTAATCGCCGGCACGGACATGAACGTGTCGCGCATTGCGCAAGGCACGTGGGCTATCGGTGGGTGGATGTGGGGGGGCACGGACGAGAGAGAATCGATTCGGACGATTCACGCCGCCCTCGACAAAGGGATCAATCTGATCGATACGGCGCCGGTTTACGGTTTCGGGGTTGCCGAAGAAATCGTCGGAAAGGCAATTGAGGAGAGGGGCCATCGGGACAAGGTTTTCATCGCGACCAAAGTCGGACTCGAGTGGCACAACGGCTCGGTCTCGCGCAATGCCTCGCCCGATCGCATCCGGAATGAGGTCCACGATTCGCTCCGTAGACTTCGCACGGACTACATCGACATCTATCAGGTCCATTGGCCGGATCTGGCCGTCCCGATCGAAGAAACCGCCCGGACCATGCAAGCCCTCTGGCAGGAGGGCCTGATCCGCGCAATCGGGGTGAGCAATTATACGCCGGAGCAGATGAACCAGTTCATGTCCGTGTCCAAGCTGCACACCGTCCAGCCCCCGTACAACCTCTTTGAGCGGCAAATTGAGCGCGACGTACTGCCATACGTGCGCGAAAGGCATCTGAGCGTCTTTGCGTACGGGTCTCTCTGCCGGGGGCTGTTGACCGGGACAATGCGGCCGGACACGAAGTTCACCGGTGACGATCTCCGCCAGTCCGATCCGAAATTCCAGCCGCCGCGCTACACGCAATATCTGAATGCCGTTCAGAAACTGGATGACCTGGCCCAGAAACGATATGGCAAACACGTGATCGAACTTGCGGAGCGTTGGGTGCTGGACCAGCCCGGCATCATAGCGGCGCTGTGGGGCGCGCGCCATCCTGCAGAACTGGACGCAGTGGCGGGTGTCCTTGACTGGCACCTCGACGCGGATACGCGTGCGGCGATCGATCAGATTCTGCAGCAGACGATCGCCAATCCCATCGGCCCTGAATTCATGGCGCCGCCCGAAAGACACACCGTCGCCGCCTAGGATCCATGAAACTGCCAGTCATTTCTGGCTTGTAACCAACGGACACTACAATGCCGACTACGAGCGGCGACAGGCTCGTTCAGCCATCGGCGGGGGGGGAATTCGGTATGAATCCAATCACGGTGGACACAAACAAGCTCGGATTTGTCGGAGTCGGCTACATGGGCCTTCCCATTGCGCAGAGGTTGCTCAAAGCCGGCTTCAAAGTGGCCGCTTATGACCTGGACCGCGGCAAGGCGGAGGCGTTGACTCGATTTGGCGGTACGGTAGCGGCAAGCGTGGCGGAACTTGCCTCCAGTTGCGACGTGGTGCTGTCGTGTCTTCCGAGCGACGACGCTGTTCTCAACATTTACAGAGGACCAGACGGCGCCATCGCCAATGCCCCTCGCGGCGCGCTCCTCATCGACCTGAGCACAGTGAATCCGGAGACGTCGCGAGAACTCTCGAAACTGGGAGCCGGGCGTGGAGTTGATGTCCTCGATGTGACCATGTCGGGGAGTACTCCGGTCGCCGAGCAGGGGGCGCTGACGCTGTTCGGGGGCGGAGACCAGCGACGCTTCGACGCCTCCGAATCGATCTTCCGCGCGATCGCGCGACAATGGTTCTATCTCGGGCCCAGCGGCTCCGGAGCGACGATGAAGCTCGTCGTCAACAGCCTGTTGGGAGTCGGGATGCAGGCGATTGCTGAGGCCGTTGCACTCGGTGAAAAGTCTGGTCTCGATCGCAATCGCTTGCTCGACGTGCTGGCTCACACTGCAGTCATCGCACCAGCGCACGCAGGAAAACTGCAGCGGGCGATGAACGGCGACTACGCCCCTCAGTTTCCGCTACGGCTAATGAACAAGGATTTCGGGCTGATTCTCAACCTCGCGGCGGCGGTAGGCGCACAGATGCCCGCGACACGAGCGGCTTTCGCGGTCAATGCAGCACAAGCAGCACCGGGGAACGAGCAGGACTTCTCAGCCGTGATTCGCCAAATGGAAGAGCAAGATCATTTGGGCTCGACCGAGAAAACGCCGAGTCGAGCCGGCATCGCGTCGATCCGCTGAGCCCGTTCCTCGGAGCGCGAGGGATCGCTTGATAAAATGAGCCTGTTACCGGTCCGACTGAACTGGTCTATGTCGCAAATTATGCCACTTGCGGCCAGACTCGCGGGGTGGCGGCCATTCGCATTTCTTGGTCGGGCGTCGCCGGATCGCCCGCGATCGCCAGGCGTGGTCATTGGGCTGCGGAAGCAATGGGACCGCACCCTACAATCGCCCTCGCATCAGGGTGCCTTCGGACAACTTCTCATCCGTTCGGTTTCAGCCCTTACAATCTCCGCCCGGTCGGCCGGACCCAATGTGGAGTCTGATGGCGCGAGCGTGAGGGCTCGTCCGTAGGCGGCGCACGCGCCGGCGGTTTGGCCGGCGGCCGACAAGCCGTCGCCGTAGCTGTCAAAGGCGTTCGCCGATGTGGGATACGCCAGCAAGACGAGATGGAACGCGGTGACAGCATCCGCGAACTGTTTCTGTCCCATCAGCGAGTAGCCGAGTCCGTTGAGCGCGGACGCATCGACGGGCGCGTCGTCCGGCGCTGCGCGCGCATGGTGGTCGATGAGCTGGGCCGCCGCGTCGAACCCCTTGGCCTTCGCCAGTGCGATCAACTCCGTGGGAGACGGCGGAAGCGGGGGCACTGGACGGGCGGCCTCGGTCGTTATGTCCGCACCTGGCGGCGCCGCAACTTCGGCCGCGAGGCGTGTGAGGCCGGAAGGTTGGCCCTTCAGCTTGGCGTCGAGGAAATCAAGGGACATCCGGATGGCATGCTGGTAGCCGCCAGATGCCGTTGCCCTCGTCCAGCCCGGCGTCTGGTACTCGGGCGCGATCGGCGGCTGGTGCGTGGCACTAGAGATGAGCGAGTAGGTGCTGAATTCGCTGTGGCGAATGTGTCGCAGCGTGACGAACGTGCGGTCGGAGTAGATGAAGGCGTGCTCGGCGCGCAAATCGTTCTCGACACCCTGTTCGCCAGCCGCTTTTCGCACATCCAGGAGCGCGGCTTTCATCTGCCGCGGCGCGAATCCGTAGTAGCTGGTCAGAACGTCGGCCGAGGCGGAGAAGCCGTAGGTCGCGTCGAACCCAACCACCGCGCCGACGTTTTCGTTTCGCATGGCGGCGAGGAGGGCGATGAGTCCGCCAAGGCTGTGGCCCATCACCGCGAGGCGCGCCGGGTCGACGTCCGATCGGGCGCGCAGGCGCGAATAGGCGAGCTCGACGTCCCGCATGGTGGTCTCGATCCCCAGTTGTGTCCTGATGGCGTCGAACTGGTCCTCGTTCACGCCGGTCCATGCCACGACGGCAACGACGTAGCCGTAGCTCGCCAGAAACTCCGCGAGCACCGCCTGCCCGGTTGTCTCGGCGTTCAAGCCTCCGACGACCAGCACGAGCGGAAATCGGCCTGGCGCTGGAGACGGCTCGGGGAAGGCAAGCATTTGGAGCGCGAGGAGCGTCGCCACTTCGTTGGGCCGGACATCCGAAGACACCTCATCACTGTCGCGCGCTTCAAGCCGCCGGGCGAAGTCGGCAAATTCGGCCGGTGCCTTGATGCGAGTGTAGTCGCCGAGCCGCATCCGGGATGCCTTCGCGTTTGGGATCGCGGGATACCAGATGCTGATGCGCACCGGCCGGCCGACAGAATCGGGGGTGAAGCCGCGCCCGGCTCGGCGCGTGACCCGCCACGTGCGCGACAGATCGTGTCCCCACTCGTTGCGGTACCCGACGGCGAATGGGCCGGGAGTCAGGTCGCACCACAGCACTGGACGGGGCAGTGCCAGCTCCTGCGCCCGCAATGGGCACGGGGTCAACAGGCACAGGCCAGCGAGCGAGATGAGGCACCGACCTAGAGGCGGCATCCAGTGCTGGGTTAGTGAAGACAAGAGTGGACCCTGACGTACGACAGCTAGGAAGGCGCCAGGGTTTGAAGCGTCGATGAAGCTCCGGGGGCGCTGCCTGGAGGATTCGACATTCGTGCGGTGGGCCGACTTCTCGTTGAGTCGATACTCTCGGCCGGCCAGAGGTAAAGGTCAGGGCCCCGACGGGGACACGGCCGGCCGCCGGACGGAGCTGCGTCGATTGGCGGAATAGTTTTGAGGAATGATCGACCGACCGCGACAGGTCGAGGTCGTGCTCGAGTGGGTGCTCTCATCATGGACTGGACGCAGCAGTCTAGACGAGACGCGTGTTGGGATATTTGGCTTCTCGTTGGGAGGGTTCACGAGTCTGGTTGGATTGTCCGGGACCGGTGCACCTCAATGCACTCGTATGCCCGTGGCCAGCACGATCGTTTCTCTCGCGCCGGGCAGGGGAGCGGCTTAAAATCCCTTGGGGGAAACCCCGTGCGTGCTCGAAACCCGCCCATGGCATGAAGTTAGCTATCGCAATCTCGAAACGACTTTACGTATGGTAGCGGGATTGGTAGCGGCTTTTTCTGGATTCTGGCATTTGCGCGCGCTGGCTGGCGGTCAGCTTCTGCGCCCCGATGTAGGTGCTGTAGACGCTGTAGATCAGTGTGGACTGCGGTGCGTGCGTCCGCCGATTTGACAATATTGCGCGGTCGGCCTGGGAGCGAGATGCGCACTTATGGCGCGCATTGATACGGCAGTGAACACAACAAAGGTCGACGCGCCACCGTGCCGCGAGTGGGCGCTCAAGTCGCCACGCCGCATCACGCGGCCTCCGCATCGGCCAAACGGGGACCACCCTAGACGCGCGGCCGACCTCTGCCCAACAGCAGGTAAAGAATCACAATCAGCAGAATGAGACTGAAACCGCCGCCGCCGTAATATCCGACGCCAGGGCCCATGTAGTAGCCGCCGCCGCCAAATAGTAGCAGCAGAATGACGAGGATGATTATCAGCATAGTCGGAGTTGTAGGGTCATCCCTCTTGGGGTCCTCTGGTGCGCTGAAAGGCATATCGCGTGCCCGCTCCTGCGATGCGCGCGCCGACCTTAGCTTTTTCTTGAACTCGAGCCCACGACCGCTACGTAGCATTTCGTGTGGACGGGTCGAACGGCGGGACGGGTTGCGCTCGACTTCCCGGCGGCTACGCTCGATCCGGGTCGCGCGGTCAGGGGAGTGCGACGACCTCGTTCTCACCAGGCATCGCCCGCCGGCGCGGGATCGACGGGTGCTTGTCCTCCTCGAAATCCTGGCCTGAGCCGAGGTCGGTGTATGACTCCAGCGTGTACGGTATCCCCTCGGAATCGAGAACCGACGGGCCGTCGGTGAGTTGGAAGTGGAGGTGCGGCGCGGTGGTCTGACCGGTGCAGCCCAGAAGCGCGATGACTTCCCCCGCGCGGACGGACTGGCCCACATGGACGCGGATGCCGCCGTGCTCGAGGTGGGCGTAGGTCGCATATCGGTCAGGCCCGATCCGAACCGTCACGTAGTTCCCGGTGATGCTTGCCAGCGTCACCACAGGCGGCGCACTGTGCGGCGGATGATCGGCGATGCTATCGACGGCCGCCACGACTTCGCCGGACGCCACGGAATAGACCGGCTGGCCGAAACCCCAGTAGCTCTCGTTCTTGTGCTCGTCGCCGTGGTGCGTGTCGCCATTCGGCCCGACCATGTTCCAATCGATCGCGAACCGCTGCGCGATCCGGACATGACCGTCGATCGCCGCCAGTGAGCGCCGGTGATCGGACGTGTTGGACGGGGCGCTGCCGGCCAGCCACTGGCCGCCGCGAAGCGGGGCCGGCAGGACTGGCGCCGGCCTGCGCGACACCTCTACCATGATATTGTCGATCACCGACTGGGTGCCGCGGTCCCGCCGCATGGTGGCCGAGTCACCGATGTCGAAGAAGAGCCGGTGCCGCAGCACGTCCCGCGTCCCGCGGCTCGGCTCGATCGGGAGCCACACAAACACGATGGCGCGCACCCCCGGGTCCAGGCGCGTAGAACTCGCGCCCCCCATGTCCATCATCGAGCCCGCCGGCACAACGACCCGGCCAAGCGCGCTATCGCGATACGACGCGAGTGGCACGTGGGGACTCGCCGCATCCATGATGTCGAGCTGCCGGAGAACCAGCGGCCCGGTACCGAAGTTTGTCACGTGCAGCTCGTAAACCAGCACGCGCTGCGTATCCACCGTGACTGGTGTGGGCGCCTTGGGAATGACGACGTCGACCCGGGCCGGGCGCTCGGCGATCTGCGCGACCGCGGAGTGTGAGGCGGCCCCGACGACAACGAGAAACGTGGTCAGGCACGCCCCGCGACGCGTGGGACGACTCGAGGCACAGCCAAACGTGGCTGACGTCTTGAGCAGGTCTCTTCGATGCACGTGATGCTCCGCTGTATCGGGTGCAGCCGAAGGCCGGCCCCGATCCCTAGTGATTCCCGAACCTGAAGGCCCGAATGCCATCGTCCGCGGCCGATGCCGCTCTACGCCGGGCTCGCGTCTCGGAACCGGTGCCGATAGTCGTGGGGCGACACCTGCAGTACGCGCGAGAACGAACGGCGGAGGCTCTGGATCGACCCGAACCCACAGTCGCTCGAGACCTTCTCCAGCTTGTCGCGTGACTCCTCGAGCCGACGGCGGGCCGCCTCGACGCGGAGACGCTCGACGAACTGCGCCGGCGTCGTCCCAGTATCCTGCCGAAACACGCGGGCAAAGTGGCGGGGACTCATCCCGGCCTGCTCGGCCAGCGCGTTCACGCGCAGATCGCGATGCAGATTGTCGAGTACCCAGGACCGCAGGTCGGCGATCTGCTTTCGGTCCGACGCTTGGAGCGCGAGCGCCGCACTGAACTGCGACTGCCCGCCGGCTCGGCGCAGATGGAGCACCATCTCACGCGCCACGCTCAGCGCCAGCGGCGATCCGAGATCTTCCTCCACCAGCGCCAACGCGAGGTCCATCCCCGCGGTGACACCCGCGGTTGTGTAGGTATTGCCATCGCGGATGTAGATGGGATCCGGGTCGACCGTCGTCCGCGTGAACCGGGCTGCCAGATCCCCTGCCCATTTCCAGTGCGTAACAGCGCGTTTGCCGTCCAGGAGCCCGGCCGCCCCCAGCAGGAAGGCTCCGGTGCACACGGATCCGATGCGGCGCACCCGCGGTGCGACCTTGCGGAGCCAATCCGTCACCTCGGCGCTTCGTCCGGCCGCGTCGACGCCCGTGCCTCCCGCAACGAGAAGCGTGTCGATCGCCCCGCGCACATCCCGGTATGACACGCCCCCGGCGAGCACCAGTCCGCAATTCGTGGTGACCGATCCCCGACGCGTCGTACTGGCGAGCACCACGGTGTACGGTGAGGCCTGCCCTGGATGCTCCTTGACGTAAAGCTCGGCGGCTCGAACGAAGATCTGGAATGGCCCAGCGACGTCGAGGATCTGCGTATCGGGCGCGCCGAGAAACACGATCGTCTTCGCCCGGACCCCCGCACTGCGCGGCCGCGATGTTGGTCTCATGGTTCCGATGCTAGCGGCGGGGCGTGATGGCAGCAATGACAAAATAGTATCAATTTCTGCCATCCCCCGACGAGACAATGACCGGGGGCCGCACCGAGTGCACGGAATCCACCGCACTCGCTACCCGCGACAATTCACGGCTGAGAGGCCGCTGTCGTCACCACCGACCGCTCGTTAGGGCAACGACAGCCGGACCGGCGTCTCAGTTACAGGTGAAAGTGAACGAACCGCCACGCGCAGCAATCTCGGCTTCCGAGATCGGTAATGATTATCGGCCGGCTGGCGCGGGACCTTGCCTGGAAGGGCCGGGACCTGGGACCCAGTCTGCTGCGCGATGCTGTCGTGCGGACCCTGCAGGCTGCTGAGATTGCGGGTATTCGGGCCATCCTTGTCGATGCGATCTCGGACAATGCAAAGCGGTTCTATGAGCGGTACGGATTCCGAGCTTCGCCGGTCGATCCTATGGTGTTGATGATTACGGTGGCGGATGCCGAGGATGCACTGTCGGGAAATTGAAAGCGGCGGGTCGCGCTGAGAGGAGTTCGACGGTCAGGCGTCGCGCGAGGATGGGCATCGCCCACGGGCGGCATCGTCACCATCCGGACTTGCCCGGCGCATCGGCAAGCCACACATCTGGCCGGGACTCTGCGCCCGCACACATAAGCAGATGGGCGGCGGCGTTCGCGCTGATTTCTGACTGACACGCAAGGGGCGCGGCGAGGCCAAGTTGGGTCACACGACCATCGCGCGACACGCGGGCGATAGTCCGTTGCGGGCCTCCGAGCGCCTCGTCAGGCGAGCCTGCATTCGACCGTTCTGCGGGGCTCGTCGCCGAGATCACGGACGAATCGCCGTCCCATCCGATCACGTCCAACCGCTGGAGTGAGCGGACGATTGCGATCGTGCGTCCCGTATGCCCGTCAACCCATACGATGCCGTGGGCAGGTTCAGACCAATACGCAATCTGCCCGGTGGATGGATTGCTCTCCATCAGCGATCCTACGGCAACGGAGTCGGCAACGCGAACACTGTCCACCCTGCGGTCGAGCGTGTCGAGCAGGACGAACATGGTCGGAGTGTGGGCCACGACCAAAGCGTCATTCCCAAGCCAGCAGTTGAACTCTCCCGACACCGCCGAGAGATGCTCGACGGCGTCGCCGACCGAGACTATACCAACCCTCCCGGAGCCGTCGTCATAGTAGGACACGTGATGACCGTCGGGCGACCAGTGCAAGTCCTCGCGTGTGCCACGAGAGGCCGTCAGGGCCTGCGGCGTGCCTCCGCGAACGGGCAGCATGTAAATGTTGTCGCCGAGGTTGTCCGTCGCCGTCAGCGCGATGCGTCGTCCGTCGGCCGCGAGCATCGGCCACGCGAGGTAGCCGGTCCGCGAGATGACGGGCGTCCACGCCGTGCTGGTGGCGTCCAGTGGTCTGCTGGACAGCGTATTGATCGTCGGGACGACAACGACCGCAAGGCGTCCGCTTCGCGATAAGTCGAACGCTCCCCGGTATCCAGTCGGAACCTGGCCCAATACGATCTGCCCCTCATGCGATTCGAATCGTGCACCGCGAACCGAGAGTCGCACCAAGTCGTCTGCAACGCCAGGCCGCACGGTGAAGACGATAACTCCAGTCCCCGATGAGTCCCATCGAATCGGTGCGCGCGCGCCCGCGAAGCCCGCGTAGTGCAACGCCGCGGTGTCGAGGATCTTCGCGTCATGCGAGAGCAGCAGGACTGTGGTAAACTTCACTTGCGGGTCCCCGACCGCCGCGATGAGATCCTGGTGCGGAGAAAGGGCGAGGCCCGCGATCCGATAGGCGCGCGGAAGAGCGACGCTGTCGAGCGGAGCGAATGTGTGCGCGTCGACTCGAACTAGCATTTGACTGTCTGCTCGGGACTCGGCGATCGCGACGGTTTGACCATCCGGTGCGTACGCGATCGGATCATCGCCCGACGTGACGCGGCGCACCGACCCTCCAAGCCGGCTCGTTGCGTACACGCCAACAGGGGCATTGTCGGGCGACCCGGTAAAGAGCACGGTCGCTCCATCGGGCGACCAGAGCACGTGCTCGCCGAGCGACGGCCACGACAGGATGCGGACGGACTGCGTGCCATCGACTTCCCGGACCTGCAATGCGGCGGTGCACCGGGTGTGGTCCGCGTTACACTCGTTCGTCGTGTATGCGATCCAACGTCCGTCGTCGGAGATCGCCACCTGTGCCACCGTTCCGTCAAAGGTGAGCTGGCGCGCGAGCTGGAAACCGGCGTCAGTACCGCCGCCACGCGGTGCGAAGAACACACGGGCTGCGACACCGATCGCGGCGACCGCGGCGATCGCGCTCGAAATCGCGAGGGCTCGCCAGCGTCTGACCTGCGTGCGGTCGACCGCGCCGGATGGCTCGAGGGGTGCGCCGACACTATCGGGCCCGAGCGTCGCGGGGGCTCGGAGTGCCGTAGCGAACTCGCTCGCAGTGGCGAATCGATCGGCGGGAATCTTCTCGAGTCCCCTCCGGATGGCCTGTGCGACCGACGGGGGAGTCGCGGGCCGTTGGCCAGTGACAGGCGGCGGTGCCTCAGTCAAGATCTTGGCCACGATGGCTTGCGAGCTCGGACCCGTGAATGGCGGCTCGCCCGCCAACATCTCGTACAGCACGCAGGACAACGAGTAGATGTCACTCCGTCCGTCGATGGTGCGTTCACCCATCGCCTGTTCGGGGGACATGTATTGCGGTGTCCCGAGCGAGAGGCCGGTCTCGGTCATCCGGCGGTCGGTCGAGTTAGTGACCGCCAGGGCGACCCCAAAGTCGGCGACCAGCACCGACCCATCGGCCAACAGGATGTTCTCCGGCTTGATGTCCCGGTGCACGACCCCGCGTCGGTGCGCGTAGTCGAGGGCCGCCGCGACTCCTTCGGCGATGTGAAGGGCGTCTTCGACCGACAGCTGCCGTTCCCGTTCGAGTCGCGCCCGAAGCGACTCGCCGGCGACGAAGGGCATCACATAGTAGAGCAGCCCGTCAGACCGTCCCGAATCAAAGAGCGGGAGGATGTGCGGGTGATTGAGCTGCGCGGTGATTGCGATCTCACGCAGGAACCGGTCGGGGCCCAGCACCGCGGCGAGCTCCGGGTGCACGACCTTGACGGCAACCGATCGGTCGTGCTTCCGGTCCCGGGCGAGATATACGGTCGCCATCCCGCCGGCGCCTATTTCTCGGTCAAGGAGGTAGGAGCCCTCGAGTGCCTTCTGGAGCCGATCGGCGAGCTCAGAATTCATGGTGCGTGGGGCTCCGTGGCAATGACGGGTTATGAATACGTTACGCGTGACTTGAGGGCCAGCCCGTATCGCACGGCGCGGCGGAAAATCCCTGAGGGGCAATCCAATGCGGGTTCGAACGCCGCCCCTGGCCCTGACTTACGCTTCGGGTTGGTCCGGGTCCTGGGGTAGGACCTAAGCAGCTCGGGGCGATTTCCGGGCGGATCGGCCCGGCTTTGCGTGCGCGCCGCGATGCAGGTCTTTCGTGTCCGTGACATACCGACGATAGCATTGATGGGCGAGCATCTCGGTGTGATGCCCCAACGGGTTGCGTCTCGCGCTGGCGCACAGTCATGCGGCCATTGATCAATGTGCAGCGGTCAAATTCGTGGAGGCCCGATGGATGATGTACGGCAGATATTTCGTTACTTCGGGCGCGTACAGCGTGAGACGGATCTTCTCGGTGAACGGCCCGCGCGCGAGCGTGGCGGCCGGACGGGGCGCCCTGCGACAGAATCGCCAAAGACCGTCGCCGGCCGCTGATCGAGCTGCCCGCCTAGCTGCGAGCAGTTCAATACGTGTTCCGCATATACCTACAAAATAACGAGTTAGAACGTCTCACCTCACGTCAGATCTAGGTGCGGTACGAGCAGAAACGTGGCCACTCGCGGGTACGTCCTGCCGCTAAGCTGTGTTCCCGTCGCCCAACGCTCGCGACGCGACGGTGAGATCATCTGCCGCGTGCCCGTCAGTCGCGTCGAGCTGGAAGGCATGTCGTGTTCTACTTGGACGGCGCGGTAGAAATTCGGGGATGCCTCTCGAACTCGTGCCGCAGATAAATCATCTGACCGATGTGGTGTTGCATGTGGGCGGTGCCCTGCATGACCGTGTCGAGGCGGTTGAGTGCGTTCGCGCCGACTCCGGTATAGGCTGCCGACCAATCGTCGGACGACTGGGCACCGATGGTCCGGAGCACCATGGCGATCGCACCGTCAAACAGTTTCAGTGCTTCGTCCTTCGACGGCGGATTCGGGTCCGCAAACTCGCGCGGACGGTCGCGGACGTAACCGGTGTTCGCAATCTGTGCGCCGATGTAGTAGCTCAGATTGCCCGTCAGGTGGAGGACGAGATGGCCGAAGCTGTTTCCGAACGGGAAAGGCTTCTGCCAGAATTGAGCGGCCGTGAGCGGAGCGGCGAGCTCGCGGACCCGTGCCGCATTTTTCGTATAGTGGTTGGTGAGCACGGTTGAAACTGTGGCACGGAGATCGGGCATATTCGTTCCTCGTATGGCTTTTCTGGCAGGACGCCGTCGCGCGGGAGTCGCGATGTCTCGAGACTATGTCTAACCGGGCGATCGCACGGTAGCGAGTAGCTACCACCATTGCGCGTGCGAACGCGCCGTCCGGTTGCGGCGCCGCCCGCGTTTCGCTACTTCAGTGGTCGCCCTGACGGAGGATCTGCGATGCAGTGTTCGCCGTTCGCCGCGGTGATACTCGGCGCCACTGGTGTTGTAGCTCCACTCTCAGCTCACCCGTCAACGGGCGCGGTGACGGCACGCACGCCGACGCGCGCGCTCTGATCGCCGACGGCATGACTGCGACGATCGCGCGGCCTGCGAAGGGCAGACAATCGGCAGATCGACTGGCCATGCTGCTTGCGCTCGCGATCTTCATCAATTACGTCGATCGCGGAAACCTCGCGACCGCTGCGCCGGTCATCAAGAACGAGTTGCAGCTCTCGGCCACGCAACTCGGCATTCTGTTGTCGGCGTTTTACTGGACGTATGCGGTGAGTCAACTCGGCGCGGGCTGGCTTGCCGAGCGGTTCTCGGTATACCGGGTGATCGCGCTCGGTTTTGCGGTGTGGTCGATCGCCACCATGCTCACCGGCGTCGTCAGCGGGTTCGCGGCTCTCTTGTGTCTGCGATTGCTACTTGGTGTGGGCGAGAGTGTGGCGTTCCCGTGCAGCTCGAAGCTGCTCGCGGAGCATGTGACGATGGATCGGCGCGGTCGCGCGAACGGCGCCATCGCGGTTGGGTTGGCACTCGGACCGGCGTTTGGCACCTATGTCGGCGGACTGATTCTGGCACGGTTCGGGTGGCGCCCGTTGTTTCTCTCGTTGGGCGCCCTGTCACTGGTGTGGCTCTGGCCGTGGCTCAGGGGAACGTCGCATCGCATGCCGGAAACGCACGCGACCGCACGAGTCGGCGGGCCGTCGTTTTTCGATATCATACGCCGCCGCGAAGCGCTGGGCGCCGGACTCGGGCATTTCTGTTGCAACTACGTTTTCTATTTTGTCCTGAGCTGGTTGCCGCTGTACCTGGTCCAAGAGCGGGGGTTTACAATCGCGCGTATGGCCGCGCTCGGGGGTGGCGTCTACCTGATGCAGGGTGTTGGCGCGTGGGCCACCGGCTGGGTCCACGACCGCGCGAATCGGCGCGGCATAACGCCGAATCGCATGTACAAGACCACGTTCGTGGTCAGTCTGCTGGTCTCGGGCGCGGGGCTGGTGGGTGTCGTGTTGGCGGGGCCGTTAGTCTCCGCCGCATGCTTGTTGGTCACCGGCCTGTCGGTCGGGCTCGGGTCCTCATCGCTTTACGCTTCAGCGCAGACGTTGGCCGGTCCGAGTGCCGCTGGCCGCTGGGTCGGTTTCCAGAATTTCGTAGGGAATTTGGCCGGCGTGGGGGGGCCCGCAATCACCGGTTTCCTGGTGGATCGTTCGGGACATTTCTACACGGCGTTCGCGCTCGCGATTGCTATGGCGCTCATCGGCGTGCTGTCATGGAGCATCATTATCCCCAGCATCGAACCCCTGGATTGGGCGCGTGCTCCAACTGGGCCCCTGGTCGCCGTGCCAGTCGAGACATAACCGCGACTGTTCCGGGAATCACGGCTGGTTTGGGAGCGTGACGGCGTACATCACCACGGTGTTACTGATCGCCTGGCCGGTGTCCGCTGGCGAGGGGCACTGTACGGTGACATGGCCGCTCGCTGTCAGGGTCAATCCCGCGGAATCCGGTACCACGATGCCGTGCATGGTGCCGCCCGTCGCAGACGCCCATGTGCAGGTCGGGAGGGCTTGCTCGAGGTACGGTTCCGCTTCGAGCGGCGGCACGCCGGCCGACCCGAACGCGGTAAACGTGATCGCGCCGTTGCGGCCCTCGGTACCCGTGAGCGGACCGGTGATGTATGCGAGGTAGTACGAGCCCGTGAAGGAGCCATCGCTCGCGACCGACCCGATCGTGATCTGGCCGCCGAGGTAGGCGAGCGTGTCCGCGACGGGCGTGAGGGCGTTCGAATCGGTCGGCACGAACATCACGTTGTACGTCCCCGCGATCGCGGGGAGCGCTGACCCCGTCGACTCAGTGGTGCTTTTCCCACAGGCGGCAAGCGTAGCGAGCGCCAATACTACGGTAGGGCTACGCATCCAAACTCCGAGAATGGGGCCGCCGGCCCAACGTGCGCGCGAGGCATTCGCTCTCAAGAGACTACTACACCGTGTTCGGGCGCTAGTCCCAGGGGCGGAGTGCAAATGTGCCGCGGTGGGAATCAGGGCTGAGTCGAGCGCGTACAAGGCGTAGCCGTGGCACCTGATCAAGACCGTGGTGCTGTCGGCTCCATCCGGCGAGCCATAAATCGGGACGCGACCGGTCTCCGTCCCGTGTCACACGCGCCGTCGGCGGGTCGTGACATTGGGGGGCGCTCGCACGGCCGATCGCCGGGGGCACAGCGATAAACTTCAGGTATGCGTAATTATGCACAATGTGGATAGTCCGACTCGCCCTCCGGCGGCCCTACACGTTCGTCGTGGGCGCGCTCCTGATCATCATCTTCGGGATCGTCGCGATTGTGCGCACCCCGGCCGACGTGTTTCCGGAGATCAATAGCCCGGTCATCAACGTCGTTTGGATCTATCCCGGGATGAGCCCGCGGGATATGGAGCAGCGAATCGTGTCCCCCTCGGAGCGGTTCGCGACGACCGTGGTCAACGATATCGAGCACATCGAATCGCAATCCTATTACGGCGTGGCGGTGATTCGGGTCTACCTTCATCCCAACGTAAAGGTAGATCTGGCGATGACACAGATCGAAGCCATCTCGAACTCCATTCTGCGCGGGATGCCGCCGGGAATATTTCCACCTAGCATTCTGAAATACGACGCCTCCAGCGTTCCCATCCTGCAGNNCTGATCATCCAGTTCAATGCGACCAATGTGCCGATCCTCCAACTGGGGATCGGCAGCAAGACGCTGTCCGAACAACAGATCAACGACTACGCGTCCAACTTCCTGCGGGTCGAGCTGGCGACGGTGCAGGGGTCGCAATGGCCTGGCCTCTATGGAGGCAAGGTCCGCCAGATCATGGTCGACCTGGATCCCGACGCCCTGACCGCCAAAGGCATCAGTCCCAGCGAGGTCAGCCTCGCGATCAACGCGCAGAATCTCACCCTCCCGTCCGGCAGCGTGAAGCTCGGCGACCGGGAATACCAGGTGAGGCTGAATAACACGCCGGACGTGGTGGACGAGCTGAACGACCTGCCGATCCGTCAAGTGAATGGCGCGATGGTCTACATCCGGGATGTGGCCCACGTCCACGACGGGTTCGCCGTCCAAACGAATATCGTTCGCAATAACGGATCGCGCGGCGCACTCCAGAGCGTCCTGAAAGCGTTCGGCAACTCGACCCTCGAAGTGGTGAAACGGATCCACGAGGAGTTGCCCAAAGTGGCGGCCGGGCTCCCGTCGTCGCTCGAGATCCGCTACGTGATCGACCAATCGATTTTCGTGCGAGCCGCGCTCGACGGCGTGCTGCGCGAGGCCTCCATCGCGGCCTGCCTGACGGCCCTCATGATCCTGCTGTTCCTCGGCAGTTGGCGCAGTACGTTCATCGTCGCCACATCGATCCCGCTGTCGATTCTGTGCTCCATCATCACGCTCACCGCACTCGGACAGACGCTCAACGTGATGACGATGGGAGGGCTTGCGCTCGCGGTCGGCATCCTGGTCGATGACGCGACCGTCGAGATCGAGAACATCCACCGCAATCTCGGTCAGAAGAAGGAACTGACGCAGGCGATCCTCGACGGGGCCTCGCAGATCGCGGTGCCGGCGTTCGTATCGACCCTCGCGATCTGCATCGTCTTCGTGCNNCGCATCCGGGGGCGCGGATGGCCACGCCACCGGTGGCACGGGCGTGGTATGGCGGGTGTATCACGCATTCAACCGCCGGTTCGAGCAGTTCCGGGATCGGTACCATACGGCGCTCGAGGCCGCGCTCCGCCATCGCCGGCTCGTCGCACTCGCGGCGGTCGTGTTCGTCGCGGTGTCGGCGTGCCTCATCCCCTTCATCGGGCAGGACTTCTTCCCACGGGTGGACGCGGGGCAGATCCGACTCCACGTGCGCGCCCCGGCTGGGACGCGGATCGAAGAGACGGAACAGTTCGTGGCATCGGTGGACCGCCTCGTCCGCGCGATCATCCCACCGGCCGAATTGGCTGGCATCCTCGACAACATCGGACTGCCGAACAGCCAGATCAACCTGTCGACGAGCGACACACCGACCATCAGCGCCGCGGACGCCGAAGTGCTGATCTCGCTCGTCCCCGATCACCGGACGTCCACCTGGGACTACATCAAGACCATGCGGCGGCAGTTACGGACCGCATTTCCCCAAGGGACGTTCTCCTTCGGCTCGGCCGATATCGTGAGCCAGATCCTGAACTTCGGGATCCCGGCGCCGATCGACATACAGGTCGTGGGCCGAGACCCCGGGAACTATGCGCTCGCGCAGCGGCTCGCCGATGAGGTTCGGGGGGTTCGGGGGACGGTGGACGTCCGGGTGCAGCAGGTGATCGCGGCGCCGGAGCTCAGCTTCGACGTCGATCGGACGCGGGCCGCGCTGCTCGGGCTCACCCAGCAGAACGTCGCCACGAGCGTGCTCACGTCGTTGTCATCGACCGTGCAGGCGGCGCCCAACTATTGGCTCAGCCCGAAGAACGGCATTGTGTACGGGCTCGTGGTGCAGACCCCGCCGATCCGCGTGACATCGCTCGACGAGGTCAACGCCACCACAATCGGATCGCCCACGGTGGGCGACAACGCGGACGGCGGCGATCCGTCGCGGGGCGTGCCGCTGGCGTCGGCGCCCCCGCCGGAAGTGCTCGGTAACGTCGCGTCGATGCGGCGCAGCACCATCCCACTCGAGGTCAGCCACTACAACGTGCAACCCGTCTTCGACATCTTTGCCGCGACCCAGGACCGTGATCTCGGGGGCGTGGCCACCGACATTGACCACGTCCTGCAGGCTGCGCGAGCGAAACTCCCGCGGGGAACCCAAATCGTGATGCGCGGACAAGTTCGGAACATGCGGGACTCATTCGCCGGCCTCGGCGCCGGGCTCGCATTCGCGATTCTTCTCGTCTATCTCCTCATGGTCGTAAATTTCCAGTCGTGGTCCGATCCATACATCATCATCATGGCGCTTCCAGGCGCGCTCGCCGGGATCCTGTGGGCGCTGTTCGCGACCCATACGACCTTCAGCGTGCCGTCGCTCATGGGGGCGATCATGGCCATGGGGGTCGCGACCGCCAACAGCATCCTGCTCGTGACATTCGCCAATGACCGGCTGCAGGTGGGCCGGACGGCGCTCGAGGCGGCCGCGGACGCAGGCTATACTCGGCTCCGGCCGGTCATCATGACGGCGTTGGCGATGATCATTGGCATGTTGCCGATGGCCCTGGGCCTGGGCGAAGGGGGCGAGCAGAACGCGCCGTTGGGCCGCGCGGTGATCGGCGGGCTGATGATCGCCACGGCCTTTACCCTGTTCGTGGTGCCGGTCGTCTATAGCGTGGTCCGAGGGCGGAATGTTCGACCGGTGGAGGTGCGGGCATGAAAATCATTGGCGCGACGATCGCGGTCCTCTTTGCCGCACTCATCGTGATAGGAGTCATCCCGCGGCTGCGTGACGCCCGCGAGCTTCATGCGGAGTCCGCGTCCGTGCACGGGACGGTCGAAGTCACCGTCGTCACGGTCAAGCGGGCGTCCCCGAACTCCGACATCGTCCTCCCCGGCTCAATCGAGGCGTTGCACGAGTCGCCGATCTATGCCCGCACGACCGGCTATGTCACCAAGTGGACGACGGATATCGGGGCGCACGTCAGCACCGGGCAGCTTCTGGCGCAGATCCAATCGCCGGAGATCGATCAGCAGTCCGATCAGGCGAAGGCGGATCTCGGGCAGCTCCGGGCGAATCTCACCCTGTCGAAGCGCACCGCCGATCGGTGGGTGCTGCTCGCGCATGATTCCGTCGTGACGCCACAGGAAGTGGATGAGAAGCAGGCCGCCTATGACGCCGCGGTGGCCAACCTCGCGTCGGGGGAAGCGAACTACCAGCGGCTCGTCGAGCTGCAACGGTTCGAGCGCGTGACGGCACCCTTCAGTGGCGTAGTGACCTCGCGAAGCGTTGACGTGGGCAACCTCGTCACAGCGGGCGCGACGCTGGGCGGAACGGGCACGGCCTCGGCGCGGCCGTTGTTCACCGTCGCGGGAACGGACACCGTCCGCGTCTACGTCAACGTCCCGCAGAGCGCGATGAGCCTCGTCCAGGCGGGCGCCGAAGCGGATGTGCTGGTGCGCGAGCTATCGGGCGGGATCTTCCACGGTCGGGTCGCGCGAAACGCGCGGGCGCTCGACGCGGCGTCGCGGACATTGCTCACCGAGGTCCAGATCCCGAACCCCAAGGGCGTCCTGCTCCCGGGGATGTACGTCCAGGTCCGGTTCGCGATCACGAACGCCGCTCCGCCGCTGGTAATCCCCGCCAACACGCTCGTAATCCGATCGGACGGCCCGCAAGTCGCGCTCGTTCGGCCGGACCACACGGTGCACTACCAGAAAGTCGAGTTGGGTCGCGATTTCGGCGATCAGGTCGAGGTCGCGGCAGGGTTGGACAGCGACGCCCAACTCGTGGTCAATCCGTCGGATGAGATTCGCGAAGGGGTCGAGGTCCGCGTGTTGCCGGCGGTGGGGGATACGAAATAAAATCGGCGAGTGTCGAAAGTCGAAAGGCGACAGGAGCAAATGCGAAAAGAACAACGGCGAAAGTAGAAAGTAGAAAGGAGACAAGAACAACGAAAAGAACGAAGGGCGAGAGTAGAAAGTAGAAAGGAGATAGAAGAAAAAGCGGAAGTGTTAGGTGGATGTGGGAGTGGGGGGGAGCAGCAGCAAGACGCGGAGGTCCATCACGGTGTGCAGGAGGATGGGGACGGCCAGGTTGCCTGTGATGAGAAAGATCAGGCAGAACAGGACGCCCATCACGGTGGTCTGCAGGACTCCGGCGATGCCCTGATACAGGTGCTGCAGGCCGAAGATCGCTGAGGACAACGCGATGGCCCAGATCAATGTCAGATGCCATGGGGCTGTGTGCAGGTAGCGGAGCAGGAATCCGCGGAAGATGATCTCTTCGCACACGCCCGCAGTAACCGACACGATCGCCCACCAGGCGCGCTCTTTGGGAGTCGTGGGCAGGAAGAAGGCGAGCGATTTGAAGGCCTTCGCTGATTTTTCGCGAACGGTTGGGATCCAGATCGCCAGCGCAGCCGGCACCAGCCAGACCAGCAGCGCGCCGATGAGCGCGCCCTGGAGGAACTGCGCCGAGCGTTGGGCGCTGGGAAGCCACGGTGCGTCGTCGCTCATGCGGGTGATATGAGCGAGAGGCAGGTAGCCGCCAACGGCGAGGCACGCCACCACACTCGCGGTCCACAGCACGATACTGGTGATCCGGTAGTACCGCCGCTTCACATTCGGATCGGTGCTCGTCTTGAGATCGCGCGTCGCGATCCGGTCCCACACCGGGGCGATCACGATCATGGAGAAGACAAGCAGGTGCTGGGTCAGCTCGGCCGCACCGGGCAGTGTAGGCATGTGGGTAATCAATGCTCCGGCCCTGGCCATGTCGCGGTATCGTTGACGGCTCAGGTCTCCGGATGCCATCTTAACCAGCTAAGGCAACATCATCTGGTTAGGATGCGCGACCCTCCGGAGGCTACCGGTGACCCGTGCCACTCGCCACGCCGCGCGACGAATGCTGTATGCGTTTGTGCTCCTGCTGGTGGTGCCAGTTCGCACATCGTGGTCGCAGGCCGACCACCCGATCTCGCCGGCGGCGCAACCGCAGCTGCAGCCGCGGACGATCACCATTGGCCGGTCGGTCGTCGCTCTCAACGGGCCATGGCGATTCCACGTTGGGGACGATGCACGGTGGGCGGATCCGGACTTCGACGACTCGGCATGGGAGACCGTTGACCTGACGCCACCGGCGGGNNCATACCCGGCATCTGGTTTCCCTTCGGCGTGGGGGTCTCTCGCACGCAATTCGTCTACATGGCGTTCGACGTCCTCCTGTTCGCGCTGTTGCTGCGCCGCCTCCTGCGATTCGCCGCCGAATACGGCGCGCGGGCGGCCATGGACGGCGCGCGTGTGGCTTGACGGGAAACACTCGTACGATCGCGACAGCCACACCCTCAGAAATCCTGTTCGTGTTCGGTCACGAGATGGGGCACTACGTGCTGCTCCACATTCCCAAAGAAGTCGCGATCGATGTCACGATCCTACTCGTGCTCATCTACGGGCGAGACGCCACGATATGTGCATTAGCGATCGGCTCGTGATTGTCTCGGCGCGCGACGGTCGTGGCGTCGGGGGTGTCGCCGCGTCACCGGGTCGTCGCGTCGCTGGCGACCCAGTCTAGCGGTCCCGCGCAGATGGAGCAGTCATCGACGCACGGCATTCAGTTCATCGCGGGTAACCTCGCGCTCGATTTTGTCAACACGGTGGGCGAGCGGGCGGGCGATCGGCGAGAGTATTTATCGAACGCGACTGAGTTCAATCGATGGGCCAGAACGGCGGGCCTGCTGCGTGGTGGCGCGCGAGTGCGGCCGACGCGTGAGTATCTGGAGCGCGTGCGCACAGTTCGCGAGGAACTTCACCGCCTCTTCGAGTCCCTGGCTTTCGGCGCTCCGGTATCGGCGCGGTCGATCGCATCGCTCAACGCGAGAATCGCCAGCATAGCGCCCAAGCGCCAGCTCAAATGCGAGAACAATACGGTCGCGTGGGTGTGGAACAGCTCGGCCAATGATCCTGACCGCGTCTTGGGCCCGGTGTTGATGAGCGCGGCTGAGCTGCTCGAGTCGGGCTTGTTCCGAAGAGTGCGTCAGTGTGAGGGGGACCGGTGCGGTTGGCTCTTTCTCGACCGGTCACCGGCCGGCCACCGCCGTTGGTGCAGCATGGCGGACTGTGGCAATCGGGCCAAGGCCCGCCGGTATTATCGAGATCACGTTGCCAGCGGCCGCGGCACGGTGTCGGACGCGAGCGCAGGCGCGTGACGAATCTGGAGCGATGCTGCGGCTCGACGCGATGACGTCAGGGTGCCGTGAGCTGTACGGGTGTGCCTGCGACGCGTGATGCCAAGCCCGTCACTTCCGAGAACGCAGCGGCGCTCGCGCGGCGAGTCCATCGAATCACGACATCGATGCACGACACACTGCGCGGTGGAACCAGACTTGCATTTCTCCGGCTATCCACCAACGGAGGAGCATGATGGCTGCGAGAAAACGGGCGAGCGGCAAGAAAACCGTGCACAAGAAAGCCGCGCGTAAGAAATCGACGCATCCGGCATCGTCGAAGCGCTATGGCGCGGCGGCGTCGAAGCGAGTCGCGAGCGCGATGCGGCGTCGTAAGCGTGGCACATTGAAATCGGGACCCGGCGGGAAGGGGGGGACGGTCAAGAGCCGGGAGCAGGCGATCGCGATTGGGCTGTCCGAAGCCCGGAAGACGGGCGCGAAGGTGCCTCGCAAGCGAAGCACGTCGCGGTAGCCGCGCGGGGCCCAGCAGTCTGGCCACAGGTCGCGGTTGACCAGCTCGCGACCTGTGGCCGAGACGCCGAATGGGGCGTCGTGTCACTCATGCGGCCCCATGTGTAGCCATGTCGATCGTGGCGTCATGTCGGGGGTCTCGCGGCCGGCGGGGCCCGAGGGGAGCAAATCACCTGATTGATCGCCGTGACGCCACATCCGTCGCCGAATGGTGCCAAGGCCAATTCCCAGGGGTAAGTTCTATTGACAACGTCGGCGGGCTGGGCAAGAGTGCATAGCGCCTCACTCCCGCGTCCAGATCTGCCAGCGTCGAGTTGGTCCACTGCGAGCCGAGAGTATCCCCCTGTCGATTCCTGATTCGTCAAGCGAAGGCGAGTCGTCAGGTGCGCGACCGCACCAGCCGCCGGCTGACAATCACGCCACGCTCGAGGACGCTCTCCGCGAGAGCTCGGGCACCATGTCGCCTGAGGTTGGGCAGCTGTCCGATGCGGTCTCTGTCCTCGTCAAGTACCTCAAGCAGCGGGGCGACCCCCCAGAGCGGGTTGTCATCGAGGTCAAAAAGGTCGTTCGATCGGCCTATCAGGACGCGCAGCACCCGCTGGACCCCAACACCCGACGGCTCGTCAACCACGTCATCACGTGGGCCATCGAGGCGTACTACGGCGTGAGATGACCCGCGCGGCACCGCGCGTGCAAGAGGCCGTCTCACATGGCTGATACGCCGGCCACCACACCTCAGCTCGTCGCCACCGGCGCGAGCGGGTCGCGGAGCGTGCTTCGGGCGCTCCGCTCGCGGAACTACCGGCTGTTCTTCGGCGGCCAGACCGTCTCACTAGTGGGGACGTGGATCACGCGGATCGCCACCAGCTGGCTCGTGTACCGGCTGACCGGGTCGCTCCTGCTCCTCGGTATCGTCGGCTTCTGCAGTCAGATCCCGACGCTGGTGCTCGCTCCGTTCGTGGGCGTGCTGGTCGATCGATGGGATCGGCACCGCATCCTGGTCGTGACCCAGACGCTGTCCATGCTGCAGTCGGCCGCGCTGGCGGGGCTGACCTTTGCCGGCGTCATCTCAGTGACCGACATACTAGTCCTGCAGATCGCGCAAGGGATCATCAACGCCTTCGACACCCCGGCTCGGCAGGCGTTCGTCGTGCAGATGGTGGCCGAGCCGGCAGATCTCGCGAACGCGATCGCGCTGAACTCCACGATGGTCAACGGGAGCCGGATCATCGGACCATCGATCGGCGGGGNNGATTGATCATCGCCGCCGCGGGTGAGGGCTGGTGCTTCACCATCGACGCGATCTCCTACCTCGCCGTGATTGGGTCACTGCTCGCGATGCGCGACTGGCGGCCGTCGGGGGATCACTCCGGTGCCCGGATGATCGACGAACTCAAAGCCGGCTTCGCGTACGTGTCGGGATTCCAGCCCGTTCGTACCGCGCTCCTCCTGCTCGCGTTGGTGAGCACCATGGGGATGCCGTACACGGTGCTGATGCCGGCCGTCGCGTCACGTGTGCTCCACGGCGGTCCCCACACACTCGGCTTTCTCATGACCGCGTCCGGATTGGGCGCTGTATCTGGGGCGGTCTATCTNNGCGTGCTCTGGCTCTCGCTCGCCATCCTCCCGTTGGTCGGGGGCGGATTCATGGTCGGGCTCGCGTCCACGAACACCATCATCCAGACGGTGGTCGATGACCGGCTGCGGGGGCGAGTGATGGCGTTCTATACGATGGCGTTTCTGGGGACGGCACCCATCGGCAGTCTCATCGGCGGCGTGGTCGCCGCTCGGATTGGCGCGCCTGACACCATCCGCCTGGGTGGGCTTGCCTGTATTGGGGGTGCGATCTGGTTCGCGGCCCAGCTGCCGACGATCCGTCGCCTGATCCGGCCGATCTACATCGAGCGCGGGATATTGACCGCNNTTCACCAAGCAGTTCACCAAGCGGTTCGCCAAGCAGTTCACCGAGCGCATCGCAAGCCGCTCCGCGCGCGGACGCCGCGATCGGGATCGCCCCGGCGACGCGCCCGTGATGCCCCTTGCTCGCGCGTTTCTGCTGCGACGCGTTCTGCGCGCGTGATTGATCCATTCGGACTGATGACACTGCCGTCGGGCAGCGGTCAGTGGGGCGGAAGCGTGCCACTCGAGCATGTGGTCGCCGGTGCGCGGTTTGGGGTGGTCATGGCGGTCGCCGCGGCGGTGTTGATCGTGCTCGAGTGGCGCCGCAAGCTGGTGACCCGCTTTCTCCACGAGGAATCGACCGCGCTGAATCTGGCGGTGGCGCGCGTCGTCGTCATGGGCGCGGTCCTCTGGGAGACGCGACTGGGGAGATTGCTCGACTTCGCGGCGCTCGACCCTGCGCTCATGGTCGCGCCTCGCGGGTGGGAACTCATCGCCCCCCACCTGCCGCTGGCCGCGCCGCTGGTGATTGGCGTGTACGTCGTTCTCGTCGTTGCGGCGACGCTGGGATTGGTTGGGCTCTTCGGCCGGGCAATGTGTGGACTCACGGCGCTGAGCGCACTGTACCTCCATTCCATCGCGCAGCTGTTCGGCAAAGTCAATCACACGACCAACCACCTCATTCTCTTCAGTGCGCTGCTCGCGGTCTCGCCCTCCTGCGATGCACTCTCGATCGACGCGATCCGCGCCGCCATTCGAGATGCGGACCGAGGGCTCGTCCGCCGGATCACACCCGCTCGCGCGTACGCGGTCGTGCTTCAAACAATGATGCTGTACATCGGGCTCGCCTACTTCTTCCCCGGCGCGTGGAAAATCGCGCGCGCCGGCTTGCGATGGTTCAGCGCCGACAACATGGGGCTGCTCGTCCTGTCCAAGCTCCAAGAATTCCCGATCACTCCGCTCCAGTACTGGGTCGTGGACCGCTCATCGCTCCTCGTGCTGATCACCGTCGTGACCATCGTGTTTGAAATCGGCTTCGTGTTCGCCATCCTCGATCGACAGCTGAGACCGGCAGCGGCGTTCATCGGTGTGTCGTTTCACCAGGCCATCGCGGCCGTGATGGGGATCTGGTTCACCGCGCTCCAGGCGACGTACGTTGTGTTCATCGATTGGACGGGATGCCTCCGGTGGATCGCGGGGCGCCGGCACATCGAGCCGATCACGCTGTGCTATGGCAGCGGCAACGCCGCGTCGCGTCGGCTCGTGGGCCTCGTCGTCGCGTGTGATTGGCTCGACCTCGTGCGCCCCGTCGCGATACCTGGCGACGCGAGCGTGGCACACGATGCACCTATGCGCTCATGGACGGTCACGACCACGAACGGGTCGGTGACCTCGGATCCTGGCGCGGTGGCGGCGGCCATCGCGGAACGCATTCCCGTGGTCTGGCCGTTGGGCAGACTTCGTGGGGCACGCGCGCTGCACTCACTCGCGGGCTTCGTGGCCCGCCTTACGATGCGCGCGGGGCCCGGCGCCGCCGTCGATGCGTCCCCAGTAGCCACGCCGGTCCCGCGCGAGGTAGCGCTGACCCTGCGATGCGCGGCCGCCGGATTACTCGGATCATTCACGCTCGCCGGCCTGACGCACGCGGTGCAAACGTGGCCCATCGCCTGTTATCCCACGTTCGATGTCGTCGAGGTGCCGTATTCCCGGATGCTCTCAGTCACAGGAGTCGACAGCGTGGGTCGGACACACACGTGGACCTTGAGCTTCGATCCAGCGATGGGGCGGCGGTTCGGTACCGACCGGTGGCGGGGCCTCGTGGCCACCGTCCTGAACGACGGCCCGCCGTTCGACTCTGCCCGTGCGCACGCGTTGCTCGACACGTGGCGCGCGCAACACGGCGCGGTCGGGTTTCGGACCGTGACATTCTACAGGGATACCTACCCGCTGACCCGAGATCACCCGCGCGAATTGCTCGACCGGCATGTCATCGGCACTCTGACCGTCGCCGCTCGTCCTAAATGAACTGTGCTGCACACACGCACGCTCGGCCTTGTCGGCGCGTGCCGAGGCCGTAGCTTCAGCGCCGTGCCCCACTCCTATTCGTGTCGCCCCAACACTCGCGTCCGCCACACCGGGTTGTCGTGGGGCCGCAGGTGACCGCGCGCTCGATACGGATCATCGGCGTCCCGCTCGACCTCGGCGCGAGCCGACGCGGGGTGGACATGGGGCCGTCCGCGTTGCGCATCGCGCGGCTCGCGGACCGACTGCGCTTACTCGGTCATCAGGTCGAAGACCGCGGCAACCTGATCGTCTCGCAGCGCGAGCACCTCGCGGACAATCCCGGAGAGGCACTCCTCGCGATCGCGGGAGTCTGCCGCACACTCGCGGCGGAGACCGCGGCGGCGGTGCGCGATGGAGTCACGCCATTGGTCCTGGGGGGCGACCATTCGCTCGCCATGGGGTCCATCGCGGGCGTCGCGACCGCGTTGGCGGAGCGCGGGGAACGTGTGGGGGTGATCTGGCTCGACGCGCACGGCGACATCAATACGCCGGAATCGAGCGCCAGCGGCAACCTGCACGGTATGCCAGTCGCTCATCTCCTGGGCCTCGGCGACCGCCGGCTCTCGGCCATCGCCACCCCACACCCCGCGCTGCGCCCGCAGCAGTGCGTCATGGTCGGGCTCCGGGACCTCGATCCTCCGGAGCGGAAGCACATCCGAGACCTCGGCATTACCGCGTTTACGATGCGACACATCGACGAACGTGGACTGCAGTCCGTGATGGCGGACGCCATCGCGATTGCGTCCTCCGGGACCGGTGGCATCCACGTGTCGTGCGACCCGGATTGGATCGACCCGACGGACGCTCCCGGCGTGGGGACGCCGGTCCGCGGCGGTGCGACGTTTCGGGAGGCGCACCTCGCGCTCGAGATGGCCGCGGACTCCGGGAAGTTGTTGGCGATGGACCTGGTCGAGATCAACCCCGTGCTCGACCAACGGAACCGGACTGCCGAGCTCGCGGTGGATCTGATCGTGAGCGCGTTTGGGGCGCGAATCCTGTAGTCGCTGACCCGGGTCGGATCGCGGGGCTGAGCGGCGTCATGCCGCCCCGGCGTCCCGCGGTCCCGCCGCGTTAGGGCTGGGTGGCCTCGGGATCCTCGATCGCCTTGTGCACCGTGATCGTGAGGTCCGGGTGGCGCGCCCGGCCGACCTTGACCGCGTCGCGGACGGCCGCGATGGCCCGACGAGCAAAATCGTGCGCGGGCTCATCGTCACCTTCGACGCCGACCGTCACTCTGAGCTGAATCGATTTTTGCATTGATCCAAAGCTAGAATGATCCGTCAGCCACGGCGAGAGGCAGACAGTGGTGCCGCCTGCATTTTCCTCGTGACGTGGGGTGACTAATATTGCGCCAATGGCTGATGTCCCGATGACTGACGTGGCGGTGATCGCCGCCGAGCTGTTGTCCATTCCCTCGACGACCGGACACGAAGCGGCCGTCGTCGAGTTCGTCTCCCGCTGGCTCGTGGCCCGGGATTGGGACGTTACCATCCAGGAAGTGACACCAGGCCGGAGCAACGTGTGGGCGACGCGGGCCGCGTCGGCGGGGCAGGCGAGCGTCACCCTCTCGACTCACCTCGACACCGTGACTCCGCACGTGCCGCCGCGGCGGGATGGCGATCGACTCTACGGACGCGGCGCCTGTGACGCCAAGGGCATCGCGGCCGCGATGCTGATCGCCGCCGACCGGCTCGTGGCGCGGGGTGAGTCGCGGATCGGGCTCTTGTTCCTGGTTGGGGAAGAGCACGGTTCCGACGGCGCGCGCGCCGCGAACCGACTCCCGACATCCAGCCGATTCCTGATCAACGGCGAGCCGACCGAGAGCCACCTGGCTACCGGCGCAAAGGGCTCCCTGCGCGTCACGCTGCGCATCAAGGGCCGCGAGGCACATTCGGCATATCCCGCGCTTGGTCAATCCGCCATCGATCCCATGCTGTCGCTCCTTCCCCGGGTCACGGCGCTTGCGCTGCCCACCGATCCGATCCTCGGTGCGACGACCGTGAACATCGGCGTCATCCGTGGAGGCACCGCGGCCAACATCATCCCCGGACATGCGGAAGCGGAACTGATGTTCCGGCTCGTGGGTGATGTCGATCTGGTCAAACGGGCCATCGAGCGATGTGTTGGCAACGCGGCGGAAGTCGAATACGGGTCGTACATCCCCCCGCAGCGCTTTCACGTCGTGCCGGGGTTTACGGCCGCGCCCGTCGCGTACACGTCCGACATCCCGCTACTCGACCGGTGGGGCACGCCGCTGCTGTACGGCCCGGGCTCGATCCATGTCGCGCACACGCCGGATGAGTACATCGAGCTGGCGGAGTTGCGCGCGAGCGTCGAGGTGTACGAGCGGCTCACCCGCACCCTCCTCGCCTCGTGAGCCCGATGTCGCATCCCGCGACGCCGAATCGGAAGTGGCCGGTCGCCATCCTCGGGGCGACCGGCGCGGTCGGCCAGGCATTCGTCCGGGTTCTGGCGAACCACCCGTGGTTTGAAATTGCGGAAGTCGGAGCGTCGGAGCGATCCGCGGGGCGGACGTACCGCGAGGTTACCCGGTGGCTCGAATCCGAGCTGCCGCCCCGAATCGGGGATCTGACGGTGCAGCCCTGCGATCCCGCCGCGATTCACGCGCCCATCGTGTTCTCGGCGCTGGATGCCGCGGCAGCCGGCGAGATCGAGCCGGCGTTCGCGCGTGCGGGGCGCATGGTGCTCAGCAACGCGAAGAACTTCCGCATGGAGAGCGATGTCCCGCTCGTGATTCCGGAAGTCAACGCGTCGCATCTGGCGGCGTTGGAGACACAGCGGGCACGGCGCGGGTGGCGGGGCGCGATCGTGACCAACGCCAACTGCGCGGCGACCGGTGCGGCGATCGCGCTCGCGCCGCTGCACGCCGCGTTCGGCATCGAACAGATCTTCATGACGACGATGCAGGCAGTCTCGGGGGCCGGGTATCCCGGCGTGCCGTCGTTGGACATCCTTGGCAACGTGATCCCGTACATCGCGGACGAAGAGGAGAAAGTGGAGCGCGAGTTGCCGAAGTTGCTGGGCGGGTGGGACGGGCGGGCGTTCCAGCCGGCACCGTTCGCGGTCAGTGCGCAGACCAATCGCGTACCGGTGGAGCACGGACATCTGGCGTGTCTGTCCGTCAAGTTCGCGCAGAAAGTCACGGTCGCGGCGGCGCTAGAGGTGCTCGATGCGTGGCGCGGCGATCCGGCGGCGAGGGGGCTGCCGATGGCGCCGGAGCGTCCGTTGGTCGTGACCATGACCGAAGGCCGCCCGCAGCCGCGGCGCGATGCCCTCGCGGGCGGCGGGATGACCGTCACGGTCGGCCGCGTGCGGCGCGACCCGATCCTCGATCTGCGGCTCGTAGCCATGGCGCATAACGTGATTCGCGGGGCGGCCGGCGGCTCGGTGCTCAACGCAGAAGTCCTAGTTGGACGCGGCGATCTTCCGAGCGGGTGACGGGATCTCGGTGAGCACATCCTGAGCGTCCCGTGATCATCGTCAAATTCGGCGGCACCTCGGTCGGGTCGGCGGCAGCCATCCGGGCGACGGCGGAGATCGTGCGCGGTCGTGTGCCGCGTGGTCCCATCGTCGTCGTGTCGGCGTTGTCCGGTGTCACCAACATCTTGCTGTCCGTTGCGGAGCAGGCGTCGGCGGGCAAACTGATCCTGGCGCTCCAGGCTGTGGAGGGGCTCCGCGCGCGACACTTCGCCGAGGCCGAGGCATTGCTTGGGAAGACGCCGGCGGCCGCGGAGCTGTGCTCTGAGATGAGCCCATTGCTGGACGAACTGGCGAGCCTCGCCGAGGCGCTGTCGATCCTCGGGCATGCGACCCCGCGATCCCTGGACGCGATCGCCGCGACCGGTGAGATGTTGTCGTGTCTCCTCGTAGTCGCCGCCTATGCCGCGGCACAGCTGCCCGCGGAGATCGTCGAATCGCGCGACGTCATGGTGACCGATGCGACGTTCGCCACCGCCGAGCCGCAGGCCGATGCGATCGCGGCCGCGGTGCGCGAGCATATCGTCCCCCGCGTGCGGGCGGGGCGCATCCCAGTGATCGGCGGATTCGTCGGCGCCACGCGGGAGGGGATCACGACGACGTTGGGACGGGGTGGCTCCGACTACACCGCGTCGTTGCTCGGCGCGGCCGTGGGTGCCGAAGCGATCGAGATCTGGACCGATGTCGATGGGATGCTGACGGCGGACCCACGGGTGGTGGAGGGGGCGCGCGTGATCGAGTCGATCCGATTCGACGAGGCCTCGGAGCTGGCGTCGTTTGGCGCGAAAGTGCTGCACCCCAGCACGATCGCCCCCGCGGTTCGGCTTGGGATCCCCGTCTATGTGTACAACACCCACAATCCGTCGGGGACGGGTACGCGGATCACCTTCGATGCGCCGCGACGGGCTGTGAGCGCGATCGCCGGCAAGACGCCGATCACGATGGTCAAGGTCCGGTCGTCGCGGATGCTCCTCACGCCGGGATTCTTGCGCCGCGTCTTCGAAGCATTCGAGCGGCATCGCGCGTCGGTGGACGTGGTGGCGACGTCCGAAGTGTCGGTCTCGGTCACCCTCGATCACACCGAGCGGCTCGATGCCATCTTGGTGGAGCTCGCGGCGCTTGGGGACGTGTCGGTCGAACGCGCGCGCGGCGTGGTAGCGATCGTGGGGGCCGGCTTGGCAGATGACAGCGATGCGATGGCCCGCGCGCTGGCTGCGATCCAAGGGATACCCGTGCATATGCTCTCGCTCAGCGCGACGGGTATCAACCTCACCATCATTGTGGACGCGGACCAGGTCAGGCCGGCGATCCGGCGACTGCACGCGGCGTTCTTCCATGCGGCGGGGACGGTCGGCGCGGGCGGGGGCGAGGCAGCGGGGAGGGCCGGGCGATGAGTGGCACGCGGGCGCAGGACTCGGTGTTTCCGCCACTGGCGATCATCGGACTCGGTCGCATGGGTCGGGCCGTCGATGCGCTGGCGACTGGGCGCGGTTGGTCCGTGCGGGCTCGCATCGGGCGGGGCGAAGCCGTGACTCGCGAGCGCCTCAATGGCGCGGCCGTGGCGGTGGAGTTCACGACCGGAACCGCCGCGGCCGACAACGTTCGCGCCTGTCTGGGCGCGGGGTGTGCAGTGGTCGTAGGGACGACCGGATGGTACGATGCACTACCCAGTTTACGGGCAGATGTGGAGCGGGGCGCCGGGGCGATGCTGTGGGCACCGAATTTTTCGGTGGGTGCGGCGGCAATGACCGCGGCAGCGGTTGCCGTCGCGCACGCGTTGCGCGCCGTCGGCCACTTCGACGCGCATCTGGTGGAAACCCATCATGCGGCCAAGGTGGATGCGCCGTCGGGGACTGCCCGCGCGATGGCGGCCACGGTGGGTGAGGCGATGGGACGCGTGGTGCCGGTGACGAGCGTCCGCGTGGGGCAGGTACCTGGAGAGCACGAGATGATTTTCGACGGTCCGTTCGAGCAACTTCGAGTGCAACACATCGTCCGTGACCGCCGCGTCTTTGCGGACGGGGCGTTGGTCGCGGCCAAGTGGCTCGTGGGACGCCGCGGCGTATTCACGATGCACGACGTGCTCCGCGAGGCAGGCGATGCGCCCGCACCGCCGAGCGGACGTCGCGCGTGATGGCGCGTCTCGTGGGGTGTGGGACCGCGCTCGTGACGCCGTTCGATGCGCACGGGGCGGTGGACGAGCCCGCACTGCGGCGGTTTGTCGAGTGGCAGATCACTGAAGGAATCGACTTCCTCGTGCCGTGTGGGACCACGGGTGAGGCCGCGACGATGACCGCCGAGGAGCATCGCCGGGTGGTGGAGATCACCGTCGAACAGGCGGCCGGTCGGGTGCCGATCGTCGCGGGCGCGGGCTCCAACGACACTCGGCGCGCGATCGCCCAATCGCGCGAGATGCAGGCTGCGGGCGCGACCCATTTGCTGCACGTCGTCCCGATGTACAACAAACCGCCGCAGCGTGGGCTCGTCGCCCATTTTCGCGCGATCGCGGGCGAGGCGGGGCTGCCCATCATCCTGTACAACGTGCCCGGCCGGACCGGCGTCAACATGGACGCCGCTACCACGTTGGAGTTGGCCACGGTGCCCGGCATCGCGGGTATTAAAGAAGCGTCTGGCGATCTCGCGCAGATCATGGAGATCCTGCGGTCCCGTCCCGCGCAGTTCTCCGTGCTGTCGGGCGACGATGCGCTCGCGCTGGCGGTCATCGCGGCGGGTGGTGACGGCGTGATCTCGGTGACATCCAACGCGACACCGCGGCGGATGACCGACTTGGTGACGTCGGGGCGACGCGACGACCTCCCGGCGGCCCGCCGCACCCACTTGGCGCTGACCCCGTGGATGCGGGCGGCGTTCGTCGAGTCCAACCCTCTTCCGGTCAAGGCGGCATTGCATCTCCTGCGCATGATGGGACCTACACATCGGCTCCCCCTCGTCCCGCTCGCGGACCAGTATCTACCGACAGTGCGCGCGGCGCTGATCGCAGCCGGTGCGCTGACCCAATGAGCGACGCCTCGTGACGCGACCACCGGAGTCCGCGGCCTCGACCGAGCTGCACGCCCGGATCGACGTCATCTCGCGCGCAGGCGCGACCGCGCTCATGGCGGCCGACGACCCCGTCGTGCGCGCAACGCTCGAATCGCTGATGGAAGCGCTGGAGGCCGGATCCGTTCGGGCCGCCGAACGATTGCCAGATGGGAGCTGGCACGCCGTCGGGTGGGTGAAGCGTGGCATCCTCCTCGCGTTTCGCCTTGGCACGCTGGTCGACCAATCACCACACGGTGCCGCCGGCGGCCCGCTCTCGCCGTTTTCGTTCTTCGATAAAGACACCATGGTGGCGCGGAGCTTCACGCTCGCCGACGGCGTGCGGGTGGTGCCGGGGGGAACCGTGATTCGGCGGGGCGCGCATCTCGCGGCCGGTGTCGTGTGCATGCCGCCCTCGTACGTCAACGTGGGCGCCTACGTCGCGACGGGTACGATGATCGACTCGCATGCCTTGGTCGGTTCGTGCGCGCAGATCGGCGAGCGGGTGCACCTCAGCGCTGGAGCGCAGATCGGTGGCGTCCTCGAACCCGTCAATGCGGCGCCGGTCATCATCGAGGAGGAGGTCGTCGTAGGCGGGAACTGCGGCGTCTTCGAGGGGACGGTTGTTCGCAGCCGCGCGGTGTTGGGGGCGGGAGTGATCCTGACGCGGGCCACGCCGGTCTACGATCTCGTGCGCCAGGCCGTGTATCGGTCCACGGCGACGACCCCCCTCGAGATTCCGGCGGGCGCGGTCGTCGTGCCCGGCACGCGTCCGATCACATCGGCGTGGGGCACGTCACAAGGCCTGGCGGTGCACACCCCGATCGTGGTCAAGTACCGCGACGACAAGACCGACGCGGCCACGGCGCTCGAGGCGTGGCTCCGATAGGGTCGGGTATCGCGGCGTCGGCGCGGATGCGAGTACATGGCGAGGTTCGCGTCCCGGGGGACAAATCGGTCTCGCACCGCGCGTTGATCTTCGCGGCACTGGCCGAGGGCCAATCGGTGCTCCGTGGCCTGCTGGACTCGGATGACGTGCACAGCACCGCAGGCGTGCTGCGCGCGCTGGGCGTGTCGGTGCCGCCGATCCCTGCGCGGGCACCGGATCGTGGCGCGGCGGCGATGGACGTGATGCGCGTGCACGGTGTCGGATTACGCGGCCTGCGGGCTCCGGATGGCGCGCTCCAGTGCGGGAACAGTGGAACGACCACCCGGTTGCTCGCGGGCGTGTGCGCGGCCAACCCGTTTCGGAGCCGATTTATCGGCGACGCCAGCTTGAGCCGGCGGCCGATGGGGCGGATTGCGCGGCCGCTGGAGGCGATGGGCGCACGGGTGACGTTCGAGGATGGCGATGGACTCCCGATGACCATCACCGGCGGCTCGCTGCGAACCCTTCGATGGCAGGACGACACGGGGAGCGCGCAGGTGAAGAGCGCCGTGCTGTTGGCCGGGCTGGTGTCGGGCGTCCCGGTCAGTGTGGAGGCGCCCCGGCCGTCGCGCGATCATACCGAACGATTCCTGATGGCGCTCGGCGCCGACGTGCGAACGACGCCCGGGTCGGTCTCACTCACCCCGCCGGACCGGTTGCGACCGTTCGAGCTGACGGTGCCGGGCGACCCGTCATCGGCCGCGTTCTTTGCGGCGCTCGCGGCGATGGCCGCCGACGGTGCGGTCCGACTCCCGGACGTCTTGGCGAGTCCCACGCGCGACGCGTTCATCCGAATCGTGCAGGTGATGGGCGCGGACGTCGCGATCGTGCCCGGTGCGCCGACCGATATCGGCGAATCCACCGTGACCTATACGGTCGCGCCGCGCGAATTGCGCGGAGTCACTGTCGGAATCGATGACGTGCCGGGGATGATCGATGAGCTGCCGTTGCTGGCCTGCGTTGCGGCCTGTGCGGAGGGCGACACGCAGATCACCGGTGCGGCGGAACTGCGCGTGAAAGAGAGCGATCGCATCGCGCGCACAGTGTCGAATCTCCGGGCGGTGGGGGTGTCGGCGGACGAGCTGCCCGATGGCATGCGGATCACGGGGCACCGGGGGAGGGGGCGGGTGCGGGGGCGCGTGATCACGGGCGGCGATCACCGGATCGCGATGGCGTTTGCGGTGTTAGGGGCGGCGACGGGCGGCGAGATCGTCCTCGACGATCCGGCGTGCGTGGCGGTGTCCTATCCGGCGTTCTGGGTGGATCTCGCCCGAGTGACCAGCCCATGATGTCGCCGCGAGCGGCGGGTGGGGCGGGCACGGAGTCGCCGGGCGCGGGCCGCGATCGGATCGTGGTGGCGATCGATGGACCGGCCGCGTCGGGGAAGTCGTCCACCGCGCATATGGTCGCGACGCGCGCGGGGTTGTACCACGTCGATTCCGGCGCGCTCTACCGCGCCGCGACGGCCGCGCAGTTGCGGATCCAGCCCGACGTGTCGCGGTGGACGGACGCTCAGCTGCCAAAAGCCGTGGCGCTCGTGACACTCGTGGCGCGGCCCACGGCGTTCCGACCGATGATCGGGGGCGCCGACGTGGATCTCGAGATCCGGGGCCCCGACGTCACGCGCCATGTCTCGCTGGTGGCGCAGATCCCGAACGTGCGCGCGTGGGTCAACGATCAGATCCGCGCGTTGGCGCGCCAGCACGACGTGGTGGTCGATGGTCGCGATATCGGGACGGTGGTGTTTCCGGATGCGGACCTCAAGGTGTTCCTCGTGGCCGACCCGTGGGAGCGGGCCCGCCGGCGGCTCGTCGAGCGATCGGCGCGGCGGCCATCGGAGGCCGACATCGCGGAGGAGACCGACCGACTGGTGCAGCGCGACGCGCGGGACGCGACGCAAACCGTCCAGGCGAAGGACGCCATTCTCATCGACACCACGACGCTGACCCAGGACGAGCAGGTCTCGCGCATCGTGGCGCTGGTCGAGGCGGCGCGGGCGAGGGAGACGGAGCGCGGCGGATAAGTCACGATGCTGTCGCGACTTCTCCGTCACTTTTGCCATTGACGACCTGTCGCAGCCGGGCTACCTTTTCAGGTTCTCGACACATCGCCCGACGGGGATCGATCACGCAGTACCCCTGGTGAATCCGAGCGGGCCGCCACAGTGGCGGCCTCGTTTGATTCCGGGCCTACCCTTTGCCTTGGCGCGGCAAGCGATTGAGCCGCGCATTTCAGGAGATTGTTTACCAATATGCCCGAGCTCGAAACCCCAGACGCCACGTCACTTGATTCTCCCGAGGGGATGGAAAATGGAGCCGCCGGCTCCCTTCTGACCCCGCGAGAGAAGCGCGACATTCAGAAGGCCCGACTCCGCCCGCTCGCGAACCGCCGCCCCGAGCTGTACGACGAGGGCGATCTGCCGGACGAGACCGAATTCGAGCAGATGAGTGAGTTGTACCAGGGCACGATGGCATCGATCGAAGAAGGTGAGATCGTCAAAGCCACGGTCCAGGGTATCCGCGACAACATGGTGGTGCTGGACATCGGCTTCAAATCCGAAGGCACCGTCCCGCTCGAGGAGTTCAAAGATCTCCCCGAGCTCAAGGCCGGCGACCAGGTGGAGGTGCTGCTCGAGCACCTCGAGGATCAGGAAGGGTCGGTCGTCCTGTCGAAGAAGAAAGCCGACTTCATGCGGGTGTGGGAGCGGATCCGCGTCGCCTACGAGACCGACCAGCCAGTCGAAGGCACGCTGGTCAAGAAGATCAAGGGTGGCGTCGTGGTGGACCTCATGGGGGTCGACGCGTTCCTCCCGGGGTCGCAGATCGCGTTGCGTCGCGTCCCGAACATCGACGAGCTCCTCGGCCAGAAATACGAATTCAAGATCATCAAGCTCAACAAGCGTCGGCGGAACATCGTCGTCTCGCGCCGTGTGATCCTGGAAGCCGAACGCGCCGGGAAGCGCGAGAAGCTGATGAAGGAGTTGCAGAAGGATCAGGTGCGCAAAGGCGTGGTCAAGAACATCACCGACTTCGGGGCGTTCATCGACTTGGGCGGCGTGGACGGGTTGCTGCACATCACGGACATGTCGTGGGGTCGGATCTCGCATCCGTCGGAGCTCGTGCAAATCGGGCAGGAGCTGGAGGTCAAGGTTCTGGACATCGATTGGGAGCGCGAGCGCATCAGCTTGGGCCTCAAGCAGCTCCAGAGCTATCCGTGGAAGGACGTGGCGGCGAAGTACCCGGTGGGTACGCGGGTCCACGGCAAGGTGGTGTCGATCACGAACTACGGCGCGTTCATCGAGTTGGAGCCCGGGATCGAGGGGCTCGTGCATATCAGCGAGATGAGCTGGACGCGCAACGTCCGGCACCCGTCCAAGCTCGTCTCCATCGGTGAGGCGATCGAGGCGGTCGTGCTCAAGGTGGACCCGAACGAAGAGAAGATCTCGCTGGGGATGAAGCAGACGGAGCAAGACCCGTGGGTCGTGTTGCCGCAGCGTTACCCGGTGGGGACTCGGATCTCGGGCAAGGTTCGCAACCTGACGAGCTTCGGCGCGTTCGTCGAGATCGAGCCGGGCATCGATGGGTTGATCCACATCTCCGACATGTCCTGGACGAAGCGCGTTCAGCATCCGTCGGAAGTGGTCAAGAAGGGCGATACCGTGGACGTCGTGATCCTCAACATCGATTCCGACAACAAGCGGATCAGCCTCGGACTCAAGCAGGCGGTCGAGGATCCCTGGTTGCGGATCGGCGAGACCTATCCGGTGGGCACTGAGCTCCGCGGCAAGGTCGTGCGCTTGATGGACAAGGGTGTGGTGGTCGATATCGGCAACGACATCGAAGGGTTCGTGCCGGTCAGCCAATTGAACAATGGCAAGCCGGTGGCGAGTCCCGCCGACATCGTCTACGAGGGGATGAACCTCGATCTGCGGGTATTGGAGGTCGACCCGATCCACCGCCGGATTGTCTTGGCGGTGACCGACATCCCGGCCGAGCAGCCGCCGCGCCCCGAGACACCATCGAAGGTGCTTCCCATGGACTCGGAGAACGATACCGATCTGATGGGCGGGATACCGGACAGCGAGGAGCTATAGCTGGAGGCTGCGCAGCGGCAGTCAACGGTCTGATGGCGACGGCCGGTTGCGAGTCCCGCAACCGGCCTTGTCGTTTTTTGGCACTCCGCCGAGTCGTCGCGCGCAATGGATTCCGACCGGAACCGCGCCATCGCCGGTTGTGTACCCTCTAGTCCGCCCGGTGGGCGGTAACTAGCTTCAGCGCGTCTATGTCCATGCGGGAGAAGCTCCTCCTCTTGGAGGCCCGGCGCGCGGAGGCGGAGCAGGGTGGGGGGGCAGCTCGGCTCGAGGCGCAACACGCCAAGGGCAAGCTGTCCGCCCGCGAACGCCTCGACGTGCTACTCGACGAAGGCAGCTTTACGGAGCTGGATCGCTTCGTCACCCATCGTTCGTCGGATTTTGGTCTCGAAGCCCATCTGATATACGGTGACGGCGTCGTGACTGGCCACGGGCGCATCGACGGCCGCCTGGTCTACGTGTTCTCGCAGGACTTCACGGTGTTCGGCGGATCGCTGTCGGAGGCCGTGGCCGAGAAGATCTGCAAGATCATGGATCTCGCCATGCGCAACGGCGCCCCCGTGATCGGGCTCAACGACTCCGGCGGCGCGCGGATCCAGGAGGGCGTCGTCTCGCTCGGTGGTTACGCCGAGATCTTCCTCCGCAACACGCTGGCGTCGGGCGTCGTGCCGCAGATCTCCGCCGTCCTCGGGCCCTGTGCGGGCGGGGCCGTGTACTCGCCGGCGATCACCGATTTCACATTCATGGTCCGCGGCACGTCGTACATGTTCGTCACGGGCCCGCACGTCGTGAAGACCGTCACACACGAAGACGTGACGATGGAGCAGTTGGGTGGCGCGGACACCCACGGTGGGACGTCCGGCGTCTCGCACTTTACCTTCGACGACGAAGTGTCGTGCCTGACCGCCATCCGGAGACTGCTGGCGTTCATTCCCTCGAACAACGTGGACGATCCGCCGCGCGGCTCATCGCGCGACCCTCGCGACCGCCGAGACCCGGGGCTGCTCGATGTCGTGCCGGATGTCGAGACCAAACCGTACGACATGCGGCAGGTCATCTGCCCCATCGTGGACGACGGCCAGTTTGTCGAGGTGCACCAGGACTTCGCGCCCAACATATTGGTGGGCTTCGCGCACCTGGGCGGGTACAGTGTGGGCGTGGTGGCGAACCAGCCCGCTGTACTGGCCGGCGTCCTCGACATCAGCGCGTCGGTCAAAGCGGCGCGATTCATTCGGTTTTGCGACGCGTTCAACATCCCCATCGTGACCTTCGAAGACGTGCCTGGGTTCTTGCCGGGCCTCGCGCAGGAGCACGGCGGGATCATCAAACACGGCGCGAAGCTGTTGTACGCGTATTGCGAAGCGACGGTTCCGAAATTGACGGTGATCATCCGGAAAGCGTACGGCGGCGCGTATGACGTCATGTCATCGAAGCACATCCGCGGCGACTACAACGTCGCGTGGCCGACCGCGGAGCTCGCGGTCATGGGACCCAAGGGCGCGGTGGACATCCTGTTCCGCCGCGACATCGCGGACTCGCCCGACCCGCAACGCGCGCTCGACGCCAAGATCGCCGAATACCGCGAGAAGTTCGCCCATCCCTACATCGCGGCGGGCCGCGGTTACCTCGACGATATCATCGACCCGCGCGAGACGCGCCCCCGCCTCATCGATGCGCTCGATACGCTCCGGGGCAAGCGCGACCGGAATCCGCCGAAGAAGCACGGCAACATTCCACTCTAGCGGATCGTGGTGAGCGGATAGCACGTCGCATCTCGTCAGCCCTTTCCGTCCCCACCCCGCCAGCCAATCGCCAACCGCTAATCGCCGTGTTCACCAAAGTCCTCATCGCCAATCGCGGCGAGATCGCGCTCCGCGTGATCCGGGCGTGCCGGGAGCTCGGCGTCCGCACCGTCGCGGTGTACAGCGACGCGGACGCGACGGCCCCGCACGCACGGGCGGCCGACGAGGCGGTGCCCATCGGTGGCAGTCGGGCCAGTGACAGCTACCTGCGGGCCGACGCGCTGATCGCCGCGGCGCAGCGGACGGGAGCCGAGGCGGTGCACCCAGGGTACGGATTCCTATCCGAACGGGCGACGTTCGCACACGCGGTGCGCGATGCGGGGCTGGTCTGGATCGGGCCCCCGGCCGAAGCGATCGAAGCGGTGGGGAGTAAGACAGCGGCGCGCACGCTCGTGGTGGGGGCGGGCGTCCCGGTGGTGCCGGGGACCACGGAGCCGCTCCGTGACGTGGCTGCGGCCGCGGCCGCGGCGGACCGATTCGGCTATCCGGTACTGCTCAAGGCGGCTGCGGGCGGAGGAGGAAAGGGGATGCGCGTCGTGTCGGCGCCCAACGAGCTCGCGTCGGCGCTCGATGCCGCCCGGCGCGAGGCGCAGAACGCGTTTGGCGACGACGCGGTCTATCTCGAGAAATTCGTCGTGGGGCCCCGACACGTCGAAGTGCAGGTCTTGGGCGACACGCATGGGACGATGCTGTCGTTGGGCGAGCGCGAATGCTCCGTGCAGCGCCGGCATCAGAAGATGATCGAGGAGGCGCCGAGCGTGGCCGTGTCGCCGGATCTGCGTCGGCGCATGGGAGAGACAGCCGTGCGGGCCGCGCGCGCCGCGGGCTACGTCAATGCCGGGACCTGTGAATTCCTGCTCGACCGTGATGGACAGTTCTACTTCCTCGAGATGAACACCCGGATCCAGGTCGAGCACCCCGTGACCGAGCTCGTGACGGGGATCGATCTGGTCGAGTGGCAGCTTCGGATCGCCGCGGGCGAGCGTCTCCCGTTTGTGCAGGAGACCATCGTTCCCCGCGGGTGGGCGATCGAGTGTCGAATCACGAGTGAGGATCCCGCGAGTGGGTTTCTGCCATCGACCGGACGGATCACACACCTACGCGTCCCGGCGGGCGCGGGGGTCCGCTGGGACGGTGGCATCGAGACTGGGACCGACGTCTCACTGTTCTACGATCCTCTCCTCGGCAAACTGATCGTGTGGGCGGCCACGCGGGACGCCGCGATCGCTCGGATGCAGCGGGCGCTGATCGAGCTGGTCGTAGTCGGCGTCGAGACGTCTCGTGAGCTGCACCTCCGCATCCTCGCCGACGAGGAGTTCCGCCGCGGCGCCATCGACATCCATTGGCTCGAGCGCCGGGTGGCGTCGTTACTCGACGTGCCGCCATCGTCGGGGGTAGTCCAGGCCGCGGCGGTGGCCAGCGCGCTGCTGGCGCGTGCGGATGGCGGTGGACGGCCGATCGGTACCCCGACGACGGAGGCCGGGGGCGCGGCCGGCGCGGACGCGTCTGGCGACCGGGATGGCATGGCTCTGCCCGTGTCCGCGCCGCGCCCATCGTGGGCGGCGGTCGCCAGGCGAGAGGCGCTCCGCGAATGAGTCCGCGGCGCACCGACAAACGCCGGCGGCCGCTCACGCCGCCGTTGACCGATCACGACGACGACCGGCCCGTGGCGGGCGGCGATCGAGGCACGCGGTTCAACGGCGGGGCGCCTGATGTGTCGGGCCGCAGCCGAGCGGCCGAGATCTCCGTCGTGTGCGAGGTCGAAGTGCGATCGATCGCTGCGGGGGGCGACGGCGTCGGGCGAGTCGATGGACGGGTGATCTTCGTGCCCCGGGCCGCGCCGGGCGACCTGGCGCGCATCCGGGCGACGACCGTGCAAGGCGGGCGGTTCGCGCGGGGCGCGCTCCTCGAGCTGCTTCGCCCGTCGCTGGAGCGCGTCACGCCGGAATGCGTGCACTACGTGCGGGATCAGTGCGGGGGCTGCCAACTGCAGCACCTGCGTTACGAGTCGCAGCTCGCGGCGAAGGGCGCCATCGTGCGGGACGCGCTCGTGCGCATCGCGCATCGGGCGGTGACCGAGGTCGCGGTCGAGCCCAGTCCTCGCCAATGGCGGTACCGTCGCAAGTTGACCCTCACGCTACGGCGCGGGGTCGGAGCAGGCCGCGGATGGATCGCGGGGTTGCGCCGGCTGGACGCGCCGGATTCGATCTTCGCGCTGGAAGACTGTCCGATCACTGAGGAGGGGGTCGTCGGCGTGTGGCGCGCGATCATGCGAGTGGCCCAATTCCTTCCCGACGCGCCGTCGCTTCGCGGGGCCGTGGGGACCACGGCCCGAGGCCACGCGTTCCATCTCGAAGGGGGCGCGCGGTGGGATCACTGTCGCGAGCTGCAGGCTGCGGTGCCGGCCTTGAGCGAAATCTGGTGGACGCCGGAGCGGGGCACCCGTCGGCGCATGGGACCGGCGGCCGAGGGAGAGGCGGCGCGCGTCGCTGACCGATCCGGGGCGTCGTTCACGCAAATCAATTCGGATGTCGGTGCCGCGCTGCACGCCGATGTGATGGACCGGACGATGTCCCACGATCCGCACACCGTCATCGATGCCTACGCGGGTCGGGGCGCCACAGCCGTGGCGCTCGCCAACCGTGGGGTGTCGGTCGTCGCGATCGAGGTAGACCGTGAAGCGTCGAGCGAGTGCGCGGCCGCACTACCCGCGGGATCGCGGGCCATGGCCGCGCGCGTCGAGGACGTATTCGCGAGCGCGCTCCCGGCCGACGTGGTAGTGCTCAATCCCCCGCGTACCGGCGTGGCGGCGGCGGTGACCGCCGCCCTGCGAGCCGCCACACCTCGTCCGCGTGCCGTGGTGTACGTGAGCTGCGATCCCGCCACACTCGCCCGCGACGTGGACCGGCTGCCGGGGTGGCGGGTGACCGCGCTGCGGGCGTTCGACATGTTCCCGCAGACGGCGCACGTGGAGACCGTCTGCGAGCTCGTGCCCGACCGGGCGGCCCGATGAGCGAGGGTCAACCGCGGCGGACCAGTGGAGCTGCCCGGGCGTTAGCCGCTGCGACCGTCTACGTCGTGAACATCCTGGGTCAGGAGACGACGGTCGAGATCGGGCCCGAGGGTGCGCGGGTGGGCGATGTGGTGATGCCCGCCGAGCTCCTCGAGATTCCGGGATCGCCCATCCGAATGCTCAGGCTTGGCGACGCGGTGTACGAAGTGGTGGCCAAGCGGGGTGAGCAGCGGGGCGCGTTTACGGTGGCGTTGGACGGGGTGCGTCTCACCGCCGAAGCGCTCGACCAACGCGGGCGCGCGCTGCGTGCGCTGAGCGTGGCGGCCGCGACCCGTCACGGTCCCGAGCCGGTCCGGGCGCCGATGCCCGGACTCGTGACGCGAATCCTGGTGGCGGTGGGCGATGCGGTTCGGGCGGGCGACGGGCTCGTGGTGATGGAAGCCATGAAGATGGAGAACGAGTTACGGGCCAAATCGGACGGCCGGGTGCGCGCCATTCCGATCGCCCCGGGGACCGCGGTGGAAAAGGGAACGGTGCTCGTCGAGCTGGAATGACCGCGGCGGTGGCCAGCCTGCCGCGCCCGTCGTTGAATTGACACGACGTAAGTCATTTGCTAGCTTCCGAGTCTGTTGTCGAATGCCTCCCGAAACGGATCGCGGGTCAGGATCCGGGGAAGCGCCCCGCTCACGCATGAACGACTGGTATGCATAGAACATTTTCCGCGACGCCCGCGGACATCGCGCATCAGTGGTACATCGTCGACGCCGATGGTATGGTGCTCGGCCGATTGGCTACGGAGATCGCGCGCGTCATTCGCGGTAAGCACAAAGCGACGTTCACACCGCATATGGACACGGGTGACTTCGTCATCGTCATCAACGCCGCCAAGATCCGGGTCACCGGACGCAAGGCGGAGCAGAAGCAATACTTCCGGCACACGGGATACATGGGACACGAGCGGTTCACGCCGCTGGCGGCAGTGCTGGCCAAGCATCCCGAACGCGTGATCGAGAAGGCCGTCTTCGGGATGTTGCCGAAGACCGGTCTCGGACGGCAGGTGTTGCGCCGAAAGCTGCGCGTGTTTGCGGGCCCGACGCACACCCACATCGCGCAGCAGCCGACGCCGCTGGTGATTCACGCCGCGACCGGTGGTGGTCGTTCGCCTGACCCAGCCGCCCGTACGGAGGCCGCACGTGCCGGTTGATCCGATGACCAAGCACACGATCGGCCGACGCAAGGAAGCGGTCTGCCGCCTGTATCTCAGCCCCGGCTCAGGGAAGTGGAACGTGAACGGTCGCACCCTTGGCGACTATTTCCCGCGCCCGGCGTTGGTGGCGGCGATTCAGCAGCCGTTCACGGTCACTGATACCCTGGGTCAGTTCGATGTGCGGGCCAAGGTCGAAGGCGGCGGCCTGTCCGGCCAGTCGGGTGCGCTGCGGCTGGCGGTTGCGCGTGCGCTGCTGTTGGTCGATGAGGCGCACCGGCGCAAGTTGCGCGACCTCGGACTGTTGACGCGCGACGCCCGATCGGTGGAGCGCAAGAAGCCAGGCCGGCCCAAGGCACGGAAGCGGTTCCAGTTCAGCAAGCGGTAGACTGTGGCGGCGTGTGCCGCCGATGGTGCAGTGCGATGGTGCNNGTGCGATGGTGCAGTGCGATGGCGCAGTGCGATGGTGCAGTGCGATGGTGCAGTGCGATGGTGCAGTGCGATGGTGCAGGAGTGTGGCAATTCATCTCGTACGCGTCCTGAGTGGCGGCGGGTGCCGTGATCCGGAATCGGATCCACGGTCGCAGGCCACGATGACGGACGCGGTCGTCTAACCCGCAATTGGTCTCACGTCACGCATGGGTCAACCCAGTCTCGACGAACTGCTGAAAGCCGGTGTCCACTTCGGACACCAGACGCGCCGATGGAATCCGAAGATGCGCCGGTTCATCTTCGCCGAGCGCAACGGCATCCACATCATCGATCTGCAGAAGACGCTGCGTCAGATCGAGCTCGCGCAGAAGCTCGCGCGCGAGGTCATCCTGCGCGGCGACAACGTGCTCTTCGTCTGCACGAAGCGGCAGTTGAGCGCGATCGTGAAAGCGGAAGCGGAACGGGCGGGCGCGCTATACGTGACGGAACGCTGGCTGGGCGGCTTGCTCACGAACTTCCAGACCGTCAAGAAGCAGATCCGCAAGCTCAAGGATCTCGAGGCGGGGAGCGAGACGGGCGGCGACTTCGAGAACTACACCAAGAAGGAACAGCTGCTGATGGGCCGCCTCCGCGACAAGCTGGCGCGCAATCTGACGGGCATCAAGAACATGGGCCGGCTCCCGGGACTCATGTTCGTGATCGACTCGAAGAAAGAGCGGATCGCGGTCAGCGAGGGCAACAAGCTGGGGATCCCGATTATCGCGATCGTGGACACGAACGCGGACCCGGACCTCATCACCGTACCGATCGCGGGGAATGATGACGCGATCCGTTCGGTCGAGCTGATCGCCCGGGCGGTCGCCGACTCCATCGTCGAGACGCGGCGCGAGGCGCCGATCCGGCAGGAAGTCGAGGAGAGCGAGACGAGCACCTACAGTTCCGATCGTGGCATGGAGCCAGCGGGTGGTGCTGGCGACGACGAGCGTCGGCGGAAGCGCCGGCCGCGTCGCCGGCGGGCCAAGCCCGAGGCCATTGCGGCCCGGCTCAAGACGGGTGGCGAAGGTGACGGGGCGGTCGGAGCCGAAGAGGGAGCGGTCGAAGAGGTGGAGCCGGAGGCATAGCCGGACGAGCGTCGAGCCGCCCCGTGCGTGCGCGGTACGGATAGATTACGTCCCAATGACGCCGCCGGTGGCTCTCCCGGCGGCGTTTCCATAGGATTGGGGTCAGGCGCGAGACGCGCCACCCTCGAGAGACAATGCGCCGGGCGCGGTCCCGGTGCTTTTACAGGTGAGTATCGACATGACAACGACACAAAAAACGGCCGTCACGGCCAAAGAAGTACAAGAGCTTCGCCGGTTGACTGGGGCGGGCATGATGGACAGCAAGCGGGCGCTCGAAGAAGCGGGTGGCGATCTGGCCGAAGCGACTCACTTGCTGCGCAAGCGGGGTGCGGCCAAGGCTGAGAAGCGTGGCGACAAGGAGACGCGCGAAGGCATGATCGGCAGTTACATCCACCACGATGGCAAGCTTGGCGTCCTAGTCGAAGTCAACTGCGAGACAGACTTCGTGGCGCGGAACCCCGAGTTTCGTGCGCTCGTGCAGGACATCGCCGTGCACATCGCCGCGGCCGCGCCGATCGCGATCGACCGCGACGCCGTCTCACCGGAGCGGGTCGAGCAAGAGCGTCGGCTGTTCGAAGAGCAGGTCCGCGAGGGCGGCAAACCCGCGCATCTGATCGACAAGATCATCAGCGGGAAGCTCGAGTCGTTCTACAAGGACGTGGCCTTGCTGCACCAGGTCTGGGTGCGCGACGAGAAGAAGACGAAGACGATCGGCGACCTCATCACCGAATTCTCGGCGAAGGTCGGCGAAAAGATCGTGGTGCGTCACTTCATTCGGTACCGGGTGGGCGAGGAGTAAGCGACCTCGTGCGCAGCGAGGCGCCGCCATCGACCCTTAAGTACCCGCGGGTGCTTCTCAAGCTGTCCGGAGAGGCACTCGCGGGACCCAAGGGGTTTGGATTCGACTTCGACGTCATCGAAGAGTTCGCCCGCGAGATCAATGAGGCGGTCGACCTCGGTGCCGAGGTCGGGCTGGTGATCGGAGGCGGCAACATCGTGCGTGGGGCGCAGCTCCACGACATGGGGATGGACCGCGTGAGTGCCGACTACATGGGAATGCTCGGCACCGTGATCAATGCGCTGGCATTGCAGGACGTGCTCGAGCGTCGTGGGCTGGAGACACGGGTCATGACGGCGATCCGGATGGAGGAACTGGCCGAGCCGTTCATTCGACGGCGCGCCATGCGGCATCTGGAATCGAAGCGCACGGTGATCTTTGCCGCGGGTACCGGAAATCCCTACTTTACGACGGACACAGCCGCGGTGCTTCGGGCGATTCAGATGAAGGCAGACGTGATCATCAAGGCGACAAACGTCGATGGGGTCTACTCCGCCGATCCGAAGCGGGATCCGACCGCGACCCGGTACGACGAGGTCAGCTATCGCGAGGTGATGCGCGACGAGCTCGCGGTGATGGATCAGACCGCGATCACGCTGTGCAAGGAAAACGAGTTGCCGTTGGTCGTCCTCAATATCCACACGCCGGGGGCCATATCCCGGGTCATCCGCGGCGAACGCGTCGGCACCCTCGTCCGGTGAGCGTCCGCCCCCGCGGCGGCCGCGAGCGGCGCCGGCGGCGTCCTAGTCTCCGGAGTTCCGCATGAGTCCAAGCCCTACCACGACCATCCCGCAAATCCTCAAAGACTGCCGGACCGCCATGGACAAGGCGTTCGAGAGCGCGCGCCGGGAGTTGGGATCGATTCGCAGCGGCAAGGCGTCACCGGCCCTCCTCGACACGATCCGAGTCGATGCCTACGGACAGTCGCTGCCGATCAACCAGGTCGGGTCCGTGTCGGCGCCTGAGCCGCGACTGCTCATCGTGACGCCGTGGGACAAGGGATTGACCAAGGCGATCGAGAAGGCGATCCGCGAATCGGACCTGGGACTCGATCCCGCGGTGCAGGGCGCCATCATCCGCGTGCCGTTGCCGTCGCTCAACGAACAGCGCCGGCGGGATCTCGTGAAGGTCGTGCACAAGCTCGCCGAGGAAGGACGGGTGGGGATCCGTCACGCGCGGACCGAATCGCGCGACCGACTGAAGAAGATGGACAAGGTGTCGGAGGACGACGTCAAGCACGGCGAGAAAGAACTGCAGAAGCTGCACGATGAATTCGTGCATCGAATCGACGAGACCCTCAAGGTCAAGGAAGCCGAGATCCTGGAAGTGTGATGACGGCGCCGGCCGAAGCGACCGCAGACGAATTACTCGGGCGCATCCGCGTCCAGGGCAGCGTGCCGCGCCATGTGGCCATCATCATGGACGGCAACGGACGGTGGGCGCGCGAGCGGTTCATGCCGCGCCCCTACGGACACCGCTCGGGGATGAAGGCCGTGCGCGAGGTCGTGGAAGGCGCCGTGGAGTCGGGGCTGGAGGTCCTGTCGTTGTTCGCGTTTTCGCAGGAGAATTGGCAGCGGCCACCGGTCGAGATCACGGCGCTGATGTCCCTGCTGGAGGAATACATCGCCGGCGAAGTGGATGAGCTGCGAGAGCGCGGGGTACGGGTTCGGATCCTCGGGGATCTGGATCGGTTGACACCGGCCGCGGCGACCGCGGTGATCCGTGTAGCGGCCGAGACCGAGCACAACGACCGGCTGCGACTCAATCTGTTCATCTCGTACGGTGGGCGGGCGGAGCTCGTGCGTGCGGCGCAACTGCTGGCGCGGGACGCGCGCGATGGGCGACTCGTTCCCGAAGAGATCACCGAGACCGATTTCCAGAGCCGGCTCTACACCGCAGACTGTCCGGACCCGGATCTCCTGATCCGCACGTCGGGCGAGCAGCGGATCTCGAATTTTCTCCTCTGGCAGATGGCGTACACCGAGTTGATCATCTCTCCCGTGCTCTGGCCCGACTTCGGGCGGCGCGAACTCTTCGAAGCGATCCTGGACTACCAGAGCCGGGAACGCCGCTTCGGCCGCGTCTCGGCCTAGGCCGGCGGCGACGTGGGCGCATCGGACAGGACGGCCGCCGCGACCAGGGCCGAGTCCATGATGCGGACCCCGTGGTGCACCTCGTAGCGTTCCTTCAGCCCGCGCAATATCGCGACCGTGTCCTCAACCGAAGGTTCACCTACATAAACGGTCTGGAAGCGCCGCTCCAAAGCGGCGTCTTTTTCGATGTACTTGCGGTACTCATCGAGGGTCGTGGCCCCGATCAGGCGAAGCTCCCCGCGAGCCAGCATCGGTTTGATCATATTGCCGGCGTCCATAGCACCCTCCGCCGCGCCGGCACCAACGATAGTGTGGAGCTCGTCGATAAAGGTGATGACCTCTCCACCGGCGTCGGAAATTTCCTTTAGCACGGCCTTCAGGCGCTCTTCGAACTCGCCGCGGTACTTNNCGCCGGATTTCCTCGTCACGGCCGATGACGGGGTCGAGCCTGCCCCGCCGGGCTTCCTCGGTGAGGTCCCGCCCGTACTTCTCCAATGCCTGGTAGCTCTCTTCAGGATTTTGGCTCGTCACACGGTGGCTGCCACGCACCTCGCGCAACGCCTCGAGCAGGTCGTCGTGGGATGCACCGACGCGCTGCGCGGACGCCAGGAGGATGTGCTCGACCGAGAGGTACNNCCGGCCTGTTCGAGGAGCTCGCGCGCCTCGCGCGAAAGCCCCGGGCCCTCGCCTCCGTAGCTGTGCGGCAACTTCGACACCGCGTCTTCGAGCCTGTTGCGCAACGGGAGCACGGCCACGCCGACGCGCTCCAGTACGGGGAGTACGGCCGTACTTTCCTGGCTGAGCAGCGCCAGCAAAAAATGGTCCGGGGTTACCTCAGGGTTGTTGCGCCCGCGGGCGTCGGCCGCCGCAGCGCTAAAAGCTTCCTGGGTTTTTTGTGTCCAACGATTGGCGTCAATCGCCAATGCACTCGCCTCCTTTGATCAACTACGACTTAGCGTTGAGGGGCCCAGCGGACCGGGCTCATGTCGAGCGGCACCAAGTCCCGCCTGTAATGGCGGTGCACCTGGTCCACGGCGGAGCGGGCCTCCGCTCGCGCCTGCGCGACTTCCTGGCGCAAACGAGCGACCTCAGCTTCGAGCTCGATCACACGCTTTACCCCCTCCAGGTTGAG
>PMAE01000086.1 GCA_003152485.1 Gemmatimonadota bacterium | reverse complement strand
GCGACACGACTCACCGCGGCCGGCACCCAGGGACGCGGCGCGCTGGCGCCCAACCTGCGGCGCCGCGCGGTCCGCCGCGCGGCCGGCGCCTCGAGCGTGGCCGTGATCGCGGCGGCGACACTGGGTGCCGCGGCGCTCACCGCGCCGGATGGCTGGAGCGCCGTCGTTCATCCCGTACGGGCCTGGCGAGGGACGCTCCTGCCCGCGCTCCGCGTCGAGGCACCCGTGGATGTTCCCCGTGGCCGCGAAGCGCGTATCCGCATCGCCGCTCCCGGTCGTCGCCGCGTCGAGGTGTACATGCGCGCGACCGGCTCGGCGTGGACGGCTGGGTGGTACCCGGTCGCGGGTGGCTACGTGCGGCTCACGACAGCCCCGGTGGCGGCCGAAGTCGCCGTGGTCGCGACCGATGGCCGCTCAACGAGCGACACGAGTGTGATTCGGGCCAGCGATCGTCCGTTCGTCGGCGGTGTGGCGCTGCGTGCCGTCTACCCGACGTATCTGCACCGCGCCGAGGAGGCGTTGCCTGCGGGCGAGGTCGCGCGCGTTCCGCGCGGCACCCGCATCGACATCGTGGGGCGCGCGTCCACGGAGCTCGATGCCGTCATGCTGGTCCGTGACGGCGACACCGTACGGCTGCAGCCGGCTGGCCACCAATTCGCGGGTCGCCTCGTGGCCGACGTCCCGGGTCAATGGGGATGGAAGGCGGCATCCACGACGGGGCCGATCGCCGATCTCCCCGAGCCGATCGACCTCGATGTGATTCCCGACTCGGCGCCCCACGTCGTGATTCTCAGTCCGACTCGCGATAGCGTCGTCACACCGGGAGACCGCGTCGCGATATCCATCGGCGCCTCGGACGATCACGCGTTGGCATCGGTCGTACTACGGAGCTGGCGGACTCCGGCCGTGGGCAACGCACTCCCCGAGGTCGTCCAACCCGTCATGGACAGCGCGGTGGCACAATGGATCGGGGACGCCGTGCTCGACCTGACCGGGCGGGGACTGGAGCCGGGCGACGCCATTCGGGTCGTCGCGCAGGCGACGGATGGATCGCCGTGGCATCAGACGACCGAGAGCCGCGTGCTCGTCTTGCACATCCCGTCGTTGTCCGATGAGCGGACCCTCGCGCGGGAGACCGCCGACTCCGCCGTTTCGGCCGCGACCGCGACCATCGCCGCGCAACGCGACTTGCAGCAGCGGACTGAAGACGCGGCGCGCGCTCGTGGCGCGCGGTCCGGATCGGCCTCCGGCTCCTCGAGTGGGTCATCCGCTCGCTCATCACTGTCCTACGAGTCGGCGGAACAGGCCAAGGCGCTGGCGAAGCAACAGCGCGAGCTGTCCGCCCGCGTCGATCAACTCCAGCGCCAGGCACAACAGATGGAGCGCCAGCTCAAGCAAGCTGGCGCACTCGACAGTGGACTCGCGGCGCGATTGCACGAGGCACAGCAGCTGTTGCGAGATGCATTGACTCCCGAGATGCGCGACCAACTCAGTCGGCTCGATCAGAGTGCAGACTCGCTGCGCGGCGGCGACACGCGACAGTCGTTGTCCGAGCTCGCGCAGCAGCAGCAGCGGCTCCGGGACCAGCTGGATCGCAGCCTGGATGTTCTCAAGCGGGCCGCGCTCGAGGGGGCCATGCAGACGCTCCGGGACGAAGCGCGCGACATCGCGAAGCAAGAGCATGGTCGCGCGAATGGATCCCCGACGCCACCCCGTGAAACGGCGAACGCGTCGGAACGACCGACGCCGCGTGGCCGAGCCCCGGACAGTGCGCATGCGGGCGCCCGGTCGGGCGATCCGGACAGTGCCGGAACGGAGTCGCGCGCACGATCGCGCGACTCGACCGACGAGTCGCGGATGAGCACGGGGCAGAACCCGACGCAGCCGTCTGGTGACCCGTCGCAGTCGGGGGCGGCCCGCCAATCACCGAATCAACTCGCCGATCGATCGCGAGCGCTCTCGCACGACGTCGAGGATCTCGCCAAGCGTCTGGCCGCTGACAAGGCGCAGACCGGAGCGCAGCGCGTCGGTGCGGCCCGAGACCACGTCGACTCGTCGGCGCAGGCCATGTCGGGACGCGATCCGAGTACAGCATCGTCCCAGATGGATCAGGCGGCGAAGGGACTGGGCGACGCTCGCCAGGCGCAGATCGACGAGTGGAAGTCGTCGCTCACGTCGGAGCTCGATCGGACGATCCAGGAAGCGCTGCAGCTCGGGCGGCAAGAGAACGAACTCGCCCAGCGCGCGCAGCAGGGTGAGGACAAGAACACGCTGCAGGCCGAGCAGAGCGCAGTCGACCAAGGCACCCAACGGGCGAGCGAGCGCCTGCAGCGGGCCAGTCGTCAGAGTGCGCTCGTCTCCGGCAATTCGCAGCGCGCCGTGGCGCAGGCCCGCAGCCAGGTCCAGGCCGCGACCCGGGATGCGCAGCAGACTCAACCCGGCACGGCCGGCACGCAACAGACGGCCAGCTCGTTGCGAGGGGCGGCCGAGGCCCTCAATCAAGCGGCTGCGTCGCTCGTGCGGGACCGTGAACGCGCGGCCTCGGCGTCCTCGGCGTCAGGATTGAGCGAGATGCTGCAGGAGATGCAACAGTTGGCGAAGACCCAGGGGTCGCTCAACGCGCAAGCGCAGGGTCTGTCGCTCAACCCGGGAGGGAAATCGCCGGGCGGGAGCGCGAGCCAAAGTGCGCAGGCACTGGCGGAGAGCCAACGGAAGCTGGCCGAATCGCTCGACCGTATGGGAGATGGAGATCCGACCGGCCACGCAGAGGGCCTGGCGACCGAGGCGCACCAGATCGCGGATGCGCTCGGACGCTCGGGCATCGATCCGCAGACACTGATCCGCCAACAGCGGCTGTATCACCGACTCCTCGATGCCGGTCATACCCTCGAGCAGGATGAGCGCGACAGCACGGGCAAGCGCGTCGCGCAAGCCGCGACCGGGCGCGAACAGTACACGCCGCCGACCGCTCCCGCGCAGGGGAAGGCGGCCAGCAGATACCAAGAGCCATCGTGGACGGAGCTCCGCGACCTTTCAGCGGATGAACGGCAACTGGTGCTCGAGTATTTCAAGCGGATCAATGCTCAGTCGCCCTAGTCGCATGCGAACCACCGTCGCTCGTCGCCGTTCGCCGGCTCGTATTGGGGTGGGACTGGCGGCCGTCCTCAGCGTGGGTGTCGCGGTGTTCGCGCCACGCGTCGCCCGAGCACAGAGCGATGTCCTCGACTCGGCGTACGCGGCCGCGGAGTCGGGCGCGTGGGAAGCATCGGCACGCGCGTGGCGACACGTCCTCGATCGCACGCCGAACCTCGCCGGCGCGGCCGCGTATACCTTGCGCGCCACGTCGGCCGACGCCCGCGGCCCCGTCCGTCGGATGTTCCTCCTCCCGCCGATCAGCGTCGGCGGCCGCCGCGCGCTGGCGCAGCTCGAGATTGCGTGGGGGTCGGCGAGCCAGGGATGGCTCGCGCTCCGCGACCTGCCAGCGACGGATTCGATCATCGAGTCATGGACCGAGTTCGCCGACGCCGCACAGGCCGCGGGCGCGCCACTCGTGGCGCGCGATGCGTACCTCGCCGTGCTCGCGGTACGGCCCACAGGTGAGGTGGCCGCTCGGGCCGCCGAGGCGGCGTTGGCAGCCGGCGATGCGAGCACCGCGCTCTCGCTGCTCGACCGCGTAGCGAGCGCGTCCTCCCCCGCCGATACCGCCGCGATGGCGGTCGCACTCCTGCCGGTGCGCGTCCGCGCGTTAGTGCGCTTGGGGCGTATGGATGACGCCGAGCAATTCCTGCGTCGCTATGCCGGTCGGTCGAGCGATCAGGCGCAAGCATCGCTCGCGCGGGAGATCACCTGGGGCTACGCCCGGGTGGGAGACATCTCGCGGGCGCGGTCGGCCGCGACCCGCTTCGGCCTGTCGAATGACGGTGAGGTCACGGGCTGGCTCGCCCTCTACGCGGGCGACCTCAAGACCGCACGCGGCGCGCTCCACCGAACGGATGGACTCTCCGGTGACGCACTCACCGCCTTGGCCCTCCTCGCGCGGACGCATACGGATAGCGCGCCCGCGGTCGGCGAAGCGTTTGTGCTGCTGGCGCGCGGCGATACCGACCTGGCGGCTGACCGCTTCGTGGCCGCAAGCACGGTCGTCCGTGACGCGGCTCCGCTGCTTCTCGCCACCGCGGCACGGCTGCACGGCGAGCAACACCACGACGGCCTCGCGATCCCGCTCTGGCGAACGGTCGTCGAGCAATACGCTGATGCGCCCGAGGCGCCGGAAGCGGACCTCGAGTGGGGGAGGGCACTGAAACGCGGGTCCGACCCGACGGGGGCCATCGCGCGATGGGAGCACCTCATCCTGACCTATCCCGAGAGTGCGCTCGTCCCGCTCGCGCGTCACGAGCTCGATGCCGCGAAGGCGACCGCGTGAGGGGAGCCCCATGACGGCGATCGCGTAATGGTCACGCGCCGGGAATTCGTCGTCGGTTCCGCCGCCGCACTCGCCGCCGCCAAACTTGGCGGTCGGCCCCGCGGCCGCTGGCTGGAGCCAGGCCATCTGCTCGTCCCCATGGACGATAGCCAACAGAACCATCTCAAAGCCTACGGCCTGACGTACAACGCGCTGCACGACGGGCTGCGCGGCGAGTGGCTCCTCAACTATCGTGGCGGCTCGTTTCTCCTCCCCGACACGCCCGATCTCGGCCGCCGCGCGGCACTCGATGGGATTAGCACGACCCCGGTGGACGATGCCGCGGTGGCGGCGATCCGGGCCGAGATCGCGGGTGCCAACATGGACACCGTGCCATTGGAGAAAGCGCCAACGGTCGCGATCTACAAGCCGCCAACCTCGCCGCCCTGGGATGACGCAGTGACGCTAGCGGTGAAATACGCCGGGATTCCGTTCACGCAGGTGTGGGACGACGAAGTGTTGGCGGGCGACCTCTCGAAGTACGATTGGGTGCACCTGCACCACGAAGACTTCACGGGGCAATTCAACAAGCTGTACCTCAGCTACCGAGGAGCGCCGTGGTTCATCGAGCAGGTCAACCGTGACCTGGCCACAGCGCGCCGGCACTCGTTCGCCACCGTGCCCGCGCTCAAGAAGGCGGTCGCCGAAGGCATCCGGACATTCGTCGAGCGCGGCGGTCTGCTCTTCGCGATGTGCGGGGCGACCGAGACGCTCGACCTCGCGATCGCGGGCCGAAACGTCGACATCGCGGGCGTGTTTTCAGATGGGACGCCGATGGATCCCGATGCGGACGCGAAACTGGATTGGTCGCGCGCGCTCGCGTTTCGCGGCGCCCGACTCGAGACGTCACCCAGTATCAACTCCATGAGCGACATCGATGGGCATCAGGTGAACGTCCCGTCGCGCAAACAGCCGCTGGGAGTGTTCACCCTGTTCGCGTTCTCCGCCAAGTTCGACCCCGTCGCCACGATGCTGGTGCAGGATCACCGGACCGCGATCCCGGATTTCTACGGCGTCACGACCAGCTTCACGAAGAGCACGCTCAAGCCCACCGATGTCGTGCTGGCGTTCGAGGAAGGCGCATCGTGGGTGAAGTACATCCACGGCGACTACGGCAAGGGCTCGTGGACCTTTCTCGGGGGCCATGACCCGGAAGACCCGCAGCACGCGGTCGGCAATCCGTCCACCGACCTCGCGTTGCACCCGAATTCGCCCGGGTATCGACTGATCCTCAACAACGTGCTCTTCCCCGCCGCGAAGAAGAAGCCACTCAAGACGTGATCGCCTTTCCGCCAGACGGGGGGGTGGCCGCTGACCGCATCGATGACGCGTCGCCGACTCGGCCGGAGACGGATCCGAGTGATCCCGACGACGCACCCGTTCTCGATCCCGCACGCGCCGAACCGGAGTCGGTCGCCGCCGACCTCGGCCCTGACGGTGCAGTGGCTGCGGCGCTCGCCGACGTTGCGCACGTCGGATATGAGGATCGCGCCAGTCAACGCGCCATGGCCGCCGCGGTGGCGCGCCTCTACCAGCGAGGCGGCGTCGGACTGTTCGAGGCCGGCACGGGCGTCGGCAAGTCGCTTGCCTACCTTGTCCCCGCGTTGCGATGGGCGGCCGTGTATGGCGAACGCACGGTCGTCTCCACCAATACGATCAATCTTCAGGAACAGCTCGTCGGCAAGGACCTGCCGCTCCTCGCCGCGGCGTTGACCGACCAACCGGTCCGCTTCGCACTGCTCAAGGGCTGGCGGAACTATCTCTGTCTCTCGCGCCTCGACCACGCGCGATCGTCGGACGGCACGTTGTTCGACGCGGCAGCGGAACGGGAAGTGGCAGCCCTGGCGGACTGGGCGCAGCGGACCGACGACGGATCGCTGGCGGACGCGAGCGCGCCGGTGGCGCGCTCGGATGTGTGGGACGAAGTCGCGGCCGAGCCCGATCTGTGCCTGCGCCAGCGCTGTCCCCACTACGACGCCTGCTTCGTGTTTCGGGCACGTCGAATCGCCGCGCAAGCCGACGTCGTTGTCGTCAACCACCATCTGCTGATGTCCGACCTCGCGGTGCGGCGCGTACAGCAGAACTGGCACGAGGCGGCGGTGATTCCACCCTACGCGCGGCTGATCGTAGACGAAGGGCACCATCTCGAGGAGGCCGCCGCCGCGCATCTCGGGGGGACGGTGACACGCCGCGGTTGGCAGCGCCTGTTCGCGCGGTTGGATCGGCGGGGCGGGAAAGGGCTATTGCCGCGGCTCGCGCACACGCTGAGCGCGCTCGACGATCTCTTGGCCGCGGCGACGATGGACATGCTGCGCACGACGCTGGCGCCGGCCGTGGCCGCCGCTCGTGATCGAGGGGAGTTCGTGTTTGATCTGCTCGCGACGGTCCTGTCCAGCTCCACCGATCAGCAATTGCGACTCGAGCCGGAGTTCGCCGACCATCCCGTGTGGAAGGGCGGACTGGGTGTTGCGCTCGAAGATCTCTTGCGCGATGTCGATGCGGTGGACGCATCGCTGCGGCTGATCGAGGGGCGGCATGGTGGAGACCGGGCCGGCGATGAATGTTTGGCGCGGGTCCTGGCTGAGCTCCGCGGTGTGGCCCGCCGACTCGCGGTCGGGGCCGACACGTTGCGCCTCGCGCTCGACCCGGAACCAGGCGGGCCACCGACCGTGCGGTGGATCGAGATCCGGCGCAGTCTCCGGGAGCGTGAGCGAGCGGCCGCCGACGCGGGGCCCGCTGCGTCGAACGTGGCGGTGTGCGTGGTCCCGCTCGATTTGGCGCCGATCCTGCGCGAGGATCTATTCGCGCGTGTGGAGACCGCGGTCGTGACGAGCGCGACACTCGCCGCGGAAGGTCGATTCGAATATCTCGCCTCCCGATTGGGGGTCGACGCGCCCGAGCTCACGGCCGTGACGGGCATCTTTCCCTCGCCCTTCGACTATCCTCGGCAGGCCCTGCTCGTGGTGCCGACCGATCTGCCGGCGCCGAATGTCGACGGTGAAGGGCACGCGGCGGCGGTGCTGCGGATCATCCGCGATCTCGTGCGCGCGTCGGATGGCGGCGTGTTCGTGCTCTTCACTAGTCATCGGGATGTTCGGGCCGCCGCGTCCGCGCTGCGCATGGAGCCGGTGAGGGCGATGGGTGGCGGACCGCCGGAGCTGCTGGTGCATGGCGAGGATCGGCGCGACGCCCTGCTGCGCCGGTTTCGCGAGTCAGGACGGGCGCTCCTCCTGGGCACGAGCTCGTTCTGGGAGGGCGTCGATGTGCCCGGTCCGGCGTTGCGGGCGCTCGTCATCACACGCCTCCCATTTCGCGTACCCTCTGAGCCCGTCACCGCCGCGCAGTGCGAAGCCATCGCGGCGCGCGGCGGCGACCCGTTCGCGTCATTCATGCTTCCTCAGGCGTCGCTGCGTCTCAATCAGGGATTCGGCCGACTGATCCGGTCGGCGACCGACCGCGGTGTGGTCGTGCTGGCGGATCCCCGGGTCGTGTCGCGTTCGTACGGGCGCGGGCTTCTCGACGCGCTCCCTCCGGCGCGTCGCGCCATTGGTCGGTGGGTCGCATTGCGCCCCCGGGTCGCCGCGTTCTTTCACTCTGACACGAAGGACGAATGATCACCCGCCCGTCAAAAATCGTGTGCATTGGTCGCAACTATCGCGCGCACGCCGCCGAATTAGGGAACGACGTGCCGACCGAACCGCTGATCTTTCTCAAGCCGCCATCCAGTCTCATCGCCGACGGCGATCCCATCGTGCTGCCCCGAATCTCCGAGCAGACGGAGTACGAAGGCGAGATCGCGGTCGTCATGGGCGCGCGCGCCAGCCACGTGGCCGAGCGCGATGCGCTCCGCGTGGTCCGGGGTATCGCGGCGTTCAACGACGTGACCTGTCGCGACCTGCAGCGGCGCGACAGCCAATGGACCCGTGCCAAGGGATTCGACACCTTTGCGCCAGTGGGCGACGAGCACGCCTATCTCGGAGAGTGGGGCGGACTGAGCGTTGTGACCCGGGTCAATGGGGTGGAGCGCCAGCGGGCCCGGGCGGAGCTGATGGTGTTTGCGATTCCGATGCTCATCACCTTCATTTCATCGATAATGACCCTCGAGCCAGGCGACCTGATAGCGACCGGAACACCGGCCGGGGTCGGCCGGCTTGCACCCGGCGACATGGTGGAAGTTGAGATCCAGGGGCCTGATGGCCGCACCCTGAGCCGGGTCGGGAACCCTGTCGCTGCCGGAGAGTAAGTTGGGTATGCCACGAGTGGCGGGCCGCCTGGCCGCTTTGCCTGAGTACATGCTCGCCGCGATCCCGCAGAAGAAGCGCGATCTGCTCGCCCGCGGCGTCGATGTCATCGATCTGGGGGCCGGAGATGCCGACTTGGCGCCGCCGCCCGCCGCGGTCGCCGCGCTCGCCAAGGGTGCCGCGACCCCCGCGCTCAACCGGTATGGATTCGGACTCGGGCTGCCCGCCTATCGGGAAGCGGTCTCCGCGTGGATGCGCACACGATTTGGCGTCGAGTTCGATCCGCTGCGCGAGGTGGTGCCCCTCATCGGGTCCAAAGAGGGGATCTCGCATCTCGCGCTCGCGTATGTCGAGCGCGGAGATGTAACGATCGTGCCCGAGCCCGGTTATCCGGCGTACATCGGCGGAACCGCGCTCAGCGAGGGCACAGCCTACAAATACGCACTGCGACCGCGGACAAACTTTCTCGTCGACCTGGACGATATCCCGGCCGACGTGCTCCGTCGCACCAAGCTGTTGTACCTGAATTATCCGAACAATCCGACAGCGGCCGTGGCCCCTCGCGCGTATCTCGAAGGGGTCGTACGGCGGTGCCGGGAGTTTGGCATCCTGCTCGTCTACGATAACGCTTACTCGGAGCTCGCCTACGACGGGTATGTCCCACCGAGCATCTTCGAGATCGACGGCGCGCGCGACGTCGCGATCGAGTTCCATTCCCTGTCGAAGACGTACAACATGACAGGGTGGCGATGCGGGTGGGCGGTGGCGCGTCCGGAGATCGCGGGCGCGTTGGCTCGGGTGAAATCCTTCGTCGATACAGGGCCATTCATGGCGGTGCAGGCCGCGGGTGTCGCGGCGATCGAGAGCTGGCGGGAATTCGTGCCCCGCAACGTGGCGGTATTCCGTGAACGCCGCGACGCGGCGGTCACGGCGTTTCGCGAGGCCGGCTTCACCTGCCCATCGCCCAAAGCATCGATGTATCTCTGGGTCGAGCTCCCCGAATCGCTGCCGAGCGCGACCTTCGCCGACCGGTTGATGGAAGAGGAGGGCGTCATCGTCATGCCGGGGTCGGCGTTTGGGGCGGGTGGCGAGGGATTTTTCCGGGTGTCGTTCATCGTGCCACCCGAGCGGCTGCGCGAGGCCGCGGTCCGCGCGGGACGCGTGTTGGCGTCGCTGGCCAACCTGGTCGGGTAGGCGACATCCGATGCTGGTAGGGGGCGGGGTATCCAGGCCGCCATCACGACGTGCTCTCGTGGTGTCGCTCGTCGCGCACGTGCTGTTCGTCGCCGCGCTCGTCGAGGTGCTCCTGCTGCCGCTGCCCTTGTCGGACTTCATGCGCCACGAGACGGTCGAGTCCGCGCCGGTCGAGCATCTCAACTATGTCGCGATGCCGACGGCCGGTGCGCACACGAATCCTGGCAAGACCGGCGGCAACGGCCGGCCGGTGATGCATACCCTGCCGCCCCCGCTCATCGCTCCGCCGGCGGTCCCGAGCGCACTGCCCGTTGCTCCGCCGGCCGCGAAGCCGCAGGACGCCGATACCACGACCGATGCGAATCCCGGGACCGGCCCAGTGGTCGGCGTGGGTGGCCCCGCCCAGGGCGCACGCCCGGAGTACCATGACCCGCGCGTCTGGGTGCCCCCCGCGCCGATGCTGGCCCCGCGGAAGACGACGGAGGAAGCAGTCGACAGCGTGCTCGCGGCCCGCGTGCAGGCGCACAACGACACCCTGGCGCTCGGCGCCGGGCGTCGTCAGCCGGGTGATTGGACGTTCGAGCACAATGGGAAGAAGTACGGCGTGGACCCCAAGTACATCCGCCTCGGCCCCATCTCGATCCCGACCGCGGTGCTCGCGTTCTTGCCGCTGAACGTCACCGCCAACCCCATCCTCGGCGAGAACGAGCGAACACTGACCGCCCGTCACGACGACATCATGTTTCAGGCCCAGCGGTCACTCAACGAGGACGAGTTCCGCGACGCGGTCAAGCATCTCCGGCAGCGTAAGGAAAAAGAGCGCGACGACGCGAATAAGAAATCCGAGCCGCCGCCGCCCGACAAACCGAAGGACACCGATAACCCGCCGCCGGTTGTCCAGTGATCGATTAGCGATTGGCGGTGCGCAAATGTTCTGGGGGCCGGTTGCGATGCGTACGCTGTGGCGCAGGCGAGCGACGAAACGAGAAGCATCTTCACGCGATCCACAGAACCTTCCGGAGCCGGAGTGGCGGCGCACCAGCGGGCGCCGAACCCTCAACGATGCCGCACGCCCATGTCGCGCCAGATGACGTCCTGGCCGCGCCGGCCGCCGTGGCGCGGGCGTGCGTCAGGCCGTGGCGGCCAGCGGTGCGCCAGTGTTGGGCACGGCTCGAGCGGCCAAGCGATCCCGGGCGATCTGGACCGCGGCCTCGCTCGACGGGATGCCGCGCGCGGAGGCCATACCGAACACCGCGGACATGGTGTCGAATATTCCCTCCAGCGTGCTCGTGACCCGCTCAGTGCTCCACCCGGCCACTTCCTGGCAGAGGTAGATCAACCCACCCGCATTGGCGATGAAGTCCGGCGCGTAGGCGATGCCGCGTCGCTCCAGCAGCGCCCCGTCGGCCTCGTCCAACAGTTGGTTGTTCGCGGCGCCGGCGACGATGGCGCATCGTAACGATGGAATCGTAGCCGGCGACAGTCCGCCGCCGAACGCGCACGGCGCGAAGACATCGACCTGCGCGCTGTGGATCGACTCGGAGCCCACGATCTCGGCACCGAATTCCCGCGCGACGCGGTCGGCCCGGTCGGCGTTCGTATCGCTGGCGATGATCCGTGCCCCCGCGCCGTGCAGCATGCGCGCGAGGTGATAGCCCACGTGTCCGCACCCCTGGATCGCCACCGTGCGCCCGGCGAGATCCGCCGAGCCCCGGACATGGACGAGCGCCGCCTCGATCGCCCGCTGGACTCCGCGCGCGGTGGCGGGCGACGGGTCGCCGACGGTGGTCGGCAAGCCGCCGACGTGTGTCGTCTCCTCGCGGACGTACCGCATGTCGTCCGGGCTCGTGCCGATGTCGACGGAGGTGATGTACCGTCCGCCTAGGCTCTCGACCGCGCGTCCATGGGCGCGAAAGAGCGCGGGCCGATCGACGTGCCGCGAATCCGCGATCACGACCGACTTGCCCCCGCCGAACGGCACGCCGGCCGCTGCCGCCTTGTAGGTCATCCCTTCGGACAGCCGGAGCGCGTCGGTGAGCGCTGCGTCCTCCGTCAGGTAGGACCAGAGTCGCGTCCCGCCCAGTGCGGGACCGAGCCGAGTATTGTGAATCGCCACGATCCCGCGATAGCCGCTCACCGGATCCGAAAAGAACGCGACCTGCTCGTGGTCGTGGGCCGACATACGGGCCAGGACATCGGGCCCGCCGCCGTTGTGGTGCTCCGGACCGACCGTGGACGCCATCATGTCACCTCGTACGAGCGATAGGTAGCTGCACGTCGGGCCGTCGATCTGGCGGCCGCCCAGCCACTAGCCCAGCCACTAGACGATGGCGTCCGGGTAGCCCCCTGGCCAATATATTGTTCATCCTGGATCGATATCCAACGGGTCTTGATGACTGCCGCGTCATCGCCCTTCTCCGTGCTCACGCCGCCGCGTCGGGCTCCGCGGGTTCGCGCTGTTCCGTCTCGGCATCGAAATACGACCGAAACACGCCGCAGATGACGCCCAGCACCGCGAAGTTGTCGTGCGGGCCCACCACGACCTCGCGGTCGGAGGCGTTGGCCGGCTCCAGCACGATCGTCGCACCGCGATGCGTCAACGTCTTCACGGTCGCGTCCTCACCGAGTCGCGCGGCGACAATCTCCCCATCGCGCGCGCGCGCCGATGGATTGACCAGGACGAAGTCGCCATCGAAGATCCCGCGTCCGGCCATGCTGTCGCCCTTGATGCGGAGCGCGTACACATCATCACTCGGCACGAACCGCCGGTCCATGGTGAGAAACGATTGCCGGTGCTCGGGCAGCAATGCCGGCTCGCCGGCCGCGATCTTGGAGTAGACGGGCACCGGTTGCGTCAGGGGCGCGGCCGCGAACCCGAGCAGTCGGACGCCGCGCGAGCGCGAGGGATCGCGTTCGATGTAGCCCTTCTCGGCCAGCGATTGCAGGATGTCCGACACCGTCTTCGTGGACTTGATACGGAAGCGCTTCCCGATCTCCCGAATGCTTGGCTGGTACGTGTTCTCCGCGAGGAAGTCGAGGAGATAGTGGTACACCCGTCGCTCGATCGGACTGAGAGGCTCAGCCATACGTCCTCGGTGAATCAGCTGGCGGGCCGATGATCGCAATGTGAGTGGACTGCCGGCCGCGCTCCCCCAGTCGGTGCGCCAGTACGGTGCTCAGGGGACGGCACAGCCACCCCAATTTGCGCCCGGGTCCCCACACGGTCAATAAGAGTCGATCAGCGCAGATAGGCGATGGCCGTATCGATTCGCGACAGAGCGCGGTCCCGGCCGAGCATCACGAGTACGTCGAAAATCCCCGGACTCACGGTCAGCCCGGTGAGGGCGACGCGTAGCGGCTGAAAGATTTTGCCGGCCGTCACGCCGCGCGACTCGGCCAACGTGCGGAGCGCGGGCTCCAGGCCCTGTGGCGTCCACTCGGCGACCGATGCCAGTTGGATGCGGGCGACGGCGAGCAGTTCGGCCGCGGCCGAGCGATCCTTCCACTGTTTGGCAACCGCCTCGGGATCGTAGTTGATCGTGTCCCGGAGATAGGGCTCGGCTTGCCGCACGATGTCGAGAACCGTGCGCGCGCGCACGCGGAGGAGATCGATGAGCGCGCGGAACCACTCGGGCCGGGCGGCCATGGCCTCCGGCGTGGTCAGCCCCGCGGCGACCAGCGCGGGAACGACGCGGGGCAACAGGTCGTCGAGGGCGATGAGCGAGAGATGCTGCCCGTTCATCCACTCCAGTTTCTGCGGGTCGAAGATTGCCGCCTTGCGCTGCAGTCCGTCGGTGGAGAACAGCGAGATCATGTCGGGGACCGTCATGATCTCTCGGTCTCCGCCTGGGGACCAGCCGAGGAGCGCGAGGAAGTTCAGCATCGCGGTCGGGAGGATGCCCTGGATCTGGTAGTCGGCGACCGCGGTCGCACCGTGACGCTTGCTCAACTTCTTGCCATCGGTCCCGTGGATCATCGGCAAGTGCGCGAACGTCGGCAGCGGCGCGCCCAACGCGTGGTAGAGGAGGATCTGCTTGGGCGTGTTCGAGATGTGGTCGTCCCCGCGCATCACGATCGTGATCCGCATCGCGATGTCGTCGGACACGACCGCCATGTTGTACACGGGGGTGTTGTCGGAGCGGAGGACCACGAAGTCCTCGATGTCCTTGTTTGGGAACGTGATCTGCCCGTGCACCAGGTCTACCCACCCGGTGGTGCCTTCCGGGACACGGAAGCGGAGTGCGTAGGGGGTATTCGCGGCGACCAGGCGGGCGATTTCGTCGGCCGGCAGCCGGTCGCATCTCCGGTCGTAGGTGAAGGTTTCGTGGCGTGCCTGGGCGTCGCGGCGACGCTGGTCGAGCTCCTCCGAGGTGCAGAAGCACCGATACACCGCGTTCGCGGCCAACATCCGGGCGCCGTCGTCCGCGTGGCGGGCGACGTTGGCGCCCTGGTACACGACCTCCTCATCCCATTGCAGCCCCAGCCACTCGAGGCCCTCGAAGATCGCGCGCGTGGAGGCATCAGTACTGCGGGCGCGGTCGGTGTCTTCGATCCGGAGCAGGAACTCGCCGTCGAAGTGTCGTGCGTACAGCCAATTGAGGAGTGCGGTCCTCGCGCCCCCGACGTGGAGGTATCCCGTGGGCGACGGTGCGAATCGGAGTCGCGGACGCGTGGCGCTTGTCAGAGCCACGGGGGACGCTGTTGCAGAGGTCTCGGTCATGGGCTCGGAATGTACCAACGAAAACGGGCCCGCCGTGGCGACGGACCCGCGGTCTGACGACGGAGCGGGAGGGATTCGAACCCTCGATAGGGCTATAAGACCCTATAACGGTTTAGCAAACCGCCGCCTTCAGCCTCTCGGCCACCGCTCCAACATTGTTGCTAGCGCTCCGCGGGAAGTTTCGCACCATTCGCACCCGCATGGAAGGCCGCCGCCAGA
>PMAE01000101.1 GCA_003152485.1 Gemmatimonadota bacterium | reverse complement strand
GGTCGCGGTCGGCGCGCTCGGCATGCCGGTGTCGCTTGCGATGCACGCGTCGGCCCTCGGCGCCGCGTACGGCATGCTGCCCATCGGCTGGATCATCCTCAACGTGATCTTCCTGTACCAGCTCACGAGCGACCGTGGGTTGTTCGAGGTGCTGCAGCAGAGTCTCCGCCGGGTCAGCGGCGACCGGCGCCTGCAATTGGTGCTGGTCGCATTTTGTTTTGGGTCGTTTTTCGAGGGCGCGGCGGGCTTTGGCGCGCCGGTCGCCATCACNNCCGGCCTATCGCTGATCGCCAACACGGCGCCGGTCGCGTTCGGTGCGCTGGGGACGCCGGTGGTGGCGCTGGCGGGGGTCACGGGCCTGCCGTTGGCGTCGCTCAGCAGCATGGTCGGGCGACAGCTTCCGTTCTTTTCCGTCCTCATCCCGTTCTGGCTAATGTTCGCCTACGCGGGGATGAAACGGACACTGGCCGTCTGGCCCGCACTGCTGGTGGCTGGGGTCGCGTTCGCGATCCCGCAGTGGCTGATCTCCAATTATCACGGACCGTGGCTCGTGGATGTTGGCGCGGCGGTCGTGTCATTGGGGGCGGTCACCCTGTTGTTGCGGGTCTGGCATCCGGCGGACGTGCCGCGGGAGCCGAGGGCCGCGGGCGACAGCCGCCAGGAGCTCCGGGCGTGGACCCCGTGGCTCATCCTCAGCGTCGTGGTGTTTCTCTGGGGATTGCCGCAGGTCAAGGCGCTGCTGGACGGGATCTCCAAACCGTCGTTCGCGATCGCCGGACTGGATAACCTCGTGTTCCGGATGCCGCCGGTGGTGTCGCAACCCAAAGCGGAAAGCGCGGTCTTCGTGGCCAACTGGCTCTCGGCGACCGGTAGTGGAATCCTCGTGGCGGCGCTCATTGCCGCGGCGGTCATGGGATACCGCCCGCGCCAGATCCTCCGCAGCTACGGCCGGGCCTTCGCCACCGTGAAGCTGTCGTTGTTGACCATCGCCGCGATGCTGGCCATCGGGTTCCTGACCCGGTATTCGGGGTTGGATGCGATCCTCGGTTTGGCGTTCGCACGGACCGGTGTGTGGTATCCGTTCTTCGGCACGATGTTGGGGTGGCTGGGCGTCGCGCTCACCGGGTCCGACACGTCGTCGAACGTGCTGTTCGGCAGCTTGCAGCGCATCACGGCCCAGCACGTCGGCGTGAGTCCGATCCTCATGGCGAGCGCGAACAGCTCGGGCGGGGTGATGGGGAAAATGGTGGACATGCAGAGCATCGTCGTGGCCAGCACGACGACGCGGTGGTATGGACACGAGTGGGAGATCTTGCGGTTCGTCTTCATCCACAGCCTGCTGCTCGTTACGCTGGTCGGGCTGTTGGTGACGCTCGAGGCGTATGTGGCACCGTTCACGGGGCTTGTGGTGCACTGACGGCCGCCGGCCCCCGTAAGCGCTAAAATCGTCGCCTGGGGGGCCGGCACCTGGTGGACCAGACGGACTGACCGAAGAGTGCCCCGTTTCGTCCTCCCGGGGTTCGTCGTCTCCCCCTGGACAGCCGTCCCGGGTTCCGCCCGGGTACGCCGCACTCGTTGGTGGCGGTCGGGACCGTCGGGTCCGCCGTCGCGCCCCGTGGGGGATACACGATGAAGGGAATGGTCCTGGACGCAGTCCGCACAGTCGCCCGGCGCGCAGGGTTCTGCGCCGTGGCGCTCATCACGCTCGCGCCCGCATTGCGCGCGCAAGATTCCGCCTCCGCTCAGCCTGCGTCGGCCGGTGCCAGCACGGCTGGCTACCGCATGCATACGGTGCGGGCCGGCGAGACACTGTATGACATCGCGCAGATCTATCTAGGCGACGGAAACCTCTGGCCAGAGATCTACCGGCTCAACGCTGGCACGATCTCGGATCCGCATTGGATCTACGCCAACGCCGTCCTCCGCGTGCCGGCAGGCGCGNNGCCGCAGCGCCCGCCACTGACGCCGCGCCGTCCGCGGCCGCCGCGGCTGCTGAGCAGGCGACGGCGGCGGCAAGCGCCGCCGCCGCACCGGCCCCCACGACCGGGGGCACGATGTTCGCGCACACGCCGCGCGGTGAGATGACATTCGTCACGAACCGGGGATCATCCGGAATGCGTGGCGGGCCGTCCGCGAAGAGCGTGCACCAGCGTCAGGCCGCGCCGTATCTGGACCGCGAGGGTGGTCCACGTGGGGCTGGCGTCGTCCTCGGGACGACGGCGGTCTCGAACGTGATCGACGCCGACGATCGCGCGCATTTCGACCAGAACGAAGACCTCTACATCACCATGCCCGCGGGCAGCACGCCGGTGGTGGGGGAGCGGTTCTACACCTACGCGTTGGGTACATCGTTTGGCGATCGCGGACAGATCGTGATCCCGACCGGGATCCTGACCGTCGTGCAGCCTGGTGTCGGCTCCGACGCGACCGTCGCGCGCATTACCACGCTCTTCGCCCTGCTCGACAAGAGCCAGGGTGTGCTACCGCTCGACATGACGCCGATGCCTACCGAGCGGCCTGCACACGTGGATGATGGCGTGAAGACCAAAGTTCTCTGGGTCGAGGATGGCGTCGTGCTCCCGACGTTGCAGTACTACGTCGTGCTCGAGGCGTCCGAGAAACAGGGCGTGCATGTGGGAGATCAGATCACCATGTATCGGCCGAAGCTCCGTGTGCCGGAGTCGAGCGTCACGATCCCTGAGAGCGAGATCGCGGTGGCCGACATCGTCCGTGTCAACGGCTATGCAGCGACGGCCGTCATCGTGGCGAGCACGCAACCGAACGTCGAAACCGGCGTGGCCGCGAAAGTCACGGCGCGCGCCCCGTGACCCCATTGGACGTCGTATCGGACGTCGTGTCGGAGACCGTCGAGTAATCGCGGGCCGGCCGCAGGTCGTCGCCGACCGGTAGTCTCGTGCCCGGGGTGCTCCACCGCCTCGGGCACGATTGTTTGTGCGAAATGCTGCCCCGGGGGCGGCTTGGGTCGTTAGATTGACACCTCCATGGTCGCGATCGCCCTCCTTCTGGCCGTCGCGTGTTACGCGGGCGCGGCTGCGCTTGCCATCACGCCTTTCGCGCGTCCGGTCGGGCCTCCATTTCGGGGAGTCGTGATCGCGCTGACGCTCGGAGTGCTCGCGCATGCGGGCGCCATGGCGGCGGCGACGTATCTCGCTGGTGGCTTGCCCGTGTCGGGGCTTGGTCCGGCGCTGTCGTTCGGCGGGTTGGCGCTCGCTGTGGCGCTGTTGCTCACCGAGCTGCTGGCACGCGACGCGACGCTCAGCTTGATCGGTGCCCCGCTGGCCGCTGTGCTGACCGCGGTCGCGATCGATGTCGGGTGGCGGCCGTTCGCACAACCCCGGGGTGCACAGGGCGCGTGGCTCGTCTCGCACGTGGCCTTCAGCTTCATCGGCATTGCCGCGCTCGCTACGGCGGCGGCGGCGGGCGCGCTCTATCTCGTGGAGCGTCACGAGCTCAAGTCGCGTCGGTTCGGATCGATCTTTCGGTCGTTCCCGGCGCTGGAGACCCTCGATCACGTCAATCACCTTGGTGCGGTGACCGCGTGGATCGCGCTGACCCTCGGTGTGGCGCTCGCGGCGAGCTATTCCGCGGCGTACGGCGGCCTCGATGGCCCGCGGGTGGTGTGGGGGATCGTCGCGTGGCTCGCGGCGGGNNCGGTGCGCTGGCTGCGGGGCGACAACTCGGGGGCTGGCGCGCGCGGCGCGCGGCCGTGGCGGCAGCGGTCGCCTTTGGCGTGGTCGTGGCCTCCTACGTCGCGGCGCGGGCCGTCGAAGCACGGCCTGGGCATTTCTTATGACGCGCGCGGGATTGGTGCCGTGTTCCCTCTCGGCGCGTGCGAATGCGACGCAACTCGCCTCTCGATGAGCGGCTATCCGTTGCTCCTCGATGGCACACGCGTGGAGGCGCTCGTGGTGGGCGGCGGCCGCGTGGCGCATCGGAAGGCGATGGCGCTGCTCGAATGCGGGGCGGCCGTTCGAGTGATCGCGCCGGAGATTGGCAGCGCGCTGCGTGAGGCGTCGGGGCAGTGGCCGCGGGTGACCCTGGTCGAGCGGTCATATACCAGCGACGACATCGCCGACGCGGTGCTCGTGATTGCCGCGACCAACGTGCGGGAGGTGAACGCCGCGGTGACTGCGGACGCCATCTCGCGCGGCCGATTGGTCAACGTCGCGGATTTTCCGGAGGACGGCAATTGCGTCACCGTGGCATCGCACGCCGTCGGGCCGCTCGTGGTGGGCGTATCGGCGGGCGGCGTGCCCGACGCCGCCGTCCGCGTTCGGGATGCGATCGCGCAGCGATTCAATACCCGCTACGAGGCGGCATTGACGACGCTCGTGTCGTTGCGGCGTGAGCTGCTCGACGCGGGCGACCGCGACGGGTGGCATGCCGCGAAGCGGGATCTTGTCGGGGAGGACTTCTGCGGGGCGGTCGAAGGGGACGCCTTTGGCGCGCGGGTCGCGAGCTGGCGCGCGCAGCGCCCGCACCGCGGTATCGAGGCCGACGGCCGCAACGTGGAGGGGGTCGCGTGGGGCTCGTAGTCGCGGGGTTGAGCCACCGGACGACGCCGATCGAACTCCGGGAGAAGTGTGCCTTTGGCCCTCGAGATACCGCACCCGCGCTCGAAGCGTTGCGGGACGCGTCGGGCGCCCGGGAGAGCGTGTTGCTCTCGACGTGCAATCGCACCGAGTTCTATCTGGTCGAGGGTGATACCGATGCACCGCCCGCGGTGTGGGCCGCGCTCACCGCGCGGCTGGCGACCGACGCGACCCCATTCGGGTACGTGCGCCGCGACCGGGAGGCGGTGCGTCATCTGATGCGGGTGACATCGGGTCTCGATTCCATGGTCGTTGGTGAGGCGCAGATCAAGGGCCAGGTCCGCGACGCATGGGAGGTGAGCCGTTCGTATTCCGGGGCGGTGTTGAACAGACTCTTCCAGACCGCGCAATCGGTGGCTGGTCGGGTGCGTGCGGAGACGGCGATCGGCAGGGGCGCCGCATCGGTGAGCTCGGCCGCAGTGCTCCTCGCGAAGAAGATCTTCGGGACGCTGAACGGCCGGCGGGCCATGGTGCTGGGCGCGGGCGACATGGCGGAGCTCGCGCTGCAATGCCTCCTCGACGAGGGGGTGCGCGCGACACTCGTGGCGAACCGCACCTTCGAACGGGCGGACGAGCTGGCGCGTCGGCACGGCGCCACCGCGATGCGCTACGAAGACTGTTGGTCGGCGCTCACCACGGTGGATCTGCTGATCTGCTCGACCGCGGCGCCCCACCCGGTCGTCACGTGCGAGCGTGTGGCCGAGGCCGTCGGGGCGCGTGGCGACCGTCCGCTGTGTATCCTCGACATCGCGCTGCCGCGCGACGTGGAGCCCGAAGTCGGCGCGTTGGACAACGTCTTTCTGTACGATCTCGATGACCTCCGCGCGGTCGTCGCGTCGAACATCGAGCAGCGGCAGGCCCATCTCCCCAGCGCCGAGCAGTTGATCGATGGCGAGGTCGAGCGGTATTGGGAGTGGCTCGCCGGGCTGGCCGCGGTGCCGGTGGTCGCGGATTTTCGTGCGGCCATGGATCGCGTCCGCACCGACGAGCTTGCGCATGCGGCGCGTCGTCTTGGCGAGCTCACGCCGGCCCAGCGCGAGGTCGTCGATCACTTCTCCCGGTCACTCATGAACAAGTTCCTGCACGCGCCGTCGGTGCGGCTGCGGGCCGCGGCCGCGAATGGCCGCGGCCTCGCGGTCGTTGATACGGCCCGCTACCTGTTCGGACTCGACGACTCGCTGCCGCCGGCGGCCGCCGCGCGCGCGGAGCAGGGCGGCGCGCTGCGCGAGCGTTTGTGGAAAATTCGCGCCCGCTCCGTGATTGCAGCCGCCGGCGCCTTCGAACGGCCCATGATTTTTCCGGACAACGATCGGCCGGGCGTGATGTTGGCGGGCGCCGCCGACAAGTACGCCCACGCCTT
>PMAE01000026.1 GCA_003152485.1 Gemmatimonadota bacterium | reverse complement strand
GAATTGGCGATCGCCAGAATCTCAAATCCTACACTTGCCCAACGTTTCTTCCGCGCGGTCCATTCGATCGCACCACTGGCGCCGACCGGGAGCGTGGCGAGCTCCCGGGCAATAACCGAGAGATGCGCTTCAGCGACGGTAGCTTGACGCCTGTGGCGCGCCCATCGGGACGACGAAAATCCACCCATCTTGTGCCTCAATCGATGGCGAGAGATTTATCGAAATCCACTGACAATCAAGCGTGGGAATCGGGTGCGGCCCGTTCTTGGTGATCGTGCGTTCCCGAACCGGGGTGACCCAGCCGGCGGGCCGATCAGGCGGTTCATCATGATGCGACAAGACCCCCTTACGAAACGCCTCATTCGTTTCACTAGCGTCGTTTGCGCGATCGCGGGCCGGTCGTCGGCCGCGTCGCCGCTGCGGCCCGCCGCGTGGTTTCTGATTTCGCCCGCGATGATCGAGACTCGGGATCCAGGTAAGGTCGCCAGGCGGCGGGATCAACGTCGCCCGTCGGAGTGCTTTCCGTTGCCGACAGGGTCTGAACCCGTTCGACCCGCGACATAAACTCTTCCGGCGTCAGGCTGCGGTGANNGGAGCGCGTCACCGTTGGCGTGCTCCATGGCGGAACGCATCGCATCAGGACCAAGAATTCGGAGCAGTGCTGAGACGTAGGTATGCCAGGCCCGGCAGCTAGCATCGGTTGCCTCGTCGAGTCCGCGGGAGAGTTCCTCGCGAAGCGGGCTAGGCTCTATCAGTTGTGGCGCTTGCGACATGACGTTCTGGATGGCGTAAATCAGCGGCACGACCGGCAGCGAATTCCAGATGGCAAGTGTCTCGCCGGTCAGTCCGACGCGCTCAAGTAGATGGTTCCACGCAAGCCATCCGGCCGGCAGTACCGAGGCAAGAAAGAACCGCTCGTCCGGCGGTGCGTTGTCTCTCCCTGAGATCCACTCGATTGCCCGTTCCCCCATGCCGAGCGCGTGTCGCACGTCGGCGCCGTAATCGGGCCCGGGACCTTTACCAGTCAGCAACCAGTCGAGTGAAACACGGTAATACGCCGCCAGCCGACGGACCGAATCGAGCCGCGGCTGCCGCTGATTCCTNNATGCCGCGGTGAAACCGATCGATGAGAGCCCGAACCTGGATGCCGATACGACTCACGCTCTCGGTCTTCTCTACGCTCACTTCTGCCCCTTGCTGAGTAAAAGGAGAACGGTTAGTGTTCGCGTTAGATAGAGATGTGCATACGCATTTACGCCCACAATATGTTCTCAAAGCGGAATACTTGTCAAGACAGGAGAGACGATGACATCGGCCGCAGCACCTGAGATCGACCGTGGGATCGGCGTCCCGGAGACCGCAGTGGTCCCGCTCGCTCGGGCCGCATTGGCACTCCACCTGACGAGGGAACAGGCGCTGCGGCGCCTCATGAGCGGGCGGTTGACCGGCCGGTGCATCGACGGGAAATGGGTCGTCGATGTGAGCGCACTCACGGCCGCGCTCGAGAAACAGACTGGCTAGACGCAAAACAGACCCGCTGCAGTCCGCACGCTGGCAATTGGGAGTGTCGCCAAACCAGAAGCGATTAGCCTCCGCTCCACTACGTCCACAGCCCCAATAAAGCAATGGAGATCGTCATGCTAAAGTTGCTCGATACTCACCACACGGCGGAGCGATTGGGGCTCGCCCGCGCGACCCTCGCGAAACTCCGAGTGGTAGGCGGAGGACCAGCATTTGTGCGACTAGGGACAAAGGTACTGTACGACGAGGCCGAGCTTGCCGCCTGGCTCGACAGCAAACCGCGGCTCCGCTCCACGGCCGATGGTGCCGTTTCGGCGCGCCGCCCGCGTGCCGGTCGTCCGCCCAAGCGCCAAACGACGGCACCACGCGCTGAATGATGTGCGACTTCCAGCAATTGGCCGAATGCGGACGAGCGCGCGCGTCGCCCTCGCAACGCTAACGTCCTCGCCTGAGGGCCGACCACGGCCACCCAGGACCGGCACCTCGCGCTGGCGATGGCGGTGCGTCCGCGCTCAATCGGGCGCGCATCAACGCCGACACTCTGGCGGCACTTTCCGCAATCGTCAGGCGCCCCGGATTCGACGGCGTCGGCCGAGCCAGTGGCAGCCTACTGTTTTGACAACCGGAGAGTGGACACCGTTCTCCGGGCTGCGCGCAGACGGCGCGCGGCGATCCAACGGGACGAGGCCATAGCTCCGAGCTAACGCACCACTTGCGCCCCCAGGGTAAATCACCCACGCGCGAGCGGCTCGGCCTCCAGCACCCGCACATCCTCTCGGTTCACGACTCCGGTGAGACCCAGACCGGCCAGTTGTGGTTCACCATGCCCTATGTGGAGGGCGAAAGCTTGCGGGACCGGATCCGCCGCGAGCATCAGTTGCCGCTCGACGAAGCGGTCCGGATCACGCGAGAGGCCGCACTCGCGCTGGATTACGCGCACCGCCACGGGGTGATCCACCGCGACGTGAAGCCGGAGAACATCCTGCTCACGACGGACGGGCAGGCGTTGGTCGCGGACTTCAGCATTGCGCGGGCCCTCCCGATGACTACTGGTGCGCTCGGTCAGACGCTGACCGAGACCGGGGGTCGCGGTAGGCACGCCGCAGTACATGAGTCCCGAGCAGGCGTCGGCGGACCGGGCGATTGATGCGCGCACCGACGTCTACTCCTTGGGGGCGGTGTGCTACGAGATGCTGGCCGGGGAGCCCCCGTTTACGGGGCCCACAGCCCAGAGCATCATCGCCAAGATGATGAGTGGGGAGCCGCCGTCGGTGCGCCGGGCCCGGCCCACCGTACCCGTCACTGTAGATGCGTCCGGAAGGCGCTCGCCCCCGTGCCCGGTGATCGCTTCGCCACCACCGCCGACTTCGCCAAAGCGCTCACGATCGCGCTGGCCACCGCCGCCTCGGCCACGACGACCGCGATCCCGAGTGTCGTCTCCACAATGCGTGGGCGCGGAGTCCGCGCGGCCGTCCTCTGGACCCGTACCAGTGATCGTTCGCCCCACAGCGTTCGCGGCCACAGTACTCGAGGTGCCCGCGGCCGGAGCAGGCCAAGAGCCGCCGCCGCTCGGCCGCCGCGTAGCCGGCGGTTAACGCGCCGAGCTGGCGAGCGATGTGTCGTTCATGCCGCCGTAGCCGGCGAGGAAGCGGCGGACGAAATCGGCGAACGAATCCGGCCGCGGATGCGCATCGGACGCCACCCAGTCGCGGAACCGCGCCAACCGCTTGGCGCCCACGCTGGGCGCATCTAACTGCCACATACCGTACTCATCCCTTCCAGTCTCAGCGACGGCCTCCGCGAACCGAGCGATCGCGGGGGCATCGTGGGGCGTGAGCGCCGGCACCTCCCACAATTGCACGGCACCGTCGGTCGAGGAGGTCACGATCCGGTCACCGGTGGCATCGAAGGCGACGCTCCACGCGATCCCATGGAGTCGTATGGGCCGACGGATTTTGAGCCCGGTGCTGGCCTCCCATACTTGCACCGTGCTGTCGGCCGACGACGTCACCAGTCGCTGGCCGTCCGGGCTGAAGGCCGCGCTCAGGACCGAGCGGCGGTGGCGAAACGGCTCGCCCATGGGCGCCCCCGTCGTCGCATTCCAGATCCGCGCCGTATGATCGCCTGAGGCGGTCACGATACGCTTCCCGTCGGGACTGAAGGCGGCCCACATGATCTCGGCGCCGTGGCGAGGCTTCGACATGAGGAGCTGGACGTGCGTGCGCATGTCCCATACCTGGGCTGTCCCGTCGAAGGACCCCGTGAGCACGCGCCGCCCATCGGGGCTGAAGACAGCGCTGTGGACCACGCCGTCGTGACGCATCGGCGGGCCGACCGTGTCGCCACTTTGCGCGTCCCAGAGTTGGGCCGTGCTGTCCCCTGATGCGGTGACGATCCGGGTGCCGTCCGGACTGAACACCGCGCTATAGACGACCCCGCGATGCCGTAGCGCGGGCCCACGCTTGGTTCCCGTCTCGACGTTCCATACCTGCGCCGTGCCGTCGGCCGACGCGGTCACCAGCCATTTTCCGTCCGGGGCAAATGTGGCCGTCACGACCTGGTCCGCGTGCCGGAGCACATGGCGCAGCGCCGCCGCCGCCTGCGTGGGATCCCACACTTTCGCCGTGCTGTCGTCCGACGCCGTAACAACACGCTGCCCGTCGGGACTGAAGACGGCGCTATGGACGCCCTGGCCGTGGGTCAGGGGAGGACCGAGCTTGGCTCCGGTGCGTGCGTCCCAGATCTGCGCGCTGTGATCGCCCGAGGCGGTCACTACGCGCTGCCCGTCCGAACTGTACCTCGCCGTCTCGACGCCTCCGAGGTGCTGGAATGGCGGGCCCACCTTGGCCCCGCTCAGTGCATCCCATATCTGGGCGGTGCTGTCGGCCGACGCGGTGATCACGTGCCGGCCCTCGGAACTAAACGCCACGCCATAGACCTGACCGCGGTGGCGCATCGCCGGGGCGAGCTTGGCGCCGCTCCGCCAGTTCCAGACCTGGGCCGTCGAATCGTTGGATGCCGTTACCACCTTCTCGCCGTCCGGGCTGAAGGCCGCGTCCCGCACCCAACTGGTATGGTGAAGCGCTGACCCGAGTTTCTGACCGGTCCGCCAATCCCAGACTTGCGCTGTACCGTTGATGCAGGCGGTGACCACGCCTGCGCCGTCCGGACTGAAGGCGGCGCTGGCCACGTGGTCGGGGTGGTGGAGGGGCACTCCAAGCGTCGTGCCGGTCGACCAGTCCCAGACCTGGGCAGTCCCGTCCTGCGATGCCGTCACCACCTGCTGTCCGTCGGGGCTGAAGGCGGCGGTATTGATCTCCCCTTTCACATCGCGCAGCGGTAGGCCGGCAGGCGCGCCCGTCTGCGCATTCCACACTTGCGCCATCCCGCCGGACGATGCCGTGACCACGTACTTGCCATCGGCGGAATACGCCGCCGTGCGAACCCGACTGCCGTGTCGGAGGACCTCCGGCCACCACTCGAACACGCGAGCGTCCCATACCCGGGCCCTACCGTCGTTTGACGCGGTCGCGACGAGACGACCGTCCGGGCTTAGGGCCGCGAACCGCATGCCGGCAGGCTGGTAGAGCGCCGGCCGTGGCTCGAGCGCGGGCTGGCCCTCGGCTGCCCAAACGGATGCTGGCTGCTCTAGCGATGCGAGGAGAATTCGCCTGCCGTCCGGACTGAATACGGCGCTGAACACCATCTGCGACTCGTGTAGCGCGGCGCCCAGCCTCGCCCCAGTCATCGCGTCCCATATCCGCGCGGTGCTGTCCGCTGATGCCGTCACGACGCGCCGACCATCCGTGCTGAAGGCCGCCGACAGGATCGCGGCCGCGTGACGCATCGGGAGGCCGACCGCAGTCCCGGTGCGCACGTNNGCGGTGCTGTCGCCCGACGCCGTAATTACACGCTGGCCATCGGCACTGTAGGCGGCGGCGAAGACGTAGCTGCGGTGACGCAACGCAGTGCCGACCGGCTCGCCGGTCCGGGCATCCCACACCTGGGCCGTGTTGCCGGCAGCCGTGAGGATGTGCTGGCCGTCGGGCGCGATTGCCGCGCGGTACACGGCGGCTTTGTGTCGCAGCGCCGGGCCGACCTTGGCTCCCGTCGCGACGTCCCACACCTGAGCCGTGCTATCGGCCGATGCAGTCACCACGCGAGCGCCATCCGGATCGAATTCGGCATCGAACACGGTACCGCGATGGGCGAGTGGCCCGCCGAGCGTGTCCCCTGTCCGCGCGTCCCAGACTCGAGCGGTGTGATCCTCGGAGGCGGTGACCACCAGGCGCCCGTCCGGACTGAATCTGGCGGACCGCACGCCGCTCTGGTGGCGCATCTCGGGACCGAGCGAGGCCCCCGTGACCGCGTCCCAGATGCGTGCCGTGTGGTCGCTGGATGCGGTGACCACGCGCGCGCCGTCCGGGCTGTATGCGGCGGTGATGACCGCCGGTCCGCCAACCCGCGCCAGCGGCCACCGCCGGGCGCCGAGCAGCGACAGGGCTAGCGACCGCGCGCCGCTGCGGTCCGCGTCGAGGGTTATGGCGCGCGCCGCCCAGCCCAGCGCGGAGGGCCCATCGCCGTCCTGGAGGGCACGCGCCGCCGAGCTGAGCTCCATGGCGGCGGTAGCGGCGCTTGTCTCGCGAGACTTGAGGAACTCCCGCCACGCGAAGACGCAGGCGGCCACCGCGAAGAGTGCCAGACCGGCCGTCACACCGGCGGCGCGCCGACTTCGGAGGGCCAGTTGCCGCGCCAGCATTAGGGTTTCCTGCGCCCGCNNGCGCCAACTCATCCGCCGACTGACGCGCATCCCGACTCCTGCGCACCATGCCGGCCAACACGTCGTGCGTCAGCTCGACCCGCGGCGGGCGACCCTCCGGCTGCTCGACGCGGATCAACCGCCGGACTACTAGTCGCTCGACGACGCCCCGCGTGACGCCGGACACCGCCAGCATGTTCTGGAGCGCCTCGCTGTTGCGGTATCCGTCGACCGTCAGCAGTCGGTCCTCGATGAACCGACGCACCGCGGGGTCCAGATCATCGACGCACCGCGCGTAGAAGTCACCGAGAATGGCATCGCGGTTGCCCTCGACCAGATCGGGCGTGATCTGCGGTTGGCCGAGCGCCTTGCGCCGATCGTTGACCTCACGGCAGAACAGGCTCAGGATGGCCGGGTCGACGATCAGATCGTGGAGCGGCAGCTCGACGCTCCCCGCTTTCACATCGGCCACCACGCGCACGATCCGCTCCTGCAGGCTCTCAGTCAGCAGCGTGCTGCCGGCCGCCGTGACGCGGAGCGCGGCATCGCCGCGCAGCGGTCCGAGCTCCATCCGGTTGCTGGCCACCGACGGGATGCGTGGCCGCAGCGTCTCGAGCTGGGCGAGAAAATCCGCGCGGAGGCTGAGGACGATCTTGTACACGTGGTGGGACGCGTCGAAGGCGCGCGCCTCCTCCTCGCCCGCATCCACGCGAGCCTTGACGTCGGCCGGCGGTCGTCCCTCGATCAGGTCGGCCAGCTCATCGATGAAGCGCTCCGTTCTCGCCGAGCGCTCAGGCCTCTCGTGTCCCAGGGTGAACACTTCCTCGAATTGGTCGAACACCAGCACCGGCGTGACCGGCTGATTGTCGGCCGTCCAGTAGCCGGCGCCCCGCCGATGGAAATGCTCCCACAGCGTGCGCGTGAAGTCCGTGGCCGGCGGCTCGAGGCCCGCCGCCTCGGCGGCCCGCGTGACGTACGCCACGACCTGCTCGCGAAACGGCGCGGCGTCCTCGTCGTACGCGAGGCGGATGTACACCGGCAGGCACTGCTCATCGCCCAGCTTGGGGAAGAGACCAGCCCCGAGCAGCGAGCTCTTACCCAGACCGGATAGGCTATAGAGGACGGTCAGCCGCTCGCGCCGGATGAGACGCAGCAACGCATCCGCTTCCGCCTCGCGCCCTCGGAAGAACGCGGCGTCGGATTCCCGGAACGATTCGAGCCCCGGCCACGGGTTCTCGGCATCGAGGCCGTTGGTGACGTCGGAGTGCGCGGCTNNGGCCGCCGGTCCCGCCGCCGTGGCCGTCACACCGTGGGCCGCCCCAGGCGGTATTCGCGATAGAGCGTGCGGAGCCGCTGCACGACCTCGTCCATGTTGTCGCGGCGCAGATCCATCCAGTGGGCGCGACGGATGAGTTCGGGCACCTGTGACGCGTCGGGCGGCACGTCGCCGATCCGGACGGGCACCAGGAACGGCAAGTTTGGCGAGGCCCGCTTGGCGACGTCGGCCGCAATCGTCCATTCCAGGCGAAAGAATCGGCGCTGCGACGTCAGCACGTTTGGCGACAGCACGGGCACGAAGAACGACGCGTGCTCGATGCGCTCCCGGATCTTGCTCTCGTAGTCGTCACCTCCCTGGAGCCCGCCACTCCGGTCGAACCAGATAGGCAATCCGGCCGCCCGAATCGCCTCGGCGAGCGCCTGCGCGGCGGTGAAGTCCTCGCTGGCGTAGCTGACGAAAACAGCGTCGGACTGGTCGGACTGGCCGGACAGCTGGGGGGCGATCCGCTCCGGCGTGGCCGTCGCCTGCTCCGCATCCCAGCGGGCCGACAGTTCATCGATGAACTCGATCGCGCCACCGGCGAAGATCTTCGTCTGGGAATTGAAGTGCCGAAGGAACTGGTTCAGCGACGCGTCGTCGCGCGCGCGCGCATCGGCCACGACGTCTGTCTTCGACCGGGCGACCAGCAGTCGTTCCCGCTTCGCAATCCGGAGGAAGAAGCGCGCAAGCCAATCGGAGTATCCATTCCCGATGATGAGGAGCGTATTGGAGCGGAGCTCATCGAACAGGAAATGCGGGCGGTGATTCTCGGACTGGAGGGAATGGACGAACTCGAGCGTGTCCTCCTCCGTCACCACGTAGTCGGGAAACGGCGACGCGCGTCCCAGCAGGTGGTAGACCAGCGGCCCCGATAGCGAGGCCATGGGGACCGGGAGNNGTTCCGGCGAGTACGCGAGCACCTGCGTCCGACGTTCGCCGTGGAACCGCTCCACGTCGATCGCCTGCTGCAACAAGGTGTCGAACGTGGTCGTGACGTACAGACTGAACGCCGAGATGCGCGCCAGCTTCCGCAACGCGGATGGCGGAGCCACGGGTAGGTCCGCGATGGCCAGCTTGACGTAGTTGTAGAGCTCATCGACCTGGCCTCCACGCTCGATGAGGAAACGGCAGGCCACATCGTGCAGTGTGACATTCTCCGTGACGGGCGATGGTCCGAGCTCGAGCATCTCCTCGAGCCGCCGGGCGACGTATTCGACGAACGGTCGCGGTCCGTACTCGCCATCGATGATGACCGCGTCCGGCCCGACGACCGGGATGACCCGTCGCTGGGCCAGCGAGGCGAGGAGCTGCTGCCAGAACAGCGCCGGCGCAACCCGCGAGCCGCCGGACGCGCGCGATGCGTAGGGCGGCCGCACGTCCGCGGTGACCGGGTCGGACCCCGTCACCGGGTGATCGATGTCTGGCGTCGACACGAAGTGTTCCGCTCCTGGGCGGGTCCCACGAAGGGCGCCGGAGGGGACCTGCTGTGACGCGCAGGTCCCGGCGCACCGCGAGCACCCGTCGGCCCACGTTAGGACCCGGCAGATGGGCTGTCAAGGCGCGCGGCTGGCGAGGCAGTGGGTCAGTTTGACCGGCTGGCGATCGCTGGACCCGCGGTAACATTGGTTCTATCGTGCCGACACCTCCGGGGATTCGTGGATGGCGACAGTCGTGCTCTCATGCGCTCCTGCAGCGCGCGCTCGGCATCTGGACCGACACTGCGCGCACTCCTACCGTCGCGGCTCAGGGACACCGAGGCGCGAAAGTCAACACTTTCGATATAGTGCGTGTCGGCCCCGCCGCGTCGTTCTACCTAGCGTACAATCGGCGGGGGCAGAATGAACACCGTCCCAACTCGGGACCGGTCGTCCGACGCGTGCTGAGCCTGCCAGCCGCGAACCCACCGGGGGTCAGGGCACGTCGAAGTCAGCGACTCAGAGGCGCCGACGGCGGGCGGCGTAGTTGGTAGGATAAGCCGTCGCGACGCTTCTGGAGATGGGATCTCTCGACGGAACGCGGCCTACCCGCGGTTCGCGCTGCGAACGCCGCCAGTCCCTCAAGTTGCCTTATCGCACGAGACCATGCGGGTCAACGTTTATATGTCCTCCAGCGGACCCGCGGCACATCTTGCCGAAACAATCCGTCAGCCAGACTGCCTGGCCCCTCAAACCGCGCACATCGTAGTGGAATCCCGCCGGGATCTGGTACCCAAATTCCCAATTGTATGGCCACGGCGCGCGTCCATGGCGGACTGCCCTGTGACCGAAGACTCGCGAACTGTTATCAACCCAATCGCTCATTCCAGAGATTGACCTCCAGAATGTTCCGACAAACCGCTCAACCATGACTGCGGCAGCCTCGATTCGCGCACGTGAGCCTCGTTTTTTCACATGTCGATCAGGTGGGGAATTTCAGACGCCAACTGACACCGGTGAGACACGCCTGCATCCGGCGCCACGAGGGTGCCTACGCCGTCGCGCTGATGTGCCGGGTCCTCCGGGTGTCGCGGGCCGGGTACTACGCGTGGCGGCGGCGCGCGACGCCGGCGCGGGTGGTCGCCGACGCGGCGCTGACGACGGCGATCGCCGCAGTGCACACGCGAGATCGGGATCCGCTTGGCGATCGGTGCGCAGCCTCGTGACGTCCTGGCGCGGTTTCTCTCGCGGGGCCTGCGCGGAGCCGCCCTGGGTGGGCTCGTCGGAATGGCGTTGGCCCTCCTCGGCGCGCACCTCCTCGGCGCGTGGCTGGTCGGCGTACGACCGCTCGACGCCATCGCCTTCGTCGGCGCCGGGATCGTGGTGAGCGCCGCCGCCACCGCGGCCTGCTATGCGTCTGCACGACGCGCCGCGCGCGGGGATCCCGTCATTGCCCAGCGCGGTGAGTGAACCCGTGGGCCACCGACCCCGCAGACGGATCGGTGGCCACGGGCGCGCGGCTACCGTGCGCCGTCGGTGCAGAGGTGAATCGTATTCGAGTACTCCTCCTGGACGACATAGGCGTGACGTCCCACCTGTTCGTTGTTGCGGAAGGTGAAACACAGATCGGAGACTTCGTTGCCGGTCAAGTCATTGAACCACGCGTCGAGGTCCGGATCGGTAATCGCCTCGAAGAACTCATGCGACAGCGTCGACGCGGTGGCGTCGATGACCCGCGTCTGATTCAGCAGCTGGCAACCAGGGACCGCTTGATAGGGCTGGACCGTGAACAGCACGTGCTGATCCGGGCCGAAATTCACGCTGCCATGGAAGGCGCAGAACGTAAAGGTGCTCGGATTGTCGGGCGAGTAGCAGCTGGTCGGCGTCATGCACATGTCGGTGCCCTTGGGCAGGAACACGTGAAAGATGTTGTGGTAGCCGCTGGCATTGAGGAACCTCGAGGCGGAAAAGATGATCTCGAAGACATCGTCGAGACTCGCCGTGTTACCCGTGAACGTCGCCGTGGTCTGTAGCTCCGTGAGGCGGAACTGACCGGCGGCGTTCTCCCGGAGGTATTGGTCGGCGACCTCGATCAAGTTGCTGTGGTTGAGATCCTCGAGGTATGTGGCGGGTGTCAAGGTCCCGGTGCCCCAGCAGGCTGCGGGACCCGCGGCGCAGTTGACGTACACGTTCCGAGAGGTTGCGCTCGTCACCACCGGCCCACCATTGAACGTGAGGTCGAAGGGTGAGTTGACGGTGCGTGTGCTCACACCGGCCGGCCCGGCCTCGGGCGGGTCCACCAATTGAACGGTCGGCATCGTGCGGACCAACCGCTGCGTCGACGTCGCGACGGCGCGCGAGGCGCCCGGCACAAGCGTAAACGCCGTCGGCGCCGTCGTGGCAGCGCCACCGGCAACTCCGGTGGGCGCGTCGCCTTGACAGGCCGCCAAGAGCAGGCCTGCCGTCGCCACGAGCCCGCAGGCCAACAGAGAAGACCAGCGATCGAATCGGGTGTGTTTCCCCGGGAAGGCGTGCATACGTACCCTCGCTGCCGGGATGACCCGGCGGTGGAATGGTTCGGGCGCACGAAAGCACAACGGGAAATGAATTGGTCACGACACCACGACCGCCAAGAAGCGGTCGCGATCACCCACATCGATGCAGACGCGGGTTGATGCCGACACGGGGGGATCGCGTGCGCGCAGGGAGCCGTGACGCGCCGCGGTCGTGTGTTGCTCCGTCATCACGTGCCTCGTTGGATGTGGTCTCCGCGGCTGGTCGGAGAGAGTCAGCCACGATGTACGCCGAATCCATCGTGCGCTCGCTCGTTCGCGCGACAGACGCAGCGAGTGCATAGCATAAGTGGTGACGCTGACTGCTGCCAGCACCGCATCGGGTGCCGTGTGGCGCGACACTCGACACCTTTACCGGTGGTCGCGGCAATCCGTGCGCGGATACGATACGCGACTGAGAATCGCCCGGTTACATCGAGTATCGCGCGGTGACAGACGAGGCGCGGATCAGTCGCCCTCGCAGAGGATCGGCGTCACGAATTGTGGTGTTCACCCGGCGCAACATGGCGTTCACCCCACGTGGCATTCTGACGCGTCCGCGCGAGCCATCGCGCCAAGGGCTCTGCCTTCGTCGTCCTGGCGGCCTCGTCGCCTTCTCGACGAGGCGGCCATCGGGGCGGCCGGATTTGAAGGGGCGCCGTCGCCAATGTTCGATCTGGTGTCGCGCATCCGCTAGGGTGAGAAACCAGCTCACCGAGAGACACTCGTCGCGCAGCCGGCCGTTGAAGCTCTCGATAAACGCGTTCTCCACTCCCCGGCCGGATCAACCCTCCAGCTCGAACGCCCCAGCTCCATTCAGGGCGATCGACACACTGTTTTTTTTTGCGGCTTCGGCTCCAATAAGGGCGTTGCAATTCAGAGCCCCCCCTTCGCGGAATGGCGGGGGCTTTCGCATATGCGCCGGGTGGACAGGCACTCCGGCCCGCCTGAGCCACATCAAATTTTTTTGTTGCGCGCGGTTCCCCCTATCCCGCGCACCCGCGCCCTGCGCAGCCGATCGACCTCCGGTCAACACGCCGTGCTTCCATCCAGCGCGATCGGCGCACGTGGAGCAGCGACCGCAAGAGCTAGAGCAGTTGGTTCACGACCGGAGGCTGTTCCCGTGTTCCTCGCTTCAACTCTCGTTGGCAGTCTGAGCGGGCCCGCAAGTCGCCCAGCTATGACTTTGGCGACGTCGCTGGTTGCGTAAGTAGCTGCTCGAAGCGCGGGTCGCCCTTGAGCGGCGCCCACGTCGGATCGATCCTGAGCCACGCGGGCGAGATAAAATACGGCTTGGCGAGCAGCGTGCCGAGTTGGTCGAGCGCGTGCGGATGATCGCCGACCGCGACGTAGAGCCGCGCCAGCACGTGCCGGGCGTAGGGGATGCGGAAGTATTCATCGCCCGTCGCCTGGGCCAGTACGAGCCCGCGCTCTCCCTCCCGCACCGCGGCCTGGCGTTGTCCCAGGTAGGCCAGTGCGAGCCCGCGAAACAGGTGTTGCTGAAAGTCGTCCGGCGTTGCCCGGAGTTGCGTCTCGAACGCGGCCCGCGCCGAGTCGGCGTAGCGACGCGTGGGTACGGTGTCGCCGGCCAGCCAATAGAGCTGCGCACGCACGATCCCCCAGGTGCCCCGGTCGCCGTCGAACGCGGAGGGCGGAAGCGTCAACGCGAGTGCGCGGTCCGCGCTGTCCAGCGCCCAGTAAAGGTCGTTGTAATTGGCCATGTACGCGGCGAGCGTAGCGCGGTCGAGCGTAGGCGGGATGTCCCGCAGCGCGGCTCGGGCACCCGCCAAGTCGCCCTCGCCCAGCCGGCTCATCGCGCGATACTCGGTCAGCGTCAGATCGGCCGGCGCGAGCGTGAGCCCGCGCTCGGCCTCGGCCCGGGCTTCCGGATAGCGGTGGAGCCAGAGCAACACCCGACTCAAGCGGTCCGCCGCGTCCGCTGAGCGCGGGTCGAGTGCCGCCCCCTGGCGGGTGTGGACGAGTGCCGCCGCCCACTGCCCCACGGCTGCCTCGGCGTCCGCCAGTCCACCAGTCGCACTAGATGAGGAGGGGGCGAGCCGGAGGGCGGTCTCGTACGCGGCGCGCGCCGCCGCCAGGTCGTATGCGATGTTGAAGTTGTAGGCTCCACGCGCGATGTACCCCTCGGGCGCCGTCGGGGCGAGGGCAACCGCCCGCTCGGCCGCCCGGTGCGCGGCGTCGGCGTCGGGCGGGGTCGGAATTGAGAATACGTAGAGCGCCGTGTGGCGCGTCGACACGCGCGCCCACGCCAGGGCAAAGCCGGAGTCGAGGGCCACTGCCTGCTCCGCTGCGGCCAGTGCGCGCCGGATCGTCAGCGGGTCGGTCCCGACGAGCGCGGTGCTGCGCAGGTAGGCGTCGTAGGCCGCCAGGTTCTGCGTCGGGCGAGCGGCGAGTTGCGACTGGGCCGGCGGACTCAGGACCACCCCGAGCTTGTCGGCCACCCGGGTGGCCACGGCTGTCTGCACATCGAAGACATCGGCCAGGGTCGTGTCGTACGACTGCTGCCACTTGGTCTCGGGCGCGGCGCCGTCGTGCACCTCGACCAGCTCCGGGCTCACCCGGACGCGACGCGCTCCATTCGCCCCTTGCTCCCACTGGACACGGCCCGTCAACAGATAGTGCACCCCCAGCTCCCGCCCGATCTGCTCGGCCGACTTCTGCGTATGCCGGTACTGGTTGGAGCTGGTGGAGGCGATGAGTCGGAGCGCGGGAAGGGCGGACAGCTTGCCCCGGATCTCGTCCGTGATCCCGGTGGCGAAGTAGGCGTTGGCGGTATCGCCTTCGGTGTCGAAGGGGAGGACGGCGAGTCCCACCGGACCCGTCGCGGCGGCCGGCGCGTTGTCCGCGTGGCGCCGCCAGGCGAACAGCACGCCGAGGCCGACAAGAAAGCCGAGGCCGAGGAGGGCGACGCCCGTCGGCACGCGCCTGGCACGCCGGCCCGATGCCGTTGCATCGACGCCCGCGGTCATCGCGCTCCGCTCGGCCGTCTCCAACGCCGTCCCAAACTCCGCGGCCGTGGCGAACCGGTCGGCCGGAACTGGAGCCAGCGCCCGGCGTATCACCGCATCGACCGCGGCGGGAGCGGCCGGCCGCGCGACGCGGACCGACGGTGTGGGACTGGCCATCATCTTGGCGATCACCGCCTGCGCCGTCGCACCGGTGAACGGGGGCTCGCCCGTCAGCATCTCGTAGCAGACCGCCCCCAAGGAGTAGATGTCCGTCTGGGGCGTGACATCGCGCTCCCCCGCGGCCTGTTCCGGGCTCATGTACTGCGGCGTGCCGACGGTCGTGCCGGTCTGCGTGAGCGTGCCGTCAGCGGAGGGGTTCGCGGCGAGCGCCCGCGCGATGCCGAAGTCGGCCAGCAACGCATTCCCCTGCGTCGTCAGCAGGATATTCTCGGGCTTGATGTCACGGTGGATCACGCCGTGCTGGTGCGCATAGTCGAGGGCGCCCGCCACCTCCCGCGTGATCCGCAGGACGTCCCCGAGGGATAGTTGGTGCTGGCGCCGGAGCCGATCGCGCAGGCTCTCACCCTCCACGTACGGCATGGTGAACCAGAGCTGACCGGCGGCCGTCTGGCCGGAGTCGTGGACCGAGAGGATGTGGGGATGCTGGAGCCGGGCCGCCAGTTCGATCTCGCGGCGGAAGCGCTCAGGACCCAATGATGCAGCCAGCTCGGGGTGCAGGACCTTGAGCGCGACCGAGCGGTGGTGCTTCGTGTCCATGGCGAGGTAGACCGTGGCCATGCCGCCGCGCCCCAGCTCGCGTTCCAGGGTGTAGCTCGTCCCGAGCGCCGTCTGCAGCTGGTCGCGCACGTCCGACGTCGCCACCGGAGAGCCGCCAAGGTGAGGGTGCTCGAAGCTACGGGGGCGCCCTGCAAGGAGCTAGCGCGGCTCGATGCGAAGATCGAACGTCTGATACGGCCCGCAATGTTATCGCGCGCCACTCTTCGCCAACTGTCAAGGCCGGACGAGATTAACTACATAAGTGACCGCCCGAATCACCAGCTAACGACGCTGCGCGAGTAGCGCTGACCGCCCAAGTCGATGAAACGCCAAAGGGGGCGTTTCGTGGGCTCTACCACCTATCCTGCCGGCGCCGTCAAGGGCAGCAAGACCGGGCAGATGGGCATCAAGGGCCTCCTGTTAGCGTGAGCGTATCAGCGGCTACGTCAACACCGCGTCGATCGTGACGGCCCCGAGAATTCGCCATGATAGCTCGGTCATCCCGGCCTTTCGATACTGTAGGTAACACCACCGCATCTTGTTGTAACCAACTCCAGGCCGATCGCCCTCGAGCTGTCATCGGCGGCTCATCGGACCCTGGCGAGTCGGCGACGTTGCATTGCGCCGGCTGGCACACGCCGCCAGACGCACGAGCGACACAGGTATTCCGCTCCCGTGCGCACCCGGCTACGTTCGCGCTCTCATCAGCACGACCCCAAACCCCGCGCCGGGGGCCGAAGCCCGCGCATGGCTGCACGCAATCGGTGCTGCGCTCACGTGCGTCGCGGTCGCTGGCGGGCTCCTGACATACACTGCCGCCAAGATTCCGGTTCGCGGGCGCTTAACCAAGATCGCCGTCGACGTGTTGCGGGCGCCACCGACCGATGCGACGCGTCCCACTTGCGAGTGGGACGCGCGTGATTCGAAATACTCCGACGTGCCGTTTGGCGCAGCGGCTGACTCTGCCCTCAGCCGTTCACCACCTCGGTCGGCTATGCGGAAGGAAGGAGCCTGCTGGAAGCCCAGACCCGGGCGCTGCTGGGCGTCGGGACGCAGACATGGGAAGGACGTGAAGCCATATCGCACTACTGGCTAACAAGGAGACCAAGATGATGGCTTTATTTCAGCGAAGAGATTTAACTCTTAATGATGGAACACAAATCTGGCTACGGAAAGACACTGGAATTGTCGAGTCAGTGAAAGATTGGTCTGAGACGNNTCGGAAGGCACTGGCCATATTTCCGCGCCCACCGTCACGTCTAGTAGCGTTCACCGACAAGTGTTCTTTCTGAAACGCGAGGATGGAACTCAAACGGAATACGATACCACTTTGATAGGCGTTGCCGCTGGGCATAGAGTAACCGTGGTTAGCGGGGCGAAAAAAGGCAAAGATGTAGGTCACTCTTTAGGCTTTTTCAACCATACAACAGACAAATACGCTTTCTACAGTTTGAAAGAGTATAAATGCGGGGATTTTGGTCGAAGGAAGTTAGGGTGGCTGTTATTCGCCGTGTACCTGATACTTTGCTTTTACCTTTGGCGGGTAGCGTATGGGTTGTTTGTATTATCAGTGTGTTTTGCTGGGTATGGGTATGTTAGAAGGAGACATTTCAAGGCCTTTTATAAGGACTTGACGTCGAAGGCGCTTGCTTTGATGCGAGAGGAATGAGGCGCTTGAGTAGCCCCTAGTCTCAACTTGATCTGACATTTGCTAAACTCGCGCGACAAGCGCGGAAGGGAATCCCGATGCGTCGAGGCGGACTGTGGACGGGTGCGGGCGACTGCTTGAGCGATACCGTGTGTACCACCCGCTCAAGGTGAATCGCCTGCTACGTCAGTGGGGACCATACCTGAGCGCCGCGACGGCCGGCGTGATCGCGTGCATCGGCTGCGAATCCTGGTTTGGCCAGCTCGCGTTCCTGGCGTCGTGACCGCGTACTGACGTGAACAACGCCGGGAGGCTCTTCGGCTCGCGCCGAGGCGGCCCAGGCCAGTTGCGCAGCCAATGGGTTACATGGCGTACCTGTCGGTTACTCTGGATGCGACATCGGCGAGATGACGCAACCACCAGATTGCTCACCCCATAGCGACAGTTCGCAGTTGGGCCAAGGACGATCCCGCTAGTTGAGCGCTTTATCTCGACGTAGTTTTTCGTTGCTCTCTTTCCGCTCGAATACTATGCTTTGGATGGTTGTGTGCGGCGGCGGCGCAAAACGCTGATTGACCGCTTCGGGCACGACCATCGCCGAATTGCCTTGAATCCGAACCGTTAGGCCGCAACACCATTATCTAGCGCCTCGTGATTTGGGCAGCCACGCTCAAGTCAACGGCAAGTAAGCCACGCCATTTGTTAGCAACACCGCCAATTCGGAGATTTCTATGAATCAACTAATCGTAGAGTCCATGCAGTGGAATTCGCTGAAGCATATCGCTGACGTAAGCCCCATCGGCGACGCCGATGCAGCCTGTTTGGAAGAGGTCCGAGGCGTACTGGCCAAGCACGGCCAGCTCGCGCGGTTCGGAATTTCCCTGCTTCACTCCCATTTCGCCGTAAAGGATGACGAAATCCTCATGGAGACCACCGACATGAAGAAAAGGGAGCATTGGGTACGGCCGGTCAAGAAGGCCGAGCTTCTTGCCCAAGGGATCACTGCTCAATCCACTGTCATAGGCTTCGACGAGACAGGTTATCGTCAAGTGTGCGGATGCGATCCCAGAGCGTCCGGGCACCACCACAAGTAGTCAACTGGTGAGGGGCAAGCCTTAGATCGGGAATTCGACGGCGTATTCCAATTTCATTGGACATCCGCAACGTGGCGGCATGCAGCGTTTGGCGGACCGTCCAGCGCGTCGGGACCGCTGCTCCTCTTGCGCGCTCCGCGGCTGCGGCTTCTTAGGTTTTCTGGCCATGGGCGTTGTAGCCGCCCGCGCTCACCTGCGTGTAGGTCCTGTCGCCGCGACCCGCCGACGTCTCGAGCGATGCCTC
>PMAE01000025.1 GCA_003152485.1 Gemmatimonadota bacterium | reverse complement strand
CCATCCCCAACGTCGCGCTCCCCCACGACCGTGTGTTCGGTCGCCCGCAGCTGCGAACAGTGCAACGTGGGGGCAATGACCATGCGCGTGTCGTTCCGCGCGCTCTCCGTCGCCCCCTCCTTCACCTGATGCGCGAACATCGCGGCGTTCGGACCAATCGAGATGTCGTACCAGGAGTTGATGTAGAGCGCGGGGGCGCTGTTGTGGTCCTCGTCGCTCCCGAATTCGGTGTCCTTCCACCGGGGATCGTTCGGCAGCCGATTGACGAAGTTGTCGAAATCGCTTGGCGGCGCACCGAGGACGTTCATGATCTGGTTGATCGGGAGCGTGCTGAGCGCGGAGTCGACCTGTGTCGGGTTGACGCTGATCTCGGGNNAGGAGATCCCATTGCTTGTGGATGCGAATCATGTCGGCGCGCGTGTACGTCGCAGGGAAGACGGGCCGAGCCGGATTGCCGTAGGCGATTCTGTCGTACCAATCGACCCACCCAGCCAAATGCACCGCGCCGCCGCGATAGAAGTTTCCCATCTCGTTGTAGGGCCCGACCTTGCCGATCCCGGCACCAGACCCCATCGGTACAACGGCCGCCAGTCCCGGGATATGGGCCGCGTTGAGCCGGTGCTGCTCCTCCGCGCTCGACGAGCAGCCAATCGCCCCCACCTTCCCGTTGGACCATGGCTGCTTCGTGATCCAGTTGATCGTGTCGAAGCCGTCCTCCGCCGTACGCACCAGGAACGTGTAGGTGCCCTCGGAGAAGAACCGGCCACGCTCATACTCCCAGACGACCGCGTAGCCGTGCGCCAGGAAACTGGCGACAAATGGCCCGAACAAGTCCCCCATGTGGTGCGGGTCGATGAGGTAGGGGATCCGAACCAACACGGTCGGCAGGTTCTGCCGCTGTTCCCCTTTTGGGAAGAGGATGAGGTGGTACAGCCGGACGCTATCGCGCATGGGAACCATCACCATGTCTTCGATCTCCGCATGGCTGTCGATGTACGCCTGGGCCTCATCGGCCGCTGACACCTGGGCCGGCGCGCGAGCGGGCAAGGCAATCGATCCGGCAAGCACGCATCCGACCGTGCCGATCCGGAGAAATTGTGCGAGTCGCGATTCGCAGTAGTGTTGAAACACGCGCACCCTCCGAGAGAATTGGTCGGGGGCGAAGTTGCGACTGACAGCGCGTCGTGTCAAGAATCGACACTACTGTCCTCAATTCCGGGACTGGCGACGCTGGCGCTCTCGCAGAATGCGCCCCGTCCGCTGCCTACCCAAGAGATAATGAAAACCGGACCTGCCGCGGCGCAGGCCGGGCCCGCGACTACGCCCTAATACGGGTCGATCTCCATGCCGCCGCGCGAGCAGAGCGGGCCGTCGGCGATGCCGCCGGCCCTTTGGCAGGCCGCCGCATACCGCGCCTGCTGCGCTGCCGCCGTGCCCTCCATCCGCATCCCCTTGGCCTCCATCTCCCCGTATCGCTGCCCCATCGACGCCGCCTGATCGAACAGCGCTAACGCCTTCTTCAGATCCTGGCTCACGCCGCGGTTCCACTCGTACATGAGGCCCAGGATGAACATCGCATCGGCGTTGTTCTGGGCGACAGCCTTATTGAGCCAGGTCAGGGCGGTGGGATAGTCGCGCGTCACCCCGACGCCTTCGTAGTACGCGCGTCCGAGGAGCGCCTCGGCGCTCGCGTCGCCGTTGGCCGCTCGGGCCCGGGCCTTCTGCAGCGCGTCGGCATAGTGACCCGATTGCCAAGCCGCTGCCGTCGCGAGGTTCTCTGGATCGCCCGTCGCCCTCTTAGCAAGGTCTGGATCTGTGGAACCGGGGCCGCTGTTGCGCTTCACCTGGTCGCGTAGCTGTGCGGCGCGCGCCGCGTCAACCGGACCGCCAACACCCGCATCGAGCATGATCGCGAGGTTGGCCATGGCGTAGCCATCGTTCTTGGCCGCCGCGCGCTCGAACCACTGGCGGGCCAGGGCAAAGCGACCCTCGGCTTGCTTCTGGAGCGCGGGGGGAATCGGCGCTGTATTGACCCCGGGGTTGATGCCACCCGCGATCGCGACGCCGGTGGCGTAATAATACTTGCCGAGAAAACTCATACCCTTCGTGTTGCCCTGATTCGCCGATGCCAACAGCCACTTCTCGCATTGGGCGTAGTAGCCGGTTCCCGGGGGATTCAGGTGAGTAAAGAGCATGGCTCCGACACCGGCCTGGGCTTCGGAATTGCCTTTCTGCGCACCCGCCATGAAATCGCGCCAGGCGGTGTTGTAGTCTTTGCGATTGAAGGCGGCGATGGCCTCGTTGATCTCTGGCGGGAGCGATGGGTCCGGGGCGAGGGCTGCAGCCGGCGGCGCCGAGGGTGCTGCGGGTTGTGCGGCCGCCGCGTTCAGCGGCACCGATTTATCGCGCTTCCAGGTGACAGTCTGCCCGGCAGCGTTCGTGCAGACGACCGTGTTGTCGTCGATGAACCGGTATGTCCCGGAATCATTGGGCTTGTCGGCGCTCGTCCTATACGTGCCGTTGGCAGCGGAAAATGTGCCATCGCCGGCCGGCGTGTTACCTGTGGCGAGCACGACATAGTTCCTGTATCCCTTGCTGTCGTGCACCGATACCAACGTGACAGTTTGGTCGTTGTAGGGAATACTCGTGTTCCACGTGCCGTAGAATCGCGCCGTATCGCCCCCCGCGTGCGCAGCGCGGGGAAGCCCGATTGCCGCGGCGACCAAGGCCACACAGCTCCACCAAATCGCGCGTCGTGTTGGCATCATGATTCACTCCGTTCCGTGTCGCCGGCGTGACAAGGTCGGCGGGTCAAGGTACGAGAGAGGTATTCCGAGCTCGGAGGCGGGTCAAGGGTTCAGCCGGGCCCCCCCCGGAAAGACGATACTTACCGCGCGGTCAGGCCTTCGTCGGTGTGGCCTGCAGGCGGCGCCAGCAGAAGTATGACAGCCCCCAGAGCACGCCGGTGGCCGCCGCCCAGCCCCACGCCTTCGGGCCATCGCCCACCGAGAGGTGGGCGATGAGCGCGGAGCCGAGGGTGATGGCGAAGCCGGCATACGCCCACTCCTTGAGCCACGCCGGCACCGGCGCAAGCAGCAGCACCACGCCGAGGACCTTGGCCCACGAGAGCTCCACCCGGAAGTAGGCGGGGAAGCCGAGGTGGGTGAACATCTCCGCCACCTGCGGTAGGCGCAGTTGCGCGTAGGCGGTGAAGCCTATCTGCAGGCAGAAGAGCGCGGTGACGCTCCAGAAGCCGATGACCATTCCTTTGGAGCGGGGCATGTCAGGTCGGGCGAGAGAGCCAGCCGGGGGTCTCAGCGCCGAACTGCTTTGCGTACTCGGCGTTCAATCGCTGCCAGCCGCCGAACTGCATGGCCTCGGGGCCGACGATGCGTCCAATAGGCCGACCGGCGAGAAGGCGCTCCAGCACATCGAAGCAGATGTGCCAGCCCGCAGCGCCCATCGCTATGAATCGACGGTCGATGTTGTGCCAAAGCGTGAGCCGAGTGCCGCCGCCTGCCAGCGGCTCCAGTTCCCAGCGGATGTCTTGTCCCCCCCAGTTGAATTCGAGCGCCTTGGGCGGGTCGGCCCGCTTCACCTGGGTCTCGGTTACATGCGGCGTCGGCGCCCCCACTGTCGAGAGTGTTGCGGTGCCAACGGTACCGAGGTTCCGGTCAGAATCGAACGGAGCCCATTCGCGTAGATCCTCGGGGTCCGTGAGCGCCTTCCAAACCATTGCAGGAGGGTGGGGGAGGTCGCGGACGAGAACGAGCGTCCACTTCTCTCCATCTTTTCGAACCTCAGCGCCAGAAGCGGCACCCGGCGCGTAGTGCTCATCGCTACTCATGTCTTTTCTTTCCTTTCACAGAAGGCACCTTCGCCATCTTGTCCAAGTGTCGCTCCAGGGCATCGACGTGCTTTGACCAGAAGCGCCGGAAGGGAACGAGCCATGCGTCGAGCTCCATGAGCGGCTCCGGTCTCAGCCGATAGAGGCGCCGCTGCGCTTCAATTCGTGATTCCACGAACCCAGCCTCTCGCAGCACTCGCAGGTGCTTGGAGACGGACGGCTGCGACAGTCGAAGCTTGCGCTCGATGTCGCCCACGGAGCGCTCGGACGAGAGCAGCAGACTCAAGATGGCCCGTCTGTTGGGCTCCGCGACGATGGCAAACGATGATTCCACGATGGACATATAGCCGCGTGGGTATATTCCTGTCAAGCCATATTCTGCGACCCGCTCTCGGACCTGGCGTTAATCCACCGAGCACTCCTGGCAGGATTGGTCGGCATGGGTGCGGTCATAGGTGCGGTCATAGGTACGGTCATAGCCGCTGCCTACGACCAGCCCGGACAACACGTTTCAGCGCGACCGTACCGCGATGTCCGGGGCCACTTGCCCACCATGTCGTCGCGCAGCGTATCTACACCGAAGATGGCTGCCGCGACGCGAGCCGGGCCTGCACCTGGTCATCGGTGAGTCGGGCGTCGTAGATCGAGCGAGGCTCGATCTCACGCGATACGAGTGTGGCCGTAACGACTGCCAAGAGTACCGGGACAATGAAAGATCGGGCGTGGCCGGTCATCTCGATCATCAAGACGACCGCCGAGATTGGTCCCTGCGTCGTCGCCGCGAGCACGGCCGCCGCCCCGACAATCGCGTACAGCCCGAGGGGCGCGCCCGGCCAGAACACAGACCACGCGTGTCCCAACACACCGCCGAGCATTGCTCCGAGCGCCAGCGACGGCGTGAAAAGACCGCCTGGCGCGCCGCTCCGGACCGAGAGGATGGTCGCCGCCGGCTTGAGCAGGAGTATCGCGATCAACAAGGTGGGCGCCACTTGGTTCGTAAACGCCAGTTGGGCGATGTCTTGGCCGTTTCCGAGCAATTGCGGGAACCGGATCGAGACGACGCCAAGAAGCCCCATCACCAGCACCGGCGCCACCAGCCGTCGCCAATGAGTGGGCTTGTTGCGGTCGGCCCAGGCGATCGCGCGAACGTAACCGACGGATACCAGTCCGGCGATTGGCCCGAACAGCAGCGCCCAGACCGCGATCGCGGGTGAATCGGGAAAGGTGGGAATGTGGTAGGTCGGCGCGTCGGGCAACGCCACCCACGCGATCATCGCGGCGATGACGCTGGCGAGTAGGGCCGGAAGCACCAATCGCAGTGCCAGCAGGCCGCGCAGCACCTCCAACGCGAATAGGGCACCGCCGAGCGGCACGCCGTAGGCCGCAGACATACCGGCTCCCGCACCGCACGCCACCAGTAGTCGCCGCTGCTCGTCGGATAGACCGGTGCGGTCGGCGAGCAAGTTGGCGATGACCGCCCCAGCCTGCTTGGGTGCGCCTTCGCGCCCGAGGGACACACCCATCCCGACGAGAAGGATCGACAGCACCGCACTTCCGATGGTGCGCACGGAGGGCAGCCGCCCGGCGGTAAACCAGATCGCCGCCGTGATGTCGATGCCGTTTCCGCTGGACAGGCCGGCCAACAGCAGTTGCCCCGCACCGGTCAGCAGGCCCGCGCCGACTAGCACCAGCACGTGCCGCAACGCGCCTGCTTGCTGAGCTGCCACGAGTAATGACGCGCTTGGGCCTGGCCACATGAGATGCTGTACCAGTTCCAACAGGCGCATGAGTAGGGCGGCGCTGACGCCGCTGCCAACTCCGGTGAGCACCACCGCCAACCAGAACGCTGCGCCGCCGAGTGGTACCGCCGTGGTAGGACTCGTCCGTGCGCGGGTGCCCACGCGGTTTACGCTACGGACCACCGAGTGCTTGCGCAAGATCGGATCAGAGGGGAGCACTCCGTTTGCCTATGGTGGATACACCGCGGCCACGCCCACGGCCGATCGGAAATGGTTTCGGTTAGCGCGGGGCAGCCACCGCGCAACAGCCGTCCGAGCAAGTGGCCTGACCACGTAGCGCCTGGATCCCCTCCCGTCCGATGATCGGGGTCATCATCAGCGCGGCGACGGGATCCGCCCACCACCAACCGGCGAGCGCGTTGAGGGCCAGACCGCCAAGGAGAATCGCCGAGAGGTAGGCGCAGAGCGACGATTGCGCGGCGTCACTGGCCAGCGCACGACTGTCTAGCCCGATAGCAACCCGCCGCTTCGCGCGGGCGAGAACTGGCATTGCGATGAGCGACAGGATCGCCACGGCGATGCCGATCATGCTCGGATGCGGCGGGGCGTGGCGAACGATGGTCACGGACGCGTCGACCAGCACGTAGACTGCCAGCGCGAGAAAACAGCCGCCGATGACGCGGCGCGTGAGCCGCTCGGCCCTGACCCGTTTTACGGCGTCCTTGTCGGCCGCGAGCCGCCAGAGCGAGGCGATGCCGGACATGAACTCGATAATACTGTCCACGCCATAGCCGAGGAGTGCTACACTGCCAGCGGCGACGCCGGCGGAGACCGACACTGCCGCCTCGAAACTCACGACGACTAGCGCGAAGACGCTCAGCTCGAATCCACGGCGCACAAGTCGCGCGCGCGTTTGGTCATGGTCGGCCGGTAGGGCGGGCAGCGCCTCGAGGAGCATATCGGAATGTTTGGGGCCGCGGGCCGCTGTCCCAATCCGAAAACCGGGGCCATCTATAGTCGACCTTGGCATCCGTGCGACGAACGTTGCACCGTCCGCGTGGTATATTCGTCTCCAGATATGCACCGCCGCCACCGCCTCGCTGGATTCGCTTCGATCGTGCTCCTCCTGCAACTTGTGCTGGTGGGGGGCGGCTTTGGCTGCGTCATGCCCGGCGTGGGGGCACACGGCGCGACGGCGACGTCCGATGCGGCCGGGATGGCGGGGATGGGCATGCCGTCAGTGCCGTCAGTGCCGTCTCAGTTACCGTGGGCCCCAGCCGGCTGCCAGCCGATGGCTCCGTGCGCGCCAGCGGCCGTCACTGCGGCGCAGTTCGTCCTGGCGCTGCCGGTCGTTGATGCCACGCCAGTCGCGGCACTCGACATCGCCACACCGTCTTCTCGTACCACCCCGCCCGAGATCCCCCCTCCCAGGGCGTAGTCCGACTCACAACTGGAATCTCGTGAGCCGCTCGAGGATGATCCGTCTCCGCTGACGGCCGTCTGAGCGGAGCGTCCCGCGTACGCAGCCATGCAACGCTGTCGGCTGCGGCGCTGACCCGGACTCGACTAGGGGACCCATGCCGAATTGTTCTCATCCCGCTCGCCGTGCGGCGAGCGGGCTACAGATACGCACGCGCGGGGCATTGACCGCGGTGCTCGTTGCCATTGCCGGACTTCTGCCTGTCCCGGCCGCCGCGCAGGTCGCGCCGGCTGGTGACGCCGTGACAGGTGATACCACGGTACTCGATTCTCTCGTGGCGCAGGTGTTGGCCGCGAACCCCGCGGTACGAGTAGCAACGGCGCGGGCCGATGCGGCGCGGGCGCAGATGGGGCCCGCGGGCGCGCGGTCAGACCCCATGCTGATGGCCGGGGTGCTCAACTTCCCCTACGCCAGCCCGGGGTACACCGACAACTTCACCATGAACACCGTGCGTTTGACGCAGACGTTCCCCTTTCCGGGGAAGCTGTCGCTCGCGGAACATGCGGCACAGGAGGATGCGTCGGCGGCGAACGCCGCGGTCGGCCAGATGAAGCTCGACGCGGTGCGCGATCTGAAAACCGCGTACTACGAGCTCGCGTTCGTGAGACAGGCGCGGGCGATCGTCGCCCGGAGCGGCACCGTGATCGAGGGCCTCATCAGCGTGGCCCAGGCACGATACACTGTAGGAACCGCCATCCAGGCGGATGTGCTCCGTGCGCGTGTGGATGCCGCTCGTCTTGGTGAAGAGGCCGCGATGTTGGACGCCGAGGAGCGCGATGTGTTGGCGCGACTCAACGCGGTGCTCGATCGCCCGAGCGACACGCCGGTCGAATCGGCAACGATCCCGCCGCGGCTCGTGCGGTTGGCCGGGGCCGACTCCGCGGTGACGGTGCGCTTCACGTCGTCGGCGCTCGGCGCGCCCCCCGTCAACTCGCCGCTGTTGCCCGTCGACTCGCTCCAGCTGCTGGCCCTGGCGCGGAGTCCGATGCTCCGCGCGCACGAGGCGCGTATCGCAGCGCAGGAGCGACGGCTCTCCCTCGCAGAGAAGGCGCATCTGCCGGACGTCGACGTGTCACTCGAGTACGACGAGCGCCCGAACTTTCCAAACTACATCTCGTTCTTCGTTTCCATCCCGCTCCGAATCCAGCGCGGCCGCAAGCAGGACCAGGAAGTGGTCGGCGCGCGGGCGGAGCTGGCGGCGCTGCACGCGGAACATGCGGGCGAAGTCAACGCGCTGCGCCAGAGCATCGCGACGCTGGCGAGCGACGCTGAGCGCGCCCGCACGCAAGTCGCACTCGCGCGCAAGGCGGTATTGCCACAGGCTCGCGCCTCGCTGGAATCCGCAACGGCCAGCTATCAGGTCGGTCGTGTCGACTTCGCGGCGGTGAGCGATGCCCACGCAATCCTATTCACGTATGAGACCGCCTACGCACGGGCAATCGCGGACTTTGCGACTACGGTCGCCCAACTGGAAAGTGTCGTCGGCACGGAGGTGGTGCGATGAACCGGACACGCAACGCAGTCTGGATGAGTGGGCTTGCGACCGTCGCGCTGGCCATTGCCGTCGTCTGGACGGTGGTCGCTCACCGGTCCAGCGGGACTTCGACAGGCACGAGCGGCACGACACGGATGGCCGCCATGCCCAGAATGGCCAAGATCACGAGCCGGTCGGTGCGGCTCACGGCCGACCAGATCCGACAGTTCGGGGTGACGTTCGGCACGGTCGATGAGCGCCCGCTCGACGCCGTGATCAGCACGACGGGCACCGTCATCGCCGATGAGACAACGCTAACGCAGGTGGCCCCCAAGTTCGGTGGCTTCGTCGAGCATCTCTATGTCGACTTCACGGGGCAGGCAGTGCGGCGGGGAGATCCGTTGCTGACGATCTATTCCCCGGAGCTGGTCGCCGCACAACAGGAGTTGCTGGTAGCGGGCCGAGTGGACCGAAGCGTTGGGGATAGCCAGGTGCCGGGAGTCTCCGCCAGCGACGGGAGTCTCGTCGCGGCCACGCGGCAGCGCCTGGCCCTGTGGGATATCTCCGACGCGCAGATCGACGACGTGCTGCGAACGGGGCGGGTCCGGCGCACGCTCACGTTGTACGCACCCGCCACGGGGACCGTGCTGGACAAGCACGTCGTCCAAGGCCAAGCCGTCCAGGCGGGTGAGACACTCTATACGCTGGCGAACCTGGGACACATCTGGATCGACATCGCGCTGCGCGAGAGGGACGCGGGCGTAGTGCGGGCCGGTTCCGCGACGGAGGTGGAATTAGCGGCATTCCCCGGGCGTCCGTTCCACGGCCACGTCGCCTATGTCTATCCGACCCTCGACTCGGCGACGCGGAGCATCCGGGCACGAATCGCGGTTCCGAACCCCAATGGACTCCTAAAGCCGGGCATGTACGCCACGGTGCGACTGACGACACCGCTACGGCGGGCCCTCACCGTACCGACGTCCGCGGTCATGAACACGGGCGACCGCACGCTGGTGTTCGTCGACATGGGTGGCGGCGCACTCATGCCGCACGAGGTCGTGCCGGGGCGTGTGGCCGGCGACTACGCCGAGATCATCTCCGGCGTCGAGCGGGGGCAGCGCGTGGTCACGTCCGCGCAGTTCCTCCTGGACTCGGAGTCCAACCTCGCCGAGGTCATGAAGGGCATGATCGGGCAAATGACCATGTCGGACACGCAGAACACGAACGACACGCGCGAGTCGAAAGACATGCCCGGAAAGAACATCTCCGATACCGGAGCCAGCAAGCGCGGCACGAACATGGAGGGCACGACCCCGAGGGAAGCGCCAGCGCTCCCGCCATCAACGCCACGCTGAGGATCCGGCCATGCTTACGCGCGTAATCGAATGGTCGGTCAAGCACAGGCTCGCCGTACTGCTTGCGACGACGGCTGTCGCCATCGCCGGCGTATGGGCACTCGTCAACACGCCGGTGGACGCGATCCCCGACCTGTCGGACGTGCAAGTGATCGTCATGACGGAGTGGCCGGGGCAGGGCCCCCAGCTCGTGGAGGACCAGGTGACGTATCCGCTCGAATCCGAGATGCTCAAGGTGGCGCATACGAAGGTGGTCCGTGGCATGAGCCAGTTCGGACTCTCGGCGGTGTACGTGGTGTTCGACGACGGAACGGACCTCTACTGGGCGCGCTCGCGGGTGCTTGAATACCTGAACTCCGTGCGGGGCAAGCTCCCCGCCGGCGCCGTCACGACGCTCGGCCCCGACGCCACTGGCGTCGGCTGGGTCATGCAGTACATCGTCGCCGACACCACGGGCACTCGCAACCTCGCACAGCTCAGAAGCCTCCAGGATTGGACGATTCGCCCGGCGCTGACGGCCGTACCCGGGGTCGCCGAGATCGCGTCGTTCGGCGGCTACGAGAAGCAGTATCAGATCGACGTCGACCCGGCCAAGCTCCTCGCATACAACATCCCGCTCGAACGGGTGACGCAGGCCGTGCGCGGATCGAACGAGGACGTGGGCGGGCGGGTGCTGGAGATGGGTGGCGCGGAGTACGTGGTGCGCGGCCGCGGGCGGTTTACGAAGTTGGACGACATCCGCTCGGTCGCGTTGAAAACGGGTCCGCAGGGCACGCCGATCACCGTCGGCGACGTCGCCACCGTCCAGATCGGGCCCGAGATCCGGCGTGGCATCGCCGATCTCAACGGGAGGGGCGAGATCGTCACCGGATGGGTGGTCATGCGCTACGGGGAGAACCCAATGGCCGTGATCGAACGGGTCAAGGCGAAGATGGCCGAGGTCCAGCGCACGCTGCCCGGCGGCGTCGTCTTTGTCGATGGCTACGATCGCTCGGACTTGATCCGGCGGGCGATCGCCACGCTCAAGGGTAAGCTGATCGAAGAGTCGTTGATCGTGGCGGCGGTCGCTCTGATCTTCCTTCTGCACGCCGAGAGCGCGCTCGTGGCGATCGTGACGCTCCCTCTGGGGCTGCTGATGGCGCTTCTCGCCATGCGCGTGCTCGGGCTCAACGCGAACATTATGAGTCTAGGAGGGATGGCGATCGCGATCGGCGCGATGATCGATGCCGCGATCGTCATGGTCGAGAACCTCCACAAGCACATCGAGCGGAATGACCGTGCGGGGCGACCACAGGAACATTGGGACTTGGTGGTCGAATCGGCCAAAGAAGTCGGACCGTCGCTCTTCGTGTCGTTGCTCATCATCACGGTGTCGTTTATCCCGGTATTCGCGCTCCAGGACCAGGAAGGGCGGCTCTTCAAGCCATTGGCGTGGACAAAGACGCTGTCGATGGCGAGCGCCGCATTGCTGTCCATCACGCTCGTTCCGGTCATGATGGGTCTCGTCATACGGCGGGGGGTCAAGCCCGAAGCGGCGAACCCGGTGAACCGCCTCCTCACGCGCCTCTATCGGCCAGTGATCGAGGTCGTGCTCCGGCACCGGTGGGTGGCCGTGCTCGTCGCCGCCGCGGTCGTCGTGATCACGATCCTGCCGTGGTCGCGACTCGGCAGCGAGTTCATGCCGCCGTTGAACGAAGGGAGCATCATGGACATGCCAAGCCTTTTCCCAGGCATCGGGACGGGGGAGGCGAAAACAATCCTGACGCAGCGCGACGCGGCACTCGCACGGATTCCGGAGGTCGCCACCGTGCTCGGTAAGATCGGGCGGGCGGAGACGGCGACCGATATGGCGCCCATGTCGATGATCGAGACGATCGCGGTCCTCAAGGATCGCGCGGATTGGCGGCCCGGGGTGACCTATGACTCGATTGTGAGCGAGGCCAATGGGACGGTTCGCACGCCCGGTGTCGCCAATATGTGGTCGATGCCGATCAAGAATCGGCTCGACATGCTGGCCACCGGGATCAAGACCCCCGTGGGAATCAAGATCTTCGGCCCGAGCCTCGACACGCTGGACCGGATCGGTCAGGCGATCGAGGGACTCCTGCCCGCGGTCCGTGGCACGAACACGGTGTTCGCCGAGCGGGTTGAAGGTGGGCGTTACGTGGACATTACCGTGAACCGTGGGGCGGCAGCACGATTCGGCTTGACGATCGACGACGTCGCGATGGCCGCGAGCACAGCGGTCGGCGGGATAGAGGCGGGCGAGATGATCGAGGGCCGCGAGCGATACAGCATACTAGTCCGCTACCCGCGCGGGCTCCGGGATGACCCTCAAGCAATCCAGAACACATTGGTTGCGACGCCGTCAGGCGCGCAGGTGGCGCTCGGCGAGTTGGCACGGATCGACATCGTGAAAGGGGCGACGCTGATCAAGAGCGAGAACGGCTACCTCAACAACGTCGTCTACGTGGACGTGCGGGGACGCGATGTCGGGAGCTACGTCGCAGACGCGAGGAGGTTACTCGACCGGCAACTCCGACTGCCGGCCGGCTATCGGCTCGAGTGGTCGGGACAGTTCGAGGCGATGCAGCGGGCGGGGAAGACGTTGCGCTACGTCATCCCGATCACACTGGCGATCATCGTGCTGCTCTTGTACTGGAACTTCGGCAGCCTCGCCGAGACGGCGATCGTGTTGCTGTCACTCCCGTTCGCGCTCGTGGGCGGCGTGTGGCTCATGTGGTATTTGCACTACAACCTGAGTGTCGCGGTCGCGATCGGCTTCATCGCTCTTGCCGGCGTCGCGGCCGAGACCGGCGTCGTGATGCTCATCTATCTCGACCGCGCATACCGCGATCGCGGCGCCGCGGGTCAGCTACACGACCGGTCCGATGTCGATGCGGCGGTCGAGCATGGTGCGGTCGAGCGCGTACGGCCCAAGTTGATGACCGTGACGGCGATTATGGCCGGACTCGTGCCGATCCTGTGGAGTCAGGGCACCGGCGCCGATGTCATGAAACGCATTGCGGCGCCGATGGTCGGTGGTATGGTGTCATCGACCGTGTTGACCCTGGTGGTCATTCCGGCCATCTATTCGCTATGGAAAGAGCGCACGCTGACACGGGACGCGGCCGTCCGCGCGACACAGGCAAATCATGCGGCCCAAGTGGGAGTTTAGGTATGATGATCGCTCAGATCAGCATCGCCGGTATCCACGTGCCTCCAACTCTCGGCGCGGCATCGAGTTTCGATAGCGGATCTTATACATGTCAGTAACATGATGGAGCGCACGCCATGAACCGGAGAAGATTCTTGGCAGGATCTAGTCTCACGGCCGTGGGCCTGGGTCTACGTAGTGGGCGATGGCCGGATCTCGGCGCGCTCCTCGGGCAGGGCGGAAGTCGACGCGCCGCGGACCTCACGCTTCGGATTGCGCCTGTTACGATCGAACTGGCACCGGGCCACGTGGTGCGCACGGTGGGGTACAACGGGACAAGTCCAGGCCCGCTCGTACGCGTCCGGGAGGGTACGGAGTTCGCCGTCGATGTCACCAACGAGCTTGCCTATCCTGAGCTCGTGCACTGGCACGGCCAGCTCATTTCGCCCATAGTGGACGGGGCGTCCGAAGAGGGCACGCCTCCCATTCCCGCCGGCGAGACTCGGCGCTACACCTTCACGCCGAGCCCGGCGGGCACGCGCTGGTATCACACGCATACGCGCGCCGGCTCACGACTCGACCGGAGCCTCTATAGCGGTCTGTTTGGCTTCTTCTATGTCGAGCCAAAATCCGAGCCCGGCCGGTACGATCACGAGGTCTTCCTCGCGCTCAGGGAGTGGGATCCTTTCTTCACGAACACGGAGGAGGAAGAGGAAGACCCCGACCAGCCTCCGGCCGATGTCCGTAAGCAACAGGCGCCCGCGGACAAGGACCTGGGAAAGCCCAATGGACTCGAGGTCGGCTACCGAAGATTCTCGATCAACGATCGCGCGCTCGGGCACGGCGAGCCGATCCGGGTGAAGGAAGGGGAGCGCATGATGGTACGACTCCTCAACGCGAGCGCTACCGAGGTCCGGCGGATCGCGCTCGCGGGTCATCGATTCACGGTCGTCGCGCTCGACGGCAATCCTGTTCCCAACCCGCAATCAGTCGAGACGTTGTTCGTGGGCCCGGCCGAGCGGATTGATGCGGTGGTCGAGATGAACCAACCGGGGGTGTGGGTTCTCGGAACCACGCACGATGAGGATCGAACTGGCGGGATGGGCGTCGTTGTCGAATACGCCGGCCAGCACGGCCCTCCGGTGTGGCGGAAGCCGGAGAACCTACATTGGGACTACACGGCCTTTGGTGGCTCTGGCGCGGCGCCCCCGCGGCCGGATGACCGGATCGAGCTGGTGTTCCGCAAGCGAAACGGAGGGAAGGGCGGCTTCAACCGCTGGACGATCAACGACAAGTCCTACCCGGAGGCCGCGGGCGGGCTCATGCCGCCAGCCGCCTCACCAACCATCGACCCGATCCGCGTGCACGAGGGCGGACGTTATCGGCTCGCCTTCCGGAACGAGAGCGACGACCAACACCCGATCCACATCCATCGACATCTCTTCGAACTCGTGTCAATCGACGGGCGTCCCACGGCGGGCGTCATGAAGGACACGGTGGTGGTCAAGGGATTCGGCCGGGTCGAGGTCGACCTCGTCGCCAACAATCCGGGGCACACGCTCTTTCACTGTCACCAGCAGCTTCACATGGACTACGGGTTCATGACGCTCATCGAGTACGCGTCGTGACCCTTCCTCCTTCCTCACGACCCGACGGCCTCGCGGGAACGATCTTTGTCCGGCTCGGCGTCGGGGTCGTCTTCCTCCTTGAGGGGATCAAGAAATTCCTCGTGCCTGCCGACTGGGGGATCGGCCGATTCACGAAGATCGGGATCCCGCACCCCGGCGTGATGGCGCCCTTCGTCGGGGCCGTCGAAATCGTGTGTGGCGCACTCCTCGTGATCGGGCTTGCCACGCGGCTCGCCGCGATCCCTCTGCTCATCGACATCACGGTCGCGATCCTCGCGACGAAGCTACCGATCCTGCTCGCCAAAGGGTTCTGGCCGATGGAGGCCGAAGCCCGAACCGACTGGGCGATGCTCATGGGATTGTTGTTCCTGGTCGTCGCTGGTTCCGGGCGCTGGTCCCTCGACGCCCGGCTCGCGCTCGGTAGCGTTGGCGATCGCTGCAGGGCCTACGTGCACCGAATCACCGGCCGCGCGCGGTGATGGGGGATCTCCCTCCAGGTGGCATCCGTCATCCACGCGTACCCGCAATCAGAAGCCGTAGGCCGGTGCGGTTGGTGACGCGGAGCCGGCCGCGACCAGCCGATTCGACAAGCCCAGCCTCCCGGAGTGCTCTCAGCGCCCGAACCGTGACCTCACGCACCGTCCCGAGCTCAGCTGCGAGCGCCGTCTGCGTTATACCGAGTGTGATCACATCACTGGCGCTCTGTTCGACCTCCGCAAGCACCAAGCGGGCCAGCCGCGTGGTCGCGGTCTCCATCGCCAACCGGTCAACACGCTCAACGAGAGTCCGTACGCGTTGGGCGAGCTTCTCGAGCAGCAGCCACGCCACGGCCGGATCGGCGACCATCGCGGCCTCGATTGTCTCTCGCGTCAGCAGGAGACAGCGTGTCGGCTGGGCCGCAAGCGCGGTGGCCGGGGCAGGGCCCCCGGTAAACAACGGGACCTCGCCCAGCGTCCCACCGGGCCCCTCGGAGTGCAGCACGTGTTGCCGCCCGCGACCTTCTCGGACCACGCGCACGCGGCCTTCGAGTACGATGGCCAGAGAATTCACCCGGTCGCCGGCGCTCCATAGTGCCGCACCGGCTGCGTAGCGGCGCACGACCGCCTTGATCGCGAGTACTCGTCGGGCGGCGAGCGACAAGTCTCCGATCAGCGGCGCCCGGCTCAGTGTCTCCAGATCGAGCATGATTCGGGAAGTGAGACTTTCGTTCCAGCGGCGATCCGCGTTGGACCCTACTCTGCTCTCCAACCTGATAACCGGGGAGGCAGAGTAATGTGCGATCCTACCAACATAGGCAAGAGTGCGGCGTCCGGAGCGTTCGTCGCGATGCTGCTACTCGCAACGCCGGCCCTAGCCCAGCAACCGGCCGACACGGGGTACCGCGCAATGCAGTTGCGCGGCCAGCAAACGATGGGCGTCGATCAGACGACATCCAGTCACGGCTTCGAGTCGCTCCCTGACGGGGGCCGGATTGTCCTCGTGCGCAACGTCGACGACTCCGCTGGCGTGGCGCGCATCCGAGCGCATCTCCGCGACATGCAACGCGCGTTCGGTGCCGGCGATTTCTCCATGCCGATGTTCATTCACATGAAGACCGTGCCCGGCGTCTCAGTCATGGCTACGCGGCACACCCTGATCACCTACACGGAGTCGGACCTCCCCAACGGAGGTGCGCTCCGCATTACGACCGCCGACTCGGTCGCCCTCACCGCCATTCACCAGTTCCTGGCCTTTCAGCGGACCGAGCATCACGCCGGCGCCGTTCCCTAGCCCGCCCCGGCTCTTGGGGTGGTCGCCCTGATCGACTGGGTGCGCGTGCGAAATGCGGGCGAGTGTGCGACGTTTCCATTCACTCTCACTGCAGATCAGACGGCCCGGAAGCACTATCAGGTCGAGGAGTAGGGAGCCGTGACCACACGTTCACCCAAGGTTCACACGCAACTTGGCCGATCCGCGGTCCAGATCTTTGCCGCCAATGATCGCGTGAACCAGATTCTCATCGAACATCTTGACCCGACCGTCTGGAGAGCCAAACCGCCCGGCAAGGCCCGCACTATTGCGGCGATCTTCACGCATTTGCACAATGTCCGCGTCAAGTGGATCAGGCTTACCGCTCCGCACCTGAAGGCTCCACCCCAGCTCAACCGCGCGCACTGCACGCCGCGGCAAGCCCGTGCGGCATTGACCGAGAGCGCCGCTCGTTGCGCGGAGATGCTCGCTGAAGCGCTCGGCGGTGCCGGCGGCCGCGTCAAGAAGTTTCGCAGAGACGGCTGGGCCCGGCCTTGGCCGGTTGGCGTAGAAATGCTGTGCTACATGCTGTCTCACGAAGCCCACCATCGCGGGCAGGTATGTATGCTCGCGCATCAGCTCGGATTCCCGTTGCCGAACACGGTAACGTCCCGGATGTGGAATTGGGAAACGCTGTGGAAAGAGTGCGGGTCGCCTGGCGGCCCCGGCTCCGATTCCTAAGGAATCGGCCAAAGGCACGTCCGGCGTGGGACGTAATGACGCGTCGCGGCGGTTTCGTGCATCGGCGGAAGACGGCCCGCTACTGAACGCTGTTCTTCGCGCGTGTATCGGAGATCTTGGCGTCCCGCCATCGTGTGAAATCAGCCAGCATGCCCTTGGCGGTCGCCGCTCTGAATGGCTCGGATACCAGAATTGTCCACTAGCCGGCCTCCATCCGTTCGACGAATTGCTTATGCCTTAGCATTTCTGCATCATCGCTCCTGCCAAGCCCTTTGAGCCGTTCAAAGTCGTCGCGATGTTCCCACCATAGCGGTCATCCCGACGCTGACAGCAGGTATTGGCCCGGTCCGCCCGCCACAAATTCCCAGGAGGGAATGCATGATGCGTGTTCCGGTTATCTCGGCGGGCTTGCTCGCGGTGCTTCTTGTGGCCTGTCGCGATGCGCCAAAGTCGGCGGCGTCGGGTCCCTCGCGCCACATCTACGCGTGGGCCGGTACCGGCAACGCGACCGCACCCGGCTTGGACATGATGACGGTGCTCGATGGCGATCCGTCGAGCGCACACTACGGCGCCGTCCTGGCCGCGATCACGGTGGACTCGAACGGTCGCATGCCGCACCACACCGAGTTCTCCATGCCGGCGACGGGCTTCCTCTTCGCGAACGACTACAGCGGCGACAAGTCCTTCCTCTTCGATCTCAGCGTACCCACGGCCCCACGCCTGGTCGGCCGACTGGCGAGCGTCCCACATGGCCGGAAGCTCCACTCCTTCGCGCGGCTCGCAAACGGGCACGTGATCGCGACCGTGCAGTTCGGCGACTCGACTGTCCCCGGGGCGCCTGGAGGACTGGCCGAGTTCGATGGCGACGGCAAGTTTGTCCGGGTGGGCTGGTCGCGAGACTCGGCCTTCCCGGACGCGAGGATCCGCACGTACGCGCTGGCCCTCGTCCCAGGCTCCGACCGCATCGTGACCACCAGCGCGCCGATGGACACGGAGATCACCGCGAACGTGGTCCAGGTCTGGCGGCTCTCCGACCTCACACTCCTCAAGACGCTCGCGGTCCCCGCCGTCGCCGGCGACTCGGCGCACTTCTTCCCCTTCGAGGTGCGCGCGCTCGCCGACGGCAGCGTGTTCATGAATAGCTACTCCTGCGGCTTCTTCCACATCACCGGGCTCGCCGACGCGCCGAAGATCGAACGGGTGATGGCGATGTCGGAGGCGAAGCCGCGGAACTTCGGCTGCTCGGTGCCGGTGATCATCGGCCACTATATGGTCATGCCGATCGCCTATGCACACCGGTACGCGACGATCGACATCGCCGACCCGGCGCACCCGAAGGAGGTCGCGTCATTCCCCACCGACACCACCTTCTTCCCCCACTGGGCCTCGGTCGATCCGGGGAGCGACCGGATCGTCGTCACCGATCAGGGAGACGGCCAGCCGGTGGTGAAGGTCTTCCATTTCGACGCGGCGACCGGCCAGCTATCGTGGGACGCGACCTTCAAAGACTCTGGTGCGACGTCGCCCGGCGTGAGCTACATGCGCGCGAGCTGGCCGAACGGCGTGAAGGGGATGGCGATGCCGCACGGCGCAGTGTTCGGCCCCTAACCGGCCTCCACTTCGAGGCCGCAACGCCACCCGGTTGGCGTCCCGCGGCAGTCGCGATCACGGCGCCGCGGGCTCTGCGACGGAAAGCGGGATCGAATAGAGGGTCCCAGACTGATTGATACCCGTTGTCTGTATGCTGGCGCCGCGCCGCGCGAAGATTACACGGCCGGCTACGCGGATCGACACCACCGGCAATTGCGACGGCGGCGGCAGCGCGACATCGTAATCGAGATTCAACGCCGCGCGATTGTCGATCGCGATCGTGTCTCGCGACACCAGGTACGTCACGCCATCGCCGCTCGCCAAGACCGACACACGAGGACCCCTCGGATCGGGAGCGGGAGCGATCGTCAGTCGAATCGCGCCCGCCGGTTGCGGTAGGCGGAAGGTCAACACCAGGTGACCTCTTGCGATGATCGCAATCCCGCGCGGCGTAGTCGCCGCCGGTGGCCCAGGCGTCGATGATGGTGGCGGTGACGCGACCGGGACGGGAGTGCCCGACTGGTGATGCAGCGCGACCCAGGCAGCGACCAAATGGCGCACCGGCGACCGCGGTACTGCCGCCAGGGCAGCCGCCAGCGCAACCGCCGACGTGGCGACCACGAGGGTCGCTATCCGCCGCATCGCTGGGCGGCTGCCGCTAGCGCGCAGCCACCCTCTCATGACGCCGGGCATCAGGTCCGACGTGATGTCTGGCTGTGCCGCGCGCGCCACGATCACGGAGAACGGTGTGGGTGGGAGCGGATGATCGAGTGCGCAGAGGGCGTCGGCGACCTCCCGATCCGCGGTCCGCGCGTCCTGCATCGCGCGCCCGCACTCCGCACAGTCGGCGGCGTGCGCACGCGNNCCCGCCGGATCGAAGACCGCTCCCAACGCAGTATCACTCAGATGCATGGCGCCCTCGGCGTTGTGCGGCTCGGGTATCCGCATCGATTGCATCGGGCAACGATTTCCGAAATGCGCTGGTCGCCCGGATCAGCATGGTGCCGACACTGCCCTCCGCCACACCAACCGCGCGCGCAAGCTCGCGGTAGCTATAGCCCTCGTGGCGCAGGATCAACAGCTGTCGGTCGCGGTGTGACAGCAAATTGAGCGCGGCTCGGGCGCGCGCCCGCGCCTCACCCGCGAGAACGGCGTCGTCCGTGTCGGAGGGATCGGCGGCGAGCACCGGATCCGCGATCCACTGGGCGATCAGCTCGTCGCGGCGACGACGCACCCGCCGGTCATCGCGAAATAGATTCGTGGCGACTGTGGTAAGCCATGCGTGCGGATCGTCCGGCATTGTACCGCGGCGATAGAGCCGCACGAAGGTCTCTTGGGCGAGGTCCATGGCCAGGTCGGGGTCGCCCGTCAGTCGGTCTAGGTACCGAAATAGCGACTTATACCGAGCGTCAAAGAGCGCCGCGACGGCATCGACGTAGCCGGCACCCTCGTGGGGTCCCTCCATCAAACCGTCGCGGGCACATGCAGTGAGCGTGCGAGGTGCCGCGTTGTGACATCGATCGCGCGACCTGCGGACGGGCGCATCCGGCCCGGGGGTTGGTACGCATCCCGGCTGCGGATCATTGCAGGGGCGATCGCGACCGACGCCCGCTAATACAGCCAGCTCACGCCGACGAGCAGCGAGCGTGGAAGCAGCACAATAGGGCGGGGCGGGGCGCCCAATGCCCCAGGGAGAGATCCTGCAACGTTGTCGTGGTTGAACACATTGGCGAGCGTCACGAACGTCGAGAGATGACCGCCGGCGGGCCCGGCGCGCCAATCGCGGCGCAGCTGGATGTCGGCGCGCATGTAAGTTGGTACGGACGCCATCGATGTCGCGGCAGAGGGGAGGAATCGGTCCGCAAGCGCGGCCGTGGTCGGAGCACCATCATCGTCGGCGTCGCGCCCTCCCGACGCGCCCCCATCGTCATCGCCGTCGCGTCCCCCCGACACAGCGTCCAGCGATGCAGTGCTCCGCCCGGAGGCGATCCAGCTCGCCACGCGGAGCTGCGTGGCCCGGTCGAGGTGAACGGCCGCCGCCGCGGACACAGTCTGTCCGATCGCAGCCGCCGGATGATATCGAATTGCGTCGAAAGTCTCGATTGTGGTACCAGCGCCGTATGCGGTTTGCCACGTGAAGCGGTGTGTGCCGCCGTCCAGCTCTAGTCCGCCCCCGGTCACGCGTCCGGATCCGCGGTCAAACCCGTACACGGCGAACGCGTTCGGATTCGCCGGACTGACGATCGCCAGCCCCGACATCCGACGCGCGTAGCCGCCTACTGTGAGGCGCGCGACGGCACCGAGTTGCGCGCCGATGCCGACCGTGGCAGCATCGCTCTGAGCGACCGGCATGCCGCCCATTCCCGCCCCAACCGGCAAGTCGAGTCCGATCTGGGCGCCGTACGGCGAGTCCGGATCGCGCAACGACTGGATGTACTGATGGGTGCGTGCCAGCCCGGCTGACGCGGTGACGCCTGGGGCGATACGCAGTGTCGCACCAAGCCGCGGCTCGATCCTGGGCGTAGTGCCAGTCATTGCTGCGGCCCGAAGCCCGGTCGTGATCTGCCACGCGCTGTCCAACGGGCCCCAGGCCTGTTGCACGAAGGCACCCGCGAGAATCGGCTGGCCGCTCAGGTCCAAGGTCCGGCGGGCCCCATCGTCCTGCCTGAGTGCCAGGCCGCCCGCACCGGCCACATCTCCGCTGACGTCCCCCCCGTCCGTGGTAACGCGGTACCGCAGCGCCAACGCGTCGACAACGGCACCAATTGTCGTGTGGCGCATCGAGAGTTGAGTCGAGCCTTCTACCTCGTGCACGCCGCTCTCGAGCGTGGGAGCCGCAATATCGATCTGCCCAGGCACTGTCGCGGAAAACGTCGCGTTTGAGATCCGCGACGTGAGGTGGGTCCCCTCGCCCAGGCGCTGTGTCCAGATCATCCCCACGGTTTGCGTCTGCCAGGGCGTCTGCGTGCGAGCAACGATCACCCCGTCAGGCACCAATTCATCGTCGGGTTCCACCCGGTCGCTGCTACCCGCAGCCACGACGCGGATCGACGTTGCTCCGGACGCCAACGACGCCGTCGCTACGCCGTCGGCCCAGTGGTCGCGGAACCCGGCGGCGTTGGGTTGCAGCGTCGAAACGCCACGGTCGCTGACCCGGCCCGCGATCAGGACGCTTCCCAAGGCATCGCCGATCGCCAAGGGACTCGTCCACATTGCCCGGGCGGCGGCGGGACCGATGGCGGCGCTCCCGGAAGATGCCCCAACGGCCGAATCCCGTGTGTCAACGTCCAGGACCCCTGCTAATCGGTCGCCGTATTCGGCCGGCAGCGATCCGTCATGGAGGGTCACACGGGAGACCGCATCCGGGGATATCGCGGCGAGGGCGCCTCCAGCGTGAACTGGATTCCAGAGCGGCAACCCGTCGATGCGGACGAGGACTTGGCCCGCGGGCCCGCCGCGATCCATCAGCGCGGTCGGCCACTCGGGGCGCATCGCGATGTTCGGGTCGCCATCGAGCACCCGAAACACATCCGGCTCGCCCGTGGACGCAGCCGCGTCCGCGGGCGATCCCTGCCAGCGCCATGTATCGGGACCCTGGGCGCCGCTCTCGAGCGCGGACCTGGGAGAGGGCGTCGGCGCAACTCCCGGCACCTGGACCGAATCGAGCACCACGAGCGTCGGGGCGAGCGTCACGTCGAGGCGCACAATCCCGAGCGCGGCCACCGTCACCTGCACCGACAGACTGTCGAAGCCTCCGCGGGTGACTCGCAACGTCACGGTGCCCGGCGCGACGTGATCGACCACATACCGGCCGGCGGTGTCCGTCCACACGGTGCACACGTGTCCGGCGGCCGGATGGTCAGCGCCGTCGTCCACCTCGATCACCGCCTCCGCGAGTGGCAGTCGCGACGTACCGCTGCGCACGATGCCGGTGATCGAACCCGAGGCGATACTGTCGCGGCCGCCCGTGTCGCACGCCACCCCGGCGACGCGGAGCCATGACGCGCGGACGGGCGATGCCGCGCCGTTGACTGGGGCGACAAGGATTGCCATGGCGGTCGCAATCGCTAGCATACGCCGTGTCACAATCCGGCCGGTCCGCACGTTCTATCGTCGCTCAGCACTGATGTGGCGCGGACCGCGCCCCGTCACACTCACGACCGGACCACGTGTCTAAATGATCCACGTTGCGCTCATCGCCTCGTTGGTCGCGGGAGGTCTCGGGACGACCGGTACTCGTCCCGATTCGGCTCCAGGTAACGTATCGACCGCCGCCGGCCGGGACACCCTGTTCGCGACATCGGCCGAGACTTCGCCCGATCGCGACCTGGCGGCAGCGGCCGGCACCAGCACTCCTATCACAACTGATCCTTCCGGAGGAGATGCGGCTCGGGGTATCGTCGGGCCTCGCGCCCGTCCGGACGGATTCACCCGCGGGGCAGACAGCGGTCCGGACCTCGGCGGGGAGGCATTCGCGCCGGTCGACACCACTCCCCCCCGAGCCAAGCGCCCGCGCGCCATTGAGTACAGCGACTGGTACTATCGGCGCCTGACGATGCACCGTATCGGGAGCTATGTCGAGTTCCCGCTGTTCGCCGCCGAGTACGTATTGGGCGAGCGTCTGCTGCAGGATCAGCAGCAACTGGGCTTTGTCCCGGCGGGCCGACACCCGGACACGCCCCGCGTTCCGCCGGGTCTGCTCACGGCCCACACCTTGGTGGCCGGGGGGCTTGGCGTCCTATTTGGCTTCAATACGATCACCGGCGGTTGGAACCTGTGGGAGTCGCGCAAGGAGCCCGTCGGTCGTACGCGGCGGATCGTACACACCGTCCTGATGTTGGTGTCCGATGTGGGATTTGCAGCGACCGGCGCAGCAGGCGGGGGGGCGAAGCACAGCTTATCCAACGCGGACATGCATCGATCGCTCGCCGAGGCGTCAATTGGTGTCGCAGGCGCTGGCACGATTATGATGTGGATCTGGAATCACTGACGCCGTGCACACCGTTATCCACGCGTTGGCACACTTCCTCGGTCCGTGGCAGTCGACATACAGTAATTCGAAGGCGGTGTCGAGCACTGTCACATATTTCCATTTAGTAGGACTCCTCTTCGGCGGCGGTTTTGCCGTTGCGGCGGATCGCGCCACGCTCCGCGCTGTCCGGGCGACGCCCGACCGACGGTTGCACGCGCTGGACGAACTCGGCGCCGTGCACCGTCCTGTACTCGTGGGCCTCGGCGTCCTTTTTGCGAGTGGGATTCTACAGCTCACCGCCGATGTCGAGACCTTTGCATCGTCGCCGGTGTATTGGATGAAGATGGCGTTGGTTGGGCTGCTGCTGGTAAACGGGTACGTCCTCAAGCGGACTGAGACAACCTTGCGGGCCCGGAGTGGAGGGGAGCCGCGCGATCCGCTGTGGGCTCGGCTGCGGATGACCTCGATCGTGAGCGTCGTCCTTTGGGCCTCAATCGTCCTGGCAGGGACCGTACTCAATAGCATTAGCTGACGCCGACGCCCGGCACCGAGCACCGAGCACCGTTTCAACGGCTTACACAGTCATACCATGAGCATACCAATGCATCCTCCAGGCACACCGGCGTCAGAAGCGACGACCGGTGATTGTGCGAATTGCACGCTCCACGATCGGCGCGGGTTCTTGCGAGAGGCAGCCGCGGCGACTGTGGCCGCACTCGGGGCGGTCGGCGTACACCCGACGATCGCCGGAGCACTCCCCGTCCGTTGGGTCTCAGCGCTCGCGCGAGTAGGCGCTGGGCCGACCTATCCGGTACCCGCGACCGACGGCGTGCAGATCGATCGGGACAACCAGGTGATTCTAGTACGGTGGCAGAACACCGTATATGCGTTCAATCTGTCATGTCCCCATCAGAACACGGCGCTGCGGTGGGATGAGGCCGACGCACGGTTTCAGTGTCCAAAGCACCATTCAAAGTATCAGCCCGATGGCACGTTCATCTCGGGGCGAGCGACACGCAACATGGATCGGTTGTCAGTCCGCCGCGACGCCGACACCATCGTCGTGGATGTTGACGCGATGTATAAGAGCAACGAGGATCAGGCCGCCTGGGCGGCGGCCATCGTGCGGCTGTAGCTCCGGCAACACCGCCCGCGGCGTGGAACCGGCAGCAATCCTCCCCACGGCGGTTCGGATCACGACCGCTGATTCCGTCGCTCGCCCCACTACTTGGACGCAACAAACGTTAGCGGGACGACCACCTGCTCGGTTGTCGTTCGCCGCGACCTTCGGCAGTGACGACTCCGGCGGGGATTTCAGAGGAGTAGTGGAGCGCTGTTGCCACGTGACTCGTTACCGTGCTGGCATGTTGGGGGGATACTCTGTGGTCGCATCGCCCGTATGTTGTGTCAACCCCCAATGCAGCGGAGCGACCCATGAGCACGATCACGAGAAGCGACAGCAAACCCAACACGGTCACGACGAGAGACGGCGCTGAGATCTTCTATAAGGACTGGGGCACGGGGACGCCGGTGGTGTTCAGTCACGGTTGGCCGCTGAATGCCGACGCCTGGGATGACCAATTGAATTTCCTGGCCTCGCATGGCTATCGCGCCATCGCGCACGACCGCCGCGGCCATGGGCGGTCGAGCCAGACGTGGGCGGGGAACGACATGGACACCTACGCCGACGATCTGGCGACGCTGACCGACTCGCTCGACTTGCGCGATGCGGTCCACATCGGCCACTCGACCGGCGGCGGCGAGGTGGCCCGCTACATCGGTCGGCACGGGACGTCCCGTGTGGCCAAGGCGGTGCTCGTCAGCGCGATCCCACCGCTGATGCTCAAGACAGCGGCCAACCCCGGCGGACTCCCGATCACCGTGTTCGACCAGCTTCGCGCCGGCCTCGGTGCCGACCGGTCACAGTTCTACACAGATCTGAGCGCACCGTTCTACGGCGCCAACCGCCCCGGCTCCAAGGTGTCGCAGGGACTTCGCGACGCGTTCTGGATGTGGAGCATGCAGGTCGGCATCAAAGGGGCGCTGGACTGCATCAAGGAGTTCTCGGAGACGGACTTCACGGACGATCTCAAGAAGTTCGACGTGCCGACCCTGATCATCCACGGCGATGACGATCAGATCGTGCCGATCGGCGCCGCGGCGCTGCGATCCTCGAAGATGATCACGGGCTCAACGCTCAAAGTGTATCCGGGGGCGCCGCACGGGCTCATGAGCACGCACCAGCATCAGTTCAACACCGACCTGCTGGATTTCATCAAAGCGTAAGGCCAGTGCCGGCGCCGGTTGACGCGGCGCCGGCGCGGCATCCTGTTTCCCTGTGTAGAATCGTCGAGGCCCATGGACATGTGCACCGATCCATGCGGCGGGAGCTCGGTCCCGGGGGGGAGTGAACTCGTGATCACGGTCGCGGGAGTCCGTTCACCGCGGAAGCAATGCCCGTAGCCGGGAAGGAACAACATCGTACCGGGCGCATCGGGTGGTTGCGCGCGGCGGTGCTGGGCGCGAACGACGGTATCCTCTCGACATCGAGCCTGGTGATTGGCGTCGCGGCCGCACACGTGACTCACGGCAACGTCTTGGTCGCAGGGGTGGCTGGCTTGGTCGCTGGGGCCATGTCGATGGCGGCCGGTGAGTATGTCTCTGTCCACTCCCAAGCGGATACCGAGCAGGCCGAGCTCACGCTGGAGCGGGCGGAACTCACGGCAGACGATAAGGGCGAGCACAAGGAGCTGATGGCGATCTACGTGGCTCGCGGGCTCAGTCCGTCGCTTGCAAACCAGGTCGCCGAGCAGCTGATGGCCCATGACGCGTTAGGCGCGCATGCCCGCGACGAACTGGGCATCTCCGAGACCCTCCGGGCGCGTCCTGTGCAGGCGGCGTTGACGTCGGCGGCAAGCTTTGCCGTGGGAGCCGCCATGCCTCTCCTGGTCACTGGCTTGGCCCCGGCGGGACATGTGATCGCGTTCGTCGCTGGAACCTCGTTGGTATCGCTCGCGATTCTCGGCGCCTTGGCCGCACGCGCGGGCGGCGCGGCCGTCATGATTGGCGCACTACGTGTCACATTCTGGGGCGCGCTGGCCATGGCAGTCACCGCGACCGTCGGGCTGCTGTTCGGCACAGTGGCGTGAGCGGAGAGAGAGGGGCGGTGTTCGCCGGACCTCCTTTGGAAGTGCACCAGCACCATGATCACAGTGCGATGGCCTCCGACCCGGCCATGGCGGCATCGATGGAGGGCGACATTCGTCGCCGATTCTGGGTCGCCCTGGCCCTGACGCTTCCGCTTGTGCTTCTCAGCGGAACGGTACCCGGCATACCGCCGCTCATACGTGCACCAGCGGCAAACTGGATCGGATTCGTACTGGCGACGCCCGTCGTCTGGTGGTGCGGGTGGATGTTTCTCGCCGGGACCGTTGCCGCTCTCCGCCGCCGGACGCTCGACATGTCGGTCCTCATCGCGACGGGCGTTCTCGCGGCCTACGTCGCCAGCGTCTATCTCACGGTCATTCGTGACCCCGCGACGTACTATGACGCGGCGGCGATGCTGGTCACGTTCGTCCTGTTCGGACATTGGATGGAGATGAAGTCACGACGCCGGACGACGGACGCGCTCCGTGCGCTGTTCGCGCTCGTGCCGCCCTCTGCCCGCGTGCTTCGGAACGGCCAGGAGGTCAACGTCGCCACGTCAACGGTCGTCGTCGGAGATCTCCTTCGCCTCCGTCCCGGCGACAAGATCTCGGTCGACGGCGAGCTCGTCGCTGGCGACACGGACGTGGACGAGTCACTGGTCACCGGCGAGAGCGCGCCGATCCACAAGACGCCCGGCGCGAGCCTCGTCGGTGGCTCGATCAACGTTAGTGGCGCCGTGACCATGCGCGCGACGAAGGTGGGCAACGATACCGTGCTCGCCCAAATCGCCGCCCTCGTCCAACGGGCGCAAAACTCCAAGGCACCGGGACAGCGGCTCGCCGACAAGGCGGCGGGAGTGCTCGTCGTCGTCGCCGTCGGCGCAGGCGTCGCCACGTTTGCGGCCTGGACGATCTCGGGGGCGCCATTTCTGAAGGCACTTACCTTCGCGATCTCGGCGGTCGTGATTGCCTGTCCGGATGCGCTGGGACTGGCGACGCCCACCGCGGTGGCGATTGGAACAGGACTTGGCGCCAAGCACAACATCTTGATCAAAGACGCCGCGACGCTCGAAGGCCTGTGCCGGGTTCGCACAGTCGTGTTCGACAAGACCGGCACCATTACCGAGGGACGCCCCACCGTCACTGACATCGAGCCGACGCCGGGCGGGAACGCGGACGAGCTACTTCGGACGGCGGCTGCGGCGGCGGCGCAGTCGACGCACCCGTTGTCTGCGGCGATCGCCCGCGCGGCGACAGACAAGGGATTGGCCCCCGGATTTTCCGCCACTGCCGTCCAGAACGTGCCAGGCATGGGGATCACGGCCCGCGTGAACGGGACCACACTGGCCCTCGGCAACGCGGCATTGCTCGAGCGTGAACAGATCGATCTAGGCGCCCTGCGGTTCGCCGGCGACGCGCTCGCCGCACGGGGCCGATCACTCACGTATGTGGCCGTCGGGGGACAGGCACTCGGCGTCATCGGCGTTACGGACGCCATCCGTCCGACGTCGGCCGCTGCGATCCGTGATCTCGCGTCACTGGGTGTCACCTCCGTGCTGCTCAGCGGCGATGCGACAGTCACGGTGGAGCGCGTCGCGAAAGAAGTCGGCATCGCGCGCGTGTTCGCCGAAGTGCGGCCCGAGCAGAAAGCAGATTACGTGCAGCGATTGCAGCGGGAAGGCCAGGTGACCGCGATGGTGGGCGACGGCGTGAACGACGCCCCGGCACTGGCGCAGGCGGACATTGGGATCGCTATCGGGGCAGGGACTGACGTCGCGATCCAGGCCGCCGAGGTCGTACTGATGAAATCGGACCCTGCCGACGTCGCCCATGCGATTCGTCTGAGCCGCGCGACGGTCCGGAAGATGAAGCAGAACCTGGCCTGGGCGGCCGTCTACAACGTGCTCGCGATTCCGGTGGCGGCTGGGGCGTTTTACCACTCGTTGGGATGGATCCTCGTCCCCCAGATTTCCGCGCTCCTCATGTCAGGCTCGTCGATCTTCGTCGCCGTGAACGCCGTATCGCTGCGCCGCGCGCGCATCTGAACTCCTGGCTGGCACATTACGCCGACGGTGTCGGCGGCCCGGTGTCATTTACTTCGAGCCGCGACGCGGTGAACCATGTGTGACCTGATTGACCGCGGGCAGCCTCACGTTGGTGCGCGCGACGCACGAGCCTCTGGAATTCGGCCATCGAACGAGCCACGTCGAACAGACGTGGCTCGTTGCGTTCTCACCGACGCGTCCGCTGCCGTATGGTCCCGGCTGCTGAACGGCTGATCCCGGATCTGTCGCCTCACGGGAAACGTCCACCCTAACAGAAAAGGGACGTGGTCAAGCCGCCTTGACGCTCCGGAGATCAGCTAGCTAGGTTGCCTCCGCCACCAATCCCGACACAATCACTCCCCTTTAGTATGCCCCGAACGGCGGCCCAAGGTGCACGGTGCAGCAGAATCCGGATAAATTCACTCCCCATTGCTGTTTGAGTGTATCGCAAGGGGCACGCCCCGCCACATGCCGCGCCCCGCGAGCCGGCAGGTCGCGCGTCCGGCGCTGCGCGCTGTGCCCACTCCTGGCGCTCTGCCCGATGCTCGCCGGATCGCGACTGGCCGCCCAACAGGCGACCGAGACCGCGGCCGACAGCACTCGCATCACCGGCGTGGTGCGCTCGGCGGATGGCGCTCCGATTGCCCGGGCGAGCATCGAGTTGGTCGGGACCGCGTATCGGACGACCACGACCGACAGCGGTGCGTTCACGCTCGTCCGCGTCGCCCCCGGCACGTACATGCTCGTGGCGCACAACCGAACACGGGCCACGGCCCGCGCTCAGGTAACGGCCACCGCCGGCCAGGACACGCGGCTCGAGTTGACGCTGACCGCCGCCGGTGCGACGCCTGCAACAGCGACCGCGAGCGGCGCCGAGACGTTGCCGACGGTCAAGGTCGAAGCCCAGCGCGGTGCCGAACCCGCATATGGCCCGGTCGTTTCGGCGACGGGCGCGAACGACTACAGCGTCACCGCCACCGAGATCGCGAATCTGCCGGAGGGGGAGAATGCCACCATCACCGACGTGTTGACCCGGATGCCCGGCGTGGCAATCGATCAGAACCAGCAGATCCACATCCGGAACACCGAAGGCCCTCAGTTCCAGTACCAGATCAACAGCGCGCTGGTCCCGATCGACATCAATACCAACCCGCCGTTCATCTCGATGTTCAATCCGATGTTCGTGTCGAAGCTGGATCTGCTCGACGGCATCTTGCCGTCGCGCTACAGCTACGCGACCGGTGGCATCGTAGACATACAGACCAAGGCGGGCTGCGATGCGCCCGGCGGGAATGTCTCGCTGCTCGTCGGCCAGCGCCTCACGGTGCAGCCAAGCGCACAATACGCGGGATGCGCCGGCAAGTTGAGCTACTACCTCAGCGGGCAATACGCCGACGGCCAAACCGCATTCAGCTCGGCCACCCCAGGCCCCAACCCGATCCACAATCTGACCAATCAGGGCCAAGGCTTCGGCTATTTCTCCTACCCACTCAACGGCACCACCGAGCTGAGTGTCACGCTCTCGGCCGCCGCCAGCAACAATCAACTGCCGAATGTTCCCAACCTGGCGCCGCAGTTCACCCTCAACGGCGTCAGCGATTTCAATTCGGGGGCGATCAATTCGTATCTGAACTTCCGGGACTACCTCGGCATGGTGTCGCTGTCCGGGACGCCGGACAGCAATCTGCGTTACCAGATCAGCTACGCGGCGCATTCCATCTCGCAGCGGTTCAAGCCCGACGACGCCGGTGAGCTGATCTTCCAGGGTGTGGCGTCGAACGCGTCGCACACCGATCTCGACAACACGTTGCAGGGCGACGTGACCTACAAGACGGGCCGCCACACCCTCAGCACCGGGGCCTATCTCGGCGAGTACCGCGTCCACGCCGGTGACACGTCGCTGGTATTTCCAGTTGACACCGGCGGCGATCAGAGCAGCTCCACACCGGTCACGGTCATCAACAACGCGCAAGCGACCAACGTCCTGTCCGGGGTCTACATCAACGACCTCTGGCAGATCACCGACCGGCTGAAGCTCAATCTCGGCCTGCGGTGGGACGATATCACCGGCTTTACCGAGAACACCCAGCTTGACCCGACGATCAACCTGACCTACGCGCTGACCCCGCAGACGACACTGCATGGTGGGTTCGCCCGGTACATGCAGGTGCCGAGTTTCCTGGGCATTTCACCGAACGCACCGGCGGCATTTGCCGGCACGACGGCGGAGGGGCCACCGGGAATCCCGACGCCGCTCACCGAAGACGATTTCGAGTGGGATGCCGGAATCGTTCATCGCGTGAACTCGAAGATCACATTGTCGCAGGACGTTTTCTTCGAGCTGACAGAGCACTATCTGGATACCGGGCAGTTCGGCGTCGTACCGATATTCGCGCCGTTCAACTACGATCACGGCACGATCTGGGGGAGCGAATCCGCCGTCAGCTACGAGGACGACAAGTTGGCGGCGTACGGCAACGTCACGATTGGCCGAAATCTGCAAAAGGGAGTTGTGACCGGCCAGTTCAATTTTGATCCCGACGAACTCGCCTTTATCAGCGCCCACCCGATCGTGCTCGACCATCAGCCGCTGTACGGCGCATCCGCCGGCGCCAGCTACAAGGTGCAGCTGTTCACGTTCATTCTCGACGGGATCTACAGCAGCGGGTTGCGTGGCGGATTCGCCGACCTCGAACAGCTGCCGACGGTCGTTCAGCTGAACGCCGGCGTCCAGCGCGACTTCCACATCCCCGGGGTCGGCACGGTGAGCGACCGGCTCACCGTCCTCAACCTGCTCGACCGAGTCAATCTGATCCGGCCATCCGAAGGGATCGGCATCTTTCAATCGTCCTACGGGCCGCGGTTCACGGTGCTCAACACACTGAGCTTCTCGTTCTGAGCGTCTCGTTCTGAGCGTCTCGCTCTCAGCTTGTCGCTCTGAGCTTCCGGTGAGCAACAGCGCTCCAGCGCCAGGCCGCGGGTGCAACCCTGCGGCCACCTGTTCCAGGGCGCCGACAAACTTCTGCCAGCCGTAGCCCGCGCCTTTGTAGTTGGACTCGTCTTCAGGGCGGAAGCCCGACTGCTCCATGCGCACGAGGACGCCGCCCGTCGTCGGCGTGAGTGTCCACGTCACGACAGTCGTTATTCCCTTGGCCGCCTCCCCCGGAGGTTGAGCCATCGAATCTCGCGATCGTCCGGCGGCCATCAGCCCCCAGCTCTCATCGTTCCCACGACGGCTTGCGCCTCGCCCGCGCGCGCAATTCTGTGGTCGGCTTAGCAGGATGGTCGAGCATCGACAGAAACTGCGTATGCGACCGCGCGTCGAGGAAAAACGTCCGTTGATCGAGGATGGTCTCCTCAGCCTGCCGTCGAGCACTATCCAGTATGAACTCCGACAATTTTTGTCCACGCAGAGTGGCCGCGCGGTTGAGCACGGCCTTCGTCTCAACTGACGCCCGGATCTGGATAACGTCGTCCTTGCGACCCGCGGGACGTCCGCGCCGATGTTCTGTTTGGGCCGGCGGGGTCATTCTCACTCTCCGAGTAGCCATGGCCCAAAGGTAGATGTATAGACGATGTCAATACAAATGGCGGCCGACCCAGGCCGACACCTGGCGCGCGCTACTGGTGGCAGCCGCCGCGATGACTGATGGGCGTGCCGCGACGTGCGCTAGAGCCGCGTACTCAATGTCACCGTGATCCGACGCGCGTAGCCCGGCGTATAGAACGGCTCGACGATGGGGTTCGCCGGTGGGTTGCTTTGGTTGTACGGGCCCAGGAAGTTCTGCGACTCGATCCCGAAGGTGTAGTACTGCCGATTGAAGATATTCTCGATCCCCACCGCCGCGCCGAACCGGTGATAGTCGGCACGCGCGCTCAACCCCGCCACCGTGTACCCGGGGATCTCCTTCCGCTGGTTGGACTCATCACCCCGCGTGAATTGACCCTGGTAGCCACGGATGTCGAACTCCCCATCCACCACGAGCGCCCCAAAGAGATGCGTCACTCCCGCGCCCAGTCGGCCGCGGTGGAGCGGCGAGAGCGGGAACAGGTCTCCGGGCTTCGTCGGCTGCGGGTTGCTGTCCGACGTCGCGATCAGCACGGTGCTCTGGTACGTGGCCGCGACATAGCTGTACGATGCGACCAATCGAAACCCCGCCGGCAGCCCGATCTGCCCCGACGCCTCGACACCCGCGCGGCGGGTGTGCGGTGCGTTGAGAAAGTACTCCTGCGTCAGGTTGGGCGACGCAAAGACGATGTCGTTATCGACGTCGGTCCAGAACGCATCCACATCGAGCGTCGTCCGCGCGGCGAAGTCGACGTCGAATCCCCCCTCGTAGTCGCGCGTGGTCACGGGCAACAACGCGGGGTCGTTCCCAAGGGAGAAGGGGAGGGAACACGGCGCATTGGGATTGGCGCACGCCAGCTCGAGTGGCGCCGGCGCACGGAAGCCGCTCTTGTAGGCGACGAATCCTTTGATGTCGTCCGTGAACTGGTACGTCGCCCCAATCTCCGGCGACAGTCGGTTGTAGGTGCTGGTTCCGTCGTTGCTCGCATCCAAACTGTCGCGGTAGGGGACGTGGACGTAGTCGAGCCGCAGCCCGCCCGTGATGTTGAGTCGCGGGGTAACCGACACGACGGCCTGAGCGAACGCGGCCGCGTTGTCCTGGTGGATCGTCGCGTCGGTGGTGATCGAGGCCGGCAGCCCTCCCCCCACGTTCACCAACCGGATGTGCGCCGACTCCCGCGAGTACTCGGCGCCCATCGTCCACCCGATCGGCACCGAGCCCAAGACAAATGGCCGCGTCCACTCCAGCGTGCTGCCGCCGGAGAGGTTGTAGGTAAAGCCATCGGTATTGGGGGGCGGAACGTTGCCGTTGAACTGCTCGACGTTGTTGCGACGGCCGAAGAGCGTCCCGCGCAGGATACCCCCGGCGAGCGGCTCATTCCCCCGCAACGCCAGGTCCACAGCCTCCGGCGCGAAGAAGTCGCCCGGGGTGTAGTTGATCTTGGGGTTAATGGCGATATAGCTCGCCGGCAGCGACCCCGCCTCGAAGATCCGGTCGTGCCCGTATTGGATGTCGAGCGCGATGTCGCCGCTGTCGTGCGAGGGCCCCCACTGATGACCGATCGTCGCGAACAGGTTGCGGGTAGTCGACGAGGTCGCCTGCCGCCACCCGACTTCGTTCTCGCCCGTGAAGGCGAGGAATCCGTCGATCCCGTCGAGCTTCCCGCCGAGCGTCGTCGTCAGCGTTTGCTCGCCGAACGACCCGCCGCCGACTTCCAGCGTCGCCTCGGGAGTATCGCCTCCTCGACGCGTGGTCAACAGCAGGGTTCCACCCAGTGAATTGCGGCCGAACAACACGTCCGGTCCACGCACCAGTGTCGCTTGGTCGAATGCCGCCGATGGCAGCAGGTCGAAATTCACCTCCTGCGCATCAGGCTCGTTGACTCGGATGCCGTTGAGGAACACGCTCACGCCCTGCGGGTTGCCGACAACCGGCGACACGGAGAACCCGCGCACCTCGAGCTGGGGCTGCAGCCGCGCGCCTTGATCGTCGAACAGGCTCACCCCTGGCAGGGTCAACAACGCGTTGTTGAGGGTCTCGGGCCCCGGGATCACGCGCTTGAGATCCAACTTCTCGACCTGGGCCGGCGTTTCCTCCGACGCGCCAGAGAGTCGCGTGCTGTTGACGACGACGGGGGCCAGATGGTGCAGCGCGTGACGGGCCGAGTCCGCGCGGATGCTGTCGGACGCCGCGGCAGAGTCGCGACGAGTGGTCGGTTGCTGGGCAGCGAGCGGCCCCGCGGCCAGTACCGCGAGCACGCTGGCCGACACGGCATACAATCGACGGGTCATGTGCCGGGCCGTCGGCGGCGGTGGCCAGCATCGATCGCGCTCAGCACGCCATCGACACTGCACGACTCGGTCTGCGAAACGAATCGCACCGGATCACCCGACGCGAACACGCCGGTGCCCGCGTGGTCTTCGTAGACCACGACACAATCGACGACCTGACCGGTCCGACTGACGGTCAACATCCCGTCGTCACCGCGCGACCCGCCATCAAGATCGAAGCAGCAGATGTCCTGCACGCGCGAGCCGCCACTCAATTGCGTGTGGGCCGACGGACGGCGCGCCAGCGTGACGCCGAGCGTGACGATGCTCAGCATGGCGATAGCCGCCGCGCTCAGCCCTGGGACTGACAGGGCCAACCGTCGTGGCCGCGCTGATCGCTCGCCCGCGACCACGAGCAACGTGGCGACTTCGTAGCCTCGGGCGGCGACCGAGTCTCGCCGCTTCCGGCACGCCGAACACCGGAGGAGATGGACCCCGTAGTGGAACGCGACGCGCCCGCGGACCTCGCCATCGAGATACGCGCGGATCTGCCCCGCGCTCAGATGCGCACCACGCGGTCGTGCGTCGCGCTCGTTGGGTTGCTCAGGATTCATCAGGGGTCGCGGGAGGGGTGGTATGTGGGGCGGTGTAGTGGGCGAGGAAGCGCCGGTTGCAGAGAGAAGACGTACAGCCCCGCTGGGATCGGACAGGCAATCGAGAGAGCCCCCCGCACCGAACACTCACCCACCTCGATTCCACCGACCCCGGCAGACCGCGAGATCAGGGCCGGTGCTGACGCCGGGCGGGGTTCGAGGCGTGGCCCGGAGGTCCGCGATCGCTAGATTCGGTGAATGGATGGGGCCGGATGACAATGCAGATCAAGCATCTCGAATACCTGGTTGCGCTGTCGCGGGAGAAGCACTTCGCGCACGCCGCGGTGGCGTGCCACGTGACCCAGCCAACGCTTTCGGCGGGCATCAAGCAGCTCGAGGAGAACCTGGGGATCCTCATCGTCGAGCGGGGCCAGCGCTTTCGCGGGTTCACCCCGCAGGGCGACCGGGTACTCGGCTGGGCGCGCCGGATCCTGGGAGATGTGGACGCGCTTCAGCGGGTCGCCAACGAGTCCGACGGCGAGCTGATCGGACGTCTGCGGCTCGGCGTCGTGCCCTCCGCGCTGGCCGCGGTCGCCCAACTGACCGGGCCGTTCAGCATGCTGCATCCCGGCACGACCGTCACCGTGCTCTCGCAGTCGTCGATCGATATTCAGCGCGACCTCGACGACTTCACCCTCGATGTGGGCCTCACATACCTCGACAATGAGGCGCTGTCGCACGTGCGGCCGATCCCGCTCTACCGGGAACGGTATCGGCTGGTGACTCCCGCATCGGGGCCCCTTGGTGGACGTGAGACGGTCGCATGGCGCGAGGCAGCGACGCTGTCGCTCTGCCTCCTCACCCCGGACATGCAGAACCGGCGCATCATCGACGGGCACTTCCGCGCGGCCGGGGCGGTCGTGCGGCCGCGCATCGAGACCAACTCCCTGATCACGATCTGGGCGCATCTGCGGCGCGGCGGGTACTCGAGCGTCTTGCCCGAAGCGATGCTGGGCGTGGTGGGTGGCGTGGACGGTCTGGTGACCATTCCGCTCGTGGACCCCGACGCCTCGCAGAGCGTGGGGCTGATCGTCCCGGAGCGCGATCCCCCGACGCCGCTCGCCGCCGCGTTCCTGCGCGTCGCGGAGACAGTGCGCGTCGATGTGGGGCCTGGATGACGCCAGCCGTCGCCTCTGATCGACACGACCTATCGGCCATAGACCCGGCCGATTGGAGCCCGCGGCGCGCTTCGTACATCTTATGATTAGGTAGAATGCTTCGCGTCGACGTGGGTCCGGTAGTCTCGGCCCGCGGACGCGACGGTTGGTACCCTTTCGCAGGACAGGCTGAACATGGCACCCCGACCATACACCCGCCTCACGACCCCGCTCGTTCGAGACCATGGGTCGCTTCGGACCGCGACCTGGGACGAAGCCCTCGACCGTGCGGCGTCCGGCTTCCGCCGCGTCATCGCCGAGCACGGCGGGGACGCACTCGGGATTTTCTCGTGTTCGAAGGCCAGCAACGAGATGAACTTCCTGGCGCAGAAGCTCGCGCGGATCGGTTTCGGCACCCACAACATCGATAGTTGTAATCGAACGTGACACGCACCTAGCGTCGCCGGTCTGGCGGCGGTCTTTGGGGCGGGCGGGGGCACGAGCTCGTACCGCGAGATGGAGGAGACGGATGTCATTTTCCTCTGGGGAGCGAACGCGCGCGACAACCACCCGATCATGTTCCACCACGTCCTAAAGGGCGTGCGCCGCGGCGCGCGCCTGTACGTCGTGGATCCGCGGCGGACGCCCTCGGCGGCATGGGGCGACCGCTGGCTCGGCCTCAACGTGGGCACCGATATCGCGCTCTCCAATGCGATGGCGCGCGAGATCATTCATGCCGGGCTCGAGAACCAGACCTTCATCGAGAACGCCACGGAGCACTACGAGGCCTATCGGGCGCACGTCGAGCCGTATACGCTGGAGTACGTCGAGGGCGTGACCGGTGTCCCGGCCGCGGTCATCCGCGAAGTCGCCCTCGACTACGCACGCGCCGACCGCGCGATGATCTGCTGGACGCTCGGCATCACCGAGCATCACAACGCGGTGGACAATGTCTGCGCGCTGATCAATCTCGCGCTGCTCACCGGTCACGTCGGTCGTTACGGGTCGGGGGTCAACCCGCTGCGCGGTCAGAACAACGTGCAGGGCGGCGGCGACATGGGCGCCATTCCGAACCGGTTGGTGGGATTCCAGGACATCCTCGATCCGGCGGTGCGCGCACGGTTCAATCAGGCGTGGGGCATCACGATGGCGCCGCACCTCGGATTGACGATGACGGAGATGTTCGAGGAGATGCACGCGGGGCACGTGCACGGGCTGTACGTCATCGGAGAGAACCCCGCGCAATCCGAAGCGAACCAAACGCATACCCAAGCCGCGCTGTCCGGTCTCGATATCCTCGTCGTGCAGGACATCTTCTTCACCCGCACCGCGGAATTCGCGGATGTCGTGCTGCCGGCGTCGTCGAGCTGGTGCGAGGCGGAGGGGACGGTCACCAACAGCGAGCGGCGGGTGCAACGCGTACGGAAAGCGCTCGAGCCGCCCGGCGACGCACGCGACGACATGTGGATCATCACGGAGATCGCGAAACGGTTGGGCGTGGACATCGGGCCGCCGGTCGCGGAAGTCGTATGGAATGAAGTCCGCCGGTTGGCGCCGGAGATGTTCGGCGGGATGTCCTATGCGCGGCTCGAAGCAGAGAAGGGGCTACAGTGGCCCTGTGTGAACGAATCCGATCCCGGGGCCCTCTTCCTCCATGAGCGGCTCTGGGCGATCCCGCGCGGTGGGCCAGCAGCGCCGTTCTCCCTGGTCGTGCACGAAGGCCCCGTCGAGATGCCGGACGCCGAGTATCCGTTCCAACTCACCACGGGCCGGCGCCTGGACTCGTACAATACTGGTGTGCAGACCGGGGGATATACATCGCCTCTTCGGCGCCCGGAGACGCTCGACATCTCGCCCGAGGACGCGGCGCTGTTCGGCTTTTCCGACGGCGACACCGTGCGGATCACATCACGTCGCGGCAGCGTCGTCGCGCCGATCCGCATCGACAGGTCGCTCCGCACGGGATTGGTGTTCATGACGCTGCACTTCCAGGATCAGGTGCGCGTCAACGTCCTCACGACGGATGTGTGGGACGCGAAATCGGGCGTCTCCGAGTTCAAGGCGTGCGCGGTGCGACTCGAGCCGGCCCGGCTGAGCGACGCGGCACTGCTGGACGCCGAGCGCGAGCTCGTACCCGGCGACTGACCCCACAACCAGGTACTGGATGGATCTGCGATTCAGCCTCGCTCATGCCACCGATGCCGAGCGGTCCGCGGTGGACGCGTGTTTGGGACCGCCCACATCGCGGTGGGACGGCGGCGAGCGCGTCGGCACGGAGGAGAGCCGTACCGCGAGTAGCGGCCACGCGGCGCGGGCGCGGCGCGATCTCCTGTTACCGGCGCTCCAGGCGGCGCAGCGGCGGGTCGGCTGGATCAGCGAGGGGGCGCTCACGTACATCTGTGAGCGTCTCGATGTGCCGCCGGCCGAGGCGTACGGGGTGGCGACGTTCTACTCGCTGCTATCGATGACACCGAGGCCGCGGCGCGTTCTGCATGTCTGCGACGACATCGTGTGTCAGTGTCGGGGGGCCACGGCGATGATCGCCGAGCTCGAACGCGCCGCGGGGCCGCCCCTCGGGCATGGACCGCACGCGGACCATGTGGTGCTCGACCCGGACGCGCCGCAATGGATTCGGAGTCCGTGCCTCGGGCTGTGCGACCAGGCGCCGGCCGCGCTGCTCCAGGTCGCGGGCGAGACGCCTACGGACAAATTGTTCGGCGCGACGACGGCGGCGGAGCTGCAGGCCGTGCTGCGCGGCGACGATCGGATCCCCGAGCGCGCGCACCCGACGGTACCGCAGGCCGGAGCGCCGACGCTTCGGCTGCTCTCCCGTATGGGAGTCGTGGACCCCATGAGCCTCGATGGGTATCGGAGCACGGGGGGCTATCTCGGGCTCCGTCGCGCCTTCGAGATCGGACCAACGGGTGTCATCCGCGAAGTCCTCGACGCCAAGCTGCTCGGCCGCGGTGGCGCCGCGTTCCCCACGGGGAAGAAATGGGATGCCGTGGCCCGGCAGCCGACGCGGCCGCACTATCTGATCTGTAACGCGGACGAATCCGAGCCGGGTACGTTCAAAGATCGCGCGCTGATGGAGGGCGACCCCTTCGCGCTCGTCGAAGCGATGACGATCGCCGCCTATGCAACGGGGTGTGCCCACGGATACATCTACATCCGCGGCGAGTACCCACTGGCGATCGAGCGGATCGAACACGCGATCGGCCAGGCGCGCCTGCGCGGGCTGTTGGGCGAGCACGTCATGGGACAGGAATTCCAGTTCGACCTCGAAGTGCGCCGCGGGGGCGGGGCGTATATCTGCGGTGAAGAGACGGCCCTCTTCAACTCGATCGAGGGCTTTCGTGGCGAGCCGCGAAACAAGCCGCCGTTCCCGGTGGACTTCGGCCTGTTCGCGAAGCCCACGGTCGTCAACAACGTCGAGACACTGGTCAACGTGCCGTGGATCGCGCGCGACGGCGGCGCGGCATTCGCGGCCATCGGAACCGCGCAGTCCGCGGGGACGAAGCTGTTCTGCCTGTGCGGGTGCATCGAGCGGCCGGGGGTGTACGAAGTTCCCTTCGGCGCCACGCTCCGCGACCTCATCACGATGGCCGGCGGCGTCCGCGGCGGCCGGCCGCTGCGCACGGTGTTGGTAGGCGGCGCGGCCGGGCTGTTCGTGCGACCCGACGAGTTAGACATCCCGCTAACTTTCGAAGGAACACGAGCGGCGCAGGCGACGCTGGGATCGGGTGTCATCATGGCCGTGGACGACACGATCGACATCCGCGCGCTGCTGGTGCGGATCGCGGCATTCTTCCGCGACGAGTCGTGCGGGCAGTGCGTGCCGTGTCGCGTCGGCACGGTGCGGCAGGAGGAAGCGCTCCACCGTATCACCCTCCGACGGATGCGAGGCTCAGTGGCCGATGAGTTGGCGCTGCTCGGCGAGATCGGGCTCGGGATGAAGGACGCGTCGATCTGTGGACTGGGGCAGACCGCGTACAGCGCGATCGAGTCGGCGATCAATCGGCTCCACCTCTTCGAGGACGCGGTCGCACCATGACCGCGCCCGCCGCGCTCGTCCAGCTCACGCCACCCCGGCGATCGATCGAATTGCAGATCGACGGCGAAGCCGTGTCGGCGCCCGAAGGCACGACCATCTTCGACGCCTGCCGCCAGCGGGGCAACGTGCTGCCGACCCTCTGCTACCTCGAGACACTCCACCCCGTCAACGCGTGCCGCGTCTGCGTGGTCGAAGTCGAGAACTCGCGCGTCCTGGTGCCGTCGTGCTCGCGGAAGGTCGAGGCCGGGATGGTGGTGCACACGGATACGCCGCGGGTGCGCCACAGTCGCAAGATGGTCCTCGAGTTCCTGGCGTCGTCCGTCGATCTGTCGACCACGCCGCACGTCTCGGAGTGGTTGGCCGACTACGCGTGCCACCCGGAGCGGTTCGGGCCGCCCGCGCCGCCGGCCGCGGCCGGCGTTCGAGACGCGGCGCACGCGGGGCATCACGCGGCGCCAGATCCGGAGTACGCCGCCACGGTGCACCAGCCGACGAAGCTCGACAACGAGTTGTACGTCCGGGATTACAGGAAGTGCATCCTCTGCTACAAATGCGTCGAGGCGTGCGGCACCGACTATCAGAACACCTTCGCGATCGCCGTCGCGGGGCGCGGGTTCGACGCGCGGATCTCGACGGAGTTCTCGATCCCGCTCCCGGGTTCGGCGTGCGTGTACTGCGGGAACTGTATCGCGGTCTGTCCGACGGGCGCGCTCATGTTCAGCTCCGAGCACGACCGCCGGGCCGCCGGTACGTGGGATGAGAGCCGGCAGGCGGTCGTGGATACGATCTGCCCGTATTGCGGCGTAGGGTGCACGCTGTCGTTGCACGTGCAGGACAACGAGATCGTGAAGGTGACGTCCCCCTTCGACGTCAGCATCACGCGCGGCAACCTGTGCATCAAAGGACGGTTCGGCTGGCAGTACGTGCAGGAACGCCCGGGCGCCGGGAGCGGCCGTGGCCAGCGGAATGGTGTGCCCCGTGGCGCGGGTGACCAGGGGGACGGTGAATCCGGGCGCGTGGGGAAGGGAGGAGGGAATGGTCGGGACGCGACGTCCCCCGCCGACAGTCCGCTGGGCAAGCGAGCGCCGGGGTGAGCGAGGCGCCGCTTCCGCTGCAACTCACACCCGGCCATCCGCTGTTCGGCCTCGGGTACAGTGGCACGCATCGGGAATACCCGTGCGTCCGTCTCGCCGACGACACCGCGGTGGCCGGTTCCGCCGACGTCGCAGAGGAAGTGCCCGTGGCATTTGTGTACAACGGGCGCCCGCACGTCGTGATGATGGCGACGCCCGCGGACTTCGAGGATTTCGCCGTGGGGTTCTCGCTGTCGGAGGAGATCGTCGGCTCGCGGGGTGAGATCGAGCAGTGCGAGGTGGTTCCGTACAGCCAGGGCGTCGAGATGCAGATCATGATCCCGGCCGACCGGGCGGCGGCCGTGGCCGGCCGGGATCGACAGCTCGCGGGTCGGACCGGGTGCGGGTTATGTGGCGTGCAGACGATCGCTGATGCGCTGCGTCCGACGCGCCGCGTGGCGCCGGGATGGTCACTCGACCCGGAGGCGTTGTGGCGGGCGGAATCGACGCTCGCCGCGCGACAGTCCCTCAACCAGTCCACGAACGCGGTGCATGCCGCGGCCTGGGCGACCCCCGACGGTGCCCTTCACGTAGTACGTGAGGATGTCGGCCGCCATAACGCGCTCGACAAGGTGATCGGCGGGTTGGCGAGGGATGGCGTGGAGCCCTCGACCGGATTCGTGGTGATGACGAGCCGCGCCAGCTACGAGCTCGTCCAGAAAGCGGCGGCGGCCGGGATTCCAATTCTCGCTGCCGTCTCGCGGCCGACGGGGCTCGCCATCCGGCTGGCCGACGCCGCGGGGCTGACCCTGGTCGCGCTCTTACGCGGACGCAGCGGGAACGTCTACGCCCATCCCGAACGGCTCATCACGCCGTAGGGGAGGTGGCAGGCTTACTGGCGCCGGATCGGGCGCCGAGTCACGGCCAGCTCCTGCGGGGGCCCTGAGGGCCGGAGGGTGTGATACCAGAGGGTGACCCGGGCCTTAAGCACATCCTCGTCCCGGTAGCGTCCCGGATCCCCGCACGCGTACTGCGTCGCATCGCCGCTGACCTCGAGGACAACCACGGATTCTGCCGCCGCCGCCCCGTCATCCCCACCCCCCCTCGCATCGCGAGGGAAGAGCGGCATGGTGCCTGATGCAGAGCCCAGCGACAGCGTGAACTGCCGTCCCTGGTGCTCGAAAGTGATCGGAAATCTCACGACACTCCTGTAGTGCGGAAGTTCTCGCATCGCGCCCGGTGCGCGTTAGGTGACGCCCACCCGCACGGGGAGCAACCGGTGAGCAACCGGTGCGCGGCGCGATCGGTCTTTGCGTGGCGGATCGGCGACTCAACGCCGTCGCGCGCACTCTGGAGGAGGGCGCCGCGCGGCGGGCGCGATGGCGTGGAACCGTCTTGCGTAACCGCGGTATTTCCCGTGGATCCGTGTCGGTCGGGTGGCGGGCCGATGGCGACCGAACTACGGCCGCATTACTTCGGCGACTGATCCGCCGTCCAGAGAATGGTCAGAGGCTTCGGCTCCGGGACTCGCATCGGCGCCCCAGCGCCGCACCGGATCGGCAGACCACATCGACCGGCATGTGGAGGAGTAGAGCGTGCAGCAGGTCAAAGGGACGGTACTCAAATCGCGGCTGCTCTTTGTCGAGGAGCACTTCGGGAAGCAAGGTGTGACCAAGGTCCTCGAGAGTCTCTCTCCCGAGGATCGGGCGACCTTCCGGCTGATCTTGCCCGTGGTGTGGTACCCGTTCGCGCTGGGCGAACGGATGGACGACGCCATCGTGCGCGTGCTCGCGAATGGTGACGTCCGATTCTTCGAGCGGCTGGGCGAGGCGTCCGCCGAGCGTAACTTGGGGACCGTCCACCGCGGATTTCTGCGGCCGGGCCATCCGCACGAGTTCCTCGAGCGGTCGCCGTCGATCTATCGGACCTATTATGAAGTGGGGCGCCGTGAGTACAAGAAGACCGGGCCGACGTCGGGCGTGTTCACGACCTACGACGCGGAGATCTTCAGCGCGCCGGACTGCCTGACCATCGTAGGATGGCATCGCAAGGCGCTGGAGATGTGCGGCGCCACCGGGGTCCGAGTCCGAGAGACCGAATGTCGCGCACGGAGCGGAGCGGTGTGCCGGTACGAGGTGTCCTGGTCCTAGCGCCGGGCTCGCGGCTGTCGACTTAGGCGGCGAGCGCGACGTGGTCGCGGAGGAGTCGCCGCATGGTATCGAGCGACCGCCAATAGACATCCTCCATGAGCCAGTGGGCGAACTCGCCGTTGCGTCCGACGCTATACAGCCCTTCGACTCCCGTCGATCGCGCGAAAGCCTGGCGATCCGCCTCGTATTCACGAAGGAAGACGGGATAGGCGACCGGCGAGCGCACCACGCGGCAGCCCAGATAGCGGCGGCGGACGTTCGGGATCCAGTCGAGGTGCTGCAAGCATCGCTCGCCCAGCTCCTCGTCGCTCGACCGCCAGATCGGGTCGCCGACCTCGCACCCCAGATCCGCGGTGATCAACGTATGGCCGGCGGGCGCGAGCCACGGCATCGAGCGCGGCGTCTCGGTGAGCCTGAAGAAGGGTGATCCCGCGTTCGGGGTCCACAGCATCGTATCGGGTAGGTGTCCGCGCCCGGTGAACCGAAGATTCACGAACACCATGGGGCGGTAGCGGAATCGCGCCATGGGGCGGAGCGCGTCGGTGCCGGTGACCATTCGGGCGAGGACGTGTACCGGCGCGGTGCTCACGACGGCCGCAGCGGGGCGTTCGTGGCCGTTGGCGCGGACCCCGACGACGCGCCCTTGATCGACGAAAATCTGATCGACCGGCGTCTCTAACTCCACGCACCCCTCGAGCTCCTGCGCCAATCGCTTGCACAGAAGGGCGACGCCCCCGACTGGGTAGACGTGCCAGACGTAGCGAGTCTCCGGCAGCTCATGACAGTATCCGATTGCCACCGCGCGCCCGCGAAGCCGTGAATTGAGCTTCAGCAGTACGGTATGGCCGACGCTGTGGTTGAGGACCCCCGCGACCGCGGGCGCGAGGTCCGTTGCTTGGGCGCCCGACCATGACTCCAAGAGGGGGATCGCGATCTCATTGGCCAACGCTGCACCGTAGCGAAGGCGGAAGACATCCGCCGCCGACTCTGGAGCATCGGCCATCAACTGGACCGCTCGGGCGCCGAGTCCGCTCAGGAGAAAGTGCGGGTCGCGCATAAGACCGAACGGATAGCTGTAGGTACGGTCGCGGAGTCGCACCATCTCGCCGTAGTGCACGACCGGACGACAGGCCGCGCTAACCCCGATCGCCGCAGCGAGCCGGTTGGTGATGAAATGGGCGCCGAAGTCGTAACTGAACCCGTCGGCGTCGACGTGGGTTGCGGCCAGCCCGGCGATCTGATGTCCGGCCTCACAGACCCGAACCGAGACCCCGCGCCGCCGGAGAAAGGCGGCCGCCGTCAGGCCTGCGAGTCCGGCACCGACGACGATGACAGGTGGCTGGGCGTGCTGAGCATTGGCCATGATGATAGGCGACCCTCCGTCAGAGTGCGGCCGGTAACGCGCCGTTGGATGGCTGAGCGGTCACGGCGCGAGGCGACTGCAGCGCGGCCGCTGCGCCTGAAGCGACGTTCTGATCGGCAGGGCATCGGAGCACGATGCGGAGCAGTGCCCCGGCGCCCGCAAGTTGGTTCGCGGCATCGAACAGTGTGAATATAGCGAGGGCGATCGGTGACCGGAGGCTGAATCGTTCGACGATCCATGACGGGGCGCCCCAATCCACCAACGTGTTGCGCACCGAGTAGACCCAATTGACCGGGCTCACGACGGTCTCGACCGACTCGACCTCGAGACCGGCAGTCTCGCCGAGGCGCTGCAGCGTGGTCCGATCGAACAGATTGAAATGGCGCGGGAAATGGTAGCCACCCCAATGCCGCCCGCCGAACAACTTAAAGTCGAGCGTCGCCGTATTGTCCGTGACGATGACCACTCGGCCGCCGGGCCGGAGGAGACGTCGCACCGCCCGAAGCACGCCGGGCGGGTCGTCGACATGCTCGATCGTGGCGATCAGCAGGATCAGGTCATAGCTCGATGGCGGCAGGTCGAGCTGTTCGACACTCCCGTGATGCACGACCAGGCCGGCACGTCGGGCGGCATCCACGGCGCGAACGCTGGCATCGACACCTTCGAGTTTCCATCCAGCCCGTCCAAAGTCGCGCAGTAGGCGGAGATGAAATCCGTCGCCGCATCCCACGTCGAGAATTCGGGCATGGTCGCCCAATCCGCGACACCATTGCACCGCACGCCGTCCCTCCAGCGCGCGGCGGACGCGATAGACGAATCCAAAACGTTCCGGCGAGAAGTCGAACGCGTGGTAGTTCTGTGGGTAGATTCGCGGCAGCTCACTGGGCGTCGGGCGGGGATCCAGATACACCAGCCCACACCCGCGGCATCGCATGGCGATGAACGTATCTGCGCTGCTTCGGTACTCGAAGTCCTCGCCGACGGCGGCCGGCGTACAGTCTTCGGCGCCGCAGACGCAGCAGGCGACGTGCGTCAGTTCCAATCCGCTTGTGCCGTTGGCGCGTGCGCCATCCACCGACGCGGTGTCGACCGCGTCGAGCGCGCCGGGGTGCGGCGGTGGACCTGCTCGTACATCCTGGACCACATCCATGAATGCCCCGTCGCACCTGTAGCGTCGTGAGTATCCTTCGCAACTCTTGCGCCATACTGCTGAGTAATAATCGGCGGCGGGGGAGACCATACCAGACCGGTCACCGCAGGTCGTGGCCCTGTCGGCGACCGCGTGGTCAGGGTCGTCGTAGTCAGAGGCGGCCTCATGGCGACCAGACCCGCGCGGCCGTCGTTCATCCAAGGAGCGGCGCTTGCGCCTGGGCTCCCGTACTACCTATTTACCGGGCTGTGGGGGCGTACGCGGGGCAAGACGGCCCGTGCCCACTAGGGTCTCATTCCGCTCACCATTGACCGTTGACTGACGCATGCCCGCTACTGGCGCCGCCGCTCGTCCGGCTGCCGAACCGATCGACGAGACGTTTTTCGAGTGGATGCGCGACCATACCCGGGAGCTGTTGATCGCCCTGGTCGTCGCGATCGTGGTCGTCGCCGGTGCGATGCTGTATCGGTCCGCACTCGCGACGCAGGCGGGACAAGCCGAGACCGCGCTGTCGGGTCCCGAGCAGTCGTTGGCGGCGGGGAACATCCCGCTCGCCCAGGCGGACCTCAAGAAAGTGATCACGCGATACGGCGGGACCGCGGCGGCTGCGCAGGCGGGGCTGCTATTGGCGCAGACCTATTACGACGAGAAGCGGTATCCGGAAGGGTTGGCGGTGTTGAGCCAGGCCACGACCTCTGGGGCGGCCAAGCCGTTCGTGTCGCCGGTCGAGGCGTTGGTGGCGGACGGGTACATGCTGCAGGGCAAGTACGCCGACGCGGCGACGCATTTCGTGGGAGCTGCCGACAAGTCACCGTATCCCGCCGAGCAGGCTCGGCTGCGTGCCAACGCGGCGCGGGCGTACGCACACGCCGGGAACGCGTCGGCGGCGATCGCGATCTGGACCGCGTTGGCGGCCGACCCGAAGAGCGGGCAGACGCAGGAAGCTCAGCTGCGGCTGGGCGAGCTGACGGCCAAGCCGGCCGCCTAGCCGCCGCGTTGCCGGCCGCCGAGCGCTGGCGGCTATTGGGCGACCACCATGGTCGTCCCGGAGTGACCGATCGCCGCCGGGTGTGGGCGGCGATCGGGTGCGAGTGAGGCGCCTCGTCGGCGACCCATCAGCGCACCATCCCATTTGAGATCGACGTGGCGCTCCGGCGGGGCGTCGAGTCGTGCTGTCGTATCGGTGGCCAGCGCCGGTGCATGGCTCCGGCGTGAGGCGCGAGCCTGATGTGGTGGCTCAGGTGGGTGGCTGCGGGGCGCGATCCGCATCGTGGGGCTTGGCGCGTCCGGCGCGTCCGGCGCGCCCGGCGGCCTTCGGACGGCCGATTTCCCGTGCCGAGGGTAGTTCATGTATCACGCGAGGTTGTCATCACGGGGCGCCTGACGCGTCGTCGTCGCCACGCTGGGGCTATGCTGTCGTATTGACATACTACGTATAAGAGGTATTATGTAAACCACTTACCACCATCGGCTGTGGAGAACGCGGGCGCATGGGTGTCGTCGCCGATCGATATGGTGGGTCTGCGGGGGCCCTGCCGGCACGCGTCCGGTCGAACGCTCGCGGCATGAGTGTCGCGATGGTGGCGGCGACCTAGCTCGTAGGTATTGGCGCCGGCGGAGACGCGATGGGCGGCGGATGTGGAGGCGCACTGGGCGGCGCATTGGGCGGCGCATTGGGCGGCGCGATCGACGCCGCCCCGACGCGTTTGCCGACCGGCTCCACATCGGCGAACGGGTCGCGCTTGGCGGCGCGGATGAAGGCATCGAGCGTGCGGTGTGGGACCCGGAGGCGGCGCGCGAGCGCGACCTCGATCGCGTCCGACCGGCGGAGCCCGCTGAGGGTGGTCAGGAGTTGGTCGAGCGTGAACCGTTGGGCCCGTCCGGCGAAGGCGGCGAGCGTCTCGGGCCACATCGCGTAGCCGATGATGCGGGAGCCCGGCATGGAGGGCGCGGCCGCGGCGAGGACGGCCAGGGCCAGCCGCTCGAGCGGGTTCGTGCCGTCGCGGTACGGTGGATACGGGGGTGTAGCCCAATCGATGGGGGGCCGTTTCCCCCAGTCGCCGAGTCCGGCATCGGCGAGGACGGCGGCATAGGCGGCCGGGCGCTTGGCCGCGGCGACCGATGCGGGCGCGTCGATCAGGTGATCGAGGACCGTGATCGGCACGCCCAGGCGACCGGCGAGCAGCGTACGCAGCCGGTTGTACCGGCGGTGTCGGCGAAACAGGTTGGCCACCTGCGAGTCATCGACCCCTGCCCCGGTGGCCCACCCGACGAGCGGCTCGGGGAAGAGCACGAGCTGGACGATCTCGCTGGCCGACAGCGCATCGAGATGCCGGCGCACGTTGTCGATGGCGGCGCGGACGATCGGGTCATCGGTCCGTCGTTCGGGGCGGGTGGCGGCGGTGAGTGGGGCGCCGCTCGCGGGTGTCTCGGGTCTCTCCGGCATCGCCGGCATCGGCTGGTCCGGCGGTCGACGCGGGTCGCGGGCGGTCGGCCGCCGGTGGTGTGGGTCCCCGGGGGTCGGCGTTCGGGGCGGGTCGGATGCCACGGGGGCCTCGCGATGGGGGACGGCGGGCGTTCGGGCCCAAGCTACTCCTGCGTCACGCGAGGAGCAACGGCCTAACCGATTGCCGCGGGTCCGGTTGCGGCGGTCGCTGATCCGTCCAGTCCGCCCCTCTGGAAAAGGATCGTAGCAGTGGAAACTTTCCACATGCTGATGACACTTTCCATGCACCCTGACCAGAGCCCCCAACCCGCGGCCCGGACACGCACGACCGACTCACGGATCGAGATCGACGCCGGAGATCAATGTCGCAACATCGACCTCGATGACGACTCACCATCCCCCCCGGCTTCGACTCCCCCCAAGCCAGTCGTCGACGCCACCCGGCCGCGCGAACGGATGGCGCAGCGCAGGTGCGGTGGGATGTGATGTAGTACACGAGGTCGAAGCCCGCCGACCCCGACCGGCCCCTCACCCCCCGATGGCTGTCGGCGGGGCGCCCGCGCCACCCACCACACGCGGCCGAAGAGGGCCGGGTGCTACGACCGAGGCGAGGTCGTTCGTCAACAAGAGGTCGATCAACTCCTCTACCCCTGCCCCGTGGTCGCCCACCGTCACCAGGTCGGCCTCCGCTTTCAGCGACGGCAGCGCGTTGGCGACCGCGACCGCACATTCGCACGCGGCCAAGAATGCATGATCGTTCTCGGCGTCACCGACACCCACGACCGCGTGCGCCGATATGCCGAGCTCAGCCAGCGCCGCCGCCAATCCCGTCGCCTTGTTGACGCCCGGTGGCAAGACCATCAGTGAGCCCTTGTTGAAGATCACCTGCCACTCGAGCCCGCAATCCCGAATCGCTTCGAGGATGACCGGACCGTAAGGGTCTCGGCTCGCGACCACGACTCGGCCAACCGACAGCGGAGTCACCCCCCGATCGCGTAGCGCCTGCACGAGAGCCTCCGTTGGCGGCCCCGCTAACGGTCGCTCTCGCCCCGTCGCCGGCTCGGCGATCAGCCCCCCATTCTCCGCGACGATCAGGTCGAAGAGGTCGAGCCGCGGGCACACCTCGCGCAACGGTTCCATCTCCCGTCCAGTGACGAGGAGGATTCGTCGTCCCGACGCCCGGCACCGCTCGAGCGCGGCGATCGTGGCGTCGGTCAACCGCCCACGCGTGGCGAGGGTGCCGTCGTAGTCGCAGGCGAGCGCGAGGTATCGCAATGACCCTATCGACCCGCGCGGTCGCGCAGGAGGGGTCGACCAGGTCCCACTATGCGGGGCACTCGGAAGGCCGCACTATGCAGGTCGCACTATGCAGGTCGCANNTATGCAGGTCGCACTATGCGTCGATCAGCTCGCCACGAAACACTAGCCGCGCCTGTCCCCGCAGCGCCGCGGTCCACTCATCCCCCGACCGTTGGACGGTCACGTCGAGCGGCAGCCCCGACCGCGTCCACAGCCTGACCGGCGACGTCGTGGCAACGCCCCACGCCCGGAGCATCGTGCTCGTGACCACGGACCCCGTGCCACAGGCCAGCGTCTCGCTCTCGACGCCCCGCTCATAGGTCCGGATCACCCAGTCGCCGAGCGCGTGGCCGCTGCCGCCGGCCGGGGCCACGAAGTTGATGTTGGCGCCAGGTGCACCGGTCGTCGCGTGGTGGCGCAGCGACCGACCGCGAGCGGCCACGTCCACCGTCTCCACATCATCGACGAGCACGACGACATGCGGGACGCCGGCCACCGCGTATCCGATGCGGTGCTCACCCGCCACTCGATCGATCGCCGCCTCGGTCTGCACACTGCCGACCGCACCGAGATCGAACTCCGGCAGCCCGGAGGAGAGGCGCGCGGTCATGACTCCGGCATCCGTCGCGATCCGAAGTCCCGACCGCACGTCCACACCCAGGACGGTGGCGAGACGAACGGTGCAGAGTGTGGCGTTCCCGCAGAGCTCCCCGACCGAGCCGTCGGCGTTGAAGTAGCGGATGCCGACGTCGGCGCCCGGCGAGCCTGCGCCGAGGAACACCATGCCGTCGGCGCCCACGCCGGTCCCGCGCGCGCACACGGCCCGGATGCGCTCCGGCGTGGCCAGGTCTCCCGGGTCATCCTGCCGGACATCGACGAACACGAAGTCGTTGCCCGAGCCGCTCATCTTGTAGAACGCGCGCATCCTGAACAGTAAATCGCGGCCGGTCGGCCTGCACGTGGTGCGCAGGCGGCACGACACAGCGCGCGGGACGCGGCGAGCCCCGCGGCGCCGGGCCTAGACGCGCCCGGTCATGGACCACCAGCGGAGCCGCCAGACCATCCAGATCGCCTCGCGCACGATGCGGCGCGACATCTTGCTGATCCCCTCGCTCCGGTCCACGAACGTGATCGGGATCTGTGCGATCCGAAACCCACGCTTCCAGACGCGGAAGCTCAACTCGATCTGAAACGCGTAGCCGTTCGATCGGACTGCCCCGAGATCGATCGATTCCAGGACGGCTCGGCGAAAGCATTTGAAGCCGCCCGTGGCGTCGTCGAGCGGCAACCCGGTCACGCTGCGGGCGTAGATGTTGGCGGCATAGCTCAGGATGAGCCGCGACATCGGCCAGTTGACGACCGTCACCCGCCCGCGGTTGTACCGAGAGCCCACCACCAGATCCGCGGTCTGGATGGCGTTCAGAAACTCGCTGAGGTGCGCGGGATCGTGGGAGAAATCCGCGTCCATCTCGAACAAAAACGCATAGTCGTGCTCGAGCGCCCAGCGAAAGCCCGCCACGTACGCCGTGCCCAATCCCATCTTGCCGGCGCGGTGGACGACGTGCACCCGCGGATCCCGGGACGTCATCCCCTCGACGATGCCACCGGTGCCATCCGGGGAGTTGTCGTCGACGACCAACACCTCGAGACGCGGATCCTGCTGGAGGACCGCGGAGATCAGTCGCTCGATGTTTGCGCGCTCGTTGTACGTGGGAACGATGACGAGGGCGCGCTCAGCCATGTCGTCGTCGCTCACTGGCGACCGCGGCCGCGCACCACAGCACCGCCAGGAGCATGGCGATGAGTGTGATCGTCGCTCCCACGGTGAAGACGTGACTGTAGAACGCGAGATCCACCGTCGTCGCACCCGTCGGCAGCGGGACGCCGATCAGCGTGTAGTCGGCCCGCCCCACCGGCGCGGGTTTGCCGTCGGCGGTCGCGACCCATCCCGGGTAAAAGTTCTCGGACACGATCAACGACGACCCGGCCGGCGCGGGATGGTCGAGTCTGAACGTCATGTGTCCAGGGTCGTAGCGTGTCGCCGTGACGGTGATCCCGAGCGGAGTGGGCGCCTTGTCCACGCGCTGCCCAGTCACTGCGGCCGACGTGTCGTAGATCGCCGCGATCAGCGGATCGAACCGCGCATCGGTCACCGTGGCGAGTGCCTGGTCATCCGCCACCTTGACCGACACCGGCGTGACCCACGCGGCGGGATTGTCTCCCGGCAGTTGATAGAGATAGACGGTCGTACCCGCCGCGTCACGCGTGGGACCCGCCACCAGCTTCGCGGTCGGGATCGGCGCTGTAGCGACGTTGGTCAGCAGGTAGCGGATGTTGAGCAGGCGCCAAATCTGGCTGGAGAAGATCGGTCGAAACCCATCCGCTTTCCCGGCTAATACATCGTACCGTTTGAGCTCATTGCTGTGATACCCGATCGCCTGGCGGAGCTGGTGGATCATTAGCGCGTTGCCCTCGAGCTCGGCATCATGGCCGGCCACATCTGGGCCGAGCGGCGCCGCCAACACGCGTCCGGGCTGCGATTGCGCGCGCAGGTAATCGATCGCGGCGTCAGACGCGAATGTGACCGACGCCGGTGGCGAGAACTGCCAATAGAGACGCTCTACGCTCCACAGGTCGGCGGCAACCAACAGCCCGATCGCCCAGGTCGTCGCGACGGCGGGGATCCGCTGACGCCGATAGGCCAAGATCACCGCACCGACCAGGACCACGAACACCAGTGCGCGGACCGCGCCGACCGCGACCTCCGGTTGGTTCTGCGCCACGCGATCGGCCATTTCCGGGACCGCGATGCCCGCGGACAGCGTCGTCAACGCTCCGCTCATCGCCAACAACGCGACCGCGAGCGCGACCAGCATCCACGTCACGACGTACGCCGTCGGGACTGTGCGTCGCAGGATGTTCTCCACGCCCTCGGCGGCGAGCACCGCGGCGGCCAGCGCGGCCACGAAGAACGTCGCCGACGGGGCTCGGAAATACTTGGTGCCCGGTACGAGCACATAGACCAGATGAAACAGTGGAGTGAAGCCGCCCAGCGACCACAGCGTCGCGATCACCGCGATGATCAGCCAGTATCGGATGTGGCGTCGTCGATCCGCTACCGCACCGAAGAACGCGCACCCCGCCAGCACGAGCACGACCGCGCCCAGGTACTCACTGTGGTAGTGGAAGAAGTTGCGTCCCCAATAGTTGTCGAGGATCCCGGAGAATTCCGGAAGGTATGTGTTCACCAACTCTTCGGGCGGCATCGAGAACGCGGTCGAGAAGTCGTACCCGCCCTGGCCGCCGCCAGCACGCGGCGATGAGGAGACGTACTGCAGGACCGGTGCAAACTGTACGGCCCCCATCATCATGCCCAAGACGACGGCGCCCGATGCTACCGCCAACCGCCGGAGCGCGATGGGTCGCGCAGGCGTGACGCCCGGACCACTCCAGAATGCCAGGTACAGCGCGAATCCGCCCGAGGCCAGGAGCAGGTATTGCAAGATCTGGATATGGGGCGACAGCACGGCGAAGCCGATGGTCAGCGCAAGCGTGGGCCACGCCCAGCGACGTCCGTCGCGGATCCCGTAGACGAGGATCATCAACACCAGCGGCAGGATCGCGCTCACGTACAGCTTGCCGTCGTGGCCGGGCGACACATAGGAAGCGATCGGTCCGCTCATCAGGTATGCGAGGCCGCCGATCACCGCCGCCGGAAACCGAAGTCCCATCTTGCGCAAGAACAGGTAGGCCAGCCACCCGGTGAGAAAGATGTGGACGACGAACAGCCAGGTCAGCGCCACGTCGGCGCGCAGGAGCATGCGGAAGAGCAGGCTTGGCGGGTAGAAGATGTCCCCGTTCATCGAGCCGACGTACGGCATCCCGCCGAACAGGTACGGGTTCCATTGGGGGAAATGGCCCGTCTGCGCCAGCACCACGTGCCCAAAATCTCGGACCGCGTAGCCGCCGACGTACTGATCGCTCCGCGGCGACACGAGAAATCCGCCGGTGAGTGCCGGGTAGGCGAAGATCATGGTGACGGCGGCGTAGACCAACGCCGCCCACGCGGCGCCGAACCGTGGGCCGGCGTCGGCCGCTGGCGAACGAGGAGCTGTCATGGCGCACGAAAGGTGCGCGTTGCGGTGTGCCCGCGCTAGCTACTAGGTTCCGCGCGCATGCAGGGTCCGGCGCTGCGCGAGTTCTACGACCGCGAGTATCACTTCGGCGAAGACGTCGATCGGCCGAACCCCGAGCGCCTGTGGCGCGCCGTGCGCGAGCTCGAGCCGTTGGACGGCGCCACGCTGCTCGACCTCGGCTGCGGCGTCGGCTGGGCCACCCGCATCGCGGCGAGTCGAGGACACGTGCGAGACGCCGTCGGGTTGGACTTCTCCCGCACCGCCCTGGAGCACGCGGCCGCCAACACCACCGACGGGAGCCCGGCCCGCATCGTGTGGGTCTGTGGCGACGGCACAATGCTTCCGTTCGCCGATGGCGCGTTCGACCGCGCATTCTCGTTCGGATCGATGGAGCACTTCCCCGATGTCGCGGCCGGCTTTCGCGAGCTGGCCCGCGTGCTCCGATCGGGTGCGGTGGCCGTGACCGTGGTGCCCAACTTCTACGTCCGGACCGCGCAGCCGGTCGAGCACCGGGACACCGAGGCTGGGTGGCGTCGCCTGATCGTCGCGGCGGGCCTCGACGTGCTGCGCGTCCGCGCGGATCCAGGGCCCGCGATCTTCAAGAACTCGAGACCCGCGCGGATCGTGCTGCGGCTCGGGCTCCGGCTGCTGGGATGCATCCCCGCGTTCCGCTACCAGTTCATTTTCGTGATGCGGAAGCCGTGACCCGTCGCCGCATCCAATCGATGCCGACGACCGTTGCGGCGCCGATGATCTCGAGCGCGACCAGCCAGATCCGCGACGCGATGGCCAGGAGGAGCGCGCGCTCAGGCCCGATGGCGGGTTGGAGCGTAACCACCAGCGCGCCCTCGCGCACGAAGATGCCGCCCGGCGCGAAGACGGCGATCAGCCCGATCAGATAGCTGCCCACATACGCCGTGGCGCCGAGCCACAAATGTGGCGCGCCGTTACCGAACAGCGCCCGCGAAAACAACCAAAATGCGAGCCCGTACGCAGCCCAGCCGAGGGCGGCCCGGACGACGTAGAGCGCGAACGCCACCGGCGGTGGCGCGGGGAGCGGCACCGGCCGCTTGACGATGCGTTCCGCCCATCGCCGCGCGACTGGCAGCGCGCGCGGGCCAAGCACGATCAGCCCGGCGGTGAGCACGGCGCCCAGGATCAGCTGCGAAACGGTATCGAGCTGCCCCGTCCACGCACCAAGGAAGTGCGGTGCTCCGCTCAGGATCAGCACGAAGCCCGTGGACAGGAGCACCAGCTGCTGGAGGAGCACCGCGACCGTGGCCGCGATCGGCGAGACACCCGCCTCGGTGCTCATCGCCGCGAGCCCCGCGAACTGCCAGATGCCGCCGGGGGCGTACCGTGCGAGGTTGGTCACGAAGAAGATCCGGACCGCACGGAACCACGACAACCGCGTCGGCGCATGCCGGAGCGCCGCGTCCCACCACGGCAGGCTACTCGCCCAGAGCTGCACGAGCTGCGCGTACGACGCCATCCACACCGCTGACGCCGCGAACAGGACCGGCCAATTGATATGTGGGCGCGCGGCCCGAAGCGCGGGAGACGACGAGCGCACGAGGCCGAAGAGCACCACGATCCCCGCCACGATCGCGACCACTTGCAGCAGCGGTAACATCCGTCGCCAGAGGGACGGCTTCCCCGAGCGCTCCTCACCCGGTCCGCCGCCTGGCAGCGCCCGGTATGCCGATGGGTCGGGAGGGCTCATGCTACGAGGAGTATACGCGCGTTGCCCCGTAGGCGCACGCCGGGCATCATTGCCGAGTGCGGATCCTCATCATCTCGACGGCGTGGCCACGATATCCGGACGACCCCACCGCCAAATGGCTCGTCGAGACCGTCGGCCGACTGGCTGCTGAAGGTTATGAGTTCGAGATTCTGTCCTCCGCCTATCGCGGGGGCGGCAACTCGGCGTATGGGGGGATCCCGGTCCACCGCTTTCGTTACTTCTTTGCGCGGTGGGAGCGGCTGACGCACGAGGAGTCGGCTCCCGACCGCATGCGTCGATCGCTCCTCTACAAGATCATGCCCGTGTTCTACGTCGCGTTCGGCACGGTGGCGGCGTGGCGGCTCGGGCGGCGCGGCCGATTCGACATCGTGCACGTGCATTGGCCGGTGCCCCACGCGGTCTTTGGATGGGCGGCGCGCGCCGGGAGTCCGACCCCCGTCAAACTCATCGCGCATTTCTACAGCATCGAGCTTCGGTGGGTGCGCCATTCACTCAGACTGCTCCGCGGATTCCTTCGCCGCGCCGTGACCTCCGCCGATCGAGTGGTCGCGATCTCGAACAGTACCGCAGCCGAAGTCCGCTCAGTCGCGCCCGTCCCGGTCGAGGTCATCCCGTACGCGGTCGATCTCCCGGTGCCGTCGCTCCCGGCCGCCGCCCCACTCGCGGGCACGAATCGTCCGCTGTCGGTGCTGTTCGTCGGGCGGCTCGCGGAACGCAAAGGTGTCCGCTATCTCATCGACGCCGTCGCCGCACTGCCCGTCGCGCTTCGCGCCCACCTCGTCATCATCGGCGACGGACCTGAGCGTGGGGCGCTCGAGGCGCAGGCGCACGCCCTCGACGCGGACGATCGCGTCACCTTCCGCGGGTGGGTCACGCCGGACCAACTCGACGCGGCCTACACGGATGCGACGGTGTTCGTGCTGCCAGCGGTGGTCGATGCCCGCGGCGACACGGAAGGACTGGGGATGGTGTTGCTCGAGGCGATGACGTATCGGGTGCCCGTGATCGCGACCCCTCTGGGCGGCATTACGGACATCGTCGAGCACGACAAGACCGGCCTCCTCGTCCCGCCAAACGACGCCACCGCGCTGGCATCGGCGATCGCGACGCTGGCGACCCATCCCGCGGACGCCGACCGCCTCGCGGGTGCGGGTCGCGACTACGCGCTGCGCCACTTCAGCTGGGACGCGGTGCTCGGCCAGTGGCGTGACCTCTACGAGGGCGTGCTCCGAGCGCCGTAGGCGATGTAGACACGAGATCGCCACCATCGCGCGGACCGACGGACCAGATACGCGCTGGGGGCCCGTCAGCCGCCCAGCGCCGCCGTACGCCGCAGCCTGACGACGGTGCGCGCATTGGTGGTGTCGCTCAGCGGCCCGGGGGAGGGGCCGCCGGAGTGGCTGCCAGGCGCTCGCGTGGGCGACCATCGGCGTCTTCCACTACGATGTCGAACGTGCGGCCCGGTGGGCCGACGAGCGTCACCTGGCCATCGGGCCGCATGGCATGCGCTCGCACCGCGCGGCGGAGCGCCCGCCACTCGACGACCCGATGGAGCGGCGCGATGTAGGGGCGCTCCACCGTGAGCGCCGCCAACAATCGCTCATATGCGGGCGACGCCCCCGGAAATCCCAACGCGGTCGTCAGATTGGGATGCCACAGGCCCACCCACAATCCCTCGGCCCGGCGGCTCACGTCGGCCAGCACCATCGCATCGGCGATCCACTGATCAGGGTCCTCGACGCCCTGATATTTGCTCTGCGCACGATCCATCCACATCAGCGGCACCTCATCGATGGGCACCGCTCGCTGGGCCGCGTCATCCCAGCCCGGGACGACGTCAATGACACCGAGCCGATAGGCATTCCGATCGGGAAACCCGTACGTCGCATCATAGGCGAAGCCCGCCACGGCCATCGATCGTTGTGTCATCCCCGGGCGCATGCGCAAATAGTGCTGGCGAACGCCTAATGCCGCCGTCCCCGAGAGCGTGCGCAATCGCGCGCGCTGCAACGTGAACGTCTCCGGCGCATCGCTCGTCGCAAAGCTCCCGTGCAGGCCGATCTCGTGGCCTGCGGCCTCGATCGCCGCGACGATTCGCCGAGCGCGCGGCGATTCGGGACGGTACGTGAGATCGCCAGCCCGAAAGGTGGCCAGGGTCGGCGTGCCGCACAGCATGAACCAGGTCGAGACGATGCCGTATCGTCGTTCGGCGTCCAGCACTCCGAGGATACCGGCCCACACCGGGTCGCCAGCGGCGGCGCGCACAGCCGCCGCCAATACGGCGACGGCCAAGGATCCGCGACCTTTGCGCAGCAGCTCGACGACCCGAAGCGCCGTGAACAGCGGCCACACACTCACGACGTCCACGTCGTGCGTCATCGCGGCGCACCATCGGTGCGCATCGGGCCACGGCGCGAGGAGCCGCACGATGCGTGAGCCGGCCGCCTGCACGACCGCCTCGCGAAGTCGGGCGCCGGCGATGGACACGGCCGGCTCCCGCTCGACACTCGCGGCCACCAGCGGATTCTCCGCCGCCGGGACTCGGTCGTAGCGATCGCGACCCCTCGAGCGCTGCTCGATCCCGGCGCCCGCAACCTCCGCGACGGCCCGGAGGAGCGGCCGGGGGATCGTCACCACGCCGTCGGCGACCGGGATCGGCGCGGAGAGCTCGGTGATAGCGCCCGTGGGCGCTGCGCGGTCGTCCGGCGCGGTCGGCGGCCCGACACGGAGGATCACGATGGCATCACGACCAGAGGCGTCCCACTCCCCTCCCTCAGATGCCACCAGGAGCCGAGAGAGATCGACCACGACATCGAGTCCGTATTGCTCGGCCGGGCTGAGCGGGGGCGTTCCCGCCACGACGCGAATCATCGACCGCCGTCGATCGGAGCACCCGCAGGACCAGGTGCCGAGACGATCGCGCAGATCACGGCACCGCGTGGCCGACGGCTTTGCCGACCGTATGGCGTGCGCTTGACGGCGACTGCGTGCCCGCGCCACCTTCCCGACCGTGGCACGTACGCTCCTCCCCAAGTCGCGAATTCCCATCCGCCACCTGTTGTGTTTCGGGTGGCTTCCGAGCCCGGTGAAGGTTTGGGCATACCGGACGCTACTCGGTTACCGCATCGGGCGACATGTCCGTATCGCCTTGGGCGGGGTGATCATCGGGGATGACGTCGAGGTGGGCGACCACGTCGAGATCGGGTTGCTCGCCATTGTCCAGGGGCGACGGATACGCATCGGCCGCCATTCCAGCATCGGCACGATGTCCTACGTGTCCTGCGAGCAGATCGAGATCGGTGAAGACGCGCGCATCCGGGAGCAGGTGTACGTGGGCGGCCCGCAGCTTCCCGAATCCCGGTTCACGCTCGGCGACCGAACGATCGTGCTGCAGATGGCCTACATCAATCCGACGAAGCCCGTCGTGATCGGCGACGACAGCGGGATCGGCGGCCATTGTCTCATCTTCACCCACGGCGCGTGGCTGAATGTCCTTGACGGCTACCCGGTGACGTATGAGCCAGTGACACTGGGCCGGAGCGTGTGGCTCCCGTGGCGGGTGTTCGTGATGCCGGGTGCGACGATCGGCGATGGCTCGGTGATCGGTGCCAACTCGTTGGTCGTCGGCGCGATCCCGGCCAACAGTCTCGCCGTCGGCTCGCCCGCCAAGGTGATCCGGTCGGCTCCGGATTTTCCCACCCCGCTCACAGCCGAGGATCGGGCCGCGCTGGTCCGCGACATGGTGCAGGAGTTCGACCGGTTCGTGGTTCATGGGGGCACGACGATCGACGGGAGCGGGCCCGTGCGCACGTATGCGCGAGACGGGCGTCGATGGAGGCTCCGCTGGATGGCGGGTGAGCACGGCGATGCGGCCAACGCGCAACGCGACGACACGGTACTCACCGAGGGTGCGCTCACCGACGCGGAGCGCGCGGCGCTGCGGGCTCGGGGCGTCGCGTGGCTCGATCTCGGTGGTCGCACCCGCAGCAACGACGGCACCCCGCTGACCGAGGAGCTGGCGCTGTTCCTCGGCCGCTACGGTATCCGGCTGGCGCGCGACCCGCGACCCTAGTCCGAGGACGCGGCGGCGGCGCGCCGCGCTGTCCGCGCGGTGCTAGCGCCCGACATCGTCGGTTGCCGCGGCATCGAGCCGTCGGCGCACCTCGCGCAGCTCGGCTCGCTGGACGGCGATCTGCTCGCCGAGCAAGCCACCCACGACCAGGACGCTCCCCACGATCACGCAGGTCTCTACGAGGTTGAGCAGCGGCCGAAACCCGATATGCGGCGGCAGGAACCGGAGCGCGAGCGCGACGATGCCGGTCAGGAATCCCACCAGAAAGAGCGCGCCACCCAGGCCACCGAAGAGCAGGAGCGGCTTGCGGCCGAACCGGAGCTCGAACCACACGGACACCATGTCGAGCATGCCGACGATGATCCGCGACCGGTTGAACTTGGAGACGCCCGCATGTCGCGGGTACAGTGGGATCGGTACTTCGGCGACGCTGTAGCCCTCGGCCGCCGCGACGACGATCATGTAGCGGTGCCAGTCCGGACGGATGGGGAGCACCTCCATCACCTCGCGCCGGTACGCCTTGACCCCGTTGAGGTCGCGGACCGGTATGCTGAAGAGGCGGCGGCTCAGCCAGTTGTACACGCTCGAGACGAAGGCCTTTTCGTATTTTCCGCGCTTCGTCCCGGTGACCATGTCGACCCACCCACTGAGGATCGGCGAGACGAGGGTGGGCAGATCCTCCGGCTTGTACTGCAGGTCAGCCGGATAGAAGACGAGGACCCGTCCACGCGACGCGAGGTATCCGGTGCGCAGCGCATCCGAGATCCCGCGGCATCGCCGGTGGCGGATGCGAACGAGGAAGGGATACTGCGGCTCCAGTTGCCCGAGCAGCGCCCAGGACCCATCGACCGACCCGTCGTCGATCACGATGACTTCGAAGGTGACCTCGGACCCGTGGAACGCGGAGGCCATCTGGTCCAGGAACTCGGGGAGATTGGCCGCTTCGTCTTTGGCCGGCACGAGGACACTGACGTCCAGGACACTCGTGGTGGCGATCGTCACCGGCACGTCCGGACTCACGCGGATCCCCGCGTCCTGGCCCCGGCGCGTCGTCGCCGACCCCGACTCCTCGATGCGTGTCGCCATGGGCCGCTCAGACGCGTTTGCGCATGCGGGCCGACAAGACGCCGAGCTGATCGCGGTACTTGGCCACGGTCCGGCGGGCAATCTGCACGCCGCCGTCTTTGAGGATGTTCACGATTGCCTGGTCCGTGAGTGGGCGCTTCGGTTCTTCCTCTTCCACCAGCTTCTGAATCTGCGCCTTGATGCCGCGGGCCGATACGTCCTCCCCGCCCGTCGTGGAGAGGCCGGACGAGAAAAAGTACTTGAGGGGCAGCACGCCCCGCGGCGTCTGGACGAACTTCTCGTTCGTCACCCGGCTCACCGTCGACTCGTGCATGTTGATCACCTCTGCCACCTCACGCAGCGTCAATGGCTTGAGGTACTGCACGCCCTTCTCGAAGAAATCCCGCTGCCGGTCCACGATGTAGTTCATCACCTTGAGCATCGTCTGACGCCGTTGCTCAATGGCCTGGATCATCCAGTTGGCCGAGTTGAGCTTGTTGGAGATGAATTCCTTGTTCTCTCCCTCGAACTTCTTCTTGTCGCGCGCGATTTCCTGGTATGCGCGGCTCAGTTTGAGTCGTGGGAGGTTGGCGTCATTGAGGAAGACGTGGTATGCCCCGTCGATCTTGTCCACGACGAGATCAGGCGTGATGTAGTTGTCGCTGGCGCTGCTGTAGATCAGCCCCGGTTTGGGATCCAACTTCGCGATCTCGTCCGCGGCGTGCTGCACATCGGTTTGGCTGATCCCGAATCGCTTCGAGATCTCGCTCCAGCGGTGGTTGATCAATTCATCGAAGCAATCGCGCACGAGGCGAAAGGGTACGGACTGCTCGAGTCCGGCCTGTCGGAGCTGGAGCATCAGGCATTCGCGCAGGTCGCGCGCGCCGACGCCCGGCGGTTCGAGGTCCTGGATGCGGGCCAGCATGGCCTCGCCTTCGGCCAGCGTGTACAGGGGCAGCGGCTCCTCGTCGTCGCGTCCCGACGCCTCGGCGATCTTGGAGACCTCGGAATTGATCCCATCCACGATCTCGGCCACTGGACAGACGAGATAGCCGTCGTCGTTGACGTTGCCGACGAACTCTTCGGCCAGCGTCGCTTCGCGGGGCGAGAGGTCGAGGAGCGCGATCTGGTCGATCAGGTGATCACTCAGGTCTCGCGTCGCGGCCGTGACCGGCTCGTAGTACTCCTTCTCCTCATGCTCTTCCCGTCGGCCGCCGACATCGAATCCTTCGAGGAGGATCTCCTCCCAGTCGATTTCGTCCTTGTGCTCTTCCTCTTTGGGCTGTTCGGCCGCGGGCTCGGCTTCCGTATTCTCGTCGTCCTCGTCGTCCTCTTCCGGCTCGACGAGCTCCAGGAACGGATTCGTCTCGAGCTCCTGCTTCAAGTGCTGCTGCAAGTCGAGCAGCGGCATGTACAGGAGATCCATCGCCTGATACAGGCGTGGATTGATCTTGAGTTCCTGCCTGAGCTGCGTGCTCTGATGCAGTCCAGTCTTCATGACGCCTCCGGCGGAACCGGCCGAGTGCCCGACTGCGGCGCTACGCGGCCGAGAAGCGCGCCCGGAGGCGCGCGGTGAGCGTGGGACCGAGGTAGATCTCGGCCACCGTTTCGTCAAACACGAGCTGTTGCACCGTCCCCGACACTTTTACCAACCCGTCGAACATGATGTACGCACGGTCCACGATGTCGAGCGTCTGCTCGACGTTGTGGTCGCTGATCAGCACGCCGATCCCGCGATGGCGGAGCCCGGCGACGATCGTTTGGATGTCGTGCACGGCAATCGGGTCCACACCTGCGAACGGTTCGTCGAGCATCATGAATTTGGGCTGCGTCACGAGCGCCCGCGTGATCTCGAGTCGCCGCCGCTCGCCCCCCGACAAAGCATACGCTTTGTTCTTGCGCAGGTGTTTGATCCCCAATTCGTCGAGAAGGTGCTCGAGCCGCTCGTGTCGCTGGTCCTTCGACAGGGGAAGCGTCTCGAGAATCGCCATGATGTTGTCTTCGACCGTCAGCTTTCGAAAGACTGACGGCTCCTGCGAGAGATAGCCAATGCCGCGGCGGGCCCGCCGGTACATCGGCATCTCCGTGATGTCTTCGCCGTCGAAGAGGATGCGTCCCATCTGCGGCGGGATGAGCCCGACGATCATATAAAACGTCGTCGTTTTGCCCGCGCCATTGGGCCCCAAGAGACCCACGATCTCCCCCTGTTGCAACCGGAGGGCCACATCGTTCACGACCTTACGGCGGCGGTACATCTTGACCAGGCCTTCCGCCTCTAGGAGGCTGTGCCCTGGGACCGTCTGTTCCGGCGAGATGGGGATCGGACCGGACGGCCGCTCTCCGGTCTCGAGCAGCACGCGCGCCAGCTCCGACCGGTAGCCACCCAGTTCCTCCCACACGCCCGGCGCGACCATGAGCGTCGAATCGGGTGCCTCGATTCCGCCCGGCGGCAGCACCACCACCCCTTCCCGGACCAACCTCGGCAGTAATGATTCGCGCAGGTATCCGCGTACCTCGTCCAGCGAGAGGCGGCCGGACTCCCGCTCCGCGTCCCGTCCCTCGGCGCGCACCAGCCGGAGGTGGTGGTCCCGAAAACCGATCGCCACGGCGTTGAGCGACGCGACACCCGTATCGTCGCTTTCCGTGAGCAGACAGCCGAGCAACAAGGCGAGCGAGCGATCGGCCTCGGCGATGCGCTGCAGCAGGGCACGGACGCCCCGCGGGACGTCGGTCGGGGGGTTCACCGGCCCCTGGGTCAAGTCGCCGGTCCCGTTGCTGTCAGCGGTCATAGGACCACCGGGTCACGCCGCCATGCGCGGGCAGCCATTCCGGTTCCTGACGGCGCAGGCTGCGCGGGAAGCGGCGATGGAGGCGACGAGGACGGCGGGACCGCCGACGGCAGGTGGATGGATGAGGGCGGTTTGCTCGGTGACGAATCGGGCGCCACGGAGTCGCCCGGCGCCGTCGTTGTGGCGCCCGCTTTCGCCTTCTTCTTGCGCAGATACTTCGGCACGGTGTCGACCGCGAGCTTCGCCCGGCGGATGGAATCCTTTTTCACGGTGTCCGACTGTGGCTCGAGATACACGCCGGCGGCGCTGTCGATCACGGTCACCGTTTGGACCTGGCGGTGGACGAGATCGATCTTGATGACGCGACCGCGGACGTAGTTGAGGGCAGGTTTGGTCTGTTCTTTGTCACGGGGCGCCATTTGGTAGAACGCGCGCGCCTTGACGATCGCCACCACTGACTTGACTTCGGGTTGGCTATCGGCCGCGGCTGGCGCCGGCGACGCTGACGCCGGTGACGCCGTCGCCGGTGACGCTGGCGCCGGTGACGCCGTCGCGGCGCGGGGCCTCGAGCTGCCGCCGCTGCTCTTGGCAACGACGCCGCCGCCAGGCGAGGGAGACTCAGTCGACGTCGCGGCCGGGGGCCGGACTCGGACGGCCGTCGTATCGAAATACGTGATGATCGTATCCCCCTTCATCCAATCCCGCTCCTTCGACTTGAAGTGCGTGGAATCGGGGATGCTCGTGGCATACGCTTTCCCGATGGACCGCACCTGATGGACGACCTGCTGTGGCATGATGACGTCGATGGAGTCGGCTAGAATATCGCGGTCCGGCGTCGTGGCGTGGGCCCGCGACGCGCCCCACGAATAGGAGCGGGAGAGCACCTTCGCGTCGAAGCGGAGGTCGATCGTATCGGAGGTCAGGTGCATGTCCTTGCTGAGCCCATCCGCATGGAGCATAGCGAGGACGCGTGAGAGTTGGTGGTTGGCGGCAAAGAGATCGATCACGTCGCCACGAAGCGTGAACGGATGCTTCGCGTCGTGGCCGACGATCGTGGGCGATCCGAGGACGAGCCGCGCGTATCCGGTGGACTGATTCATGAACGCGGAATCGCTCGTCGCCGTCAGGTCCGTGCGTTTGATCACCACGCGCCGCGAGGCGTACACCAGGCTGTCGCCGTCCATGAATACCCGGTCGGCGTCCACCCCCGCCGTGTCGGGCGTCGCCGTCGTGGAGTCCCGCTGCACCAGATGCATATGCGGACGACCGGTGGCCGTCAGCTGGGCCCGCGTACGGATCCCGGGAATGACCCGCAGGTAATCCGCGTGCGGTCCCCGCATCGTGGACCCGGTGGCCATGACGGCGAAGACTTCCGTGTCCGCCAACAATCGCCCCTCGTTCACGAAATACGTCATGTGGTGGGCATCCACGGCGATCCGCGGCTCGGTGTAGTGCACGTGTCCGATCAGGTAGAGCAGTCCCTGCTCATCGTAGTACTCGGCACTGTCGGACTTGAGCGTGTTGCCCTGATTGCGACAGTGTGCGATCACGCCGCCGGCAAAGAAGGTGTTGTACTTGCCGCTCGGGAGCTTGACCGAATTGCTGTGGCTCGTCGGCGTCGCATCCGTGTAGAGGTCGCACGGTTTGTTCTCTTCCTGCGCACTGGCCGCCGGCGCGCTGGCCGCGATCCCAACGAGTGCGCCCGCGGTGGGCGACAGCGCGAGCCCTAAGACAAGCCGGAACGCCAATCGGAAGCGCACGTCCGTTCAGGGTGAGTGCGGGACAGCGGGCGCACCCGTGCTCGGGACGCCCGTGCTCGGGACCCCCGTGCTGGGGACGCCCGTGCTGGGGACGCCCGTGCTCGCAGCGCCGGTGGTCGGCGCGGGCTTGCCGGCCGTCAGCGGATGGCGCCGCGTGGCACCGGCGGCCGCGCCGGCCGATGGGGGTGCCGGGACGGCGCGAGCTCGCGGGGGCGGGGCGGCGCCCGCCGATGCCGGATTCGCCCCGCTGGACGGCACGGTGGTGGGCACCCCTGATGGGGACGCCGGTGCGGGGGGCGCGGGCCCGCGATGCGTGGAATCCGGCGCCGTACTCGTCAGGTTCACGACCCCCGCCGTCCCCGCGCAGTCGCCGAGACAGCGCACGTTGTTCATGTCCGGATCGGACGTAAAGCCGACGCCCGTCGTCTGGCGATGCGTGGTATCGGTCACCACGAACGCGGAGTCACTGCTGATCTGATTCTGTGCCTGCGCGTAGCGGAGCTGCGCGGTCGTGAGCCGCCGGCCATCGACGCCCGTCACGATGACGTTGCCCCGGGCTTCCATGTTGCCGGTGCGCGTGTTGTATGTCGCTTCGCGCGACGTCAGGACCGCGTTAGGGGCGCCCGTGACGGTGAAGAAGTACATCGTGTCCACGCGCATCTCGATGCGCGTGTTATCGTCGAAGAAATACCCGGTATCGGCATGCAGCTCGGACTTCATGACGCCCTGATCGGTGACTCTCGACTTGGCATGATAGAAGACCTGGTCCGCCGAATCGGCGAGCGGATCACGCGTCGCCACGGCGGGTGTCTTGCCCGTCTTGCACGCAGCCAACGCAATCACGGCGACACCGATCGCGAGTCGCACCCCGAGGGAGTCCACGCCATGCCCCATCACGCCGACCCAGCCCGCAACAAGTCGTGGAGGTGAACGATGCCATCCACCCGTCCGTCGGCGTCGAGCACCGGCATCGCCATGATCCCTTTGCTCTGCAGGCGAAAGACGGCCGCGCTGCCCAACTCATCAGCGCGGACCGTTCGAGGATTCGTGGTCATGACATCAAGAACGGCGACGCCCTGCCAATCCGGGGTGCGTTCGATGAGGCGCACCATATCACCGACCGTCACGACGCCCACCAAGCGCCGCGAATCATCCACGATCATCACGGTGCCGCGGCGCTCCGCCATCTGGACCACGGCCTCGAGCATCGTCGCACTCGCGGGCAGGATCGGGAGATCTTCGATCACCATCACGTCCGTGACCCGAGTGAGCAGCCGCTTCCCGAGCGGCCCGCCGGGATGCAGCCGTGCGAAGTCCTCGCGGCGGAACCCTTTCTCGAGCAGGAGCGCGACGGCGAGCGCATCGCCGATGACGAGCGCGGCCGTCGTACTGGTCGTGGGCGCGAGATCGTGCGGACAGGCTTCTTCGTCCACTGCCGCGTCGAGGACGACGTCGCAATGGCGCCCCAGCAGCGATCGCGCGGCACCTGTGATCCCGATCGTGCGCACCCCAAAACGCTGCAGATGCTCGAGCAGCGCCATGACCTCGGTCGATTCCCCGCTCTTCGAAATCAGGATGGCTACGTCGTCCGTCCCCACGAGGCCGAGGTCCCCGTGGACACTGTCCACGGGGTGGAGAAAGGCGGCCGGCGTGCCCGTCGAGGTGAGCGTGGCGGCGATCTTCCGGCCGATCAGACCCGATTTGCCGACGCCGGCGACGATGACGCGCCCGCGAGAGCCGGCGATCAGCGAGACGGCGTCGGCAAAGCGTGCGTCGAGTCGATGCTCGACCTGTTCGAGCGCCAGCCGTTCCTGGCGAATGACCGCGCGGCCGCGCGCCACGATCTCGGCGGCATGACCCGTCGCGACCGACCCCGCGCCCCGCGACGCGATCGTGTCCGTCCGTGATTCGGTCACGAGACCCGCTCCGCGCGCGCGGGCGCAGCCGCGATCAGCCCCGCCGGTCGGTGCTCCAGCAGCTCGGCATCCGACGGCGCTTCGGTCGTCCCGCGCACGTACCCTTCGACCACGTCGGTCCACTGGCCGCGCGCGCGCAACAGCATCTCGGCGAATTCACGCACCGCGCCGTGGCCGCCGCCCTGCGTGAGCTGCACACTCGCCACACGGCGCACCTCGGGCACGGCGTTACCGACCGCGACGGGCAGCCCCACTCGGCGCAGGATCGCCAAATCGGGAAAATCGTCACCCACGAACGCGGTCTCGTCGAGGGAGATCCCGCGACGCTCGAGGATGCGCAGCAGCCCGGGAAGCTTCCGCGCCTGCGCGTCCTGGTACAAGTCGTCGGCGCGCAACTCGTGCGCGCGCAGCCGCACACTTTCGGACACGCGACCCGTGACGATCGCCACCAAGAGTCCGGCTTCTCGGAGGAAGAACACGCCGAGGCCGTCCTGGATGTCGTACCGCTTGAATTCGATCGGGGTGCCGGCCACGTCGCCGAGATAGATCCCGCCATCGGTGAGGACGCCATCCACGTCCAGACCGACGAGCCGGATCCGTCGGGCCAGCACGGGATCGAGATCGCGCGCCGGAGGGCTCACCGGCGGCACAGGTCCCAGACATCGATCACCTGATCGACGAGGCGGTCGAGATCGGCGAGCGGCAGCATATTCGGACCGTCGCTCGGCGCCGCGTCCGGATTCGGATGCGTCTCGACGAAGAGACCCTGTGCGCCCGCGGCCACCGCGGCCAGCGCGAGCGAGGGAATGCACTCACGCGCGCCGCCACTGGCACCTCCACTGCCCTGCCCCGGCCGCTGCACGCTGTGCGTCGCGTCGAAGATCACGGGCGCCTCGCAACTCTGTTGCAGGCGGCGGAAGGAGCGCATGTCAACGACGAGGTCCCCGTACCCGAAAAACGTGCCACGCTCGGTCACGGCGACATCGACCGGCCTGCCGTCTGGCGCCGCCGACCGGACCTTGGCGATCGCCCCTCGCATCCCGTCGGGGTGCATCCACTGGCCCTTTTTGACGTTCACCGGGCTGCCCGTCGCACCGGCGGCGACCAGCAGATCCGTCTGCCGGCACAAGAACGCCGGGATCTGTAAGACGTCAACGACCGCGGCCGCCTCCGCGCATTGCGCGGGGTGGTGTACATCGGTCAGCGTGCGCAGACCAGTGGCGTCGTGCACCCGACGGAGGGCGGCCAGACCATCCTCGAGTCCGGGACCGCGGGCCGCGCCGGGATTGGAGCGATTGGCTTTGTCGAAACTCGCCTTGTAGATCACGCCCCCTGGGACGCGCTCGGCTAATCGCGCCAGATGCTCCGCCACACGCAGATTGACCGCGTCATCCTCGATCACGCACGGGCCGGCGATCAGGAAGAAGGCATCGGGTGGGAACGCGAGAGTCGCCGACGCCACCGATCAGTCGCCAGCCTCGACCAATCCACGACCCGCCGTCGGGGCTGAGCCGCTCGACGTCGTCGGGGACGCCGGCGCCTTGGTCCGCGTGCGCGCATGCTTGACCGCCGCCGCGATCAGGCCGGCGAACAACGGATGCGGTCGCGTCGGCCGCGACCGCAGCTCGGGATGAAACTGGCATCCGATGAACCATGGATGATCGGGCAGTTCGATCATCTCGACCAGCGACCCGTCCGGTGACAGGCCGCACAGACGCAGCCCGTGTTCCACGAACGCGTCGCGGTACTGATTGGACACCTCATAACGGTGGCGATGCCGCTCCTTCACCTCGGGCACCCCATACACCTCGGCCGCACGCGACCCGCGGGCCAGGCGGCACACATAGGCGCCCAGCCGCATGGTGCCACCCATGTCGGTGACGTGCTGTTGCTCTTCCATCAGGGAGACAACTGCGTTGTCACACTCGGGGGCGAACTCACTGGAGTTGCTGTCATCTAGCTTGATCACGTTGCGCGCGAACTCCACGATCGCCACCTGCATCCCCAAGCAGATGCCGAGGAATGGAAGCCGCGTCTCGCGCGCGCTGCGGATCGCTTCGACCATGCCGTCAACCCCGCGAACCCCAAAGCCGCCGGGCACGAGCAGACCATCGAAGGCGGCCAGCGTCGTCCGCGCGGTCGTCGCGTCGGTGAAGGTGTCGCTCCCCACCCATGAGATATCGACCCCCACATCGTTGGCGATCCCGCCATGGATGAGCGCCTCGTGGACGCTCTTGTAGCTGTCCACGAACTCCGTGTACTTGCCGACGACGGCGATTCGGACCCGCGTCCGGGGCGCGATGATCCGCTGCACCATGGCCCGCCACGCCGAGAGGTCGGGCTCCGGGGTCTCGAGGTTGAGGCGTTGGATGACGCGGGCATCCATCCCCTGCTCGTGGAAGACGAGCGGGATCTGATAGATCGTGGGGACGTCGCGACTCTCGATGACCGCGCCGAACTCCACGTTGCAGAACAGCGCGATCTTGCGCTTGGTGTCTTCGGACAGCGGCCGTTCCGTCCGGCAAATCAGGATGTCGGGCTGGATCCCGATTTCCATGAGCTCGCGGACCGAGTGCTGCGTGGGCTTCGTCTTCACTTCCCCCGCGGCCGCGATGAATGGCACCAGCGTGAGGTGGATGAACAGGGCGTTGTCGCGCCCGACTTCCTGCCGGAACTGCCGGATCGCTTCGAGGAATGGGAGTGACTCGATATCGCCGACCGTTCCCCCGATCTCGACGATGACGACGTCATTGTCGGGCGCGATCCGCTTCATCGCCGCCTTGATCTCATCGGTGATGTGGGGGATCACCTGGACCGTCGATCCCAGGAATTCGCCGCGGCGCTCCTTGGTGATGACGTTCAAGTAGATCCGGCCGGTGGTGACGTTGTTCGTCTGCGAGAGCGCGCGATCGATGAAGCGCTCGTAATGGCCGAGATCGAGATCCGTCTCCGCGCCGTCGTCCGTGACGAACACCTCGCCGTGCTGAAAGGGCGACATCGTTCCCGGATCGACGTTCAGATAGGGATCGAATTTCATGATCGTCACACGCAGACCGCGCTCGACGAGCAGACGGCCGAGCGACGCCGCCGCGATCCCCTTGCCGAGTGACGAGACGACCCCGCCGGTGACGAAGATGAACCGCGTCGTTTGCTCTCGCGTTTCGGTCACCATCAGACGCGTACCTCAGGTAGGAGAGTCCGACTACTGCCATGATCGCGCACCGCTACCGGCCACAACGCATTCGCGCGTTGCAGGTCCGCCTCGGTGTCGATCCCCCCCATCAGCGGAGCCTCGTCCACGACTGCTACACCCATACCCCATCCCCCCGCCAATGGCCGTAACTGTTCAAGCCGCTCGCTCAGCTCCAACGGGTGCGGCGGCAACGCCACCCACGCCGCTAACGCCGAACGCGTGTACGCATAAATGCCGAGGTGCAGCCGCACCAACGGATCACGAATCGCCTGATCACTCGGGTCGCGGAGATACGGGATGGGCGCCCGTGAGAAATACAATGCCCGCCCATCGTCCCCGCACACCACCTTCACGGCGCTCGGCTCTCCCAAGATCGAGACATCGGCGACCGCGGCCGCCGTGCCCAAGGGAAAAGTACCCGCGGCCACGTGGGAGATCGCGCCGCGAACCGCGTCCCGCCCGACGAACGCTTCGTCGCCCTGGACGTTGACCACGATGTCGAACCCACGAAACGGCGCACGGGCCGCGACTTCGGCGACCCGATCAGTGCCTGAGAGGTGGTTGGGACTCGTGAGGACGCATTCGCCCCCGGCTCGCGCGATGACCGCGGCCACTTCGTCGCTCTCCGTGGCGACGACCACTCGATCCACCACCTCCATCGCCACGACCCGCTCCCAGACTCGCACGATCAGCGGTGCTCCCGCCAGATCTCGCAGCGGCTTGGTGGGGAGCCGAACCGCCCCCAGCCGGGCTGGAATCACCGCCAGGACACTCACCCGTGATCCTGGCCTGGCGTGGTAGTGCGCATTCGGCCTGCGGCCGGCCGGAGCCGTTGCGGCTGGGCGATAGCAAGATTCACGCCATTCAACGTACCCGCGACGGGTTCAAAAATCAAACTCCGATGTCGTGTCAGCGTGGTGGAATCGGTCACGCATGAGGCGCGGCTCCGCTGAGCGCGATCGCGGTACGACGTGTCAGTGGATCGATCAGGCCATCGATACGGAGGATGAAGATCTGAAGGCGGAGTCCGACATTCTGTGTGAGATCGGGAAGGGTGTGCACGCCCGCCCCCCCGATGACATAGCGCACCGCGATCGTGGGAGCACCGAGGTAGGGCAACGCCAACGCGTGGATGGGGACGAGGTACATCGACTCCAGAAACAGGAGCTGGTCGCCGCCCTGCTTCAGCAGCGACTGCGTGGGGAGCGTGTAGGTGCCGCCGACATAGGAAAAGCGCTGGGGCGGCGCCGTCGTCCCGTCGGTCACCAGCGCGTGCGCGAACAGCGTGAACTCGTGGTCGAAGAACGCGCGAAAGGCGACCGACCCATCGCCCGTGATCTGCGCGAACGGCGCGCCGGCCGGAGAGGTCCACGGAACCTCGAGCCCGACCTTGGCCGCGGCGACGACGCCCGCCGGTGAAATCCAATGGCCGGTCACCCCGGCGATCCCCGACGCGATGTGCCCACGCAGTACGCCGGGGTTCGGGCGCAGAATGCCGCCACGGTCACCGCGGTCGAACACACTCCAGACGGAATTCAACGACCCGCTGTCGGGCCCAACCGACTCCGAGAACTCGTCGCGCACACCGGCAAACGCGGTACCGCCGAGCGTTTCATCCAGCCGATCGGCATGCCACTCGAGCGTCGCTTCGCCGCGGTCGGCACGAAAGTAATTGCGACTGTCGGAGCCGCCGACGAACGTCCCGACGGAGTTGGTGAAATCGGAGGAGGTCCAGTCGTCGTTGGTCAGCGTCGCACGCTCGGCCATCGTGTGCAGCGAGAAGTGACGGCTGACGACTACGACCCCGCGGACCGAGGGATCCAGTCGCCCGAGATTCGACCGGTACGTCACGAGCGCATCCACGACGACGCGATCGTCGGGCAACGCGAGGCGCGGGCCAAAGGACACCGAGAGGCCGTCGCTGCGATCGTACGACGGCGAGCGAAATCCGAAGATGCCGGGAAAGTAGATCACGTCGGCGAGCGTGATGCCCACGTCGGGGAGCGAGTCAGCGTCGAGGCCGACCCCACCGCGCGTCGCGCTATCGGCGGGCGCAACTGGTGGCGTCGTCTGCGCACCGGACCACCGACCAAACACCGTGAGGGCAACGCCGGCGGCGGCCAGCCAGCGACACAGCTGTCGATGCCGGACGGCGCCCCGACCCATACACCCTGCGCCACTCATCGATGCAGCTCCCGGGAGCGGCGCCCGCCGCCCGGCATCACGCCGCGAGCTGAAGAAAATTCGAGAGGAGGCGCCGGCCCCCTGCGGTGAGCACCGATTCCGGATGGAACTGGACGCCCCACACCGGATGGGTGCGGTGATGGACCGCGTGGATCTCGTCCGGATCATCGACCGCCCGCGCGATCACGTCGAGCGACGCAGGGAGCGACGACGCCTCGATGACCAGCGAGTGATACCGCATGGCCTCGAACGGCGATGGCAGCCCATCGAACAGTCCCGTGCCGTCGTGCAGGATAGCGGACGTCTTCCCGTGCATCACCCGGCGCGCGCGAACGACGCGCCCCCCGTACGCCTCCCCGATCGCTTGATGCCCGAGGCAGACGCCCAGGATCGGCAGCTCGGCCCCCCACCGCGTGATCAGCGGCACGCTGACACCTGCCTCGTGCGGGGTGCAGGGCCCAGGCGAGATGACGACCGCGCGGAGTCCGAGTGCTCCAATCTCATCCACCGTGACGGCATCGTTGCGGCGCACCAATGGCCGCTCGCCCAGTTCGCCCAGATACTGGACGAGGTTGTACGTAAATGAGTCGTAGTTGTCGACCACCAAGACGGGGCCACGGGGGTCGTGGGCGGAGCGGGGCGCGGGCATAGTGTGGACAGTATACACGTCAGCCGCGGGGATGAAACTGCCGGTGCACGCTCCGGAGGTACTCGCGATCGACATGCGTGTAGATCTGCGTGGTCGAGATGTCCACGTGGCCCAGCATGTCCTGCACGGCCCGCAAATCGGCGCCCCCTTCGAGCAGGTGGGTGGCGAACGAGTGGCGCAGCGTGTGCGGCGTGACGCGTTTCCCGATCCCGGCCGCTGTCACGTATTTGCGGAGGACCTTCCATGCGCCCATGCGGGAGAGCGGCACCCCGCGAGCGTTGAGGAGCAGCACCCCCTTCCCGCTGCCGCGTTCGAGCTTGGGCCGCAGCTCGCGGAGGTAGATCGCCACCGCGGCGATCGCCGGTCGGCCGATCGGGACGAGGCGCTCCTTGCTCCCCTTGCCGAACACCCGAACTAGACCATCCTCGAGGAGCACATCGCGCACGCCGAGCGTAATCCATTCCGATACGCGAAGTCCGGCGCCATACGCCAACTCCAACAGCGCGCGGTCGCGAAACACCAGCGGGTCATCCAACGTCGGCGCGGCGAGTAGTCGCTGGACTTCCTCGACCGTGAGGACAGCGGGAAGCGTGCGCCACCGCCGCGGCAACTCGAGCCGCTCGGTCGGGTCGCGCACCACGTGTCCATCACCCAGCAGAAACCGGTAGTACGTGCGGACCGCCGACACGTTGCGACGAATCGATGCGGCCGCGAGCCCCAGGTCCTTGAGATGGTAGACGTAGTTGCGCACCAACGCGGCGGGCACCGCGGCCGGCGCATCCGAGCCGTGGGTCGTCGCATAACCGACGAACCGGGCGAGATCGCGTCCGTAGGCGTCCTGCGTCGGGCGCGCCGCGCTGCGCTCGAGCGCGAGAAAATCGGCGAACGGCTCGAGCAGGAACGCGCGGGCGGTACCGTCGGGCAGCCACGCGGCAGTGGCGGACGACGCCCCTAGCACGCGAACGGGCACCCGAACGGCGCGCTGGGTCAGCCCGCGCGCGCGGGGGACGCTACGACCGTCGCCACGGCCATGCACGCGAGTCCCTCGCCACGCCCGATCCAGCCCATCCCTTCATTGGTCTTGCCTTTGATACTGACGGCGTCCACGGACACGCCGAGCGCCTCCGCCACCGCAGCCCGCATCGCCGCGCGGTGCGGCGTGATGCGGGCCTGTTCGGCCACGACGGCGACATCCACCTGCTGAGGCATGAACCCCAGTGCGCGGACGCGCGCCACCGCCGCGCGCAGCATCCCCATCGAGTCCCGCCCTCGATGCGCGGGATCCTGATCGGAGAACATTTCGCCGATGTCGCCCGCCACGGCCGCGCCCAAGATGGCATCGGTGACGGCGTGCGCGATCGCGTCGCCGTCCGAGTGTCCCTGAAGGTGCGTGTCGGACGGGATGCGGATGCCACCCAGGATCAGCGGCCCGCCGGCCGCGAATCGATGCGAGTCGTAGCCGATTCCCACGCGCGTCGTCACGGGAGCGGCGCTACCGCGCGATCCGGTGCATGCCGGCGGCCGCTACGCTGCGACGGTGGCCGGCGCTGGGGGCGTCGGTACGTGCGCCACGCCGCCGTCGCCCGACGCGATGATGGAGTAGTCCTGCCGGCGGCGCTCGGGCCGGAAGCCGGCGTCGCGAATCAACCGGTCTAACTCGCCGATCGTCGTGCGGTGCGTCGTATTCGCCGCCGACACCACATTCTCCTCGATCATCAGCGACCCGAAGTCGTTGCAACCGAACCGGAGGGCGAGCTGACCGATCTTGAGCCCCATCGTCACCCAACTCGCCTGCAGATTCGGCACGTTGTCCAGGACGATTCGGGCGATCGCCACTGTCCGCAGATACTCGACCGCGTCGGTCTTGGGCTGATGCGACATCGTCGGCGTGTTCTCGGGCTGGAGCGGCCAGCAGATGAACGCCGTGAAGCCACCGGTGCGAGACTGGACTTCCCGGACTCGCTCGAGATGCTCGATGCGCTCGGCCAGCGTCTCCCCGATCCCGTACATCATCGTGACCGTGGTCTTCATGCCTTCCTGGTGCGCGATCTCCATGATCTCGAGCCACCGATCGGCACCCGCTTTCTTCTTGGCCACCAGATCACGCACGCGCTGCACGAGGATCTCCCCTCCCCCGCCAGGAACGGAATCGAGCCCAGCCGCCTGGAGCTCGCGGATCACCGTGCGCGCATCCATGCGGTACAGCTTGGCGAAGAAGTCGATCTCGCTGGGGCTGAAGCCGTGGATATGGATCGGGTGGTGCTCCTTGATGTATCGCAGGAGGTTCAAGTACCACTCGAACTTGATGTACGGGTTGTGCCCCCCCTGCATCAGGATCTGGACGCCGCCGAGGGCCTTGGTTTCCTCGATTTTGTGGCCGATCTGCTCGTAGGAGAGCGTGTAGCCTTCCGGATGCTTGGGGCGCCGGTAGAACGCGCAGAACCCACAGTCGGCGACGCAGACATTCGTGTAGTTGATGTTGCGGTCCACGATGAACGTGACCACGTCATCCGGGTGCTTCTCGCGCCGGACGCGGTCGGCCTCCGCCCCCAGCTCCAGGAGCGGGGCTTCAGTATAGAAATCGAGGATGTCGCGCACGGTGTTCGTCATCACGCCGCGGGGAGGAAGGCCAACGTGCCGTCCGGGACTTGCCCCGCGACGACCAGTCTCCGGTAGAACTCGGTCAGCCCAGCGATGTGTCCGTACGACAGCCCGTAGTCCAGACCGGAGAGATATTCGAGGCACGACGCCTGCGGAACGCCCGTCGCGGCCGCAGCCTGGGCGGCCAGCGGCTCGAGATGGTCGACCCCCCAGTCCCGTGACGCCACAAGACTCGCGTGCACCCGGAGCGCCTGAGCCGCCGCCGTGGCGCGCTGAGCGACCCACACGGCGAACACAAAGGGCAGTCCCGTCCACCGTTTCCACTCCAGCCCGAGGTCATAGGCAAACGGATAACTCTCGTCGCGCCGTCCAGTGAGCAGGAGCGCCGCGTCGCCGATCACGAGTCGCGCTTCGTGCTCTTCATCCGCGAATCGGGCAACGTCACTGAGCTCGGCGTCCCCCGCCACAAAGGCCGGGCGCGACCGCCACACATGGCGAAAGAGGAGTTCGAGCAGCGCGACGCTCGTCATCGAGCTCCGGCTCACCAGCACTCGACGGCCGCTGAGGTCCTCCGCTGGGCGTTTGGCGAACAACATGACGCTCCGCACGGGCCCATCGCACGAAATGGCCAGATCCGGCAGGAGGAGATACCGCTCAGCGTCGCGGGCGTACTCCACGGCCGACACGACGNNGGGTGCGCGACGTCGAGGCCACCGGCCGCCATCAGGCGATTGAGCGCGGTGGGCACGCCATCGACCACCGTGGCGGCCAACGGCACGATGCCGCGGTCGATGGCCCCGTATACCGGATAGCAATTGACGTAGGGGATGCGTCCGACGCGGACCGCGGGCGCGGAGGCCACGCTACGCGGCCACCGCGACGGCGTCGCCCACCGGGTGTCCGGGGCTGGACGGCCCATCCTCTGGGGTGTCGCCAAACGTTCGGACCACACGGTACAACGAATCCCGCTCGACCGGGATCTTCTTCGCCCCGCGTATGAGGCGCAGAATCTGGTCGAGTGACATCCCCTGCGCGGTATGCGCACCGGCTTCGTGATAGATCTTCTCGCGCACCACAGTGCCCTCCAAGTCATCCACGCCGAAGGAGAGCGCCGCTTGGGAAAGGAACGGGGTCACCATGATCCAGTGGGTCTTCACATGCGCGATGTTGTCCAAGTACAACCGGGCGACCGCCACGTTGCGCAGATCATCGAAGCCCGTCGTGGCCGTCCCCTCGCGACCGAGGGTCGCCCCGAGCTCGTTGTGATCGGGGTGGTATGCCAGCGGGATATACGCGAGGAATCCGCCCGTCTCGTCCTGGAGCTCGCGCAGCATTGACAGATGGCCGACGCGGTCCTCGAACGATTCGACATGACCGTAGAGCATCGTGCAGTTGGAGCGGATCCCGAGCTGGTGGGCCGTACGGTGCACGTCCAACCATTCCTCGGCGGCGAGCTTGCGATCGGCGATCGTCGCCCGCACCGCCTTACTGAACACTTCGGCCCCGCCGCCCGGCAACGTATCCAACCCGGCGTCGCGCAGCGCCCGCAGCACGTCGGCGACCGACATCTTATCGATCCGGGCGATGTGCGCGAGCTCCACCGCCGTGAGTCCCTTGATGTGCACGTGCGGATACTGCGCTTTGAGCGCCCGGAACATCTCCACGTAGTACGCGAGCCCCGCCTGCATATCGAGTCCGCCCACGATGTGGAACTCGCGGGTCATGCCATTGTCGGCGGCGCGGGCTTCCTCGAGGACCTGCTCGAGCGAGTAATGGTACGCCCCCTCTTCCTTCGGGAGCCGAGCGAACGAGCAGAAGACGCACGTCTTCCGGAGCACGCAGATGTTCGTGGGGTTGATGTGCTGATTCGCGGCGAACGTCACGCGGTCGCCGTGCGTGCACCGGTTGGCCGCATCGGCCATCAACCCGACGCCGAGCAGGTCCGGACTGCGAAAGAGGGTGACGCCGTCGGCGTCCCCCAATCGCTCGCCTGCTTCCACCTTGTCGGCGATCGGCAGTAGCGCGGCGTCGGTCAGCCGCTCCCGGTCGATCACCGGGGAGACCCGGTCGCTACTACTCACTCAGCCCCTCCTCGTCCCCTTGCCGCGTGGGTCGTCCACCCGTTCACCGCGTATCGCGACGAACGCGGGTCCGTACCCGCAGGGCGGCGGCCCACAGCCTATCACGCGTCGAGCTTCCGGTTCAGGTACGCCATGGCGTCACCCACCGTCTTGAGCTTCTCGGCGTCTTCATCCGGGATATCGATATTGAACTCCTTCTCGAACTCCATGACGAGCTCGACGATATCGAGGCTGTCGGCCCCCAGATCCTCGATGAAGCTCGCGTCGTCGGTGAGCTTCTCGCGTTCGACGCCGAGCTCCTTCTCGATGATGTCCTTCACCTTCTCCGCGTTATCTGACATGCACTCCTCGGTGTGGTCCAGTGTAGGCACGACAGGGGTCGCCTCCGCCAATTTAATGAGAGCCCAGGGCGGAGGTTAGGGCGGCGCCCGTGAGGCACCGCTACATCACCATTCCCCCGTCCACGACGAACACCTGGCCGGTGATGTAGGAAGCGGCCTCGGAGGCCAGAAAGGTCACCAGCGACGCCACGTCGGCCGGCGTCCCCAAGCGCGCGAGCGGGATTTGCTGCAGCAGGGCCTCGCGCGCCTCGGGCGTCATGCGGGCGGTCATTTCCGTCTCGATAAAGCCGGGCGCGACGACGTTGGCCAACACATTGCGTGATGCCAGCTCTTTGGCCACCGACTTCGTGAAGCCGATCAGCCCGGCTTTGCTCGCCGCATAATTCGACTGGCCCTTGTTGCCGACCAAGCCCACGACGCTGGAGATGTTGATCACGCGGCCCCATCGCCGCTTCATCATGCCGCGCGATGCTGCCCGGGTCGTGGCGAACGCGCCGCGGAGGTTGGCGTCGATCACGGCGTCCCAATCCGCATCCTTGAGCCGCGGCAGGATATTATCGCGCGTGACGCCCGCGTTATTGACCAGAATGTCGAGCGATCCGAACGCCGCTTCGACCGCGGCGATCACGGCCGTGACGGCCGCCACATCCGTGACATCGCACGCAAAGCCCCGCGCCGGTCCCCCGAGCGCGGACGCCACCGCCTCCGCGCGTGCTTGATCGCGACCGACCACCGCGACCGACGCGCCGGCGCCTGCCAGCGTCGTGGCAATGGCGTGCCCGATGCCCCGTGTGCTGCCCGTGACGAGCGCGACGCGTCCCGTCAGATCGATGTGCATCACGCCACTCGGGCGAGCAGGTGGTCCACTTCGTCCGCCGTGCCGCAGGTGGCGGTCGCGACATCAGGGGCGATCCGCTTGACGAGGCCGGTGAGTACGGCGCCGGGCCCCATCTCGACGAACAACCCGGCCGGGAACGCCGTCGCCAACGCGCGGACCAGATCGACCCACCGGACCGGCGACGTCAACTGGCGCAGCAGTCGATCGCAGGCACCGACCGCGGTCGTGCACGGCGCGGCATCGACGTTCGAGTAGACGGGGACATGCGGGTCGCCGAGGTGGGCGGCCGCGAGCGCATCGCGGAGGCCGGGGGCCGACGGCCGCATGAGCGGCGAGTGGAACGCGCCGCTCACCGGCAAGCGAACGGCGCGCTTGGCGCCGTGCTCTTTGGCCAGGACCATCGCGCGTTCGACGCCTGCCACCTCTCCCGAGACCACCGTCTGTTCCGGCGTGTTGTAGTTGGCGGGCACGACTTCGCCGGCTTCCGACGAGGCTTGCGCGCAGAGCGCATCGACCGACGTCGTGAGCGCACCGAGAATCGCGGCCATGGCACCCGGCCGCGTGTCCCCCGCCTGGCGCATGAGTGCCCCCCGGCGACGCACGAGGCGAGCGCCGGCCTCAATGCCGACCGCGCCCGCGGCGTGATACGCCGTGAACTCGCCCAGAGAATGCCCGGCCGCTGCCCGCACGTGTGGCATCAACCGCTCGCGCGTCGCCGCCCACACCGCGGCGCCATGCGCGAAGAGCGCGGGCTGCGCGTTGTCCGTCATCGTGAGCTCATCCGCCGGGCCCTCGAAACACAGCCGGCTAATGGGTGCGCCAATCGCCGCGTCCACGGCATCGAACGCCGCGCGCGCCGGCTCGGACGCGGCGGCGAGATCTCGGCCCATCCCCGGTTTTTGTGATCCCTGGCCGGGAAACAAGAGCACGACATCCACCTAGAACCGAATCACCATGGACGCCCATGTAAACCCCGCGCCAAAGGTCACGAACAGCACCGTCGACCCGTCGTGCACTCGGCCGGACTCGATGGCTTCGTCGAGGGCGATCGGGATCGTGGCCGACGACGTGTTGCCGTAGCGGTCCACGTTGATGAACACTTTCTCGAGTGGGATGTTGGCGTGCTTGGCGGTGGCTTCGATGATCCGCACGTTGGCCTGATGCGGAATCAGCAGATCGATATCCTGCCCGGTCAGCCGTGCGCCGTCGAGCGCTCGATCCGCGGCCTCGGCCATCGATCGGACGGCGTTCTTGAACACCTCCCGTCCCGACATCTTCACGAAATGGGTCCGATCGAGTAGGACCTGGGCCGACAGCGGGGTCCGCGCGCCGCCATGTGGCCGGTGCAGCAGATCCGCGAGCGTCCCGTCGCTGCGCAGAAACGACGACAGAATTCCGCGCTGGTGCTTCGCGCGTTTGACCACGGCCGCGCCGGCGCCGTCGCCGAACAGCACGCACGTCGCGCGGTCCGTCCAATCGACGATCGCGCTCATCTTTTCCGACCCGATGACCACCACGGTCTCCGCCGATCCGGCGGCGAGGAGCCCCTCCGCGACGGTCAGCCCGTACAGCCATCCCGAGCACGCCGCCGAGAGGTCGAACGCCGCGGCGCGTGTGGCGCCCAGCGCGGCCTGCACCTCGACCGCGGTCGAGGGCAGCAATCGGTCGGGCGTGGCCGTGCTCAGGATGATCGTATCGACCTCGCCCGCGCTGACGGAGGCGCGCTCCATCGCTTTGCGAGCCGCTTCGACGGCCATGGAGCAGGTGGACTCGCCGTCGCGCGCGATCCGCCGTTCGTGGATCCCCGACCGCTCCACGATCCACTCGTGCGTCGTGTCGATCCCGAGGGCGGCGAAATCGTAGTTCGTCATCACGCCGGCGGGCAGACCGCGACCCGTGCCCGCGATATACGCCAGCGGTCGTTTCACGCCGACGGCCCCGAACCGCCGAGGCGGCGTCCGATGTGCTCCGAGAGCCGCGTCTCGACCGCGCGAAGCGCCACCTTGATCGCGTTCTTGATCGCCTGCGCGCTCGATTTCCCGTGCGAAATGATACTGACGCCTCGGACGCCGAGGAGCGGTGCCCCACCCCGCTCCGAATAGTCGAGCGGCGCGAAGACGTCGCGGAGCGCGTCACCGTCGTAGCCGTTGGCGACGAGCATCCCCAACATCATCGGCGCGACCGCTTCGTAGAACTTGAGCAACACATTGCCGACGAATCCGTCGCACACGACGACATCGATCGGTCCGCGATCGCTCGCGCCCGCGAGCACATCGCGTCCCTCGACGTTGCCGTGGAAGTTGAGCCCCGCGCAGCGCAGCAACTGGTGCGCTTCCTTGACCACCTTGTTGCCCTTCTCGGCTTCCTCACCAATGCTGAGCAACCCGACCGACGGATGCTCGCGACCCAGAATGTCTTCCGCGTAGACGGCACCCAGCCGCGCGAACTGCACGAGCTCTTCCGCGGAGCAGTCGACGTTGGCCCCGCTGTCGACGACCACGACGGGTTCGCGCGCGGTCGGGAAGACCGTGCTGATCGCGGGGCGGCGGAGCCCGGGATGGAGGGAGAGGATGTCCTTCGACGCCGCCATCTGCGCGCCGGTGTTGCCAGCCGAGACAAAGGCATCCGACCGACCATCCGCCTGCAGCCGGAGCCCGATCACCATCGAGCTCTGGAGCTTGCCGCGGACAGCGACCGACGCCTTGTCGGACATCGCGATCACGTCCGGCGCCTCGACCAACTCCACCCGCGCGCGCAGGGGAGCGAGATGCGCGAGCTCCCCCGCGAGCAGCGCGTCGAGTTGCGCGGTGACGACTGCGGTCCGGCCCACGAGCTGGACCACGTGAGCGGGGTCCAGCTCGGCGAGGGCAAGCAACGCGCCGGCCACGGGCACATGGGGGGCGTGGTCGCCCCCCATCGCGTCCAACGCGATCCGCGCCAAGGCTACGCTTCCCGAGCCGTAACCCGCTGTTGACCCGCGTAGTACCCGCACTCCTCGCACACGTGATGCGGCCGCTTCGGGCTCTGACAGCGAGGGCAAGCTTGGAGGACGATCTTGGGCGCGACCTTGTGCGTGTTGCGGGCGCGCTTCTTTCGCTTCGAGGTCCGGCGCTTCGGGACGGCCATGGGTCAGTGGGTCGAGGAATCGAACGAGAATTGGATTGCGAATCAGCGAACGGTCAGCGGGCGGTCAGGGTGCGGTCAGCGTGCGAGTGGTCCTCGCGGAGCCGTGGATCACGTCGTGTCCGGTGGGCCACCCGGCGCGCCACCCAGTGACCCAACGTCGCGCAGGACTGCCCACCGATCGTCCACCCGTGCTGGGCAGCCGCACGGTTCCGCGTTGAGGTCCGCGCCGCAACTCGGGCAGAGACCGGCACAGTCCTCTCGACACTGGGAAAACTCGGGCGCGATCAAGAGCCATTGCTCCCGGACCGCCTGCCGCACGTCGAGCTCCCATGCGCGGGGGTCGTAGAGGTACACATCAGGATCATCATCCGCGTCGTCCACACCGGACTCGGCGAACAAACACTGCACGCGCGCCGACACCGGTGTCTCCACCGCGGTCAGACACCGACGGCACTCATCGCGCAGCACCCCGCTGATCTGACCACTCAAATAGAACCGCCCCGGCCCTGCCGCCGACAGGCGGCCGGTCACCCGGACGCCGTCAACGGGCAGACGGTCCTGCGGCTGCCAGATCGGGTCGGCGGTCGCCAGGACGCCATCTACCGTCGCGGCCGTCGCGGCCAGAGTTCGCAGGTCGAATGCCAGCATAGCCGTACAATTTAGGCCCCGCCCGCAGGTGAATCAAGTTTCGTTGCCGTGCGGAGTTACGCCACCGCGTCGGCCGCGGGTCACAGCGCCCGGAGTAGCTCGGTCTCGGAGAAAAAGAACCGCTCCTCTCGGGCCGCATTGTCGTCCGAGTCCGACGCGTGAATGGCGTTTCGCTCTTTCGATTCGGCGAACAGCTTCCGAACGGTCCCGGGCGCCGCTTCCTTGGGATCGGTCGCCCCAATCACCTGCCGCAGCGTGGCCACGGCATCGGCGCGCGTCAGGACCAGCGGCATACAGGGCCCCGACGTCATAAAGGCGACCAGCGAGCCGTAGAACGGCCGCTCGCGATGGACCGCGTAGAACGCGCCGGCCTCCGCGTCACTGAGGTGGAGGACGCGTGCGCTCGCGATCCGGAAGCCGGCGCGTTCGAGATGGCCGATGATCTGCCCGGCGAGGCCGCGGGCGAACGCGTCAGGCTTGACAATGGTGAGCGTGCGATCGGAAGTCATGTCGGGTCGGAGACGGGGATCGGCTGGTGGTGAGTCGTGCGTCAGGAGCCGATCAATTTACGCACGATGTCGCCCCGTGTGAGAAACCCCACGAGCCGCCCCTCGCGCACGACCGGGACCCGGCCGGTGTCCTTGTTGACCATCAACGACGCAACTTCGGCCAGCGGCTGGTCGGGGGAGACACACAGCACTTGCCGGGTCATGACGTCACGGACCGTGCGACGCGCGTCCTTCCCCCCGACGCCGACGGCCCGGACGGATCCGCCGGGCACTGCGCGTTGGAGATACGTCGCCACGAGATCGCGGATGATCTCCCGCTCCGACAACATCCCGACAACCCGATCCTCATCATCGACCACCGGGAGCGCGGCGATCCGCGACCGCACCATCTCTCGGGCCGCCTCGCGGAGCGGCGCATCGGCGCGCGTGACGTGAGGACGCTCGTTCATCACTTCCCGGACAGTCAGTTGCGCGGGGAGCGCGTATTCCCGCCACTCGGGCAGTGCAACGAGCGCGTCCGCGGTTGGTTGCGCGAGGACTCGGTCCACCTGGTCAGCGGTGGACAGGAATCGCGCGAATGCGCCGACCACCTGCAGATACCGCGCGGCATACCGTGGGGGCGCCACGATCAGCAGGAGCACGCGCGCACATTGCGGTTCTCCGTCCGCGAGCTCGCGACAGATGGGGCGGAGGGCCGTCCCGAACGCGACGCACAGATTGGCGGCGGCATCCGTCCGATAGTGCAGTAAGAAGGCCCGATCGCCCATGGCCACGAGGTCTTCCAGCCGCTCTTCGTTCATCCGGCGGCGCAACTTGTCCGGGTCGCTGATGACGCCCGCAGCGACCAGTCGGTCGCGGAGGATGCGCGCCGCGCCATCGACCGTCTCCGCCTCGAGCGGAACGACCGTGCGATCCGGCAGCAGGTAATCGGCGAGCGTCACCCGACGGCGCTCCCCACCGCGGCAACCCGTTCACGCAGCAACGTGATGACATCGACCGGGCGATCGCCCACGGGAATCCCCGCCTCCACCATCGCGTGCACTTTCTCAGCCGCCGTCCCGGTCGCGCCCGAGATGATCGCGCCCGCGTGCCCCATGCGCCGGCCCGGTGGCGCGGTGCGCCCAGCGATGAAGCCGACGACGGGCTTCGACATGTGGAGACTCACGTACCGCGCAGCGTCTTGCTCGTCCGTGCCGCCGATCTCACCGATCATCACGACCGCCGTGGTGGCCGTGTCCGCTTCGAACGCAGCGAGGCAATCGATGAAGTTCGTCCCGTTGATCGGATCACCGCCGATGCCAACGCACGTCGTCTGCCCAAACCCCGCGCGTGTGAGCTGATCGACCAATTCGTACGTCAGCGTCCCCGACCGGCTGACGAGTCCGATCGGGCCGGGCGCGCAAATCCGTCCCGGGATGATGCCCACCTTGCAGACGCCGGGCGTGATGAGACCCGGACAATTCGGCCCGATCAACCGCGCGCCATGATCGCGCACGAAGGGATAGACCCGCGTCATGTCGAGCACGGGCAGGCCTTCGGTGATGCATACGATGAGCGGAATCCCAGCCGCCGCGGCTTCCATGATCGCATCCGCCGCGAACACCGGCGGGACATAGATCACGCTGACGTTGGCGCCGGTCTCCTCGACGGCATCGGCGACGGTATTGAAGATCGGCACGGGCGGCGCCGTCGCCGCGGGCCCCGCGTCGAACGCCTGACCGCCCTTGCCGGGCGTCACGCCGGCCACGACGGCCGTGCCGTATTCGAGCATCTGGCGCGTGTGGAAGGACCCGTCGCGCCCCGTGATCCCCTGGACCAGCAGGCGCGTCGTCCGATCGATGAAGATGCTCATGACACCGACTCCGCGCCCACGAGCGCGACCGCGGCGCGCACCGCTTCGTCCATGTCCGTGACGGCCGACAATCCGGCGCTAGCCAGGATGCGCACCGCTTCCTGCTCGTTGGTCCCAGTGAGACGAATCACGATGGGGACGCGAAGCGGGTGTTGCCGGATCGCGGTGACGATACCGTTGGCCACGTCATCGGTTCGCGTGATCCCGCCGAAGATGTTGAACAGGATGACGCGCACCTGCGCGTCGCTCGTGATGATCCGCAGGGCATTGACCACCTTCTCGGGATTCGACGACCCGCCGATGTCGAGAAAGTTGGCCGGCTCGCCACCGTAATATTTCACGAGATCCATCGTCGCCATTGCCAACCCCGCGCCATTGACGACGCATCCGACGTTGCCTTCGAGCTTAATGAACGTGAGGTTCGCCTTGCGCGCGTCGGTCTCGCTGGGCGCCTCGGCGGTCTCATCGCGCAGCGCCGCCAGCTCCGGGTGCCGTTCGAGCTCATTGTCGTCGATGGAGATTTTCGCGTCCACGGCCACGAGCTCGCCGGTCGGCGTCGAGACCAACGGATTGATCTCGGCCAGCGACGCGCCGGACGCTATGAAGGCGTCGTACAGTTGGCGCAGGATACGCGCCGCGGCGCGGGCCCGACGGACGTCATGGTACAGGAAGAACGCGAGCTGCATCGCCTCGAATGGCTGGAGCCCGTACCGTGGGTCCACGGCGACCCGCCGAATGCGATTCGGCGTCGTCGCCGCGACCTCCTCGATGTCGATGCCACCGGCCGGGCTGGCCATCACGACCGGCCGCTTCGAGACCCGGTCCACGATGATGCCGACGTACGATTCGGACGCGATGTCCGCGGCTTGCGCGACGAGCACGTGGCTCACCACCAGGCCTTTGATCGACATCCCGAGAATCCGCTCGGCGTGGGCGCGGGCCTCCGCGGGGGTCTTCGCCAGCTTGACGCCCCCCGCTTTCCCACGACCACCCGCGTGGACCTGGGCCTTGATCACCACTGCCGTTCCGAAGCGGGCCGCGATCGCTTCCGCCTCGGACGGTGTGGCGGCAACCTCGCCGGGCTGGACCGGCACCCCGGCCTGCCGTAACAGCTCTTTCGCCTGGTATTCGTGGATATTCACCCGAGCTCCCCTCTAGTCTGCGGTCAATGTCGTTCCCGCCGCGCCACGGATCGCGGCCTGTCCGCGCGCGAGCGACGTAATGATGGCGCGTCCACCAGTGCGCCGCACGAAATCAATCGCGGAGCGCACCTTCGGGGCCATACTGCCCTCACCGAATGCCCCGTCGCGATCCAACGCCTCAGCCTCGGCGGCCGTGAGGTGGGCCAGCGCCCGCTGCGCCGGCGTCCGCCAGTGGGTGTAGACGGCATCCACGTCCGTCAGCACCAAGAGCAGCGCCGCGCCCAAATCCCGCGCGAGGACGGCCGCCGCCAGGTCCTTGTCCACGACCGCGTCCACACCTTCCCAGCCGAGCCGCTCGTCGAGGTACACTGGCGCCCCCCCACCGCCACACGCCACGACGACCGTTCCGCGCTCGACGAGCGACCGGATGACCCCCACCTCGTGGACGGCGATGGGTCGCGGACTGCCGACGACGCGGCGGAGTCGGCCGCGCCCGTCCGGCTTGACGACGCTCCCTTCGGCGCGGAGCTCCTCGGCACGCTCGAGCGACAGCTCGTGGCCGATGAATTTGGTCGGGTCACGAAGTGCTGGATCGTCGCGTGAGACCAGGACCTGCGTGATCACGGTCACGACGTCACCCTGGCAGCCCGCGTGGCGCATCGCATTCTCGAGCGACTGCTGGATCATGTAGCCGATCCAACCCGCGGTCGCCGCCACCAACACCCCGAGCGGCAGCGGAATCACCTCGGCGCGCGCCAGCTCGTTTCGCAACAGCTCATCCCCGACTTGTGGCCCATTCCCGTGGACCACACAGACATTCCATCCCTCGGCCACAAGGTCCACGACCGGCGCCAAGCTCTGTCGCGTGTGGCGAAACTGATCGGCGATCGTGGACCGCTCGTCACTCGGCGCCAGCGCGTTGCCACCCAGCGCGACGACAGCCGTGCGGCGCGTCTCGATCGATCGACGGCCTCCCGTAGTCGTCGCTCGGCGTCGCGGACCCTTCATTTGGTCGGCGGCGACGGTGGGGCGGACGACGCGGGGACTGGCCGCACATCGTGATTACGACCCAGGACGCGGCCAAGCTCTGCGAATGCGCCGCCGAACCCGGCGAGATCGCCGCGACGGAGGGCGGCTTGCATGCTGTCGTACAGCGCCCCGACCCGCAGATGGAAGTCGATCGGACCCGCGGGTGCGCCTGTCCCGCGCCCATGGCTGGCGAACGACGAGTCCGCGAGGCCGATGGCGGCCGCGATGGTGGCGCCGCTGCGGGCCGAATCGCCGATCAAGACCGTGACCCCGAGTAACGCCGGCGGGTCGTCGGACCGCCATGCGTACTGCGTCTGGACGAGCACCAATTGGTTGCCCACGGCCGTGCTGCGGACGCGTCCATGCGCGACCGGTCCCTCGCGACGGCCGGCCGCCGAATCGGAGACCCGCTGCAGCCGATCGAGCGCCGTGGACCACCGGGGCGCGGTCGAATCGACGGGTACCCACAGAAATTGACGGCGTGGCCCGCCCGTGGCGGTCACGAGACCGGTGACTCGATCTCTGGCGTCCACCAACGGCACCGACCACGTACACGCGATCCCGTCGGCGAGGCGCGGCGCCACGCAGGGTGGTTCGCCCGTCGCCAGGACGGTGTCCGCGTTGTCCGTGAGCGCGACGTGGTGGGCGGCCGCAATCGGTTCACCGACCGGAGGCGCGACGAAGCCTCCCGCCGCCGCGAACGCCTCCGCCGTCGCCAATCCCCCATCGGTCGCCGGGGGCGCCTGCGCCGCGAGAGCCGCCGGCACGGCGGCCCACGAGACGAACAGCTGCGGGAACCGGCGGACCCAGGTCTCGGCGATTGGGTCACGCACGGAATCCGCGACCAGGATGGTGCGTCCGCTATACGCGTGGACGAATGCCGTCGCCGCGTGTTGGAAGTAGCTGCGCTCCTCGCGCGCGATCATAAAATGCTGACTGAGCGGATACGTATCGGGGACCGACGAGTACAGGTCCAGCACCCAGTAGAGGGAGTCCGCGGCGACGATCGGCCACACGGTGGCCCCGGCGGCGAAGAACGGGACCAGCGCGGCCACCCGATCGCGCACATCCCGGCGGGCGAGGAGCTTGGGATGTGGCTCGGGGAGATCAGCGCCCAAGAGATTGAGTCGCTGGGCGCTCCACGCTTGGGCGATGCGCGCGCCCAACCCATCGATGCGCGGCGCCACGATCCGGTCGAGCGAATCGGCGATGATCACCGGCTCCGACGCGTCTTGGTACACGAGCACGGGCGGGATCGACAGCTCATCGCCCCCCAAGCGTCCCTGTACGTCGGTCCGCGCCGGTGCGCCGCGCTCGCCGGGCGCCGTCGCCTGCACGGCCAGCACCGTCCCCCCGGCCGTCCCCGGCACCTGTCCCTCGGTCGTCGTCGCGTCACCGCCCCGCTCCACGACCAGCGCCACGAGCCCCGCCGGCGACGGCTGCCAGCCCACGCCGTCGATGATCGTGCCACGATGCACGGATCGATCGAGCGCCAGTGTCAACGCGGCCGGATCCCACAGCGAGACGGCTGGCACGAGCTCGGCGACCGACCCAAACCGTCCGGCCGCGCCGGGCGCGCCGACGGGCGACGGGGTGAGGAATCGAACCCCGTAGGCGGCACGGGTCGCCTGGGTGCGGATCACGGCGTAGGGCTGCTCACGGGTCGCGCGCGCCGCCGCGTCCGCACCGTGCCGCACCAGCGATGGCGCGAATTGGAAGTACGCGAATGGCATCAGCAGCGACACCACGACGACGGTGAACGTCGTGCGGAGCTGGTTGCGCCAGAGCGCGACGCCGGCGACCACGCCCGCGGCCAAGGTCACGACGGCCAGAATCCGGTCGGCCGGAATCACGAAGTGATGATCCGTGTACGTGAACGCGCCGTAGGCGCCCGCGCCGTGATTCAACACGCTGTAGGCATCGAGCCGATACATCCACGCGACGACCACAAAGAGGCACATCATGAGCGCGGCCGCATGGTGACGCTCATGAGCAGTGATGCGGAATCGCGTGCGACGATCCCGTCGCAATCCCGGTGTCACCGCAAAGTACAGGACGCTCACCACGCACACGGTCACCGACAGCACGAGTAGCGCGCGGACATACAGCGCGTTCTCCAACGGCAGCCAGTAGACGAAAAAGCCGAGATCCGCCTGGAAGTATGGATCCGCTTCACCGAACGGCACCCCGTAACGGGCGGCAGCCAGGGCGGTCCACGGTTCCGGTGGCAGCGCGAGGATCACCCCCAACCCGACCGACACGATCAGGGTCGCGGCGGTGAGATACCGCGCCGGGACCTCCTCACCGATCTCGAGGTTGCCCATTCGTCGCGGGAACACGACGGATACGATCGACCGACGGACGGCGTACAGGTTGGCGAACACGAACAGCATGATGCTGGTCGCCGTCGCGGTGGTGAGCAGCACCAGATTGACGATCCGGGCGCGCCACAGCGCCAACGCGTGCATCTCGGCGTACCACTGGTAATCGACGTACGTCGACGACACCATCCGACCGACGAGCAGAAACGCGGCGACGGCCGCGATTCCGAGTACGACGATCCGGCGCGGCCGTTTCACCGCGCGAGCGCCGTCCGCTCCACCGCGCCGGGCGCCGCGGCCGGTGCCGTGCGTCCCGGGCCCGGCGGCCCGGCTAGGCGCGAACGCCCTGCGTGAGCAGCCACCCTTCCATGTCCGCTCGGATCGCCGCGAGTCGCTCCGGCGTCCGCGCCTCGAAGCGCATGACGAGCACGGGCTGGGTGTTCGATGCGCGCACCAATCCCCAGCCATCGCCATAGAGCACCCGGACCCCATCCACACCGATCACGTCGTGCGTCGGGCCAAAGTGAGCGGCCGCGGCGTCCACGATCGCGAACTTGCGGTCGTCGGGGCAGTCGACGCGCAGCTCGGGCGTGGAGACGAACTTGGGGACGTCGTCCAACATCGACTGGATCGACTGGCCCGCGCTGGCGACGAGTCGTAGGAGCCGAGCCGCCCCGTAGAGCGCGTCGTCGTGCCCGTAGAATCCTTCCGTGAAGAACATGTGACCCGACATCTCTCCCGCGACCGGGGCATGCATCTCTCGCATCTTGTCTTTGATGAGCGAATGCCCTGTCTTCCACATGACCGGCGTACCGCCCGCGGCCGTGATCGCGGCGGGGAGTGCCTGCGAGCATTTCACATCGAAGATGATCGGCTGCCCAGCGCCGGTCCGCGCGAAGACGTCGCGCGCGTACAGGATGAGGACGTGGTCACCCCAGATGACGGTGCCGTCCGCGTCGACGACGCCGATCCGGTCGGCGTCGCCATCGAAGGCGATGCCGAGGTCGGCGCGTCGGTCGCGTACGGCCGCCATGAGATCGCGCAGGTTCTCGAGTACCGTCGGATCGGGGTGATGATTCGGAAAGGTGCCGTCGCTTTCGCAAAAGAGGTACGATGCGTCGAGGTCCAGGCGGCCGAAGAGCTTCCCGGCGACCAGCGCGCCCGCGCCGTTGCCGCAGTCGAACACGACCCGGAGCCGCCGCGCGAGCGGACCGGTGCGCGCGACCACGTCATCTACGTACCGATCGATCACCTCCGCCGCGCGGACCGTACCGCGTCCCCGCGGAAAGACACCGCGCTCGATGATTCCACGGAGCTCCTGGATCCCCTCCCCGTGGAGCGAGTCGGTCCCCACGCACAGCTTGAACCCGTTGTATTCGGGCGGATTGTGCGAGCCGGTGATCTGGATACCGCCGACGACCGGCTCGTGATGGAGCGCCCAATACAGCAACGGGGTGGGCACGACCCCGACGTCCACCACATCGACGCCGCTCGTGGTGAGTCCGCCGACCAGGGCGTCACGGAGCGCGGCACCACTCGGCCGGTTGTCCCGCCCGACCGCGATAGCGCCCGCGATCCCGCGCTGCGCGAGCAGGGCGGCGAATCCTTCACCGATCCCGCGCGCGGCCTCGGTCGTCAGATCGTCGCCGACGATCCCGCGGATGTCGTACTGCCGAAAGATCCCCGCAGCACCCATTACGCTTCCCCTCCCCGAGCCGCCCCGTGGGCGCCAGTCATCGACGGGGAATCGCGCTCGTCGGCAGCAGGTAGGATGGACGGTTGGTGAAGACCGGCGCGCTCTGCGCGGTCCAGCTCACGAGATAGGTGGGCGCCAACCCGAGGGCCAACAATAGCACAACGCTGACCCCCACGACCCATTCGGTCAATCGACCGGTACGCGCGGCGGTGCCGGCGGCGCCGCCATCCGCGCGGGCCGGTCGCATGAACATGATCGTGACGACCCGCAAATAGTAGCCCGCCGAAATCATGCTCGTGACGACGATCATCAGGGCCAGTTGGACCTGCGGGCGTGACTCACCGAAGTACTTGGCCCCGAGCGCCGCCTGGAGCATGTACCATTTCGCCAGGAACCCGATTCCCCCGAAAACGGGGAATCCCAGTAGCGCGAACATGCACGCGCTCATTGCCACCGCAAGCCATGGGCGCGTCGTCCACAATCCCGCGTAGTCGTCGATGTCGAGGTGCGACTCGCCGGCGTTCCCCAGCGCCACCACGACCGCGAACGCCCCCATTGTGGCGAGGGTGTAGGCGGCGAGAAAGAACAGAAACGCGGACGCGCCGAGCGTCGTCCCGGCGACGACCGCGACGAGCACGTAGCCGGCCTGCGCGATGCTCGAGTACGCCAACATGCGCTTGATGTTGCGCTGGACGAGCGCGACGACGTTGCCCACGAGCATGGTGAGGATCGCGAGAAACCAGATCGCGTCGTGCCACTGGTACGCGACATCCCCGAACGCCTCGAGCCACACGCGGAGGAACGCGGCGAACGCCGCGGCCTTGACCGCGGCTGCCATGAAGGCCGTGATCGGAGTCGGCGCCCCCTCGTACACGTCGGGTGCCCACATGTGGAATGGCGCCGCCGCCACCTTGAATCCAAACCCGACCAAGAGCAGCGCGACCCCAACCGTCACGAGCGGCGTGCCGGCCAACGAGTAGAGGTGGATGCGATCGCCGATTAGGGTGAGGTTGGTGGCGCCCGTGGCCCCGTAGATCAACGCGATCCCGTACAGGAGAAAGCCGGTCGAGAACGCACCCAGCAGGAAATACTTCAGCGCGCCCTCGGCCGACCGGGCACTGCGCCGGTTGAACCCCGTCAGCACGTAGACGGCGACCGACATCAGCTCGATACCGAGGAACAGGATCATGAGATCGCGGCCCGCGGCGAGTAGCATCATCCCTGACGTCGCGAACAGGACCAGCACGTGCGATTCGGCGGCGACGATTCCTTCACGCGCGTTGTAGTCGATGCCGAGCGCGATCGTGCCGGCGGTCGCGGCCAGGAAGATCAAATCGGACACCCACCGGAAGGCATCGACCGCAATCACTCCCGGACCCGCCGTGACGTGCGCGACCTGGTACGCGATGACCATGGCCATCGTCGCCAGCACCAGCACCAGGCTCGCCTGGCCCACGTGGCGTTGGTGCTCCCGGCTGTCTGGCCGCCACGCCGCCCAGAGCATCAGTCCCATCGTCCCGACGAACAGCAGGATATCGGGCCCCAAGGCCAGCGTCAGCTGCAGCGGGATGTGCACGTCGAAGGTCGGCGGAAGCACGGCGGGACTTCCCGGCAGCGGCACGGCCTGCACGATCATCGCACCACTCCGGCCGTCGAGGCCATGCGGCCAGACCCGCCGCTCTTGTCAACCCCGCCGCCGTGTTCGACTTCCTGCACGAATGTGGACGCCGCACGGTCAGTGCGCCGGAGGATCGGCTCGGGATAGACGCCGAGCCAAATAATGCACGCCACCAGCGGCGCCATCACCGCGATCTCGCGCCAGTTCAGATCGCGCAGCGTCGCGTTCCGCGGCTTATCCATCGCATTGAACAGGATCCGTTGGATCGCCCACAGCAGGTACGCCGCCGCGAAGATCACGCCCAACGTCGCCAGCATCGTATGGTAGGGAACCGTCCGGAACGCGCCGATGAGCACGAGGAACTCGCCCACGAACCCGTTCGTGCCCGGAAGTCCGATGCTCGAGAGCGCCACCAGCGTCAACAGGGTGGCGAAGATCGGCACGACGCGCGCGATGCCGCCGTAATCGCTGATCTGCCGGGTGTGTGTCCGTTCGTACAGCATCCCCACCAAGAGGAACAGCGCCCCCGTCGAGATGCCGTGGTTGACCATGACCAGAATCGCGCCTTGGACGCTCTGCTGCGTGAACGCGAATATCCCGAGCATCACGAAGCCGAGGTGACTGACGGACGAATAGGCGACGAGTTTCTTGAAATCCGGTTGGACGAGTGCAACCAGCGCCCCGTACAAGATGCCCACGACGGCGAGGCCCAGGATGATCGCGCGGATGGTGGGATCGAGCGCCGCGGACGGAAAGAGGGGCGCCGCGAACCGCAAGAATCCGAACGTCCCCATCTTCAACATGATCCCGGCCAGAATCACCGACCCGGCGGTCGGCGCTTCGACGTGCGCGTCCGGGAGCCACGTATGGAACGGAAACATCGGCACTTTGATCGCGAACGCGAGGAAGAACGCACCGAAGAGCCACCGCGCGGCGATCGGACTGACGCGAATCCGAGCCAGGAGATCCGGGTAGCTGAAGTCCGGGACCAGGGACGCCGATGCCGTGCCCACGTGGAATCCGACGTACAGGATCGCCACCAACATCAGGAGCGACCCCACCATCGTATAGATGAAGAACTTGATACTGGCGTAGATCCGACGCTCGCCCCCCCAAATGCCGATGATGAAGTACATCGGCACCAGCATGAGCTCCCACATCACGTAGAACAGGAACAGATCGAGCGACACGAACACGCCGAGCATCCCCGTGGTGAGGATAAGCATCAGGGCGTAGAACGTCGGCACCTTCTCACGGACACTGGTCCAGCTCCCCATCACGGTCAGTGGCATCAGGAACGTGGTCAGGAGAATGAGGACGACCGCGATCCCATCGACGCCGACCGTGAAGTTCACCCGCCACATGGAAATCCACGACACGGACACCAACGATTGCCAGCCGTCGCCCGACGGATCGAAGCTCCACCACAGTCCCACGGAGAGCACGAATTCCGCAAGGAAGGTCACCAGCGCGGTCCAGCGAGCGAAGCGCGCCGCCGAGGCGGGGACGACGCCCGCCGCGGATCCGTCGGCCGTGGGTGATTCGATCGCGGCGGCCCCGATCAGGATCGCCAGCGCGCCGAGCACCGGGATGATCAACAGCGCCGGCAAGATCCACCGGTCGTAGCCCATGGACAGCAGGAATTCGCGCATCGATCAGGCCCGGAGGACGACGGTGCCCAACACGATCACGACGCCGATCACGAGCACCCACGCATACGTTCCCGTTTCACCGGTCTGCATCGCGGAGCCCGCATCCCCGACCCATCGCCACGCTCGCGCGACGAGATTGACCAGGCCGTCGATGAGGCCATCGAGACCACGCCAGAGCACATTCCGCGACAACACGACCGTCGGCGTGATGATCACGCGGTCATACAATTCATCGACGTAGTATTTGTGGGCCAGCACGCGCTCGATACCGGTTTCGGCTGGTCCGGGCTCGCGTGCCGGACGCAACGCGGCGGGCTTGAGCCGCACGACCGCGACGAGCATCCCGGCCAGTGCCACCGCGGACGCCACCGCCGCCAGGATCGCGCTCATTCGCGGGTCGGCCTCGGCGACGATTCCCCGAGTCATGCGCAGGGTAGCGGCGCCCACCACCGGTTCGAGCCACCGGCCCAGCATATCGCTCGGCACGATGGGCAGGAACGACGGGTCGTTCAGGAATCCGCCGACCGCGCTGAGCACACCCAATACGACCAGTGGCAGCGTCATCACGGCGGGGGCTTCGTGGAGATGGGGCCGTTCGGCGTCGCCGGTGCGATTCGGACCATGGAAGGTGTACAGCATGAGTCGGGTCATGTAGACCGCGGTCAGGAACGCGGCGACGAGGCAGATGCCGTAGACGGCATAGAGGAGCGCCCCGCCGGGGATGCCTAACCAGCTCGCATCGCTCAGGGTCGAGCCCTGCGCGCGTGCGAACACGGTTCCCAAGATCTCGTCCTTGGAGAAGAAGCCGGCGAAGAGCGGAATCCCGGCGATGGCCAGCGTCGCGATCCACATGAGCACCCACGTGACCGGCATGGCCGATCGCAACCCACCCATGTTGCGCATGTCCTGCGCGTCCTCGTGCGAGTGGGTCTCGTGATACGCGGCGTGCATGACGTAGATCACCGACCCGGCGCCGAGGAAGAGGAGCGCCTTGAAGAAGGCGTGGGTCACGAGGTGGAAGATGCCCGCCACGTACGCCCCCGCACCGACCGCCACGAACATGAACCCGAGCTGGGAGATGGTCGAATACGCCAACACCTTCTTGATGTCCCACTGCTTCAATCCGATCGTCGCGGCGAACAGCGCCGTCACCGCGCCGATGACGCACACCGTGAGGCTCGCGGCGGGCGCGATCGAGAAGAGCATTGACGTCCGGACCACCAGATAGACGCCCGCGGTGACCATCGTCGCGGCATGGATCAGCGCCGAGACCGGCGTCGGGCCGGCCATGGCATCGGGGAGCCAGACGTAGAGCGGGATCTGGGCGCTCTTGCCGGTACATCCGAGCAGCAGGAACAAACACACCGTCGTGACCAGCGGCCCACCGACGGCGAGCGCGGTCGGCGCGATGCTGGCGAGCTCCGTGTATTGCAACGTCCCGACGTTGGCGAACAACAGGAACATCGCGACCATGAAGCCGAAATCGCCGACGCGATTGGCGATGAATGCCTTCTTGCCGGCGTCGGCGTTGGCGCGGTCGGAGAACCAGAAGCCGATCAGCAGATAGGAACAGAGGCCCACGCCTTCCCAGCCCACGAACGTGACGGGGAGGTTGGCGCCCAGCACCAGTACCAGCATGAAGAACACGAACAGGTTGAGGTACGCGAAATACCGGGGATACCCGGGGTCATCGCGCATGTACCCGACGCTGAACAGGTGGATGAGCGCGCCCACGCCAGTAATCACGAGCACGACCACCATCGACAACTGATCCAGTTGGAACGCGGCGTCGATGCGGAGGTCGCCGACTGGGATCCAGGCAAAATACCGCTGTATGAACGGCGTCACCGGTTGCACCGCGATCATCGCCGCGCAGATCACGCAGGCGAGCGCGAACGCCGCGATGAGGACGAGCGGCCCAATGATGCTGACGAGTCCCGCGTACCGATGGCGACGCGGCGGCGCGGTGCCCGTATCGTGATGCCCNNCGGGTCGGCGTCCGGGTCGGCGCCCGCATCGGCGTGGTCGCCGGTTGACGCCTGCCCATCGCGCCCCGGTTCACCGTGCGGGTCACCGGCATGACCCGCCGCGGAGGGGTCCGACGGACCGATGTGGCCCGCGCCGACGATGGCCAGCGCACCATTGAGGACGAACCCGAGCAACGGTAAGAGCGGGAGCGCCCACACCCAGTCGGCGGCCGTGCCGCTCAGCGGGTGCGGCGCGCCGCCGCCGGCGACGACCGCCGCGGTCTGAAGAAGCATCAGCTCGTCAGGGACGTGAGTCGGTGACGGTCATGTTGCCATCGGGCCTGGACAGTGGACACTCGGGATCAGCCTTTCAGGAGATTGATGTCGGTGAGGTTGACGGTGTGGCGATGTCGGAAGATCGAGATGATGATCGCGAGGCCGACCGCGGCTTCGGCGGCCGCGACGGTCATGACGAACACCACGAACACCTGTCCGGCGTAGCCATACACCTGCGCGAACGCGACGAACGTGAGGTTCACCGCGTTGAGCATGAGCTCCACGCACATGAAAATGATGATCGCGTTCCGGCGCGTCAGCACTCCCACGACGCCGATGGCAAAGAGGATCGCGGAGAAGAAGAGTGAGTCAGCTAGCATGTGCCGCCTCCCGGACGTCCGGCCGGGTCCGACGAGCGCTCCCGTCGCCAGCCCCCGTCGCGTCGGGCTCGTTGCGCTTCCGACCCAGCACCACCGCGCCGACCACGGCCGCGAGCAGCAACACGCTGGTCACTTCGAACGCCAGCAGGTATTCCGTGAAGAGCGGCACGGCGACGGGCGCCACAGCACCACTGACACGCGCCTCAGCGGCCAGCGAATCCGCGGCGATCCGGAAGGGTTGCAACGGCACCGGGTGCGGCAACCGAGTCATGAGCGCTGCCAATACGCCGATCGCCAGCAATCCGGCGCCGAGATAGGGCAGCGTGCCACGCGAGTCCGCGATCCGCGCCGGCTCGCCCAGGTTGAGCAACATGATGACGAAGAGGAACACCACCATGATCGCGCCCGCGTACACGAGCACTTGAATGGCGCCAATGAATTGCGCGTCGAGGAGCACGAACAGCGCCGCGAGGCAGAACAGGACGTTGACGAGCCAGAGCGCGGCGGCCACCGGGCTCTTCCGCGTCACGAAGACGCACGCCGACACGACCGCCACCAATCCGAACAGGTAGAAGCAGAATTGATAGAAGAGCGTCATTCGCCTTTGGGGTCGGCGGGATCCCACATCTCACAGACCGGGTGCGTTTGCGCCGTGAGCCGCTCGAGATCGTACACGAATCCGTCGCGGCTGTACTCCGCATTCTCGTAGTGGCGGCCGACGTGGATGGCTTCCTCCGGACACACTTCCTGGCAGTAGCCGCAGAAGATGCACCGGAACTCATCGATCTCGAAGACCAAGGGGTACCGGTTGCCCTGCTCATCCTCGCCGGGCACGAGCTTGATGCAGTTGGCCGGGCAGACGGCCGGGCAGAGCCCGCACGCGACGCATTTGGCGGTCCCGTCCTCGTTCGTGAGCATCCGGTGTGTGCCGCGCCACCGGGCCGACAGCGGGTCCCGATGCTCCGGGTATTGCACCGTCACCTTATGCGGATTGATCATGTGCTTGAACGTCAGCGCCATGCCCTTCATGGTCGCGCGGACGTAGCTGACTTCATCGATTGGGCGCGTGAGCACCTTGACGCTGATCGACATCAGATCCTCAACTCGCCGATGGGGAACGCACGACGGGACGCATCAATCCCCCGCCCCGGACGCCGGACGGCCGACCGCGGCCACCACGGGACGCTGCGCCAGCGCCGACCGCTGCCGTACCGCACGCAGTCGCGCGAGTTCGACGGCCCGAACCCGCGTGCTCGCGGGACTGATCAACCGCCCGCGGTCGGCGACCACGAACAGCAGCACGACCAACACGATGTTGATGGCCATCAGGCAGAGACTGTACAGCGGCCACCCGTGCACGGGCGTCCGCGGCACGCCCACCGCGTCGAGTCCGAGTGTCGCGCCCGCGATCACGACGACGTATCCGAGCGACAGCGGCAGCATGATCTTCCATCCGAGCGACATGAGCTGGTCGTATCTGAAGCGCGGCAGCGTCCACCGAATCCACATATAGAAGAACAGGAAGAACAATACCTTGAACAGGAACGCGCCGAGCGTGATCGCCGTCTTCCAGGCCGCCCACGGCGCATTGTTGACCGCGTGCCAGAACGGCACGGTCCACCCACCGAAGAACAGCGTTGCCATCAGCGCGCTGGCCGTCACCATGTTGGCGTATTCGGCGATGAAGAAGAGCGAGAACTTCATCGCGCTGTACTCGGTGTGATATCCCGCGATCAGCTCGGATTCGGCCTCCGGCATGTCGAATGGCAGCCGGTTCGTCTCGGCGAACGCCGACACGAGAAAAATGAAACACGCGATCGTGAGCGTGAGCACGTGCCATCCGTTCTGCTCTTGCTGCCGCACGATCGTGCCAAGGGAGACATCTCCGGCCAGCAGCAGGATGGGGATGGTCGACATCCCCATCGCGATCTCGTAGGAGACCATCTGGGCGCTGGCCCGGAGGCCGCCGAGGAGGGCGTACTTGTTGTTGGAGGCCCAGCCGGCGAGCACGATCCCGAACACGCCGAGCGAGGCGAGCGCGAGAATGTACAGGTACCCAATGGGCAGATCGGCCACGACCATATCCATCCGCCCCCAGGGTAGTGGCAGGGGCGCGGCGAACGGAATGACGGCCCAGAGGCTGAGCGCCGGGATGAACGCCAACGCGGGCGCGAGCAGGAACAGGGGCTTGTTGACCGCGTCGGGGAGGGTCTCCTCCTTCATGAAATTCTTCACGCCGTCGGCCAACGGTTGGCCCCATCCCTTGAGCACGCGGTTCGGACCGAGCCGGTCCTGTATCCACGCCGAGATCTTGCGCTCGGCGAGCGTCAGGAGCGCGACCCCGACCATGTAGACCGTGAACACGATCAGCATCTTCACGATCGTGTAGATCAGCGGCACACTGATCGGTCCAAGGAACCCGAGATCAGCTGGCGGCGATTGCGGATCGACGATCCGTTGCAGCATGGGCGGCAGCACCCCCGGGAACAGCGCGCCCATCATCATGTGGGCGCGGCCGCCACCGCGGGGGACCCGGCGCCCGTCGATACGACCGACCCGCGGAGACCGAGCGTCTCGTAGGTCATGCCCGCGAACGGGGGATGTGCGACGGCCAACGCCCGGAACACATCCGCGGGGAGGAAGTACACGGCCGCTTCGCCGAGCGCCGCCAGCAGGTCGCCCACCGCCGCGTAGCCCGGCCGCGCGAGTCCCGGAGCGGCTTTGGCTTGCAGGTACCGCTGGACGCGACCCTGCACGTTCGTGAACGTCCCCTCCTCTTCCGCCATGTTGGCGATCGGGAGCACCACGGTGGCGTCCCGCGCCCACGGAGGCAGCGTCGTCCCGATCACGACGACCGCGCCCGCGCGGGCGACCGCGGCGCTCAGGGCGCTGGCGTCCACCCCCGCCAGTTCTTCGTCCACGATGAGCAGCGCATCGCCCGCCGCGACGCCATCGAGTGGCGTCTCGGAATTGCGGAACCCCAGTAGTCCGGCGCCCTGCACGTTGGCCGCGCGGTCCGCCCGCAGCGAGAGGCCGGGCACCCCGTCGAGTGGCGCCTCGGGGCCATGCCGCACGCGAAACGCGCCCGCGCCGCCGACTCGCGCGATCACCCGTGACAGGAGGAACAGCACTTCGTTGGAGAGCGACGGCGAGGCGAGGACGAAGACCCGGCGGCCGCGGAGCGCAGTGGCCGCGGCTTCGACCGCGACATCCCAATCGATCGGCGCCAACGCGTCGGCCCGCCGTACGTGCGGGAACTCGACTCGGTCGCGCCGATTGAGCCACCGATAGTTCAGCCGTCCCTCATCACAGAGGAAGAACTTGTTGACGTCGTCGTTCGGGCGCGGTCGCATCCGCACCACGACGTTGTCCCGGCTCTCGAGCGCACTGTTGCATCCCTGAGTGCAATTGGGGCAGATCGAGGCCGCACGGTCGAGGTCCCACGAGCGCGCCTTATTCAGGAAATCTTTGGAGAGCAGCGCGCCCACCGGACACAACTCCACCACGTTGCCCGCCCACGGGTGCGTGAGGTCCTGGCCTTCGAACTTGCCGATGACCGCGCGGTCGCCGCGTTCACTGACGTTGAGGACGGGATCGTGGGCCACGTCTTCCATGAACCGGACGCATCGCGTACACAGGATGCACCGATTCGGGACGTACAGGACGTCGCCGCCGAAATCCTCGACCGGATTGAACCGCTTGGCCTCCTGATACCGGGAGTCCTTGCGGCCTTCGGCGAAGGTATAGTCCTGCAGTTCGCACTCGCCCGATTGATCGCAAATCGGGCAGTCGAGCGGGTGGTTGATGAGCAGCATCTCGAGCACCCCTTGGCGCGCCTCGCGGGCGACATCGGAATGCACGTGCACCACCTGTCCGTCGGCGACCGCCGTCGCACAGGCCGCCGCAAGCTTCGGCGCCTTCTCCACTTCCACGAGACACATCCGACACACCCCCGCCACCGGCAGCCCCGGGTGGTAGCAATAATGGGGGATGAGGACGCCCGCGACCTTCGCGGCTTCGAGCATCGATGTGCCTTCGGGGACCTGCACTTGGCGGCCTTCGACGGTCAGCGTCACCATCTTGCGGTCGGTCATCGGATCGCTCGCGCGCGGTGGCAGGGCAGCGGGTGCATCGTCCGGTCGCGCATCACGCGGCCACCGCCGCGGCCGTCGACGCCGGCCGGAACGGACACCGACGCTGCGTGATATGGGCCTCGAACTCGTCGCGGAATTTGTTGATGCCGGACACGACGGGCACGGCACACGAGTCGCTGAGCACGCAGATCGTCTTGGCCGTCATGTTGTCCGCGATCTCCAACAGCGTATCGAGATCGGCGGCGGTTCCCTGCCCCGCCTCGATGCGTTCCATGATCTTGGTGGTCCAGGCCGTGCCTTCGCGGCATTGCGTGCATTGGGCGCAGCTCTCGTGCGCATAGAAGCGTGCGAGGCGCGCGATCTGCTTGACCATGCACTGCGCATCGTCGATACAGATCACACCGCCCGAGCCCAACATCGTGCCGCCGGCGACGAAGCCTTCGTAGTCCATGACCGTGGCTTCCGCTTCCGCGATCGTCTGGATGGGCACGGACGACCCACCCGGGATGATCGCCTTGAATCGCCGACCGGGAAGCGGGCCGCCGCAGAGGTCGTACAGGAACTCCTTGAACGGGAATCCCATGTCCACTTCATAGTTGCCGGGACGCCGGACGTTGCCGCACACCGAGTAGAGCTTAGTGCCCGTGCTCTTGGGATTGCCGAAGGACATCGCCTTGTACCACTCGGCGCCATTGTTGATGATGTGCGGCACCGCGACGAGCGTTTCGACGTTGTTGATCGTCGTCGGCTGCCCGAACAAGCCCGCCACCGCTGGGAATGGCGGCTTGATCCGGGGATTGCCGCGCCGCCCCTCGAGCGAGTTCATGAGGGCCGTCTCCTCGCCGCAGATATACGCGCCGGCGCCCTTGTGGATGTGCACGTCGATCCGCTTGCCGGAGCCCAGCGCGTTTTTTCCGAGGATCCCCTCGGCATACGCGTCCCGCACCGCCTCGGTCATGCGTTGCAGGGGCTCGGTGAATTCGCCGCGGATGTAGACGTACGCCGTCTCGGCCCCGATTGCGTACGCGCCGATGGCGCACCCTTCGACCAGTGCATGCGGAGTCCAGCGCATGATCTCGCGATCCTTGAACGTGCCCGGCTCCGACTCATCTGCATTGCAGCAGAGGTAGTGGGGCCGCCCGTCGCCCGGTTTCATGAACGACCATTTCGTCCCGGTCGGAAACCCGGCACCCCCGCGACCGCGGAGTCCGGACTCGCGCACCATCTGCACGATGGCCGCCGGCTCGAGGGCGAGGGCCTGCTCGAGCGCCCGATAGCCGCCACGATTGCGCCAGCCGCTCAGCGTCAGCGCATCCGAGTCGCCAAAGTGCTTGGAGAGCACCGTGTTCTCGCGCGGGTGTGACTTGTGCGGGAAACCCATGGCCGTCTCAGATCCTCGACGCGGACGTCATTTGAGCGCGCCGACGATCGACGGCACGCGGTCCGCCGAGACGGACTCCAGGAACTCATCGTTGATCATCACGGGTGTCGCGAAGCCGCACGCCCCGAGACACTCCACCTCGATCACCGTGAATCGCCCGTCGGGGGATGTGGCCCCGAGGTCCGGGGCTCCCGTGTGTTGCAGGAACGCGCGCGCGACGTCTTCGGCGCCACAGACATTGCAGGGTGATGTCGTACACACCTGCACGAAATACTTCCCGACCGGGTGCTGGTGGTACATGGTGTAGAACGTCACCACGCCTTTGACATAGGCAGGAGTCAATCCCAGCATCGCGGCCACCTCGGCCATCGCGGGCTCGCTCACCCACCCGCGTTCGTCCTGCACGATCCAGAGCGCGGGGAGCAACGCGGCCATCTTCGTCGGGTATCGTGTCAGGAGCTCGTCGAGCTCCGCGCGACGTGCGCCGACGAACACCGCCTGGTAGTCCGCATCTCGCTCGCGGGCGTCCGCCCGCGGCGCGCGCTCGAGCGCGGCCAGCCGCGGCCCAGCCGAGCTCCCACCTGGGGCTGCGCTCACCGATCGATCTCTCCCATGACAATATCGATGCTGGCGTTGATGGCGATGACGTCGGAGAGGAGGTGCCCCTCGACCAGCTTCGGGATCGCGGACAGGTTGACGAACGACGGTGGGCGGATACGCCACCGCACGGGCTTGGCGGTGCCGTCGGACACCATGTAGTAACCTTTTTCGCCCTTGGGGCTCTCGACCGCCACATAGGCCTCGCCGATCGGTGGACGGGGTCCCTCCATCACTTGTTTGAAGTGGTGGATCATCGACTCCATCTCGTTCATCGCTTTGGATTTTGGCGGCAGGATCACCCGAGGATCGTCGATATTGACCGGGCCATCGGGCAACCGGTCCACCGCCTGATTGAGGATCCGCACCGACTGCCGGAGCTCCTCCATCCGTACGAGGAATCGGTCGTAGACGTCGCCGCGCGTCCCGACGGGCACGTCGAACTCGTACGTCTCGTAGTCGAGGTACGGGAAATCCTTCCGCACGTCGTACGCGAGGCCGGAGGCGCGCAGCATCGGCCCCGAGAGTCCGTAGTTCTCCGCTTCCTCCGCAGACATCACGCCCAGCCCGACCGTCCGGCCGACCCAGATCGCGTTGCGCGTCAGCATGCGGTCGATCTCATCGATCGTCCGTGGGAATTCGCTGAGGAAGCCGCGCAGTTGGTCAACCCAACCCGTTGGGATATCGGCCGCCATCCCGCCTACGCGTGTGGCGGATGTCGTGAGGCGCGCGCCGACCCAGTTCTCGAGCAGCCGGTAGACGTTCTCGCGTTCCTGAAAGGCCCACAGGAACGGCGTGAACGCGCCGATGTCGATGCACGTCGTCCCGAGCCATACGAGGTGCGAGATGATGCGCGACAGTTCGGCCGCGATCACGCGGAGAACCGTGCACCGAGGGGTGATGTCGACGCCGAACAAGCGCTCCGCCGACAGAGCGAAGGCGACGTTATTGCCGATCGAGTTCAGATAGTCCTCGCGGTCCGTCCACGGGATGATCTGATTGTACTGGCGATATTCGCCGATTTTCTCAAAGCCGCAGTGCAGGTAGCCAATGTGGGGGATACAGCGGACCACCGTTTCTCCGTCGAGCTCCAACACGAGACGCAGCACGCCGTGCGTCGCCGGGTGTTGCGGCCCGATGTTGATGAGCATGTGCTCACCCTGGAGATCGGGCTCCATGGCCTCTGGCGCCGACACGGCGACGGGGTTGCCCGCGCGATCGACGGCCAGGGGGACCCGCTGGGGTCGGCCCTGCGCATCCAGGCCGCTCGTCGAGAGCGCGACGTCGACGGTACGAGTGCCACTCATCGGTCGCTACTCCCCCGTCGGCTCCCCGCCTTGCAGGCGGGTGCGCATGTCAGGCGGCAGGTCTTCGAACGCATCGGCAATCGACAGCTCCTCCATCGAATACCGAGCCTCGGGATTCGCGGCGAGCGCCTGCCGGAGTTGCTCCGCGCGGCTGAACCGTCCCCGCAGCGGAAAATCCTTTCGTAGCGGGAAGCCCTCGAGATACTGCTCCCACATGAGAATGCGCCGGAGGTCGGGGTGGCCCCGAAACCGGATGCCGAACATGTCGTAACACTCGCGCTCCAACCAATCCGCCCCTTTGAACACCGACCAGACGCTGTCCACCTCCAACGGTGCGCCCGCCGGGAGCTCGGCCTTGAGACGAAGGAAGCGGCGGTACGCGAGCGACCGCAGGTGCCACACCACCGTCAGTGGCTCTTCGGGATCGCGGAACTCGACCGCCGTGACGTCGGAGAGGTAGGTGTACAGATGGAGGGGCTCGTCGTGCAGCCAGCGCACGATTTCGAGCACCCGGTTGACGGGGACGACGACCGTTGTCTCGCCCCACACCACATCGACCCGTCGGACCGCGTCAGGAAACCGAGCCCGGATGGCGGCCGCGCTCGGATTCTCCGGACCGCCGCGGTGCGGGACGTTGGTCGGCGTCGCTGGCGCGGGTGCCGTCGGGTCGGCGCTCCCCGGATACACGATGCGGATCGGCGCCTCCCACAGCGGGTCCACTCCGGTGGTCACAGCCCGGACCGCGTCTGGTTGACGGAGTTGCCGAACGGCTCGGAGAGCTCATCGATCGCCGGAGGCGGGATAAAGAGCCGGCTCGATGGATCGGGATCCATCTCGCGCCGCAGCCGATCGGTGTTGGACATCCGCTCGCGCATCACTTTCTCCTGGAGCATGCGGATGCCGTAGATCAGCCCTTCCGGGCGCGGCGGACAGCCGGGGACGTACACGTCTACCGGAATAATCGTGTCGATCCCCTGGACCACCGCATAGTTGTCGAACATGCCGCCGGACGACGCGCATGCGCCCATGGAGATGCACCATTTGGGCTGTGGCATCTGCTGCCAGATGCGCCGAATGATGGGCGCGAGCTTGAACGGTACCCGGCCGGCGCAAATCAGCACATCCGCCTGGCGCGGCGAGAAGCTCATGCGTTCCATGCCGAATCGGGCGAGATCGAACTTGCTCGCGGCGGTCGCCATGAACTCGATGGCACAGCAGGCCGTGCCGAAGGGCATTGGCCAGAGGGAGTTTGCGCGCCCCCAGTTGACCAGAAAATCGAGCTTGGTCGCGACCCACCCCTCGCTCGACTGCGGCTGGTAGGACACGACTCTCGCCGCGCCCTGCTGGCCGCTCGTGGTCGGCGCCGACGTCGAGTCCGGCCGCGCGATCAGTCCCATTGCAACGCCCCTTTTTTCCAGACGTAGACCAGGCCCGCGAGCAAGATCGCCATGAACACGAGCATCTCGCCGAGGCCAAACCACACTAAGTGGCCGGCCGGACAGGCCCCGCCGACCATCGCCACACCACAGGAGAGCTGTCGGTAGCCGACCCCCCACGGAATCATGAACACGGTCTCGATATCGAACACGATGAACAGCATCGCGACCATGTAAAACTTGACCGAGAACCGCTCGCGGGCATCACCCAGCGGCGGAATCCCCGATTCGTACGGTGTCTGCTTTTCAGGGGTCGGGCGTTGGCGAACGGTCAGGTGCGACAGGCCGATGATCAGCGCCGCGTTTGCGACGACGAACGCGATCAGCAACAGCACCGGAACGTATGAGCTCGCCATGAGGCTGGGGTAACTCCAGAGTTCGTGAAAAATTTCACTAGCTCAGCCGAGTCAACTTACCGAGCGGGCAAATTGAATTCAACTGACTCCCCTGAATGCCGTGGACGTCGGTAGCGGCCAGAGGAGTGGCCGGGTAACTTGGCCGGCCATGGGAATCCAATCTGACCGCTGGATCACGCGGATGGCCGCCGAGCACCACATGATCGAACCGTTCGAGGGGCGACAGGTCCGGGAGGGCGTGATCTCCTACGGTGTGAGCTCGTACGGCTATGACATGCGGGTCGCGTCCGAGTTTCGGATCTTCACCAACGTCCTCAACTCGATCGTCGACCCCAAGAACTTCGACCCCAAGTCGTTCGTCGAGTGGGAGGGCCCGGTCTGCGTCGTGCCCCCCAATTCGTTCGCCCTGGCCCGCTCGGTCGAATATTTTCGGATCCCGCGGGACGTGATGACGATTTGCGTCGGGAAATCGACCTACGCCCGGTGCGGGCTGATCGTCAACGTGACGCCCTTCGAACCAGAGTGGGAGGGGTTTGTGACGCTCGAGATCTCTAATACCACGCCCTTACCGGCCAGGGTGTACGCCAACGAGGGCATCGCCCAGGTGCTGTTCTTCAAGGGCGACGAGCCGCCGGAGATCTCGTACAAGGACAAGAAAGGGAAATACCAGGGCCAGCAGGGCGTGACGCTGCCACGGATGTAACACGGCGGCCGTGAGCCACGGACCCGAGGCTACCCGGCGGCCGCCGCCGTTCGGTCGGGGCGGGCGGTGGCCAGGGCGCGGACGTAGTCGCGGTTCATCCGAGCGATCACGTCGATGCTGATCTGCTTGGGACAGGCCTCTTGGCACTCGCCAAACATCGTGCAGTGACCGAAATGCTCGCGGTCCATCTGGGCGACCATGCTGATCGTGCGACGGCTCCGCTCGGGTTGTCCCTGCGGCAGGAGTCCGAGATGCGTGAGCTTGGCCGCCGTGAACAGCGACGCCGAGCCATTTGGGCAGGCGGCCACGCACGCCCCGCAGCCGATGCACGACGCCGCGTCCATCGCGGCATCCGCGGCGTCCTTCGGCACGAGAATCTCGTTCGCGTCACGCGCCCCGCCGGTGGGCGCCGTGATGAAGCCGCCGGCCTGGATGATCCGGTCCAACGCCGCCCGGTCGGTGACGAGATCCTTGATCACCGGAAACGCGACCGACCGCCACGGCTCGATCGTGAGCGTGTCACCAGTGCGGAAGCTGCGCATGTGGACCTGGCACGTGGCGGCGCCGGACACCGGTCCGTGGGCGACGCCGTCGATCATCATCGCGCACGATCCACAAATCCCTTCACGGCAATCGTGGCTGAACGCGATCGGTTCGTCGCCCCGCTCGCTCAACCGCTCGTTGATGACGTCCAGCATTTCCAGGAATGACGCGTCCGGGCTGATGTCGGGGGCCGGATAGTCCACGAACCCGCCGGCTGCCGCCGGCCCCGCCTGACGCCACACGCGCAGCGTGAACTCCACCTAGCGCGCGCCTTCGCGTGCCATCTCGAGCTCGCCGTCGCGCCATGCCGTTCCCGTGGCCCGCATCACTTGTAGCTCCGCTGACTCAGATGGACCGTCTCGAAGGCAAGTGGCTCTTTGGCGAGCACCGGCGCCACGCCGTCTCCCGCGTATTGCCACGCCGCCGCGTACGCAAAATGCTCGTCGTCGCGGAGGGCCTCCCCGTCGGCAGTCTGACTCTCCTCCCGGAAGTGTCCACCGCATGACTCGGTCCGGTGGAGGGCATCGAGGCACATGAGCTCCGCCAGCTCCAGGAAGTCGGCGACCCGCCCTGCCTTCTCGAGCGCCTGGTTGAGCGTCTCCCCGACTCCCGGGACGGTGACGTTCGCCCAGAACTCCGCGCGAATCTCCGGAATCTCGGCCAGGGCTTCGCGGAGGCCCGCGTCCGTTCGGGCCATTCCGCACTTCTCCCAGACGACGCGCCCGAGCTGGCGGTGGAACGAGTCTACGGTCCGCCGCCCCTTGATGGCGAGTAAGCGCTGGGTGCGCTGCTCGACCTCGGCCTCGATTGCCCGCACCTCCGGACCCGCCGCGTCCACCCGCGAGAGCCTCGAGGATGCGAGATAGTCACCGATCGTGTACGGCAGGATGAAATAGCCGTCGGCCAGCCCTTGCATGAGCGCGCTGGCCCCCAAGCGGTTGGCGCCGTGATCGGAGAAGTTCGCCTCGCCGATGACGTGCAATCCCGGGATCGTGCTCATCAGGTTGTAGTCCACCCACAGGCCGCCCATGGTGTAGTGGACTGCCGGGTAGATCCGCATCGGGACGCGATACGGATCTTCGTCGGTGATACGCTGATACATCTCAAAGAGATTGCCGTACCGGTCGGCAATGCTCGCCGCGCCCGACCGTTGGATCGCATCCCGGAAATCGAGATAGACGCCGAGCCCGGTCGCGCCCACTCCACGCCCTTCGTCGCAGACCTGCTTTGCCGCTCGCGACGCGATATCGCGCGGTGCCAAGTTGCCGAAACTCGGATATTTGCGTTCGAGATAGTAGTCGCGCTCCGCGTCCGGGATCTCGTTGGGCGGCCGCGCGTCACCGCCCCGTGCCGGGACCCAGACGCGCCCGTCGTTGCGGAGCGACTCGCTCATCAAGGTGAGCTTGGATTGGTAGTCGCCGCTGACCGGGATGCACGTCGGGTGGATCTGCGTAAAGCAGGGATTCGCGAACGCCGCCCCGCGCTTGTGCGCGCGCCAGATGGCGGTCGCGTTCGAGTTCCGCGCATTGGTCGAGAGGTAGAACACGTTGGCGTAGCCGCCCGTGGCCAGCACGACCGCATCGCCGATGAACGACTGCACGTGACCCGTGATGAGATCGCGGGCGACGACCCCCCGCGCGCGGCCATCGACGAGCAGGAGGTCCAACATCTCGGTGTGCGGATGCATCTCCACTGCCCCGCGACCGATCTGTCGTTCGAGCGCCTGATATGCGCCGAGCAAGAGCTGCTGCCCGGTCTGTCCACGCGCGTAGAAGGTGCGCGACACTTGGGCTCCCCCGAACGACCGATTCGCCAACAGGCCGCCGTATTCCCTCGCAAAGGGGACTCCCTGCGCGACGCATTGGTCGATGATATTGACGCTGACCTCGGCAAGCCGGTGGACGTTCGCCTCGCGCGCGCGGAAATCGCCTCCCTTGATCGTGTCGTAGAACAACCGAAAGACCGAGTCGCCGTCGTTCGGGTAGTTCTTCGCGGCGTTGATGCCGCCCTGCGCCGCAATGCTGTGGGCGCGGCGCGGGGAATCGTGGTACGTAATGTTGATGACCCGATACCCCAACTCGCTGAGCGTGGCGGCGGCCGACGCGCCCGCGAGTCCAGTTCCGACGACGATCACGGTGTATTTCCGCTTGTTCGCCGGACTGACCAGCTTCATCTCGAACTTGTGCCGCTCCCACTTGGTCTCGAGCGGGCCCGCCGGGACGCGCGCATTCAGCGGCGACGCGCCGCTCATCGGATCCATCCGGCCAACACGGCAACCGGGATGAGCGCGAATCCGACGGCAACCGCCACGGCCACGACGACGGCGACCGGCCGGTGGAAGGGATGCGGTGTCGGCCGCGCCACGCCGAGTGTTCGAGCGGAGCTCCAGACCCCGTGATACAGATGCAGGCCAAGCGCCGCCATCGCGAGGAGGTAGAAGATCGCGACCGGCCAGACGCGCAAGCCCGTCACCAGGTTGTGGTACACATCGCCGGCCGCGAACGAGGGGTGCACCGTCCCGGTCGTCATGTGCAGGATATGAAAGACGATGAACGCGACGAGGACGACCCCGCCCCATCGCATGGTGCGAGAGGCGAGGGTCGAGACCTGCGGACGGCGCTCGGCGTACTGAAGCGGCCGGGCGGCGCGCGCGATGCGCGTGAGCTGCACCGCGGCATCGATGTGGAGAATGACCGCCACCAATAAGACCGTGCGCGCTACCCACAACAGCTCGCCCGTGCTGTGGAGGAACGCGCTATACGCGTTAATCCGCTCGGGTCCCTGGAACGCCTGCAGGTTGCCGAGCATGTGCACGACCACGAAGCCGACCATGATCAGCCCCGTGACCGCCATGATCACCTTCTTGCCGATCGTCGATCGGTAGAGCGGCATCCACCACATCGTGTGGCGCGCGGCCGCTAGAAGGCGATCGCGGCCATCGGCTCCCGCACGGCGTCCGCACTCTTGCCGAGCTCCGTGCGCTCCGCAGCCGTCAGCTCGACCTCGAGGATTTTCTCGAGACCGCGGCGGCCGACGATACACGGCACGCCGAGGAACAGGTCTCGCATCCCGTATTCGCCCTCCAACCATGCGGCGCAGGGCAGGACGCGCTTCTGGTCGAGCACGACTGCCTCCACCATCTCGACTGCCGCGGCCGATGGGGCGTAGTACGCCGACCCGGTCTTCAAGTGCTTCACGATCTCGGCGCCCCCGTTTCGCGTCCGGGTCACCACGGCATCGAGCTTCGCTTTGTCCAACAGTTGCGTGACCGGAATGCCGCTGACGGTGGTGTACGAGATCAGCGGGACCATCGTGTCACCATGGCCGCCGAGCACCATCGCTTGGATGTCCCGCACCGAGACGCCCAGCGCTTCGGCAAGGAAGGTGCGATAGCGGGCGGTGTCGAGTACCCCGGCCATGCCGAGCACGCGCTCGCGGGGGAACCCGGTGACCCGCTTCGCGACGTAGCACATCACGTCGAGCGGGTTCGACACGATGATGAGGATGGCATTCGGTGAGCGGGCCTTGATCTCTTCCGAGACCTGTCGCACGATGCCCGCGTTGGTGGCGAGGAGGTCGTCCCGCGACATGCCGGGCTTGCGCGCGATGCCCGCCGTGATGACCACCACGTCCGAGCCGGCGGTATCGGCGTAGTCGTTGGTGCCGACCACCCGGCAATCGAAGCCCTCGATCGGCCCCGACTGCAGTTGGTCGAGTGCCTTGCCCTGGGGAATGCCTTCGGCGACATCCACCATGACCACGCGGTGAGCCAGATGCTTTTCCGCGATTCGCTGCGCGGTCGTCGCGCCGACATTGCCGGCGCCGACGACGGTGATTGTATTGACCATGCGCCGAAGTTTAGGCGGTCAGCCCCCAACTTGCGAGAGCGCGCGAAGACCGCCGACGCGCATCTGGAGCAGCTCGTGTTCGAGTGGCTTCGCGGCCAGCGCCGCGCGAAACGACGGGCCGAGCGGCACGCCGGTGCGCAATGGCGTGCGGAGGTCGACTTCGTGGTCGCCGAACAAGCAGGTCCGGAGGCGGCCGTCGGCGGTCAATCGTACCCGGTTGCAGGACGCGCAGTAGGTGTGCGTGAGCGGCGAGATCACGCCCACCGAGCCCGGGCCCCCAGCAATGCGGTAGTAGACAGCGGGCCCATTCCCACGCGCCGGCCCCGCGGTCTCCGTCACATCGCCGAGCGCGGCGATCCGAGCCACGACTTCATCGGTCGGCACCACATGGTCCCACGTCAGCGCACGCATGTCGCCAACCGGCATCAGCTCGATGAAGCGGACGTGCCAGGGATGTGCGAGCGTGAGCCGCGCAAAGTCTTCGATCTCGTCGTCGTTGATCCCGCGCATGACGACGACGTTGATCTTGATGGGACCCAAGCCGGCGTTCTCGGCCGCCTGGGCGGAGCGGATGGGGTCGAAGTTGAGATCGCGACGGGCCGTCCACACGATGCGGTCCGGCCGCAGGCTGTCGGCGCTCATGTTGACGCGGTCCAGCCCGGCCGCGCGCAGTAACTCGGCCAGCGCGGGAAGGCGCACGCCGTTGGTGGAGAGGGCGATGTCTTCGACCCCCGGCACTGCCCGCAACATCGCGACCAGTCGCGCGAGCTCGGGCCGAATCGTGGGTTCGCCACCCGTAATCCGCAGCCGACGCAATCCCAACGGCGCCAGCTGCCGGACGACCTCCGTGATCTCCTCGTACGACAGGATGTCGGCTTTGGGCAGCCACGCCATCCCCTCCAGCGGCATGCAGTACACGCACCGAAAATTGCATCGGTCGGTGACCGAGATCCGGAGGTATTCGATCCGCCGGCCGTATTGATCCCGAAGCGTCTCCTGGCCCTGAGGAGCTACCGGCTCTGGAGCCGACGCGCGAGCATCCGGCGCGGCCGCGGTCCCCGATTCGATGATGGTCATGGTCGGCACGGATCATGGGTCGCGGCGGCCGACACCATCGCGTCCGCGGCTGCGACGCCATCGAGGCCCGTAGACGCACTCGCGTCACGGGTCGGATCGACCCATTCCCGTGTGCCATCGACGTAGTGCTCGCGTTTCCAGATCGGAACCCGCCGCTTGATCTCTTCGATGACGTATCGCGCGGCAGCGAACGCAGGTGCCCGCCGCTCATGGGCGGATGCGATCGCCACGCTGGTCTCGCCGAGCGAGAGGTACCCGACGCGGTGCTCGACGGCGATCGCGCGCGTGCCGTACCGCTGACTCGCCTCCGTCACGATCGCCTGCAGCAGTCGATCGGCCATGGTCGAATACGCCTGATAGTCGATCCCTGTCACAGCGCGGCCGTCGTGGGTATGGCGGACCGTCCCGAGGAACAGCGCGGTGGCGCCGGCCCCAACGTCCGCCACGGCGCGGAGCAGGGCGGACGGATCGATCGAGCGGTCCACCAGGGCGGCGTGGGTCCGGCCAACCGCGATCGGCGCGATCATCCGCCGGCTACCGGTGGGATCAACGCGATCTCGTCGCCGGGCTCGATCACGCGGTCGTAGGTCGCGTATTCCTGGTTGACCGCCACCAAGGGCCGTGCGGGCAGCCGGTCGGCATGGCCATCGCGGACACGAGCGACCATGTCGGCTACCGTTGACCCGGGAGCAACGGCCATCTCGATCCGGGGCCGGCCGAGCGCGTCGGCGTAGGACGCAAACAGCAGCACGTTCACCGTCATTTGGGCCACACTGAAATCTACATCGGGGCGCTGCTTGAGCTTACGGCCGACCCAGGGACGAGCCCGCCACGCTACGCCTCGGACAGTTCCGAGATGGGTACACGTGCCACAAGCGCCCGCAACTCCTTTGACGGCTTGAAGACGGGCACCGGTCGCGCCGAAACCTCGACGGGCGCGCCAGTTCGCGGATTGCGCGCCATGCGAGTTTTGCGCTGGCGGATCTTGAAAGTGCCAAACCCCCGCACCTCGATATTGTGCTGCTCCCGCAGAGCGTCCTTGATCGCATCCAGGAAGGAATCCACCACTCGGGCGCAGTCCTTTTTCGAGATCATGGGCCCTGCAGTGCGCGCAATCTGGGTCGTCACATGCTCGACGAGGTCGGCTTTGGTCATTCGTGGACCCCAGCGTGAAGGCGCGTGCGTGGTAGTCAACTTCGTGCCAACGGGGGCCCGGATCGGCCCCCGCCTCGTCGTCGAAGCTACGGCGTTACTTATTACGCGTCAAGAGCTTGGCTCATTCGGCCGACGGTCCTTGTCGATCCCGGGGGGTCTGACCGGGCTCGGGGCACCCATACTTTCGAGAAAGACGTCGAAAAGTGGGCGGGCGTCGTGGGGCCCTGGTGCGGCCTCCGGGTGATACTGCACGGCGAAGATCGGTAGCTCGCGGTGCCGAAGCCCTTCGATCGTTCGGTCGTTGAGGTTGAGATGCGTCACCGCCAGTGCCGGGGCACCCGGTATCCCCTCCTCCGTCCCCTGCACGGAAAACCCATGGTTCTGGGAAGTAATCGTGACAATGCCCGTCGCCACCTCGCGTACGGGATGGTTCCCGCCGTGGTGGCCAAACGGCATCTTTGCGGTCTCGCCGCCATAGGTCAGACCGATCAACTGGTGACCGAGGCAGATCCCGAACATGGGGATGCCAGCCCCCGCGATCGTCCGGATCGCGGTTGGCGCGTACTGGACCGCCGCCGGGTCGCCCGGCCCGTTCGACAGAAACACCCCATCAGGCCGGCGTTCGAGAACTGCGGCCGCCGGCGTCGTGGCGGGCACGACGGTCACGCGACAGCCGCGCGCATCGAACAGCCGGAGGATGTTGCGCTTGATGCCGAAATCGTAGGCGACGATGTGGCGCGTCGCGGACGGGTTGCCCCAGGTGTAGGGCTCGCGAGTGGACACTCGAGAGGCGAGGTCGAGTCCCTCCATCGACGGGCACGCCGCCAGCGATGCCCGCGCGGGATCGTCGATCTCGCTCCCGGACACCAACACACCGCGCATCGCACCCGACGATCTCAGGTGGCGCGTGAGGCGCCTGGTATCGACATCGGTCAAGATCGGAACATGGGCGTCGCCGAGCCATGCGCCGAGCGATCCGGTCGCCCGCCAGTTGGAATGCGATGCCGACAGCTCGCGCACGACGATGCCCGCGACCTGTGGCCGCGCCGACTCGGGATCCTCGTTGTTGATGCCGTAGTTGCCAATCTGTGGCGCGGTCAACACGACGATCTGCCCGTCGTAGGAGGGATCGGTGAAGACTTCCTGGTAGCCCGTCATGTTGGTCGTAAAGACAACCTCGGCCGCCGTCGGTGCAGTCCCGGGCCGGAGCCGGCCGCGAAAAAGGGTTCCATCCTCGAGGAGGAGAAACCCTGGTTCCGTCGCTATTCCTATCATCGCACGATCAACATAACGTCACCGTCGCGGCGGCGGGGCTGTGCCGCCACCGTTCGAGACGCGCGCCCGTGCCGCCGGAGGTGCACACCGTCCCTCCCGCGAGTCCACTACGGCGCCGACTTCCCTGTTGGTGGCGTCCGAGCCGGTGTGGACGCGGGGCCGCCCGCCGGCGGCGCTGGCGACGCCGCACCTGGCACCGCCGCACCGGTTGTCGCGGTCGGCGCTGGCTGGAACGGCAGTGCCGGGGCAGCGGTCGTTGGGGCCGGTGTGGCGGGCGCGACGGGTGCCGGGGTCACCGCTTGATCGAGCACCGACTTCGGAACTCGCGCATGCGCGGAGGCGATCTGGAGCACGAAGGCGATCGCGAGGAACATCCCGCCCGACCACCAGCCGATCTTCGTGAGCAGATTGCCAGCCTGACGCGTGCCGATGAACGCATCGGGCGACGAGCTCACGCCGCCGAAGCTTGCCGCCATGCCAGCGCCCTTTCCGCTCTGGAGCAGAATGGCGGCGACGAGGAAGAAACTATCGAGAATGAGCAGGACGAGTAGCAGCTTTTGCAGCATGGTCCGCGGGTGGTGGGAATTCCCTAGCCCCCAAATGTGCCCGCGCTCACCTCGCGGATCAAGGTTGAGGGGATGACGACGTCACGCGGCCAATTCACCCACGCTCATCGGTGAGCGGCGCGGGCCGCTCCTGCAGCAACGATGGACGCCCATGACACCGGATCGAGACTGGCGCCCCCCACCAGCAGTCCATCGACGCCGGGCGCCGCGAGGAGCGCAGCCGCGTTCGCGGTGTTGACGCTGCCGCCATACAGGATGGGCACGTCGCGGTCCGCGGCTCCCAGCACCCCACCGACGGCCGCGCGCAGCGCACGATGCGTGGTGCTCGCATCGTCCGGCGTCGCGGTGCGTCCGGTCCCAATCGCCCAGACCGGCTCATATGCCACGAGCGATCCCGCCACCTGCGCCGGGGTGAGACCGCGCAGTCCCGCGTGGAGCTGGCGAAGTACCACCCGCTCCGTCTCACCAGCCTCCCGTTCGGCGAGCGTTTCCCCGACGCACAGGATCGGCGTCAGCCCTGCTCTGGCCGCGGCCACACACTTTCGCCCGGTTTCCTCGTCCGTCTCGCCGAAGACGTGGCGACGCTCCGAGTGCCCTACCAGGACAAACTCAGCGCCGGTCGCGCGCGCGAGCGGCGCCGACGTTTCGCCCGTGTACGCACCTTTGTCCTCCCAGAAGATGTTCTGGGCACCGAGGTGGATGTCGGCCCGCCCCGAGACGGCGTCCCGCGCGGCGTCGAGCGACACATCGGGCGGGCAGATGATCACCGTCGTGCCGCGCTGTTCGGGTGAGCGAGCCGCAAACGCCGCGATGAACGCCCGCGCCTCGTGCGGGCCGAGATTCATCTTCCAGTTCGCCGCCAGTACGGGGCGCGCGATCACGACGCGTCGTCCAACGCCGCCACACCGGGCAGCGTCTTGCCCTCGAGAAACTCGAGCGACGCGCCGCCGCCCGTCGACACGTGGCTCATCTGGCCCTCGAGCCCGGCCTGCGTCACGGCAGCCGCAGAATCACCACCGCCCACGATCGTCGTGGTTCCAGTGGCCGTGGCCGCCGCCATGGCCCGTGCGACCGCGAGCGTGCCCGCATCGAAGGGCGGCGTTTCGAACACGCCCATGGGGCCGTTCCAGATCACCGTCTTTGCGGTCGCAATGGCGCGGCCATACGACTCGGCTGTCCGCGGACCGATGTCGTACATCGCTTCGGTGGGCGGGATCTGATCGCGCGGCACGGCGTGCGCCCGTGACGGCTGGTCGAGCGCGGGCGCCACGAGCGCGTCATGCGGCAACGTGAGGCGCGGGCCACCCGTGGCCAACAAGTCCTTCGCCATATCCACGCGGTCGGGTTCGACCAACGATGTCCCGATCCCCAGGCCCATGGCTCGGAAGAACGTGCTGGCCATCGCGCCGCCGATGAGCATCCCATCGACCTTGGGGAGGAGTTGCGCGATGACATCAATCTTGCCGGAGATCTTCGCGCCACCCAGAATCGCGATGAAGGGACGCCGCGGCTCGGCCAGCGCTTGGCCGAGATAGGTCAGTTCCTTCTCCATGAGAAATCCGGCCACCGCGGGACGAAGCACGTGGGCCACGCCCTCGGTCGACGCATGCGCGCGGTGCGCAGCGCCGAACGCATCGTTGACGAACACGTCGCCGAGGGCCGCCAGAGTTCGGGCCAGCGCAGGGTCGTTGGACTCTTCGCCAGGCAGGAAGCGCGTATTCTCGAGCAACAACACCGACCCCGCCGCCATGTTGCGGGTCGCGCGGACAGCGTCCGCGGTGTCGGTGGTCCCGAGGAACCGGACGGGCGCAGTCAGCAGCTCCGCGAGCCGGGCAGCGACCGGGGCCAGTGAATATTTGGCCTCAGGCTTTCCCTTGGGGCGCCCGAGATGCGACAGTAGAATCACGCGCGCGCCTCGGTCCACGAGGTACTGAATCGTGGGGAGCGCGGCGCGGATCCGCGTATCGTCGGTTATCCGGCGGTCGGGGTCGAGTGGCACGTTGAAATCGACCCGCACGAGCACTCGCTGACCCTGCACCCGCCCCGCGCGCAGGTCGCGGATCGACGCCTTGCGCGCCACCGTCAGCCGTGACCCGGGAGAGCCGCGTCTGCGGGTCCGCGCTTGGCGTGCATCAGATACGACCAGACGCCCGCCACGAGACCAGCCGCCGCCGAGACGTAGCCAATCATCTCGATGCGGCGGAAATGCACGTACTGGTTGATGGCCCAATCTCCGTGCGCAACGACGATCGGCTGTGTGGCGAGCCGGTGCATCCCGGCGTGCGACACGAGTACGAGGATCACCCCGAGCACGAGCAGGGTGAGCGCGAGCACATCGCGGAATCGGTCCCTTTGATTGGGCGGCGATGCGGGCGCCGTACCGGCCGCCGTGCTTGGCGCATCGGGCGGCATCACAGGCGCGCTCCCATCAACCGCAGGAGGTCGACGCACCGGCAGGCATAGCCCCATTCGTTGTCATACCACCCCGCGACTTTGACCATCGTCCCGTCTATGACCATGGTGCTCTTGGCATCGAGAATGCACGAATGCGGATTACCGATGTAGTCCACCGACACGAGTTCAACCTCCGAGTAGGCAAGGAAACCATGGAGCGGGCCGGCGGCAGCCGCATTCCGAAACGCGGCGTTGACGGCATCGACGGTCGTGGGCCGCTCCACTTCGACGACGAGGTCGGTGAGTGAGACATCGGGTGTGGGGACGCGCATCGATACGCCGTCGATCTTGCCTTTGACCTCGGGGATCACCAAGCCGGTCGCTTTCGCCGCGCCCGTGGTCGTGGGAATGATCGAGATCGCGGCCGCCCGCGCGCGCCGCAGATCTTTATGCGGAAAATCGAGGATCGACTGGTCGTTGGTATAACTGTGAATCGTCACCATCGACCCGTGCCGAAATCCGAACGCATCCCGGATGACCTTGACCATCGGCACCAGGCAGTTGGTGGTGCACGACGCGTTCGATACCACATGATGGCGGGCGTTGTCGTAGGCGTCGCTGTTCACGCCCATGACGATGGTGATGTCCTCGCCTTTCGCCGGGGCCGAGATCACCACTTTGCGCGCGCCCGCCGCGAGATGCTTTTTGGCCTGCGTCGCGTCGGTGAACCGTCCCGTCGATTCCAGCACCAATTCGACACCCAGTTCTTTCCAGGGGAGCGTCGCGGGATCCTTCTCCGCGGTGACCCGTAACGACTGTCCCTCTACTAGGAGCCCATCAGCTGTCGCCTCGACACGGCCGTCGAAGGTGCCGTGGACCGAGTCGTATTTGAAGAGGTGGGCCAGGGTCCGGGTGTCGGTCAGGTCGTTGACCGCGACGATCTCGATGTCTGCAACCTGCTGCTCCAGCGCGGCGCGTAAGACCTGGCGCCCGATGCGGCCGAAGCCATTGATACCAACGCGTGTAGGCATGGGCGAAGTCTCTCCGTGGCGGGTACGGGTGTCAACGGCACGCGGCGCCGCACGTGCGATGCGACGGATGCCGCGCCGTCAGCGGCCGACCGCGGCCCACATGGCGGCCCACATGGCAGCCCGATTCGGGACCTGACCGAACCACCGCTCGAATGCCAGCGCGCCCTGCTCGATCAGCATGGGCAGCCCGTCCGCCGCCCGATGCCCGCGGTCCCGGGCGGCGCGCACCCACAGGGTCTCGCCCGGGCGATACACGAGGTCCATCACATCCGCGCCGCGAGGCAGCAGCGACGGGTCGATCGGCATCGCGTCCTGCGCCACGCCGACCGTGGTCGCGTGCACGACGAGCGCGGCGCCCGCTACCGCGTCGATGGCGCTGTCCACGACGATCGCGACGCCTGGAAAGCGGGCACACAAGGCTCGCGCGCGCTCGGCCGTGCGATTCCACACCCGCGCCGTGCACCCCTCCCAGCCGGCGATGGCCGCGACCGCGGCACCCGCGGCGCCTCCCGCGCCGAGCACGGCGACGGTGGCGTGGGCGGGTGCGGCCCCCCGAAGTTGGACGACCGCGTTGTGGAATCCTTCGACGTCGGTGTTATCACCGACGAGTGCGCCGTCCTCGACCCAGAAGGTATTCACGGCGCCGACCCGTTGGGCGATCGGTGTCAATCGCGCGCAGCACGCGGCGACGGCGGCTTTGTGTGGCGCCGTGACATTGCCGGCGGCACCCTCGTGGGTCAGCGCGCGCAGTACCGCCGCGAGGTCATGCGATGCGACGTCGTGGGCCTCGTAGGTCAACGGGATCCCGGCCGCCTGCAGCGCCGCGTTCTGAAACGTTGGGGACAGCGAATGCGCGACGGGATGGCCCAGCAGGACGAGCCGCGTCGGACGCGGCGTCAATTCGCCGCGCGCTCGGTAGCCAGCCGATCGACTGCGCGCTGAATCTCGGCTTCGAGCTCATCGACCGTCGCGCGATATGCGTCGAGGTCGCCGCCGAACGGATCGGTCACGGGTCGTCCGTCGGTGCTGCGCGTCGCGTAGTCGGTGAGCAGATAGGCCTTGCCGGCGCCGCCCAGCGCTTCGACGCGCTCCAGGTGGTGATGTCCCATCACGAGGACCAGATCCGCCAACTCGACCAGCTCCGGCGTGAGCTGCCGGGCACGGTGCTCGGCGAGATCGAGCTGACGCTCGATCCCCACGAGGAGCGCGCCATCGGACGCCGGCTGTCCATCGACCGCGCTCGTCCCGGCACTCCCGAGATCGAGATGCCCGAGTCCGCGCTCCTCGGCTTCACGGCGCGCGATCGCCGCCGCAATCGGACTGCGGCATGTATTCCCCGTACACACAAAGAGAATGACCATGGCCCGTCCTACGCGTCTCCGATCAGATCGGGGACGCTGTCACGCAAGGCGTCGGCCGAGATGGCGCCCGGACGGATCACCCGAAGCCGGCGCCCTGTGCAATCGACGACCGTCGATGGCGCGGATGCTTCGAGACGACCGCCGTCGAGCACGCGTAGGACGCCGCGACCGATGGCGTCGCCCCACTGTGCTACAATCTCTCCGGCCGACGAGGCAGGCGGTACCCCCGGACGATTCGCGCTGGTCGAGGTGATGGGTTCGCCGTAGGCGCGGATCAATCGCGTCAGCCCCACATGCGGCGTCCACCGAACGGCCACGCCGCCTTCGGGCCCGCGCAATCGGTCCGGTACCCGGCGCTCGCCCCCGGGAAGCACGAGCGTCAAGGGACCGGGCCAGTGACGAGCGGCCAGCGCGGCCGCGGCCGCGCCCAGGTGCAGTCCCATCCGGCCGATCATGTCGCTGTCCGCGATCAACAACAGAAATGGTTTGCCCGGCGGGCGTCCTTTGAGACGAATGAGCGCATCCACACCCTGTTGATCGGCGCTCCCTCCGAATCCGTACACCGTTTCCGTGGGGTATGCCACGACGCCGTGTCCTTCGAGATGCGCAATCGTCGCCGCCACCGCGGTGTCAATCTCGGCCGGCGACCAGAAGGGAACCGCGCGCGCGGGGCTCGGGGCGGCGGTCGTCGGCAGGCCGTCTCCGACATGCGGATCGACGCTCATCGCCCGACCTGCAACTGGGGTGCCCTCACTCGACCAATCCAGCAAGCGCGTCCGCTCGCGCGAAGTCCGACTCGTCGGTGATCTTCATCGCCCGCTCGCTCCCGCGCACGACCACCACCGGGATGCCAAGTCGCTCGCACAGCGCCGCATCATCGGTGGCTGTCACGTGGTCCCGCCGCGCCGCGTCGTGGGCGCGCTCCAGAACCGCGCGGGGAAACGCCTGCGGCGTCTGGGCGCGCCACAGCCGCGCCCGCTCGATCGTGCGGATCACACGGCCATCATCACCCACTTCTTTGAGCGTATCCACGACGGGGAGCGCCGCGAGCGCTCCGTGTCCCGCGCGCGCCGCGGCGATGACTCCGTCGATCGTGGCATCGGCCACGAGCGGGCGCGCGGCGTCATGCACCACGACGATGCCGACCGTCGCGGGAAGATCTTGCAACCCGTTCTCGACCGATGCCTGCCGCGTCAGTCCGCCCACCGAGATCAAGAGTCGATCGAGGTCGGACTGAAAGAGCCAGGGCGGCGGGTCGCCTACATGCGAGCGTGGGAGCACGCAGACGACCATCGCGACATCCGCGCGCGCCTGGAACCGCTGCACACTGTGTAGCAGCATCGGCTTGCCGGCGACCCACCGGAATTGCTTGAGCTCCGGGGACCCCGTGCGGCTCCCGGCGCCGGCGGCCAGGAGCACGACGCCCACGTCGCGCGGTGGGGCGGCGTTGACCGCAGGGTGTCCGGATGCGAGCTGGCTCACTGATGCGCTAAATGAAGAGCTGTGCGAAGAGCGCGTGCAACGTAGAGACGCCGATCGTCCGGATCCCCGCCACGGGTCGCCGCGGTACCGCCCGGTCCGCGAGATAGGCGGTCGTCATCCCCATCTTGGCCGCTTCGAGCAACCGACGCTCGACCTGTGACACCGGGCGAATCTCCCCCCCCAGTCCCACCTCGCCGATGAAGACGGCGTCGGTTGGCAGCGGACGATCAAAGACGCTGGAGGCCAACGCCGCGGTGACCGCGAGATCGCCTCCCGGTTCGTGCAGTCGAACGCCACCCACGACGTTGAGAAACACGTCAAGTGATGCAAACGACATCTCGGCTCGTTTGTCGAGCACAGCGAGGAGCAGCGCCAGGCGCCGCCCGTCGTAACCGGTGGCCACGCGCTGCGGGGTACCGAATCCCGCTTTGGCGGCGAGCGCTTGTACTTCGATGAGAATCGGTCGCGTGCCTTCGAGTAGCGCGGTCACCGCGCTGCCGGACGTCGTGCGGTGTCGATCGCCGAGGAATAGCTCGGAAGGGTTTTCCACGGGGACGAGCCCGGTCTGCGCCATCCGGAAGACGCCGATCTCGTCCACTCCGCCGAACCGGTTCTTCGTCGCCCGCAGGATCCGGTGGTCGATGTCCATCTCGCCTTCGAAATAGAGCACCGTGTCGACGATGTGTTCCAGCGTTTTCGGGCCCGCGATGCCGCCGCCTTTCGTCACATGGCCCACGACGAACACCGCCGTACCCGACTGTTTGGCGTAGCGCATCAGGCGCGCGGCGCATTCGCGCACCTGGCCGACATTCCCGGGCGCGCCCTCGAGGTCGGAGGTAAAGACGGTCTGGATCGAATCGACGATGAGTGCGCCCGGCCGCACCGACTCCGCCGTGGACAGGATCGTCTCGAGATGGGTTTCGCACAACAACGCGACATCGCCCGCCGCATCGGCGAGGCGGTCGGCGCGGAGCTTTACCTGGAGTGGTGACTCCTCGCCCGAGACGTAGAGCGCGGGCTGTCCCGCCGCTTGCAGCCGCGCGGCGACCTGCAGTAGCAACGTCGACTTGCCAGCGCCGGGCTCGCCGCCGAGCAAGACCATCGATCCGGGGACGACACCGCCGCCGAGGACGAAGTCGAACTCCCCAAGTCCCGTGCGCCACCGCTGGGTCTCGGACCCCGTGATGTCCCGGAGCCGCGGCGCCGGCGCGACATTGCCGCCGGCTGCCAGGGGGGCCTGTCCGCCGACGCGTCGGCCGTTACCGCGCTTGGCTGGCGGTGGCGCGGCGATCTCCTCGCCCAGGGTGTTCCACTCGCCGCAGGCATCGCACCGCCCACCCCACCGCGGATGCTCCGCGCCGCAGTCGGTGCATCGGTAGACGGTCTTGATCTTGGCCATGCTGAAATAATACGACCCTGTGCGGCGCGCGCGGTCGAGGTGGTCGAGCGCCGCGCGGTCCTGAGCTAGTGGCCGACGTTACGGACCGGCGCTACGAGCGGAGTAGCTCTCGAATCGGGTGTAGGTCTTGTGGAAGTACAGATTGACGGTGCCGATCGGTCCATTGCGCTGCTTTCCGACGATGATCTCGGAGCGACCTTCGAGTGAGTTGCCATCCTTGTCGGCGAGTCCCTCGTATACCTCGGGCCGATAAATGAACATGACCAGATCGGCGTCTTGTTCGATGGCCCCCGATTCGCGGAGGTCGGACAGCTGCGGCCGCTTCATTTCTCCGGTGCGCTGCTCCGGCGCGCGCGAGAGCTGGGAGAGCGCCACGACGGGGACCGCCAGTTCCTTGGCGAGTGCCTTCAGCGAGCGCGAGATCTGGCTGATCTCCTGCTGCCGGTTCTCGGAATGCACCGGTCCCTGGATCAATTGCAGATAGTCGACGATCACCATGCCCACCCCGGAATCCACCTTGAGGCGGCGGGCACGCGACCGCATCTCGAGCAGTGAGATCCCGGCGCTGTCGTCGATGTAGATCGGCGCCGAGCTGAGGATCCCCGCCGCCCGCGCGAGCCTCGGGAAATCGTCGTCGCGAAGCAATCCCTTGCGGAGGCGCTGCGCGTCGATGCGCGCCTCGCTCGTCAGCAACCGCTGCACGAGCGATTCCTTGCTCATCTCGAGGGAGAAAAACGCGATCGGGATGTTGTGTTCGATCGCCGCGTGCTGGGCGAGGCCAAGGCAGAAAGCGGTCTTCCCCATGGCCGGCCGGGCCGCCACGATGATGAGGTCGGACGGTTGAAATCCCGACGTGATGTCATCGAGGTCGGCGAACCCGCTCGGAACGCCGGTGATGCTCTTGCCGCCCTTGGAGAGCGCTTCGATGCGCTCCATGGTCGGCCACAGCAGCTCCTTGATCCGGGTGAAATCCGCCCCCCCCCGGATCTGACCGAGCTGCAAGATCTTGTGCTCCGCGGCATCGAGCAGCTCGGCGGCCGGTGTGTGCCCCTCGAACGCCTCGGCGACGATCCCGGTCGATACCTCGATGAGTCGGCGCAGCAGCGCTTTCTCCCGCACGATGCGGGCGTGGTATTCGACATTGGCGGACGTCGGGATCGCGTCGATCAGGAACGTGATGTAGTCGCGGCCGCCGCTCGCCTCGAGCTCGCCGCGCCGCGAGAGCTCTTCGGTGAGGGTGAGCGGGTCGACGACATCCCGGCGCTCGGTCAGCGAGAGCATCCCGCCGAAGATCCGGCGGTGCGCTTCCCGATAGAACATCGTGTCATCGACGATCTCGGACGCGCGCATCACGGCGTCCGTGTCCATCATCATCGCCGCGAGAACAGCCTGTTCAGCATCCTCCGAGTAGGGCGGGCGGCGGTCGCCGTACGGGTCGCGGTCCGGGGGCGAGCCGGGGTCCGGGTCAGAGCCCGGTGCCATCGAGAATGCGACGTGCGTACTGGACATCTTCCCAAGTCGGACGTTTCCAAGCCGGATTCCGAAGGAGCGCGGCCGGGTGGTAGGTAACGATGAGGGGCACACCGTAATACCGGTGCACGGCGCGGCGCAACTTTCCGATGGTCAGCGGGGTCTGGAGCAGAGTCTGCGCGGCGAACGTCCCGAAGGCCAGGATCGCGCGGGGTCGAATCAGCTCGAGTTGGCGGACCAGGTACGGACTGCAGGCCGCCACCTCCGTGGGCAGCGGGTTCCGGTTACCGGGCGGCCGGTGCTTCAGCACGTTGCAGATGAACACGTCCTGGCGGCCCAACTGGATCGCGGCGAGGATCTTATCGAGGAGCTTGCCGGCTTGCCCGACGAACGGCCGCCCCGTCGCGTCTTCGGTGGCTCCGGGCGCCTCGCCGACGCATACGAGGTGCGCCGTGGCCGAGCCCTCACCGGGCACCGGATTAGTGGCCGTACCGTAGAGCGGGCACCTCGTGCACGTCGCGATCGCCCGCGCGAGGTCGTCGAGCGTCTGGTACGCGGCCAGCGGACCGCCAAACAACTCAGTTGCGGCCTGACCGACGACGATGCCCGCGGGCCACGTTGCCGAACCGCCGTCCGACGGGGTGTCGTCAGCCACGAACGGCGCACCTGACGCGTTCGCCGTGTCCGGCGCGGGCGTGGGGTGCGACACTGACGGCGCGTCGAGCGGCCGCCGGGTCGGCGGGTCGGACGCCTTGGACTCCGCGACGCGAGGGATCGCGACATCTCGGTCGCTCGCCGCCGCCAGGACCGCTCGCCAATCGCCGCTCACCGGCTCACTCGGCGCTCGCGCTGCCGCCGGTGTATCGGGTCGCGCCGCTGGCCGCGGGTCGGACGTCGCGCCAGCGCCCGGGCGCGCACCGACGATCCGCATCACGTCATCAACCGTCATCCCATCGAGGATCAACTCGCGTTCGCCAGTCTCACGGCGCTGCTCCAGATAGCGCCGGAGCTGCTCCTTACCGTCCACGCATCAGCCCTTCGACCCGATCGAGAATGGCATCCGCGACATCCGTCTTATCGAGCAGCGGCAATTCCTCGGGTTGGCCGTCGCCGACCAAGAAGCTCACGCGATTGGTGTCGGTGCCGAATCCCGCGCCCGGCTCCGTCGCGTCGTTGACCACCACCATGTCGAGCGCTTTGCGCCGCAGCTTGTCCCGTCCCCCGGCCAGCGCGGCTTGAGTCTCCAGCGCGAACCCGACGACGATCGTGTGCGCCGGGCGCAGCTCGCGCGTCGCGAGCAGCACGTCGTCGGTGCGGACCACAGGGATCTCGGTCAGCGCGGCGTCCTTCTTGATTTTCTGCGCGGCGACGGTCGCGGGACGGAAATCGGCTGGCGCCGCCGCCATGACCAGCACGTCGGCGCGGGGGAGGTACGCCGCGACGGCGGCGCGCATCTCGTCCGTCGTCTCGACCGATACGATCGTCGGACCGACGGGCAGCGCGACCGCAAGCGGCCCCGCGATGAGCGTGACATCGGCGCCCCGGCGCCACGCCGCGCTGGCGACCGCGACACCCATTTTGCCGCTGCTCCGATTCGAGAGGAATCGGACGGGATCCACTGGCTCCCGGGTCGCGCCCGCGGTGACGACGACGCGGCGACCGCGAAGGAGTCCATCGGCATCGAGCAGACGCCCGACATGCGCGAAGATCGTCTCGGGCTCGGGCATCCGCCCCGCGCCGCTCCCTTCGCCCGCCGCGAGCGGACCGGTGTCGGGATCCAGCAAATGGTAACCGAGCTCGCGGAGGTGGGCGGCGTTCCGAACGGTCTGCCGGTGGGCCCACATCCGATCGTTCATCGCGGGAACGAGAAGGACCGGCGCATCCGCGGCGAGTAGACACGCAGTGAGCAGATCATTGGCCTGTCCGTGGGCCGCGCGGGCCATGAAGTCCGCTGTGGCCGGGGCGACGACGATCGCGTGGGCCGACCGGGCGAGGGCGATGTGATCGAGCGCGTGCCCCGCCGCAATGAGGGCGGTGTGCACCGGCCGGCCGGTCAACGCCTCAAAAGTCACCGGGGCCACGAACTCCTGAGCTGCGGCCGTCATGACGACGTCCACGACCGCCCCCGCCTTGGTCAACAACCGGGCGAGCCACGCCGCCTTGTAGCTCGCGATGCCACCGGTGATGCCGAGGACGATCCGGCGGTGGGCGAAGGGGCGCACCCCGGCCGCTACTCCGGACGGCGCCGCGGAACGACCCGATACTGGATCTGCGCGCTGGTCAGCTCTTCGAGGGACCGGGTGGTCAGCTTCTTCTCTTTGGACGACGACCGGTCGCGCGGGAATTCGTTGAGCCCGCGGGCATACTTCGCGGCGACGAGCACGCCGAGATATTTGTTGGTCGAGTTCGCGGCGACTTCGCCGGGGGTAAAGACGCGCATACAACCTCCAGAAGGGTCGATCGTACCGAACCGTCACTCACCACAACGACGGCCTGCGAGGGCCGCCACCTCTTCCTACACCTGACTGCCGACCGTGTCCCAGCGCCACGCCTGCGCCTGACCGCGGTGGGGTCTCCGACGTGATCTCCGACCTGATCGCCGGCTTACCCCCGCGGCACCGGCATTGCCGGCGACTGCAGGCGAAGCGCCGCGATCTCGCGGTCGAGGCCATCCACCAACTCCCGCACCCGCTCACCTAGCGCCGGCGCCCGCGTGCGCTTGAGCCGCTCGGCGTCAATGATCGCCGCCGTCTCACGCACTGCTTGCTCGAGATCGCCGTTGACGACGACGTACTCGTACTTCGGGATCGCCTCCAACTCTCGCTTCGCCGTCTCCAGCCGCACCAACAGATCGGACGCGTTCTCGGTGCGGCGCGCCATCAACCGTCGAAGCAGGACCTCAGCGGACGGCGGAACCAGGAAGATCAGGACCGACTCCGGGAACGCGTCACCGAACCTCGCGGCTCCCTGCACGTCGATGTCCATGATCACGTGACGTCCACTGTCCAGCACCCGATGTACTTCGCAGCGTAACGTGCCGTACAACTTGCCGTGCACCTCCGCCGATTCCGCGAACTCCCCGCCCTGCTGGCGGCCAACGAAGTCCGCGTGCGACATGAAATGATAATCATGTCCATCGACCTCTGCGTGCCGCGGGCCACGGGTGGTCGCCGAAACGGAGTAGCCTAGGTCGCTCCGCCGAGCCAGCAACTCCTTGGTGATCGTGGTTTTGCCACCCCCGGACGGGGACGAGAGGATGATTGGGAAGGGGGTCATTCGCGGTGGCTCACTCGAGGTTGTCCACCTGCTCGCGGATGCGCTCCAGCTCTTCCTTGATGGCCACGACCTCCTGCAGGATAGGGGCGTCGTTCGCTTTGCTCCCCGTGGTGTTCGCTTCGCGGAGCATCTCCTGCACCAGAAACCCGAGCCGCTTGCCGATGCCATCGGGGGCGCCGTCGCGTAACGCCGCCCGGAAGGCCGTGATATGCGAGGCGAACCGGTCGAGCTCCTCGCTGACGTCGAGTCGATCGGCCAGCAAGGCAATTTCCTGGGCGATCCGCTGTCCGTCCACCACGACCCCGTCGGTCAGGACGCGCACCGCCTCCCGCAAGCGATCGCGGGCCAGCAGCACGCGCTCCGGGGCCCGCGCTCGGATCCGCGCGAGCGCGCCATCGACCAGCGTCAGCCGATCATCCAGGAACTGCGCCAGCCGGGCACCTTCGGCGGCTCGCATGGTGGAGAGTGCGGCCACCGCTTCGTCCACGATGGCCACGAGCTGCGCACCGCCGGTATCGCCACCACCGTCGCCGGTGCCGTCCGCTCCCGAGAGGTCGGTCTCCGATACGATGACGTCGGGCAAGTGGAGCACCGTCGAGAGGTCGAGCGCACCGCCGAGATCATGACGCGCCTTGAGCGCACTGAGCTGGGCTACATATCCGGCGAATCGCGCTTCGTCGATCACGCCGCTCGCAGCCGTGACATCACGGTGCGCGCGTGCAGTGAGGGTGACGTGCCCGCGAGTGATCTGGCGACGCAACGTCTCACGGACGTCGCCCTCCCACCGCACGAACGCGCCCGGGAGCTTGATGCTGGGATTGAAGAAGCGATGGTTGACGGTGCGAACTTCGACGCTGACACGGGATCGGCCAACAAGTCCGTCGGCGGCCCCGAAACCGGTCATGCTTCTGATGATGGACAAGGGGCTAAGTTATGACGCCACAACGACCTTGTCAATTCCACCGACGGCGGTCCATCAATTCCAGAACGACCACCGGACGCCATACAGGTTGACCTGCCGCGGCATGACGTATCCTGGGACCAGGTTGTACGGATAGCCCAGCACGTTGCGGAAGTCCCAGAAGATGGTGGCCTGCAGGATGCGGATCTCGAGCAAGGTCGAGAGATCGTAGGTCACCGCCGAGAACACGTCGCCGCCCCCGGCCACGGGGAATGGCGTGGGCGACCGATACTCGAGCGCGCCGGACGCGTGAATCGAGAACGTGCGCCTCGGAAATTTGTGCAACCACTCCGACTGGAGCGACAGCTCGGCCCGCGCTTGATAGTTCGGTCGATACGGACCAGGTGAGCCCCAGTCGATGCCGGTGATGTCGGCGTGGATCCCCTCCCAAATGACGCCGCGAATGGATCCGAACGTCCCGGTGGTCCGGCCGACCGCGGCCGGCGCGTACGTCGCGTCGTACACCGACAAAGCCGCGACCCGTGCGGTGTCCTGCGTCATGACGCCGCCGCTAAACCAGAGTTGGCCGATCCGCAGCCCCACCTCACCGCGGAGGGCCAACGATGTCGGCGGCGCGTCGGGCGCACCGGTCGATGTCGAGCGGCTGGCCGTCCCCATCAAACTGAGGAACGGGAGGGGCGTCAGCCGGGCGGCCACCTCTTCGGTGGTCACGGGAATGGTCTGGAGCCGATTGAGGGTGTCGAGGGTCGGCCACGCGGACGGGGCGGCGTGCTCGACGAACGCCGACAGCGCCAATGGCCCACTCTCGAAACTCGCGCGGCCCGACGGCTCGTTGCTGATGCCGTGGCTCGCGAAGACGCGGACGCGGTCCGTGCCGCTGAACCGAATCCCCCACTTGGAGAATCCTCCCGCCGCGACGTACTGCGACTCGGACGTCGAGGTGTCGGACGTCGGCGAGGGGTTCGGCAGGCCCGTGATGGGATTGATGACCGTGTCGAGCGCCGCGGCCGTGGACTGCAGACTCGAGTTCTTGAACTGCAACGTGCTGGCGATGAGTTGGGCCCAGACGCCGTGGTCGGGGTCACCATAGCCGCCGCGTACGTACGCCGTCGTCCACGTACCCTCGAAATCGCCGAGTCCGGGCCCCGGGGTCGGGCCCCCGTTGAGATCGACCTCGGTGAGCGGGTCCATGCCGCGCCGATAGCGGTTGCCGAATACGTCGAATGACCACGGCCCCCGCGCATACCCGATCCGCGCCAACAGCGACGTCTCGTCGCCGCCCCCACCGAATGGCCCGATGTTGGTGAATTGCTGGGCCGCGACCTGGATGGACTCGCCGGGCTTGAACCGCTGTCCGTAGAACGCCCGATACTCGTTCGTCTCCTGTGTCCCGGTAGCGATGTCCGCCCGAGAATACGGCGTGATGTGGTCCACGCGCCAACTGCGGAGATAGACCCGCATCTCGTCGGCGCCCCGCTCGACCGCCACCTCCTCCAGCGTCCAGATCTGGATGGTCGCCAAGTCAGACGTGTTACCGGTGCGCGCGTTCAGCGGGTCGAGTTCGATGCCGTCGTAAAAAATACGGATACGAGACGCGTTCCCCATGTAGGTGCCGATCATGGGCGTCGAGAGCCACCCGGCGCGGAAGTCGGTAAACCCCGGAATCCGCACCAGAAGGTCTGACAGCGTCTGGGCACCGGATTGGAACAGCTCGTCCCGGTTCCAGTGATAGGCGGGTCCGACCCCTAAGAGCCGCGGCTGTTCCGCGTGGGTGAGCGGCGCCCGCGTCTTGGTGGTGTCCGGGTGGTACGACAGCAGGATGCTGTCGGCCTTCGCGAGGTGGGGTTTCGTCGTGTCGGTCGCGGCGACCGAATCCGAGTGGACGTGCGCCGAATCCTCGGGCGACCCCTGGGCGGCCGCCGATCTCGGCGCCACGTAGACGACGGCCCCGGCCAAGCAGCCGAGGCCGACCCGCAGCACACGTGTCTGCCACGAGCGCGTCAGACGACGACGCGAACCGGCAACGAGGGTCAGCGCACCCGCCCGCGGGCGAATTCCACAAACATCCCGACTGGTACACCAGTAGGCCCCTTGGGGATCGCCACCAGGTCGGTTTCGGAGTACGCCGTGCCCGCGACGTCGAGATGGACCCATGGCGTGGTGTCCACGAAATCCTGGAGGAACTTGGCCGCGGTGATCGCGCCCGCGGGCCGGCCCCCGGTGTTCTTGATGTCCGCGACGTCGGATTTGATCCACTCTCGGTACTCATCCCAGATCGGCAGTTGCCACCCACGCTCCGCCGACCGCACCCCTGCCGCCAAGACCTCGGCGACCAGGCCGTCGTTGTTCCCGAACACACCGGTCGCCACGTGGCCCAGCGCGATCACGCACGCCCCGGTGAGCGTCGCGGCGTCGACGATGGCCGACGGCTCGTAGCGGCGGACATAGTCGAGGAGGTCCGCAAGCACGAGACGGCCTTCCGCGTCGGTGTTGATCACCTCGATGAATTTGCCGGACGCGGCCTGGACGACGTCGCCCGGCTTCACCGCGGTACCGGACGGCATGTTGGTCGTCGCGCCCACGACGCCGACCACGTTGACCGGGAGCTTGAGTCGGGCGATCGCTTCCATCGCGCCCAACACGCCGGCCGCGCCGCACATGTCGAACTTCATGAACTCCATGCCGCCCGCCGGCTTGATCGAGATGCCGCCGCTATCGAAACACAGGCCTTTGCCGACCAACGCGACCGGCTTGACGGTCGGTGCCGCGCCCTTGTACTCGATGACGATCAATCGCGGATCTTGCGGCGTGCCCTGCGCGACCGAGAGAAATGCGCCCATCCGCAGTGACTCGAGCTCGCGGCGCCCGAGCACCTGCACGTCGAGGCCGTGACGTCGGCCGATGTCGCGCGCCACGTCGGCCAAGTGATCCGGGGTGCATACGTTGCCGGGCATCATCCCGAGACGACGCGCGAGGTCGTAGCCCGCGCCGATCGCCTGCGCGGCCGCCAGCGCCTGGTCGGCGCCCGCGAGGTCGTCGACGTGAATGGTCGCGGCCGTGAGCGGCGTGCGACGTTCGTCGGTTGGAGGCGGTGTCTTGAGGTCGGTGTACTCCCACATGCCCAGCCCCAATCCGATCGCGACGTGTTCGAGCTCGGCGGGCGTGGCGGGACCTCCGTACCAGGTGAGGGTGCCCACACCCATCCCATGGGCGCGACGCGCGGCCACGGAGGCGGCACGGCGCAATGCCACGCCGCGGTCGGTGGACTTGCCCAGGCCGATCAGCAGCACGCGCGCCGGGCCCTTCGCGCTCCCGCTGAGGTGCACGACCTCATCACGTCCGCCGCGGAAATCACGGCGATCGAGTGCGCGAGCGAGTGCCCCGCCCAGCGCGGCGTCCACCGCCGCCAGAGGAGGTCCGATGGTCGCGGCCGGCGGCAGCGCGAGCACCAGCAATGGCGTGTCGAGCGCCGCGAGATCGACGCGGCGGACCGTGAGTGTGAGCGTCATGACGTTGGGAGAGGGAGCAGACGAGGAGGCGGGCGATGGAAACTATGCCAGGCCGTCAACGCCCACCAGGCGCGTGTCGTCATCCAGCGCATTCGGCGTTCAACCCCTCACCCGGTGGTGCCGAACCCCGCGGCGATACAGTTGATCGAGAACAGCAGGGCCGACAGGTACCCGCCGCGCGCTTCGGCGTCGGTGGACGGCGACCGGACGCGATGCAGGAGCTCGATCTGACGCCGGTGCACGTGGTCGAGCATGACGACCCGGCGCATCAACCGCTCGCGAAGCTGCGTAAAGCGCTCGGCGATCTCGTTCGCGCCGGTGATCTCGAGGATCACGGACACCGTCCGGGCGTACTCCGCTTCGATCATGCCGAGGATCGCGAGCCGCGCGCCACTGTCCGGCACGAGCTCAGCGTACGCGTGACAGAGCCCGATATCGACCTCGAGGAGTGTCTTCTCGGCTTCGTCCACGATCAGGCGAAACACGGACATCTCGCGAAACATGCGGGCGAGCAGCGCCGATCCACGCGCGCCGCGGATCCCGACAAATGAGGCGATCGCACTGCCGATCCCGTACCACCCGGGCACGCAGTGCCGATTCTGGGTCCACGCGAACACCCACGGGATCGCGCGGAGATCGGCGAGCGCGCGCGCACTACCCCGTCGCGCCGGTCGCGAGCCGAGATTGAGCAGCGCCAACTCCTCGAGCGGAGAGGCGGCACTGTAGTACGCAAAGAACGCGGGGTGCTCGACGAGTCCCCGATATGCCGCGAACGCCGCGCCCGAGAGTGCCTCCATGGCCTCTGCGTACTCCGATGTCGGCTCCGGCGCGTTGCGGCCCAGCGTATGATCGAGCACGCTGGCCGTGAGCAGCTCGAGCTGATAGAGGGCCGCGTCGGACGACGCGAATTTATAGGACACGACTTCGCCCTGTTCGGTCAGGCGCATCCGGCCATTGATCGATCCCGGGGGCTGGGCGGCGATCGCGCGACCCGTCGGCGCGCCCCCGCGGCCGACCGAGCCGCCGCGGCCATGGAAGAACGTGATCGGGACGCCGGCGTCGGCCCCGACCCGGGTCAGCTTGGATTGCGCCTTGCTCAGCTCCCAGTTCGCCGTGAGGAAGCCGCCGTCCTTGTTCGAGTCGGAGTATCCGATCATGACCTCCTGCGTGCCCCCGAACATCCGGACCGTCCGTCGCACGAGCGGCACAGCGAGCAGGTCGCGCATGATCGCCGGCGCCGCGCGCAGGTCCGCGATAGTCTCGAACAGCGGCACGATGGGGAGCGTGCACCGCTCGACGCCAAGCGCGTCGGAGAAAAGCCCCGCTTCCTTGGCCAGCAGATACGCGCCGAGGATGTCCTCGACGGACGCGGTCCCGCTGATGATGAACGTGCCGAACGCGCGCCGGTCCACCGACGCACGAAGCTCTCCGACCAGGCGGAGCATCCCCAACGTCTCGGCCGCCGCGTCGGGCCACGCGCGGGCGTTTTGCTCGGCGGTCCGCGGGGAACTGAGCTCGCTGCCGAGCCACGCACGACGGGCCGCGCTCTCGGTGTGGACTTCGCCGTCGAGGGCCGCGATCGCGTCCACGGCGCGGCGCAAGAGCTGCGCGTGCTCGCGGAGATCGAGCCGGACCGCGGAGAAGCGGAAGACCTCGACCTCTCGACGCAACGGTGCCACGAGCGAGGCGGCGATGGATTCGCACCGCGATTCCCGCAGCGCGCGCTCGAGCGTGGCCAGATCGGCCGCCAGCTCGTCGGCGTCGGCATACCGGGGAGACGGCGCGTCCGTCCACCCGCGCTCGGCGTGGCCGATCGTGGTCGCCAATCGGCGAATCATGAGCGCCAGAAATTGCCGGAACAGCTCGTTCGGATTGCGCTGCGCGATCTGCGTGGCGTCGCCACTGTGGGCCAGCGCCTTGATCACGGCGCGCCGAAACCAGAGTGGCGCGGCGAGCGAGTCCTGTGAGATGCTGAGCGTTCGGAGAAGCGCGGTCAGCCGCCGGTCATACCGCCGGAGCGCGGCGATGCGGTTCGCATGGACCGCAGCGCGCATCACATCATTCGTCACGAACGGATTGCCGTCCCGATCGCCGCCGATCCAAGACCCGAACTCCAGAATCGAGCCGACCTCGGCGCGGGCGTCGGGATAGGAGTCATGGAGGGCGCGCAGCAGCCGGTCCTGCAGGACGGGCACCGCGTCGAACAGCGTGGCCTCGAAGAAGTAGAGGCCCCACACGACCTCCTGCTCGACAGTCGGTTTCTGCAGGCGCAACTCGCCCGTGAGCCAGAGCAGATCAATGTCGGTGCGGAGCCGATCGATGAGTGCCGCACGCTCTCGCGGCGTGACCCGCCGTTCGGCCAAGGCCTCGTAGGTTCTGTAGATCGCGCGATATTTCTCCAGGACCGTCACCCGTTTCGCCTCCGTCGGGTGAGCGGTGATGACAGGGGTGATGTGCAACGCGGCGATCACGCTCTCGACGGCGGCGGTCGGCACCCCACGCGCGCGCGCGTCGCGCAGGACACGACTGAAGGTTCCCCCGGTCGGACTGTCGCCCGCATCGGCCGACTCCGCTTCTCGGCGGGCCCGGAACGCGGCGTACTGCTCGCCAAGACTCAGGAGTTGGAACCACAACCCCTGGGCTTGGAGCGCGCGGGCGATGGTCCGGGGCGAGCCGGGGCCGGCGCCCTCGCCGCGCCGCAATGCGTCAGCCGCTTCAGGGTCGCGGTCGCGAACGACCGTGTCGAGCAGCGTGAGCAACAACTGATCCGACGGTCCCGCGGCGGCCGACACTCCCCTCGACGCAGGGAGTGTCGCGTCCTGACCGGCGCTGTCCGTCACCGCGTCACCGGCCGTCATGGAAATCGCGTCCGTCGGCCGGCGCCACTGATGGGTCTCCCACCAAACCATCGTGGATCGTACGCCTCGCGTATCCGCGCCCGGGGTCTGTGGCTCGCATCACTGTCCTGCCTCCGCATGCCGCTGCCGGCGGCGTGGTCGCCTGACGATGCAATCTTGGGAGCGCGCTGCATCCGAGCAAGCCGCTGGCCATCGCGTGGGGGCAGCTGGATGGCGTCCGGGAGGTAGCAGTGGTGAGATCGAGTCGCAATCATTGAGGGCGGCATCGACATCGATCGCCGCCATCTCCGGTTGAACTCGCTCCCGCGAATCATGGTTACCGGCATCCACGATCGGCACAGCTCAAGGAGATACTCGACATGGCTCGCCCGCTGCCCTCCCTCGACCCAGCCACCACCGCGCTCGTGCTTATCGACCTGCAGCGGGGCATCGTGGGGATGCAGACCCACCCGCGCCCATCCGCCGACGTCGTGCAGAACGCCGCGCGGCTCGTGGGCGCCGCGCGGGCGCGCGGGACGCTGGTCGTGCTCGTCCACGTGTCATTCGCGCCCGATGGCGCGGACGCCCTGCGCCTCGACACGGACGAATCGATGCCCGCGAGTCAACGGCCCGCAGACTGGGACCAGTTCGTCGATGAGGTGCGGCCAGCCCGGGGAGACATCACCGTCACGAAGCACCAGTGGGGGGCGTTCTACGGCACGGACCTCGACCTCCAACTTCGGCGGCGAGGGCGTCGCACGATCATTCTGGGCGGAATCTCGACCAACATCGGCGTGGAATCGACGGCCCGCGACGCGTACGAGCGCGGCTATCAGTTGATCCTCGTCGAGGACGCCATGGCGTCGATGCGCGCCGAGGACCATGTCGCGTCGGTCACGAGGATCTTTCCACGGATCGGCCGGGTGAGCACGACCGATGCGGTGCTGGCCGCGTGGGACGCGAGTTAAGCCGCGATCGCGGTCAGCGACGGTCTTATCGCGCGCCGCGTAGCCGACGAGACGCCCACTCCGCGCCCAGCGCGATGACGATCACCGCGAACAGCCACCCGCGACGGCTCGGGTCGCTCCCCGAGACGNNTGACGAGACCGTTGTCGTCGGGCCGAATGCGTCGATGAGGTGCGCGACCGGTGCGTTGTCCGACGTGCGGTCGGGCGCCCGAGCTACGGCAGGCGCGTAGGCGACCGCGCTCACGAGGCCCGCCCACCAGGCGCGGTGCGCCGCGATCCCGTGGTCCGCGCCCATGCGCCACCGCCAGCTGTCGATGTATCCAGTCTGAACGACTCGCCCCGCCCCTTCACGCCGCGCCGCGACTACGGCAACCGATCCCCGGGCCTCCAGCGCCACGGCGTCAACCCGTAGATCGACGAGTGGCAGCACGCCCAGGTGGCTTCTGGCGGTGATCGCCAGCGTATCAGCGCGCGCGATGACGCCACCCGGGATCAACGCGCCGAGGGTGGCCGGCGCCAGGCCGCGAATCGCCGGCATTGTGGCGGCCGACCCTGCGAGTACGAGACCGCCGCCGGATCGCGTGTAGCCGGCGAGGCGAGTGGCGTCGGCCGATGCGGACGAGTCGGCCACCACCACCGCGGCGTACCGCGCGGTGTCGATCGCACCCCGTGGCCCCTGCACGATGTCGTTCTTGGGTGCGAGCGTCAGCCGCGCATCGACGCGCCACCCGCGCTCCTCGAGCGCGTCCACGATGAACCGCGTTTCCCACCCGACCCGCCCCAACACCAGCACGTGCTTGAGGGGCAGCGAATCGGCGGTGACGGCCCGCGCCGTGGTGCGCCCGACGGTCGCATCGACCGCCGCACTCCCACCGGGGAGGGTGATGGTCATTCCCCCTCCCGCCGCCATCGGATCCACGGACACCGTGTCCAGCACCCCGACCGCATCGCGGAGGATGACCGTCGCGCCACGCGGGGCCGCCAGCCGAATCCGGGTGACGCCTGCCGGGTCGGCAACCGGACTCGCCGCGACGGCGAGCGGTACGACCGACGTCGCACCCCATGTCACGCGAGTTCCAGCGCCTGGCAGCGCCGCCAGCCACTCCCGCTCGGTCACCGGCGGCATCGAATCCATCTCCACGTGCGCGGACGTCGGTGCCACGATCGTGCTCCACTTGACCAGCGCGCCGTGCAACGTCCCCGCGACCGCGCGGTCGGCGTTACCCGATGCCGCGTGCTCGCGGGACCGCAGAGCGCCCCACAGCAGCAGTCCCGCGGCCAACGCATGGAGCCCCCACTCGGCCGCCACCCGAGCGCCCGCTGGCGGACGCATCGGAGACCCGCGATCCATCGCCGCCGAGGTATCGGCCGGGTTGGCCATGCCAGCCGTGTCGGCCGCGCGATCGAACGCCCTCGCGGCGCCTGCGGCGCGCTCAGCGGGTGAGTGCATAGACGATGATGTTGACGCCGAACTTGGTGTTGTCCACGCTATTGAATCGCTTGCTTTCCGGATGGTACCCCCACTCCGAGCTATAGTCTTTGCTCGAATAGAGGACCTGGATCGCATCCCCGTGCATGACCGCTTGGAGGTGGGGGTGCACGAGGTTGTCGCCCCACCCGTTCAACTCGTGGCTCGTGGTGGGCGGCCCGTCCGGAAAACGGAAACAGCACGAGTAGAGACGATGCGTCGTTGGGACGTCAACGAATGGCCCTGCCGTGCGCGTGAGCTCCTCGATGGCCGTCGTGTGAAAGATCCCACCGACGTCGTGGTTGTGATCATCGACGAACAGCATGCCGCCACGCTCGATGAAGCGCCGTACACTCGCGCGCTCGGCGTCGGTCAAGCGAAACGGGAGGTGGCCGGTCAGGTAGATCAGCGGATACTCCGACACGTCGTCCGATGCGAGTGGCACGACGGCACCGACCGGCGCGACATCGAGCGACGTGTAGCGGGCGACGGAGTCGATGAGATTCGCCGGCACCAGCGGCGCCGCATCCCAGTCTCCTGACTCGTATTGCCCCGTCGCGAAGACGAACTGGGTCACGAGCCCCCTCCGTCCCACGACGACAGTCCCTCGACCGCTGACGGCGGCCCGGTGATCGCGCGGCGCGCGCGCGACAACGCCGCGCGCGGATCTCCGTGTGCGCGGATGGCGTCGGCAGCCTCCCCCAATGCGGTCGCCGCCGCCGGCCACGTTCCGATCACCGCCGCCCGGAGCACGGCGATCGAGTCGGCCGCCGCCGACGGTGATCGGTCAGCCAGCCGCGCCATCGATTCCAATCGGGCGACCGCCGCCAGCACCGTCGTGTCGTCGGAGGGCTCCGGCGTGCGGGGCCCCGCATCAGGCTTCTCCGGCCCAATCAGCCGAACGCGTTCCGTATTGACCACGATCGTGGGGCGCCCGCCCCGTACGTACAGACGATTGGCGACCCGCACGCGATCGAGCACGCGCAACGCGACGAGCTCCGGCGCGAGCGCCGCCGTCAGCGTCGTAGTCAGCGTCGCCGCGTGCAGATCGCCCGACGCATCTCCCAGTGTTTGGAACGCGGTGTCGAAGAACGCGCGCTGCCAGTCCGGCAACAGGAGGGGGCCGCCGCCCGCATCTTCGTCCGGGCCGTTGAGGAGCGATTGCACACGCTCGCGCAGTTGCTCCTCCTGGTCGCCCAGCGCGGCTGCCCGCCGCGTGACCGAATCTCGGGGCAGGTGCGGCGCAGCGCGCCGCAATTCCCGAGTGCGCTGGACGATCATTCGTTGGCTCAGGTACGTGGAGTCGAGTGCCGGCGGCGGCTCACCCTCGACGGCCAGTGAGTCGTAGTCCTGGGCCTTGGCGACGCGGAAGGTACGCGTCTCCGACACACCGACCCCTGGACCGCTCACGGTATTGTCGTCGCGGGCAACCGCCCGGATCGAAAGTCGCCCGCCCGCCGAGAGGCCGAGCGTTGCCAGGTCGATGCGCGTGTCCATCGAGCCGTGGGAGGCGTCGCCGAAGTTGACGGTTCCAATGCGGCGCTCCGCGCTCCGGAAGCTCCCCTCTTCGTCACCGGCCGAGATGATCAGCTCGAAGTAGCCGTCACGGAGCCCGATGTCATCGGAGGCCTGGGCGCCGAGTACCAATGCGCCACGCAACGACCGCAGCGTGCTGTCGCGAGCCGGATGATCGAGGATCACCCTCGGCGGATTGTCGGGGACCGGATCGAGCCCGACGATCCGTTCGTACCGGCGGTCTCGGAGGCGCAAGACGCGCGAGTGCGCGGGCATCGTGAACCGCGCCCGCCACCCCGAGCCCTCCGCGACGACGATCACGGAGTCGGATCCGACCGTCGCCCGCACGCCATCACTTGCTCCCCGGCCGACGATGTCGATCGTGCTCCCGACGATCGACGTGATGATGCTCGGCTCGCGAATCTCCCGCGGTGATTGGCGCGTGTACTCCGGCGGGAAGACGCGCGCCACTATCGTAGCCACGCGACTAAGCGCGTCAGCGGCCGCCATCGATGGTCGCGCGTCCCGGAACAGCGTCGCTGGACGCCGGGCGACGGGAACGACCACCACCAAGACGCCCCCCACGAGTGCACCGATCGCGGCCCAGCCAAGGACCGGCGCACCCGCGCGGTACACCAGCGTTCCGATGTCGACCCCCGCGATGACGCGACCGAGATCCTGAGCGGCGTGCGCGGCGCGCGGATCGATGGCCGTCACCAGCGCGTACTGGAGGTCTGGCGCGCGCGATTCTACCCATAGCGCGGTCTGTTCGATCGACCACACGGCGCGGCCGCGCCAGAGCATCCACGCAGTGACGACCGCTCCGACCATCACGGACACCACTCCCGCCGCGCCGAAACGACCCAGCACTACATCCGCGGCCGCGCGTGTCACGAGCGCCGCGGCCAGTCCCCACAACCCGCTCGTGCCGGCAACGACCGCGATGAGCGCGAGTTGGGTACGGCGGAGACGATCCAGCGCGGTCACGCGTGCCCCGCAGGGGCGAGGGGAGGTGTGGCGCGCCGCGGCCGACGACCGCGGGCCAACACCTCGACGGCGACTAGTAGCAGCGCGCCAGCGAATACCCACGGGACGATCGGCGCATCCGCGCCCTGGGCGGGTTCGATGTCCCGGGTGGCGAGCAACGATCCAGCGCCTTGGAGCATCGTGACATCGCTCGGCTCAGTGGGCAGCACCGGTTCCCATGCCTCGCCGCACGGCCGCAGTACGGTGGCGATCAGCCGGGCCATTTCCGGACGGAACACGAGGTCGCCGGCCGCTGGCACTCCGATCGCGACATTGCGAACGCAGCCGAAGCCCAGCGCGTGCTCGACGATCGCCGGCTCGCCGTCGATCCATCGGGCGCGGACCTGCACGCCGACACCACCGTCGAGGCGCCACACCCGCGGAAATGCGGCGACGACCGCACCCGCGGTGGGTCGGAACACGACGACCGCTCCCACCGTATCGACCGGTTGGCGCGGTGTCCACGGTAGCGTCCGCCCCACCGCCGGCCACACGACGAGCACGCGATCGTGCCCACTGCGCGTCCACGCCGAATCCGCGGCGGTCGCCTGGTCACGCACGAGCCGCACGTCGGTCGTGTCGGCGGCTCCGCTCGTGCCACGGAGTCCGTGCGCCGCCACTGGCCCCGCGACGCGTAGCGGGTCATCGCTCGCACCGCGCACGGTGATCGTCGAGGGGGTGACCGAATCCCGCGCTGCGATCACGGGCACCACGCGAATACGCCCTCCCCACAGGGCGCGGACCGCGGGCGTGCTGGCATCGATCTCATCCCCGGCGAGTGGGGAGACCAGATCGAGCTCGAGCGAATCGGCCCGATCCTGCCAGTCGGACGCGGTACGGCGCGCAACGATCAGTGCGCTCGACACCGAGCCGCGGCCCCCTCGCCGATGGAGCGACATGACGGTGTCGATGGCGTGCGCCGACGGCACGAGGTGCGCGGTGGAGTCGAAGACGACGAGCACGTCACCGTCGCGGAGCAGCCGGCGGACGCTATCGCGCACCGATCCGATGTCGGCGACATCTCGAGAGCGGTCGGCCACCACGATGCGCACCACCGGTGACCGATGGGGTGCGAGATGCGGTCGAGCGAACGCCGCGCCGACGAGTGCGATCACGGCCACGCGAACGAGCAGCAACAGCAGATCGTCTGGCCTGCGGGCTGCGGTCACAATCGTGGCCGACGTCGCCGGGATGAATCGCGCGGTCGGGAGCGAGGCCGATGGCGGTTGCCGCGTTACGACGAAGTGCAGCGCCACCGTCAGCCCGGCGATCGCGGCGGCTGCCAGGAGGAAGCCCGGCGCGAGAAATGTCATGGGCCCGACGACCCGGCCATCGGCACGGCGTTCCCGCGATCGAGTGATCCGGACACGATCCGGCGGACGGCGCGAGCCGGCGTCTCGCCTCCGGACCCGCTGACGGTGAGCGTGTACTGAGCACCGGCGCCTCGCCAGTCGTCGGCGAGAGCGGTTCGCCAGCGCGCGAAATTCGCCTGGTACGCAGACCGCGTCGCCGGACCGAGCGGACGGCGCACCAGGGGAACCTCGGGATCGGCAACGAGCGCCGACCGTCGCGGCGGGTCGAGCTCCCAGCTATCGACGACGTGGACGGCGTACACCGCTCCGCCCTGAGCCTGTGCCGCACGAGCCAGTGACACTATCGCGTCGGCATCCCCGAGGAAATCCGAGACGATCGCGACACGCCCACGCAAGTCGGCGAGGAGGGGCGCGAGAGCCAGAGTGCCGTCGGGCGTCGTGTCGGTCAGCGCGCGCGCAATGTCGCCGACGACGCCCCGCCGCATCCGCGGNNCGGGAGGGTGCGTCCGCTCGTGATTCGGAGTCCCACCGAATCGCCCGTGGCGTGCGCGACGGCCGCCAGCCCGACCGCGATCTGTGCCGCGTGCACCCATTTGGCGTGCGATGGGTCCGGAAACGCCATCGAGGCACTGGCATCCACGACCACGGTCGTCGGCAGCAGTGCGTGATCCTCAGTCAATCGCACGTACGCGCGATCGGTACGCGCAAGGAGCTTCCAATCGAGCCGCCGCACATCATCGCCCTGGCGGTAACCCCGGTACTCGGCGAATTCCACGGACGTCCCACGCGTGCGCGCGCGATGCGTTCCCGCCGATCCACCGGTGACCGGTCGCTCGGCGGGCCATCGCACCCCCCGCAGCGCTTCGAGAACCTCNNACCGTCGCTGCGCCGACCACGGCTGCCGCGACTAGACCGGGATCGCGCTCGTCGGCTCGGGAATGGCGCCGAGCAGCTCGGTCACGATGCGTTCGGCGCTCACCCCCTCGGCCTCGGCGGCAAAACTCACGAGTACCCGGTGCCGCAGTACCGGCAGCGCGACGCGCTGGATGTCGGCCGGCGAGATCGCGTAACGGCCCGAGAGTACGGCGTGTGCCTTGGCGCCGAGAATGAGCGCTTGACCTGCCCGCGGGCCGGCCCCCCACCGCACATATCGGGATACGATCTGCGGCGCGTTCGGCGCATCGGGGCGCGTGGCGCGGACGAGGGCCGCGGCATAGCGCAGCGCCGGCTCGGCCGCCGGCACATCGCGCACGAGGCGCTGCAGCGCAATCGCATCGGCCGGAGAGAGCACGGGCACCAGGGGCAGCGATTCCGCGCCGGTCGTCTGCCGGAGGATCGCGATCTCCTCCCGCTCATCCGGATAGCCGACCCGGATATCGAACAGAAACCGGTCGAGCTGTGCTTCGGGGAGCGCGTAGGTCCCCTCCTGCTCGATGNNGCGCCTCGGGCAGCGGGTAGGTCCCCTCCTGCTCGATGGGATTCTGTGTCGCCAACACGAAAAACGGCTCCGGGAGTGTCCGCGTTTCGCCCGCGGCGGTGACACGGTGCTCCTGCATCGCCTCCAGCAGCGCGGCCTGAGTTCGCGGCGGAGTCCGATTGATCTCATCAGCCAGCAAGATGTTGGTGAACACCGGCCCTTCGACGAATCGGAACGCGCGATGGCGCGTCACCGGGTCTTCCTCCATGACCTCGGTCCCTGTGATGTCGCTGGGAACCAGGTCCGGGGTGAACTGCACTCGTCGAAATCCGAGATGCGTGGCCTCTGCGATCGAGCGCACCATCAGCGTCTTGGCCAGCCCGGGGACGCCCACCAGTAGAGCGTGGCCGCCAGCCACGAGCGCCATCAGGATCTCATCGAGAACCGCCTGCTGCCCTACGATGCGTTTGCCGATCTCCGATCGGAGCGCCGCCGCCGAGGCCAACAGTCGTTGGCGTTCCGCGGCCTGCGGGTCGAGCGATGCACCGGTCGCGGCGCCCGCGGACGGCGGCTGCGTGCGCGACGCCGTCGGGGCGGCGGACGAACTGCTGGTACTCATTGGTGCGGGCTGCTCCCATCCCACGAGGTAGCGGTGACTGACGACGAGGGCGGCGCGACCACCCGCGATCCCGTGGAGTAAGTCACTCCGAGACCCATGGGCGTTGGCTGGACGATGTCGGGCACGGCAGTAGCCTCACTCCAGTCCACCGGAAAGGCAAGCGGGCGCGGTGCGCCACGCGGGTCACCCCGCGCCTCCGGCGTCACATCAGCTGAACCGCGGGAGCTCCAACGCGAGGTACAAGCACACCGCGGAGCCAATGATCAACACATGTGGGAGGAACACATGCGGCCACCCCATGATCGCGACATATCGCCCGTAGGCGCGCGGCCGCCAGATCCGACGCCACGCCGCGGTAATACCGGGGGTCTCCGTCACGAGGCTGTGATCCGCGATGGCGCGCTCGATCTCGCGCGCCCGCACGATGTACACGCCTTGGAATGATCTGCCGAGCGCTTCGACGAGCCACAGCATGACGGTCGCAAACGCGGCAAGGAGCAGGATCTCGTGTCGGTCGCTGGTCAGCCCATAGGCGATCCCGGCGACGCCCACGGTGACGCTCCATGCTTTGAGAGTCAGGGCGCGTTGGTCCATCCCGTCGATGAACCGCTCCACGAGGGAGTATTCCTCCCGCAGCAGCTCCAACCGCCGCCTGTCGGACGGCGTCGCCGCCGCCGCGGGAGCTGGTGCGGCGGTGTCGCCGACCCGCATCGCGGGGATCGCCCGTTGCGCGGGCGCCGCGACGGCCGCGACGGGGGGACCGCCATTGCCGTCCAGGATCTCGACGCCACCATACGCGGACCCGGTGAAGTTGCCGCAGCTGGGACACCGCTCGAACTCGAGGTAGTCGTAGACCGTCTCACAGTCGCGGCATCGTCCGTGCTGCATGGAATGGCCCTCGTCGGCTCGCGACCGCGTACAGGTGACCCGGTGACCCGGCCCGGGCACTCCCGGCTGGGTGCCTGGTTGGGTGCTTGGTTGGGTGCCTGGCTGGGAACGGGTCGGACCCACTGGGGTTCCACCCGTGATGGACGTTGCCGAGATGACGGTCTCTCCAGCGCAAAGGGCACGTGGCCAGACGGCAGGGCGCCGGAGCTCGCGCCCCGGTGGCGGGGTCGATGTCGCCGCCCGTTGGTCACTGCGGACGCGCGGCGATGACACGAGGGGTTCGCGCCGCGTCCGGCGACTGGTGGCCAGTCGCGCCGGTGCGTAGAATGCCTGGCTCAGACATTGCGCGGCGTCGCCGTGCTCGCAGATCGCCGAGGGACGCCGCAATTGAGATGGGCCTGCGCCGCGACGGGTGGACCCAGCGCGCAGACGCTGGTCGCGGCGGCCAACGGCCGGTAGTCGCGCGAGCGTAGCGAGGATGCGCGTCTTCGGTCGCCGTAGGGCGGCGCCTCTCAGCCTTGGGAATCCGGCATGATCCGATCGGTGTCAATGTGTTCCGTCCGTATGGCGCGCGCCGCACTCTGGCTGCCGCTCGTGATGGCGAGCGTGGTCAGTTGCCACAAATCGGGGGCCACGTCGCCGACGGTCGCCGCCGAGACGAGTGGCACCCTGATCGTGACAGTCACGCCGCCCACGTCAACGCTCGTGAACATCACGGTCCTCGGACCGGCCGCCCTCAACATTCTGCTCGCCGGCACAGATACGCTGATCGACCTCGGCGCCGGGACGTACACGGTGAGTTCCGCGAGTGCGGCCTCGCGAGACGAAGTCGTCAGCACGGTCTACACGGGTGTGGTGACCGGCAGCCCAGTCGCGGTCACGATCGGCGACACGTCCAGAACTTCGGTCGCGTACACCCCTCGCCCGGGTACCGGAGGATTGTGGGTCGCGAGCGGCAATGGCGGCTCGCCAATCGCCGCGCAATTCACGAGCGGCGAGCTGCGAGCCGGGCAATCGGCCGGGGTGACGCTCTCGGTGGCGGACGCCTACGAGGTCTTTGACGCGAATGGCGATCTCTGGATTGCCAACCACGCTGGTAACACGCTGACGGAGTATCTGAGCACGCAACTCGCTGCCAGCAGTACGCCGGCCGCGGCCGTGACGATCAGCGGCAGCGGGCTGGCCGGACCCGATGGGATGGCATTCGACCCATCGGGCAACCTCTGGGTATCGAACTCGACCGGCAACACGGTGGTCGAGTACACCGCGCAACAGCTGGCCTCCTCCGGGAGTCCCACCCCCAACGTCACGATCAGCGGCG
>PMAE01000044.1 GCA_003152485.1 Gemmatimonadota bacterium | reverse complement strand
CTGATCATGCTGATCATGCTGACACCCGCGTCCTGAGACCCGCATGCTGAGACCTGCATGCTGAGACCCGCATGCTGAGACCCGCATGCTGACGCCGATCGTTCGGCTGTCCGTCCGTCGGCCGGGACTCGTGATCGGGATCGCGACGGCGCTGTTGATCTACGGCGTGGTCGTCGCGAGCCGCACGCGGTACGACGTGTTCCCGGAGTTTGCGCCACCACAGGTCGAGATCCAGACCGAAGCGTCGGGCCTGGCCCCCGAGCAAGTGGAAGTCCTGGTGACGACACCGATCGAGCAAGCGATCACCGGCACCACGGGGGTGGCAGTCGTGCGCTCCCAGTCCATCCAGGGGCTCTCCGTCATCGAGATCGTCTTCCGCGACGGCACGGACATCTATCGCGCGCGGCAGCTCGTATCCGAACGACTCGGCGAGGTCATTCGACGGCTTCCGCAGGCGGCCCAGTCACCGATCATTACCCCGCTCACGTCATCGACCGGTACCGCCCTCGTCGTGGGCTTGACGTCGCCCACCCACAGCATCCGCGACGTCCGGACGTTTGCCGACTGGACACTGCGCCCACGACTCCTCGCCGTACCGGGCGTCGGCAGCGTGACCATCTTTGGCGGCCAGGTTCGGCAGCTCCAGATCCAGCCCGACCTCGCGAGATTGCGAGCCGTCGGACTCGGGTTGACGGATTTGGTGGGCGCCGCGCGGGGCGCGACGGCCGTTCGCGGGGCCGGGGTGCTCGACAACGCCAACGAGCGGATTGCGATCGATGCCCGGGGGCAGCTCACCACCGCCGCGCAGTTGGCCGCCAGTCCGGTGCGCGCGGCGGGCGGGGCAGTGCTGCAGATCGGCGACGTGGCGCGGGTCGTCGACGGGTCCGCGTCCGCCATCGGCGCGGCGGCCGTGGGCGACACGGAAGCGGTGATCGTGACGATCAACGCCCAACTGGGCGCGAACATCCGGGACGTCGCGGCCGAGGCCGATCGCGCGTTCAACGGATTGCGGCCCGCGTTGCAGACGGAGGGCATCAGGCTCCACCCGGACGTGTTTCGCCCCGCGCGCTTCATCGATCTCGCGCTCCACAACGTCACGCATTCCCTACTCATCGGCGGCGTGTTGGTGGCCGGCATCCTGCTGCTCTTCCTCTTCGACGCGCGCGCGGCCGCCGTGTCGCTGACCGCCATCCCGATCTCGTTGCTGACCGCTATGGTGATTCTGAGCGCGATGGGGTATTCGATCAACACCCTGACCCTTGGCGGTCTCGCGGTCGCCCTGGGCGAGGTCGTCGACGACGCCATCATCGATGTCGAGAACATCGCGCGGCGACTCCGGGAGAACCTGACGCGTCCCGTCCGACGACCGCTCTCTGCGGTCGTGCTCGATGCATCGCTGGAAGTGCGCTCCAGCATCGTGTACGCGACCTTCGTCGTGGTGTTGGTCTTTGCGCCGGTCGTCACACTCACCGGCGTGCAGGGCGCACTGTTCCGGCCGTTAGGGCTCGCGTACGCGTGCGCAATCCTGGCGTCGCTCGCGGTCGCGCTGACGTTGACCCCCGCGCTCACCGTGGTGCTCCTCGCGCGACGAGCCAAACCCGCCGGCCGGCCGGTACTGCTGGCGTGGATGAGTGGTCGCTACGTCGCACTCCTAGACCGGATCGAACGCCATCCGTGGCTCGTCCTCGGCACCACGGCGGGATTGGTGATCGGAGCCTGTCTGATGCTCCCGTTTTTCGGTGGCGGCTTCCTGCCCGACTTCAATGAAGGGCACCTTCGCCTGCACATGTCGGCGGTACCCGGGACATCGCTTGTTGAATCGCTGCGCATCGGCCGCATCGTCAACAGCACGCTCCTGCAGTCACCGAACGTGGTGTCGGTCGCGCAGCGCGCGGGTCGGGCGGAGCTCGGCGAAGACGCATTCGGGTCGCACTACAGCGAATTCGAAGTCGAGCTCAAGCCGCTGACCGGCGCGGCCGCGACGTCCGTCCTCAGCGAGCTACGCGGCCGCCTCGCGGTGATACCTGGCGTCAACTTCACCGTGATGCCCTATCTCACCGAGCGGATCGAGGAAGTCGTCTCGGGCAACGCGGCACCCGTCGTCGTCAAGCTGTTCGGCGACGATCTCGATAGCCTCGATGCCGCCGCGTCACGGGTCGCGGCAACCATGCGAGGCATTCAGGGAGCGGCCGACGTCAACCCAGCGACGACGGCGGTGAGTCCGCGCGCCATGGTGCGGCTCCGACCGGAGGCACTCGCTGCTGCCGGGGTGCCTGCTGATGAGGCGCTCGCGGCGTTAGAGACGGCGACCGAGGGAACAGTGGTGGCCCAGGTATACGACGGGAACCGGTCGACCGACGTGGTCGTGGTGATGGATCCCGCGCATCGGACGCGGCCCGAGGATCTGGGCGCCATCCCGCTCACCGGGTCGGCCAGCGTGGGGGCGCGCGTAGTGACGCTCGCGCAGGTGGCAGACATCGTCCGGACCGAAGGACGGTACTCCGTCGGCCACGAGGGGGCGCGCCGGCTCCAGACCGTCACCGCCGACGTGGCGGGGCGCGATGTCACATCGTATACCGGCGAGTTGGAACGTCGCATCGCGGGGCTGCGGCTGCCGCGCGGCGTGTACGCGGATGTGGGCGGAGCGGCCGCCGCGCAGGCCGCCACGCAACGCGAGCTGTTGTTCCGCGGACTCCTGGCCGGCATCGGCATTGTCCTGCTTCTGTCGCTCGCGTTCCACGATCCGCGCAGCCTGCTGCTCGTTATGGCGAACGTGCCCTTCGCTCTCGTCGGCGGCGTGGTCGCGGTGTTCCTGACTGGCGGCACGCTGTCGATTGGCTCGTTGGTAGGCTTCGTCACGCTCTTCGGCATCTCCACGCGCAACGCCGTGATGCTGATCTCACACTACGAGCACCTCGTGACCGTGGAAGGCCATACCTGGAATCTGGACACCGCACGCCGGGGCGCCGAACAGCGGCTCGGCCCAATTCTGATGACGGCGATCGTCACGGGCATCGCGTTACTCCCGTTGGCGCTGGGGAGCGGGGACCCTGGTCGCGAGATCGAGGGCCCGCTCGCGGTGGTCATTCTGGGCGGCCTCACGACGTCGACTTTGCTCAGTCTGTTCGTGTTGCCCACTTTGGCGCTCCGGTTCGGACGATTCGGCATGGGTCGCGGTGATCACCCCATCGCGGCAACCGTCGGGATGCCGGACCGTGGGTGAGTCACAACGCCGCACGTGATACACCGCAATGACCTGACCCGCGCGGCCTGATCACCCGCGCGGCAAGTGGTCTTGGATAACGGGACTGGGTCCCTTGTCGTGCGAACGACGCGACGCCGCGCACTTGCGCTCGTGACGTTTCTCCACAATGTTGGCGCCGGCCTCTCTCCTTTTATTCTCGGGTGCACATGCGATGACCTCCCTCCGCCTCGTGGTTGCCAACGCCGATCCGGCGCGTGTTGGGCGCTCGGCGCGAGGGGAGCCCGCAGCTCGGGGATTCGTGGGCGACGCCGCGTCGTTCGATGCGCTGTTCCGGGCGCACTATTCGGGGCTGTGCCGTTTTGTCTGTCGGATGGTTCGCGATCGCGACGCAGCCGAGGAGCTGGTCCAGGATTTGTTTCTCCGCGTGTGCCAACGTGAGGCCGCGGGGGGACCGGCCGCGGTCACGCGGGCGTACCTCTACGCGGCAGCTCGCAACCTCGCGTTGAACCACCTCAAGCATCAGCGGATCGCGGACGCCTGGTCAGCCCGCGAAGCGGCGGAGCACGAGGAGGATGCGCCGGGCATCGATTTCGAGGTTGACGGGCGCGAGCTCGCGCGCGTGGCCCGCTCGGCCGTCGCGTCACTGCCCGATCGCGGCCGTCAGGTATTTCTGCTCAACCGGCAACAGCAGCTGACATACGACGAGATCGCCCGCGCCCTCGGGATCTCGGTCAAGACCGTCGAGACGCATATGGTCCGCGCGTTGCGCGCGCTGCGGGCCGCTCTGGTGGCGCATACGGCGCCGATTGCCGTGGTCGTGGCGGGTGGATTGGCCGTCTGGGGAGGCGGTTCCGGGTAAGGCGGCGGGCGGCGGTTCACACCGTCCGCATCGAACACGCGAGCGGCGGCGGCCCGATGTCAGGGGTTGCCGCCGCTTGGTTGTTCACAGGGGCAGAGGCACCGTACACATTTTCCCTCAGCACCCCGCCCGCGTGACGACCGGACAGCCCGATCCACTGGACGATCTCGATCCGCAGTTGCTCACGCGATACCTCGCTGGTGAGTGCTCGGCGGCCGAGGCCGAGCACGTCGCACGGTGGGTGGCGGCCGACGTCAGGCACACCGCGGCATTCGTCGAGCTGCGAAACGCGTGGAACGCCGTCGCGCGACTGGACGACAGCACGTGGGACGTCGAACGCGCACTGCACCGCGTGCATCAGGCCTGGCCCTCCGCTCTCAGCCAATCGGGTCCGTCGATCCCGCTCACGTCCGAAACTCGCCGCCCGATGGTCTCGATGCGTGCGCCACCGGGCTCGGATCTCCGGCGCGGCGTGGGCTGGCTGGTGGCCGCCACGGCGGCCGCGCTCTTGATCACCGTCGGGCTGGGCATCACGGTCGCGTCGATCCGACGCAGTATGGGGACCGCCGACGGCACGCAACCGGGCCGGGACTACGCGACCTCCACGGGCGAGCGCGCGACCCTACGGCTCCGCGATGGGACGCGGGTGGTGCTGGCCCCCGCGAGTCGCCTGCACGTCCCCGACGTCTACGGCGTGCATGCTCGATCGGTGATCCTGACCGGCGAAGCGTTCTTCGCGGTCGTTCACGACTCATCCGCGCCCTTCTCCGTCCACGTCGGGAATACCGTCGTCTCCGACATCGGGACGAGCTTCGACGTCACCGCCTACGCGAGCGACACCACCGTGCGCGTGGCCGTTCAGGAAGGGCGCATCTCGCTCCGAACCATTCCGTCGAACCCAAGAAGTGGGTCGGTCGCGTCAGCGGGGAAGGGTGCCGTTCTGACCGCGGGCGACCTGGCCGCGGTATCGGCCATGGGCGCGACGACCATCACCCATGTCACGGATGTCGGCGCACGGACCGCGTGGACCACCGGTCGTTTGGAATTCCGGCAAATGCCGGCCCGCGACGCGATGCGGGCATTGTCCCGCTGGTACGATCTCGACATCGAGCTCGGCGACTCGTCACTCGCCGCCGTCCCGTTCACGGCGTCGTTCGGTGATGAGCCGATCGCCGAAGTGCTGCACATCGTCGCCATCACCCTTGACGCCGTCGTCGAGCACCACGGTCGCTCGGTCGTTCTCGTCGGGCGTCATCCCGTCTTGCCGCCATCATGACCTCTCACGGATGTACGGGCTCGCGGTCGTCGCCGATACCACGTGGGGTGCAGCGGACACGCATGCCATGCTCCTTCCGATTCCCCAACAGGAGCTGGCGGGGCGCAACGGCAATGTCACCCCGCAATGCCCGTGAACCCGTGGTCTAGAACGCGGAGGATGCGGGGGAACCGCCGGTGCGGGCGCCCTCGGCGGTGAGGGCGCGGTCAACGGACCATGCGCCACCGCCTTTGACGAGCACGATGAGCGCCAACGCCATCGCCAGCAGATGGAACTCGAAGCCTTCGCCCTTCTGCTGGCCGCTCCAGTTCATGAAGAACCCGTTCGAATAGTGGACCAGCGACACCGCGGTCAGCATCACGCATACGGTGCCGAAGGCGGCCACGCGGCTCAGTAATCCGATGATCAGGGCCACGGCGCCCGCGAATTCCGCGATGGGGTCGAGCACGGCGATGGCGGTCGGGATGTGCAACATTCCGTGCAGGAACCCGATCGTGCCAACGAACCCAGGGCCTCCGAACCAACTGAGGACCTTCTGGGCACCGTGTGGGAACATGACGATCCCGAGCCCGACGCGCGCAATTGTGGGGGCGATGTCATGCTGGGTCTCGAGCAGCGTGGAGCGCATGCGGTCCTCGGGCAGAACGAGAGAATGACCGGGCACTGAGCAGTCGGCAGACCGTCGAGAAGTTACGGCCGTTTGGCGCACGGGGCCATGTCGGGCCTGCACGGTGTCCGCCAGTCGTATCCAGGACGATGCCGGCGACCTGCGGCCGGGTTCCCTGGTGGTGGGGGGCGTCCCTACCTTACACCGATGGACAACCATCACGCCGCGCCGAGCATCCCACCGCATGAGCTCGCGGACGAGCTTCGGGCTCATCGAGACTGGCGTGCGACGAGCCTCGGCCCGTCGCCGGACCTCTCCGGCATTGATCTGAGCGGCGAGGACCTGCGGGGCGTCGACTTCACGGATGCGCCGTTGCGAGGCGCCAATTTCGCGAACGCCAATCTGGTCGACGCCAAGTTCGCCTGGGCTCGGCTCGAGCACGCGGATTTTACCGGAGCGTCGGGATTACTTGGGTCGCAATTCGCGCGGGCCGACTTGCGCGGCGCGCGGGTGCCGACGTCGGTGCGGTTCGGCGCCTTCGAGACGGCCAACGACATGGCCGAGGGGACCGGGAAGCTATTCCTGACCGTGCTCCTGATCTGCGCGTATTCCTGGCTGACCATCAACTCCACCGTCGATCAACAGCTGCTGACGGACACCGCCGTGTCCAAGCTGCCGATTCTCAACGCCGATATCCCGATCGTGAATTTCTACGCCCTCGTGCCGATCGCGCTCGTGGGGCTGGCCGTGATCGCGCTGCTCCAGGCACAGCGGCTCTGGACCGGGATCGCGGCCGCGCCAGAAGCATTGCCCGACGGGACACGGATGGCGGATCGCGCGAGCGTCTGGCTCCTCGGGCCGTGGGCCGCGGAGCGCCTGGAGCCGGCGCGCGAGGCCGGCGTGTTGGCGAGATTGCAGGCGCGACTGGCTGTCGTGGTAGGGTGGTGGATCGTGCCGGCGACCGTGGCGTGGTTTTGGGTGCGGTACCTGCATCGCCACGATTGGACCGTGACCACGATCCAGATCGCCGCGCTGACCGTGGGGTGTACGGCGGCGGCCGGGTTTCTGAGTCTCGCCGTGGCGACGCTGCCGCGCAGTTACGTGCCGCCCGTCGCCGCGGGAGCTGCGGGCACTGGGCGAGCCCGCGAGATGTGGCGGCGATTCCGGCCCTACGCGCCGACGGCGAGCATCGCCCTACTGGTCCCCGTGTTGTTCGGCGGCGCATCGTACGCGGCAATCCATGGCGTGCACCGTCCGGCCGCGAGCGGCGCCGTCATGCAGCAGGCTGCCGCGACACAGCCCGCGCTGAGCCTCGTCCACGCCGTGCCGGCGCTGCAGTCCAGGATTCCCGAGCTGATGTCGCAGTTCGGGATGCGTTCCGTCGCGCAGCTGTCGGAAGCCGAGGTCTCGACGCGGCTGACCGCCGCCGGTGCGGTGACCGACACAGGCGTCGAGCCCAAAGCGTCCGGCGCGCACCTGGTGGGTGCGGACCTCCGGTTCGCGGCCGGCGAGCGTGCATTTCTCGCGCTCAGCGACCTCCGGCGCGCGGACCTGCTGGGCGCTGATTTCTGGTCGGCGGACCTGCGGGGCGCCAATCTCACCGGCGCGAGCCTGGTCGGCTCACTCTTGTTTGCGACCGACCTGCGTAAGATCCGGGCGGGCGCCGGCCCCGCCGCGGATCGCGTCGACACGGCGGCCGGCGTCGTGTACGTGGACACCCTCTTTTGCTCGCGTGCGTTCTTCGGGGGGAGCAATCTCCGATACGCGCGATTCTCGCGCGCGGACATCCGGGGGGCGTCGTTCAACGACGCGATGCTGCAGGGGGCGATGTTCGGCGGCGCGCGGCTCCATCACGCGACGTTCGATGGTGCCGACCTCGATGGCGCGGATTTTCGTGGGGCCTATGGGCTGACGGCGGAGCAGATTCTGGCCGCGCGGCACGTGGACGCACTGTACGATGCGACGCTGTTGGCCGCGCTCAAGGCGAAGGCGCCGGACCGGTTCACGGGCTACGATTCCATGGCCATCGCGACCGAGACCGAACGGCAGCGACTCTCGGGGGAGGAAGAACCGGACAGCTTGGATGCGAGTGCGCGCCACTCACGCAACTCAGTGATCCGGACGGCATTCGATGTGGGGGTGCCGGAGCCGCCGTCCGAGGTGGAGCTCGCTACCTGGACCGCCCGTGGTCGCGCGACACCGGCGTCGTCGGACGCGGTCCCCTACGGATGCGTGATGAGCCGAATCACGCGGGATGTGCCACGTGATGCGCCGCGTGATGTCGCGCGGCCGCATCCCGCGCCGTGACCCACTGACGTGAAGATCTTCGAGTCGCTCGGCCTGCGGGCCGATGGGCGTCGGCTGCTGGTGCTCGATCAGACGCAGCTGCCGGGTCAGGAAGTGTGGCTGGACGGAGGCGATCCCGATGCCATGATCGCGCATATCCGAGCGTTGCGCGTGCGGGGGGCGCCACTGATCGGCGTGGCGGCCGCACTCAGTCTCGCGTGGTATGCCGAGCGAGGCGCCGGGGAGTCGGATGTGCGGGCGGCGGCCGCGCGGTTGCGAGCGGCGCGTCCTACGGCCGTCAACTTGATGGGAGCGATCGATCGGATGCTCGAGGCGGTGACGCCGCGCCTCGACGCTGATGTGCTGGTGGCCGAAGCCGAGGCCATCTTCGAGGAGGACGTCGCGCTCTGTGAGGCGATGGCGGGGCATGGCGCGCCCCTCCTCACGGATGGTGATGGCGTGCTCACCCACTGCAACACCGGCGGGTTGGCGACGGTGGGGATCGGGACCGCGCTCGGTGTGATCCGCCGCGCCGTCGAGCGCGGGGTTCGGATGCACGTCTACGTCGATGAAACGCGGCCGCTGCTCCAGGGTGCGCGGCTCACGACGTGGGAGTTGGGGCGGTGTGGCATCCCCTACACGTTGATCGCCGACGGCATGGCGCCCATCCTGATGCGGGCGGGGCGAGTGCAGCGTGTGCTCGTGGGCGCGGACCGGATTGCGCGCAACGGCGACGTCGCCAACAAAGTGGGGACCTACGCCGTCGCCGTGGCCGCGCACCACCATGGCATCCCTTTCTACGCGGTCGCTCCGTGGACCACTGTCGATCTCGGGTGTCGGGATGGCGGCGAGATCCCGATCGAGGAGCGTCCGGGGGACGAAGTGCGCGGCGTTCGCGGGAGCTTTGGCGCCGTGCAGTGGAGTCCCGACAACGCGCCCGTATACAATCCGGCGTTCGACGTGACCCCCGTGGATCTGGTGACCGCGCTGGTGCTCGATCGCGGCGTGCTCACGTCACAGGAGCTGCGTGCCGGCGGGCTCGCGCGTTTGGCGAAGCCGAGGACCGTGCGCGCGGTGTAACCCGCGGGCGTCAGCTCGTGCGCTCGTGCGCTGCGCGTCTAGGCAGTCGCTGGGGAGCTGTCCGGTGGGCGTGGCGGCGCGGTGGCTGGGGGCGTCGGCCCGTCGGGGGTTTCGAGCCGACGTTGGAGGGCGTGCAGATAGGCATCTATCGTCGCGGTGTAGCCGAACACGAAATGGGCGAAGACCCGAAAGATCGGATTATAGATCTCGCCGCGTTCGGTAATGGTGACGCGCGTCCCCTTGGGGAGCGGCGCGAGGTCGATCGACCATTGGCCACCGAAGGGGAGCGCGGGGTCGGTGATGCGGGTGACGAACCGCTGCGATGGCACCGACTCGACGGTCTCGTAGGGGATACTGTCGCGCCGCCTGATCTCGCGCCACGAGGGGCGGCCGTCGACAGCGGGGAGCGCTTCGATCCGTGTGACATCGGGCCGCCACCTGGGATATGCGGCGACGTCAGTAATCACGGCCCAGACTTGGTCGGGCGGAGGGGGGACATCGACGGTCCGAGTCGCCGTGTGGCGGCGCGGGAGAATGAGACCGATTCCCACGACGAGCAGGGAGACAGCGACCACGGCGGCACCGACGAGGAAGAGCCATTTCATGGTCGTACTCGCGAAAGGCGAGGGGTGATTGACGGTCGTGAGTGGCGATAACATTGCGGGGGGGCTGCGGCATCGCGCAACCGCCTCTGACCATCAGCGCGGGGCGCGACCCACGACTCGAGTCCCTACGATTCGCTCTGCACCGATCACGCGCGGCTAGCCTTTGCTCGCGGTCTCGATGTTTCCGCAGGCGACGACGGAGCCACCGACGACGTGGATGTCGAGGTGATAGCCGGTCATGTTGGGATCGGCCGTCGGAAACGTGCCGGTCGAACTCCCGCGGCCTTGCTGATCGACGGTGAGCGGTGCGTATTCGCTCGGCGGTCCGGCGGCTTCGGTCTCGGTGCAGAGCCCCCGGCGGATGTGCCAGACATACTTCGCGTCGGCGTCGAGGCCAGTCAAGACGAGGAGCATGGCCGCGGATTGCCGGCCCGCGGCCGGCGCGATATCCACGCGGCCGCGCACGCTCCCATTGCCGACCGGGACGATCAGGGCGCCCCAGTGCGCCGACGCGGAGACCGGTGACGATGATGCGGACACCGATGTTGACGACGATGCGACGTCGCCGGTGCTCGGTCGTGCGGTGCCCGGCCCTGTGGTGACGGTGTGGTGCGCGCAGGCGGCGGTCATCCCCCAAGCCGCGATGCACACGGTCGTTCGAAAGGTTTGCATAAGGCTCCAGAGCGCAATGGTGAGTGGCTGGTGGTTAGGAACAATAGATGGGGCTGGCTATGCGGTGTGGGAGTCTGCCCTGTCATGCAAACCACCATCCACTAACCCCTCACCGCTGCCTCTAACCCTTGTCTCATTGCTTTCGGCTTTTCTTCGGTTTATCCTAGGACTCCCTATCGGGGGGTGTTTTCCCACCGGCTCTCGCGGGCTCACCATTTTCGGAGCGTTCCGCTGTCGTCGACCGCTGTCCAGCTCCGTGCCTTGCTCAGCCAGCGATTTCCTGATGCGATCCCCGTCCCGCAGCGTACGACGGAGCCGATCGCGATGGGGATTCCGGGACTGGATCGGGCGTTTCCGGGGGGAGGGCTCCCGCGCGGGCGGCTGACGGCGTGGATGCCGCAGGGCGGGGCGATGGCCATCCTCCGCGCCACGTGTCATGCGCTGCTTGCGGCTGGTGAGCGTGCGGCGTGGATCGACGGGAGCGGCACCACGGGTCCATACTGGACCGATGGTCCGCTCTTGGTGCGTCCGACCGAGCGGGTCAACGCGCTGCGGTGGGGCGAGGGACTGCTGCGCTGTGGTGGGTTCGCACTAGTCGTCCTCGCGGGGGTCGAGCCGCAGGGGACGGAGGCCGTGCGCCTCTCGCGCGCATCCCATGAGGGTGGGAGCGCATTCGTGGCGCTGACGGCGAGCGCGGTCATGGCTGGACTCCGGGTGACCTCGCGTGTTCTCCCGCATAGCTACGAGTGGCATCGGGGACCATTTGCCGATCCGGCGGCCGTGCGGACTGCCACCGTCGATGTGCACGTGCGGGCCCCGGGATGGAACGAGTGCGCGCGAGTCGTGCTCCCCGTCACGCCATATGACCTTCGTCTGTCTTTGGATCCCGGCTTGGTCGACCGGCGCGGCGTCGAGCGCTGAGTCGCGACCGCCGAGGGGGGCGGAGGAGGCAGCGGCGCCACCAATGGACCGGTTGACCGAAGCGCTCCTCCGTGTTGCTCCTCGCGTCGCCGCTGTCGGGCCGGGATTGCTCTGGGCCGACGCGCGTGGGCTCGCCGAGCGTCCGCTGGCCGCGGCGTTGTGCGCCATCGTCCGAGAGCAGGGGGCGGACAGGGTGCGAGCCGGCATCGCGCGGATGGCGATCGCGGCCGAAGTCGCCGCGAGAAGCGGAGGACCGACACCGGAGGCCAAAGGCCAGACATCGGAGGGGATCGTCATCACCGCCGTTCCACCGGGACAGGACCGTGCGTTCCTCGCGCCGTATCCCGTGCGAGTGCTGTGCGACACGTACACTCCCGACCGGGGGGTGCTCCCATTGCTCGCCGGCGTCGGCATCGAGACGTGTGGTGCGCTGGCCGCGCTCGGCCAAGAAGAAGTCGAGGTCCGGTTCGCGGCGGACGGCGTCCGTCTTTGGCGACTCGCTCGCGCGGAAGATTCGCGACGCCTATTCGGGGCTCTCCCTCGCACGCGTCCGCGGGCATCGTGTGCGTGGACGGACTACGCGTTGCGGGACACCGAGCGTCTGCTCTTCGTGATCCATCGGCTCGTCGGTCAAGTCTGCGACGCGCTCCGCGCTCGCGGCGAGGGGACGCGGGATCTCACGCTGCGTTTCGCACTCAATCGGTCCGCAGTCGAGCATCCCTGCCGAGCGGCGCGTCCCACGGCGGATCCTTTGGCCTGGATGCGGCTCATCCGCGCCGCGCTCGGGCGCATCCGTCTCGCCGAGGCGGTCACCGGTCTCGCCGTGCAGGCCGGAGCGATCGTTCCCATCCACGATCATCAAGGGGACATCTTCGACCGCGGCTTCGCGACGGCCCGGGCTACGGAGCAGGCGGTCGCGCAGCTCCTCGACACGTGCGGGATGGACGTCGTGGCTCTGAGCGCGACCCATCATCCACTACTCGAACGACGGGCGCGGTGGCAAGTGCGAGAATCAGTGGTTCTGGAAGGAGCCACCGCATCGACGGCCGTTCGGCCAAGCCTCACCCTGCAGCTTCTCCCCGTGCCGCGGCTGGTCGCCGTCAGCACCGTCCCGCGGCGTGACCATGACGTGCCGGTGCGATATCAGGAGTCCGCCACACTCGACGTCCACGTCCTCGTGGCGGCGGGTCCCGACCGGGTCGCGGGCGGGTCGTGGGAGGCCGTGCCGTACGAGCGAGAGTATTTCCACTGCATCACCGCGGACGGCCGGTTGGTGCTCCTGTTCCGGGCCGCGGACCGGTGGTACCTCCACGGGTGGTGGGATTAACGGATGTACGTCGAGCTCCGCGCGCACAGCGCGTTTTCGTTCGGCGATGGCAGCGCGACCCCCGAGGCATTGGTCGAGGCCGCGGCGGCGTTGGGGTACACGGCGATCGGACTCACCGACGCGGCGGATCTCGGCGGCGTCGTGCGGTTCGCGTTGGCGGCATGGAACGCTGGGCTCACGCCGCTCATCGGGTGTGAGCTCAACGTCGATGGACACCCGGCCGCGTTTCTCGCGCGCACCGCCGAAGGGTGCCGCAATCTCGCGGGCCTCATCACCCACGCGCGTGCTGGCTGCCTACGCACGTGGACAGCTGGCGACACCGTGGCCACCCGGGCCGCCCAGGGCGGGCCCACGCGGGGGCGCCCGCGTGTGCGGTGGTCGGATGTCGTGGAGCGAAGCGCCGGGTTGCATGCGCTCACGGGTCCCGCATCGGGGGCGCTCGGCTCCTGTATCCGAGGGGGCGATCCGTCAGCGGCGGCCCGTCATCTCGCGGAGTGGCGCGCCGTCTTTGGTGAACATCTCGCGGTCGAGGTGCAGCTCCACCATGCCGGACGCACGGAGGCCGGGCTCGCGGGCGCGCTCATCGAGCTTGCCGAACGGGAGCGCGTCCCGTGGGTGGCCACCAACGATCCGCGATACGTGAGCGATGCCGGCCGGCTCGTGCACGACGTCCTGACCGCGCTCCGGGCCAGTGTGGATCTGGATACCGCCGCCACGCGCGGATTGCTGCATCCCAACGACACGTGGCGTCTCCGCGCGCCGGCCGAGATGGCGGCACTCTGGCGGGGACGAGAGGAAGGGATCGAGGCTAGTGCGCGGATCGCGGACGGCTGTTCGGCTTTCGCGCTCGAGTGGCTCCGTCCACCGATGCCCACCTATCCGTTGCCCGAGCGGTATCCGGATGACGACACGCATCTCCGGGCGCGGGTCTACGAGGGCGCGACCGTACGGTGGGGCACGATCACCGACGCGCAGGGGCTGCAACTCGAGCACGAGCTCGATGTCATCCAGCGGCTTGGCTTCGCCGGGTTTTTTCTCGTCATGTGGGATGCGGTGCAGTTCGCCGAATCGCGGGGGATCCTGGCCCAGGGACGCGGGAGCGCCGCCAACTCCGCCGTCGCGTACTGCCTGGGAATCACGGCCGTCGATCCCGTCGCGAACGGACTCATGTTCGAGCGGTTCCTCTCCGAGCGCCGGATGGGGGGAGAGACCGAGGCCCCCGACATCGATATCGACATCGAGCACGATCGACGCGAAGAAGTCCTCAACTACGTCTACGACCACTACGATCGTGCGCACTCGGCGATCACGGGGATGATCCAGACCTACCGTGCCCCCAATGCGGTGCTCGATGCCATGCGTGCCTTCGGTTATCCAGCGGCGCAGGCGTTCCAGCTTTCCAAGCGCGTGCATCGCTACGATCCCGCGGAGGGCGCGGCCTGGATCCGTGCGGAGCTCGGCCAGTCCATGGGACTCGACGTGGATGGCGTGCGCGGGCGCGCGTTGCTGCTCGCGGTCGCCGCGTTCGAGGGGATCCCCCGGATGCGCGCGACACATCCCGGGGGGTTCGTGCTGTCGGCCGGGCCGCTGGGGGATTACCTGCCGATCGAGCCAACGGCCATGGGGCGCACCGTGGTGCAATTCGATAAGGACGACCTCGATCGGATCGGGGTGCCGAAGTTCGACTTCCTCGGATTGGGGGCGCTGTCGCTCGTGCGGCGGGCCTTCGATGTCATCGAACAGCGGACGGGATATCGCCCATCGATGTATCGGTTGCCGATCGATGATGCGGCCACGTACCACCTCATCGCGCAAGGGGCGACGATCGGCACCTTCCAGATCGAGAGTCGGGCCCAGATCTCCTCGATCGTGCATACGCGACCCGAGCGGCTGTACGACATCGTGGTGCAGGTCGCGCTCATTCGGCCCGGACCGATCCAGGCGCGATTCGTCCATCCGTATACGCGCCGCCGCCGCGGACAGGAACCGGTCACCTACCGACATCCGGCGCTCATCCCGATCCTCGAGCGCACGCAGGGGATCCCCATCTTCCAGGAGCAAGCGATGGCGATCGCGCGCGACTTGGGTGGGTACACGGGCGCACAGGCGGACGAGCTGCGCCGGACGATGGGCAACATCCGGAAGCAGCCACACCTCCAAGCCGCGCTCGATCGACTCCGGGACCGAATGGTTGTGGAGGGGATCGCGCTCGACGTGGCGGTGCAGATCGTCGATGATCTCCAGAGTTTCGCCAACTACGGCTTCCCGGAATCGCACGCGTGGAGCTTTGCCCTCATCGCGTACGCGACCGCCTACCTCAAGACGCATTGCCCGGCCGAGTTCTATGCCGGGCTACTCAACTCCTGGCCGATGGGGTTCTATCCGGTCTCGACCCTGGTGCACGACGCGCTTCGGCGCGGGGTCGAGGTGCGGGGACCCTGCATCCGCGATGGAGACTGGGAATGCACGGTCGAAGAGACCGAGGAGCACGACCGGCCGGCACTCCGTATTGGATGGCGGCATGTGCGCGGGGTGGGGCAGGCAGTCATCGAGGCGCTCCGCGCGGCTCATGAACCGACCCAGGGTGGACGACCGTTCACGTCGATCGCGGATGTGGTGACGCGCGCGCGATTGGAGAGCCGCGCGGCCGGCGCGTTGGCGCGCGCGGGTGCGTTCGGGGGGTGGGAACACGATCGACGGCGCGCGGGATGGGAAGCCCTGCGGGTCGCCGGTGACCAGCTTCCGCTCGCGCCCGCTCGGATCGACGACGGCACGAGCCACTTCGCGCCGCGTCCGATCGGCAACGACGAGCGGATCGCGCTGGATTACGATGCGCTCGGGCTGACGGTGGCTGGCCACCCAATGGAACGCTTTCGGGCCCGGCTGCGTACTCTGGGGGCGATCGATAGCCAGGACTTGTTGGAATGCCGGGGCGGTGAACGGGTGCTCGTGGGAGGACTCGTCACCGTGCGCCAACGACCGGAGAGCGCGAAGGGCACGGTGTTCCTCCTCATCGAAGATGAATGGGGAGCGGCGAATATCGTGGTGTCCCGAGCGCTGGACGAGCAGTTTCGCGAGACGGTCCGGCACGCCACGTTCCTACTAGTGTATGGCCGCATCGAACGGGACGGGGCCCAGATCAATGTCATCGGACGCCGATTCAGCCCCTTGTACGACCATGCTGACGAGCCCCTCGTGCACCGGTCCCATGACTTCAGGTAACCGCCTGTTACATCCGCATCGCATCAACCTGTCATCGCGACGTCAGAGCGGCTCGCCGCCGCGTTGACAGCACGTGGTCAGCGACGCACCGTAAAGCCACAGCGCCACCCCACCCACCCGGAGAGCGTCATGCGCCGTCCCTCGTTCACCGTCGCCCTACTCGCCGCCGTCGGCAGCTTCACGAGTGCGGTCATCGGCTGCGCTTCCGGTGGCAGTCAGCCGCCGGATCCGTCGTCGACTACCGACCGGGTCGTGGCGACGAATGCCAACGGGCGGGTCTTTTGGACCATCGATGCCAACGGGGGTGCGGAGGTGAGTGTCAACGGCTCGCCGGCGAGTGTCATGGCCGAGCTGTCGCAGATCTATCCGGACCTCGGCATCCCGATCGGCACGGCGCTCACCATTTCGGGCCAGATCGGCAACCAGAACTACCGGGTACCGGGCCACCGCCTGAAGAGCATACAGCTCTCACAGATCCTCGAGTGTGGGCAGGAGTCGGTGACCGGAAGCCGAGCCGACCTCGATGAGATCACACTCGACGTGATCTCGACCATCCGGCCACACGGTGACAGTACGTCGACCGTCACCACGCAATTCAGCGCCACTGCGCGCCCGATGGGCACGAGCAGCGACCCGGTGCACTGCGCCACCAATGGCCGCCTCGAGGAGATGATCAACAATCGCCTGCAGAAGGCGCTCAACACCAGTAAGTAGGCCCCGTCCCGCAGGTCCGGCGCCGTCCGGATCACCCCGCGGACGGCGGCTCGGCCGCTGCCCGCGGACCAGGGGATAGGTCGGGGCGCAGCACCTCAGCGGCTCCGAGATACACATGGTGGATCGACTCCCGCGCTCGCGCCGACTCGACGAGGAGGAGCGCCCGGATGCAGCGTCCAAGCGATCCGGGCACGGGGATCTCCATCGTGCAGAGCAACGGTACGTCGAGCCATCCCATCTGACGCGCCGCAAGCGCTGGGAACGCGCTCGTCAGGTCGGGCGTCACGGTGAAGATCACGCTGATGATGTCATCCGTGACCAAGGTGTTGCGCGCGACGATTGCGGTCAGCAGCGCGATCGTGGCCTGGTAAATCGCTGCCGGGTCATCGTGCGGGACGGTGACGGCGCCTCGGATGGCGCGAAGGGCGCGGGGCCGTGCAGCCGCTCGGGGCATGAGCGACAACCTGCCACGCGCGATCCGCGGACGCAACCCGCGAATCGCGCGCGCCCTACGCGGTGCCATGGATGCGTGGCACCCGCGCACCCTGCGTATCCAGACGGTCACGGAGCAACAATGTTAACAGCGACCGTCTGGAGGCCGCCGTCGACGCGCGCAGTCCGCGACGGGCGTCCCGGATGCACGTGTGGGGCGTATCGTGTGCCACCACGACGCGCCCCACACTCTTGGACCAGTCGGCACGGACCGCTGGTCGCTGCTACCGCTTAGGCCTCAGCGGCCGTTGGCGATCCGTGCCGGAAAATGGTCAGTAAACAAAGGATCACCTCCTTGCAGGGGGGTTCGACATCGGGCGTGGACGACCACAATATAGTCGTCGAGGTCCGCGACAGTCGAGCGTGAATTTCGCCGAGCCGCGCGTCGCGCCTCGACTCAGGAGCGAGTCAGGCGCGAGGCGCGAGCAACCAATGCACCGTTGCTTGCGCGACAGTCTCGCCCGCCACGTCGCGCACGACCGCCGTGACCGGGAATTCGACGCGATCAGTCACACGGGAGACCGCGCACCGGCACTCGGCAGTCAGCGTGCCTCGCGCTTTCTTTTCGAACTCGATCGTGATCCGCACCACGATCCCACGGACGGTGGCCGGGAGCGCGGCGGTCATCGCGAGGCCGCTCGTCACCTCCGCCAGGTTGGTCACCGCGATGGCATGAATCGAGTGCAGATGATTGCGGACGCCGCGACGGTCCCGCATCCGGATGCGTGCATACCCGGGCTCGAGATCGAGCACGTGTGGGTGAATCGATCCTGTATAGGGGATCATCCACCCGAGGAACTGGCTGAACAGCCAGCGTCCCCCGGGCAGCGGGCGCAACCGCTGCCAGGCCTGCCGCATCCGGGCCGCGGAATCGCTAGTGGACAGAGTGCCCTCGATGCCGATCTGGGCCGCTGTGACGCTGAATTGACAACGAGTTACGTTGCAAGAGGCGGCCGCATCTGTTAACGTTTCCCTGAACATACATGCGGGCGTGCGCGCCCGCCTCCTCTCCTGCACAGCGAGTGCTATGGCGAAGCAAGAAGCAATTGAGCTCGAAGGCACGGTGGCCGAAGTGCTGCCGAACGCCACCTTTCGCGTCGTGATGGACAACGGCCACGACGTGCTGACCACACTGGGCGGCAACATGCGGCGGTTTAGAATCCGGGTGCTGGCCGGCGACCGCGTCAAGATCGAGGTCTCACCGTACGACCTGACGCGAGGCCGCATCACGTATCGCCACAAGGCCTAGCGCGCGCCGCGGGCGTCGCGCATCAGTCGGGCTTCGCTCCGCCTTCCTCGCATGCATCACCGTCGTGTCCATGGCCGCGTGGTGCCTCGGTCCGCGGCTCGAAGCGCAGGGCCCGACACCCGCCGCGGCGGCGCTCGTCCTCGCCGCCCGCGCGTACGACCGGACTAATCAATTCGACAGTGCCCGCGCCGCGTACGACGCGGCCGCGACGCTGCTTCCCACCATCGCCGACTGGCTGCGATTACGCGCCGCAGGGGTAACATCCGATAGCGCGTCACGTGCGCGCGAGTACGCCGGCGTTCTCGTGCCGGTCGCTCGCGGGCGGATACCGTGGACCGAGGCGCAGGCCCGGGAGCGACTCGGTGATGCCGCGAGTGCCGCTCGTCTGTACGACTCACTTGGCGCCCACGTTGACGCGCTGCGCAGTGCGGTGGCCGCGCTCGCTCTCGCCGGCGATAGCGCCGCGAGGGGCGCCCTGCGGGCGCGGATCGTCGGCTTCATTGCGACACGCTCGGGCACCGCTGACGCGCGTGGCGCGACCGAGATTCTCGATCGCGCCTTTGCGCCGTTGACGCTGGATGAGGAGCGCGTCGTGGCCCGCAGCGCCGCCGTCACCGGCCCGATGCCGCGGGCGGCCGCAGGGTATGACCGGCTCGCGCACGAGGCGGATGCGCCACCCCTGACGCCCGACGAGACCGACGCATATGGCACGGCCCTCGGTCGCGTCCACCGCGACGCGGATGCGGTACGGGTGTTCGCGACACTCACGGGCCCACGCGTGCCAGCCGCGCTCGTGCACTCCGCTATGTACAAGCGCGCTCGCGCCCTCGTGGCATCGGGCGACAAGGGCCACGCCACGCGCGTCCTCCGGGCCCTCGTGCGCACAGCTCCGCGCGACACGGCGTCGGCCAACGCCCTGATGCTGCTGGCCGACCTCGCCACCGACGACCGCGATGATGCCGCGGCCCGGCGGGAGTACCTACAGGTCGTCCAGCGTTTTCCAGCCAGCCCACTGGCGCCACGCGCCCGGTTTCGCGCCGCACTGATTGCGTATATCGATGGTGCATCGATGGCCGCCGCGCGCGAGTGGGACGGGCTGGTGAAAGCTTATCCGCGAGCCGGCGACGTGACGGCGTCCCGCTACTGGAGTGGACGTGCGTGGAAGGGAGCTGGGCGCGCCGCCACTGCGATCGATCGGTGGCGCTCTGTCCTGGCGTCGGATCCGCTCTCGTACTACGCGACACTGAGTGCCCGGCGACTTCACCTGCCGGACACGCTCCTGCGGAGCGCGGCGGACACCGGAGTGGCCGCCATCCCCCCGGTCATCGACGCCGCCCTCCAGCGGGCGATGGTGCTCGATTCGCTGGGCATGGCGGTCGAAGCGCATTTCGAGATCGAGCGCGTCGTTCGCGAAGCAGGCGACACGCCGGACGCCATGCTGGCCGCCGGTGCCGCCCTCATCCGGGCGGGCGAGGCGGCTCGCGCCGTGGGCCTCGGATGGCGCTTGGTGGGTCTTCGAGATGGCGCCGCGCGTGACCGTCGCGTGCTTCGGCTCATCTACCCGCTCGTGTTTGGTGATACACTGGCGCGCGATGCACACGAACGCGGACTCGACCCCGCACTCGTCGCGGCAATCGTGCGTGAGGAGTCGGCGTTCAATCCACGCGCCGTGTCCGGCGTCGGCGCGCGCGGTCTCATGCAGGTGATGCCGTCGATCGGGCGGCAGCTCGCCGAAGCTCGCCATATCGGGCCGTGGGATCCCGCGTTGCTCGACGACCCGACCATCAACCTGGCGCTAGGCGTCGCCCACTTGGCCACCTTTCAGATGCAAGAGGGCGGGAGCCTCGAACGCACGCTGGCGGCGTACAACGCAGGGCCGAGCCGAGTTCGCACGTGGTCAGCGAAGCGTGGCGTCGAGGATCCGGAGGTGTTCGTGGAGCGTATTCCCTTCACGGATACGCGCGACTACGTGCGCGCGATCGTGCACGACCGTGACGTCTACGCCGCGCTCTACAGTCTCTGAGTTGCCCCTGATGGCGCGACGGCGCGGGATGCGGCGCGGCGTGCTTCCCATGCCAGACACGCGGCTGACCACCCTAGCCCAGCCACCAGCGCGCCGATCACGTCACTCGGCCAGTGTGCGCCGAGATACACGCGCGAGATCCCGACCATCACGACGACGATGGTAGCGATCGCGATCGCCACAACGCGGACGCTCCGCGGCGCGGTCCTCGTCGCGAGCAGTGCGCCGAGCCCGAAGATCACGACCGCGAGCATCGCATGGCCCGAGGGAAAGCTGTACCACCCGGCATCGGTCAACTTCGGCGAGATACCGACTGGACGGTGGTGCCGCACCAGGGCCTTGAGCGCAAGATGCAGCACCTCACCGCTCAGACATGCGCCTGCGTAGAGCAGCGCGTCGTCGTGGCCGGCGACGCGGTCGATGAGGATGGCGAGGAGGAGCGCGAGCGGAATCGCGAGCTTACCGTGCGCGACGAACGAGGCGGCGAGCATCACGGTGGTCAGGGCCGGTGACGTGAGGCTCCGGAGGGCGAGGATTCCCGCGGTATCCGCCCCGACGATTGGCTCCCACACGACGATCGCGGCGATGCCCGCGAACAGCACCGCACAGACGATCCCGACGACGGTGGCGGCGCGCTGACTGCCGGGCGATGGTCGATCGGTCACCGATAACCGGCGGCTTGCATCGCGAAAAGCTCGCCGTACACGCCGCCCAGCGCCACGAGTGCGTCGTGCGTGCCTTCCTCGACGACATGTCCGCCCTCGGGTCCGGACCCGAGTACGACGATGCGGTCGGCCATGCGTACCGTGGAAAAGCGATGCGAAATCAGTACGGCGATCCGGCCGGCGACGAGCTCCGAGAACCGGAGAAACACCTCGTATTCGGCTCGCGCGTCGAGGGCGGCCGTGGGTTCGTCGAGGATCAGTACCTGGGCATTCCGGAGGTACGCGCGCGCGAGGGCGACCTTCTGCCATTCGCCGCCCGATAGGTCCACGCCGCCTTCGAAGCGCCGTCCCAGCATCTGCCGGTAGCCAAGCGGGAAGCGGGCGAGCAGGGTGTCGGCGAGCGACTGTTCGGCCGCGCGCACGATCGGCGGGAACGGTGGAACGGCGGGCGTGATCATGCCCGGACCCAAGGGCGCGCCATGCGCGCCATTGCCATTGCCGGCCACCGGCTGCGAGGGGCGACTTCGCGGTCGATACGCCGGGTACGCGCCGCTACTGACCGGTTCCACGGTGCTGGGCGTTGGCCGGTTCGGGCTCTCCGCGGTTTCGGCGTCGTCGAGATAGTTCCGCGTCTGATCGATCTGGCCGACGCCGATGTTCTCGTCGAAGGGGAAATCGTAGCGCACGAAGTCCTGAAAGATCACGCCGATCGCCTGGCGCACCGATGCGAGCTCGTACTCGCGCAGATCGACGCCGTCGAGGAGAATGCGACCTTCGGTCGGGTCATAGAGTCGGGCGAGCAGTTTCGTGAGCGTCGTCTTGCCGGCGCCGTTCTCACCCACTAGCGCGATCCGCTCGCCCGGCCCGAGGGTCAGGTTGACGTGGCGCACCGCCCATCGATCGGCGCCGGCATACTTGAACCCGACATCGTGAAAGACGAACCCCGTGCGGATGGGGTTCGGGACGGCCTTCGCGCCGGGCTGGGATATGACCGTGGGCCGGATGTCGAAGAACAAGAACAGATCCCGCAGATACAACGCCTGTTCGTAGATATCGCTTGCCTGCAGCAGCAAGCGCTGGATGATGTCGCGGCTCTGGTTGAACGATGCGGCGAGAAAGGTCAACGACCCGAGGCTAATCGCGCGGGCGACGGCGCTGAATACGATGATGACGAACGCCGAGTAGTAACCCAGGGTGCCGAGCATGGAGAGCGCCGCGCTCGTGATCCCGCGACGGATCGACAAGTCGCGATTCTCTTCGTAGAAGCGGTGGGCGAGGACGCGGTAGCGGTCGGTCAGCCACGTCGACAGTCCGAACATCTGGACTTCTTTGGCTGTGGCATCGCTCGCCGCGACGTAGCGCAAATAGTCGAGGAGCCGCCGCTGCGGCGTCCATCGGAAGAGCAACGAGTACCCGAGCGCGGCGAAATGCGTCTGGCCGACGAAGCTCGGGAGGATCGAGAAGATGAGCACGAGCAGGAGGATCGGCTTGAACGCGATGATCGCGCCGCCGAGCGTCACGACGGTCAGCGTGTCCTGTCCCATGGCCAGTACTTGGCCGAGCAGACCGATGCGGCCAACGGTCTCCCGTCGCGCGCGCTCCAGGAGATCGTAGAAGGTCGGATCTTCGAATTGCGCCAGGTCGAGCGTGGCGGAGTGCTCCATGATGCGAACGCTGATGCGATTCGAGAACAAGTCGCCGAGGAGACTCTCAACCAGAATCGAGGCGCGCGCGAGTAGCTCGCCAGCCGCCACGATCGCCAGCTCGAGCGCGACCAGGCGCCAGATGTGCGGCCAGTCTGGGCGCGTGTCGACGAATACGAAGCCGGGCGCGATGTAGAACGGCCGCTTGAGCGAGCCGACGACCGCGTCGATGATCAGCTTACCGATCCACAACGTCCCGATCGGCGTGAACGCGCGGACCCCGCGAAGGGCGAACATCGCCGACGCGAGCGGCCGATGGGTCGTCCAGACCAGCTTGATGAGTGGCGGGACGTAGCGGAGCGCACTAATGCGATCACGCCAACGGGGAGGCTTCTCGATGGGCGCGGCTGAGGCCATACGGCTAGAGAGAAATTAAGCGTCGTAGTCCGTCGGGGGGCGATATCTTGCACAATGAGACGTCAACCCACTCACGTGGAGGGTCGCATGCGCACCCGTCAGATCTCCGGGAGGCCTCGACCCGCGGCACGCCATCGTGGCGGGCCGAGGGAAGTTCCGGCAGCTGGAATTCCCGCTTTGGTACCGCTTCGGGGGCTCGGCGCCTACAGATCGTGGCGCCGCATCCACAGGTGGCTGGTGGTGATCCTCCTGTCCACGGTGGGGGGAGGGATGGCTCGGGCCCAGGGCGGCGGGTCTCCCAGCACCGTCAGCGGGGCCAGTGCGGCCGCGATCGCGGCGATGACAGGGGATCTTCGCCGTCTGGTCAGTGCCAACGAGGTCTATCGGGCCAAGACCAAACGGTACGCCGCGGCGGTGGGGGCCCTGACTGGATTCCGGCCCAGCGCTGGCGTCTCGGTCTCTGTACTCACCGCCAGTGCAACCGGGTGGGCTGGAAAGGCGACCGCGGCGTCGCTGCCTGGCAAGAGCTGCGTGGTCTCCGTGGGGGTCGTCCCCACGCCACCCAAAACCGATGCCACGGGGCGTTCGGCGCCCGACGCCGTGGTCGTCTGCGACCCGGCGTGACGGGGTCCGTCGCGCGCCCGTCCTCTCCCTGGCACGAGACTCGCTTGATGCCAGTGTACTGGAGCAGGGCGGGGGTGTTGCACGCACTGCTCATGCCATCTAGAGTTGGACGCCGATACGCCGATGGCCGGGGGGCGACCGCCTCTCGGGATATCGGCGCTGTCCGCGTGTTCGACCGTCCCTTTTGAGATGTGGAGAGCCCCATGAAGCGCACGGACTTTGACGCTCAGGTTGCCGAGCTGCAGCACCAATGGAAGACTGAGAAACGCTGGCTGGGCATCCGCCGAGACTATACCGCCGAGAGCGTGGTCAAGCTCCGCGGGTCATTGCGGATCGAGTACACGGTGGCGCGCCACGGCGCGGAGCGGTTGTGGGAACTGTTGAATGGGGATGAACACGTTCACACCTTCGGCGCGCTCACCGGCGCCCAGGCCGTCCAGATGGTCAAGGCCGGACTCAAGGCGATCTATCTGAGTGGCTGGCAGGTCGCGGCTGACGCGAATCTGGCCGGCCAGACCTATCCCGATCAGAGTCTCTATCCCTCGACGAGTGTCCCGGCGTTGGTCAAGCGATTGAACAATGCCCTGCAGCGTGCCGACCAGATCGAATGGAGCGAAGGGCACGTGCATGGCGATTGGATGGCGCCAATCGTCGCCGACGCGGAAGCGGGGTTCGGTGGTCCGATCCACGCGTTCGAGCTCACCAAGGGGATGATCGAGGCGGGCGCCGCCGGCGTGCATTTCGAGGATCAGTTGGCCTCGGAGAAAAAGTGCGGCCACATGGGCGGCAAGGTGCTGGTGCCGACCACCCAATTCGTCCGGACGTTGTCGGCCGCGCGGTTGGCCGCCGACGTGTTGGGTGTGCCGACGCTCCTCATTGCGCGGACTGACGCGCTATCGGCGACGCTGCTCACGAGCGACGTGGATGAGCGTGACCGGGGCCACATGACCGGCGCCCGGACGGCGGAGGGCTATCACGTCGTCCGTGGGTCGATCGAAAGCGCGATCGCTCGTGCCATCGCGTACGCACCCTACGTCGATATGCTCTGGTGCGAGACATCGACGCCAGATCTCGAGGAGGCCAAGCGGTTCGCCCAGGGCGTCCATAAAGTGTTTCCGGGGAAACTCCTGGCCTACAACTGCTCGCCGTCATTCAATTGGCAGCGACATCTCGACGGCGACACGATTGCAAGCTTTCAGCAGGACCTGGCCGCGCTGGGCTACAAATTCCAGTTCATCACCTTGGCCGGGTGGCATCTGATCAATCTGGAGACGTTCGACCTGGCGGCCGCGTACCGGGACGAGGGGATGCCCGCGTACGTCCGGGTACAGGAGCGCGAATTCGCGCGCGAGGCGGACGGGTACACCGCAACGAAACACCAACGCGAAGCGGGGACGGGGTATTTCGACCAGGTCCTTCAGACGGTCAGCGGCGGTCAGGCATCGACGGGCGCGCTGTCCGGCTCCACCGAGGAGCAGCAATTTCACGGTACTCCCCGGGCGGCCGAATCGGCGCGCAAGGGCGGCAACAACGGCCCGGCGCGAGTGAAGAAGCTGGTCTGAGCGCTGATGCAGTGAGGCTCGTCGGGGGACCGTACAATCGTCGGTCCCCCGAATGACCGCGCCGCCTCGATCTCCTACTGCGCGAGGCGGTCGGTCGCGGCCGCTGGCCGCCGCGGCTCGGTGCGCGCGAGTCCCTCGACGATCGCCGCGCCGAATGCCGGGAGGTCTTTCGGGACTCGGGAACTAACCAGATTTCCGTCGACCACAACCGGCGCGTCCACCCACGTCGCCCCGGCGTTGATCACGTCATCTCGAATGCCGACGGTCGAGGTGAGTCGCCGGCCGCGCACGATGCCAGCCGAGATCAGGATCCACGGTCCGTGGCAGATCGTCGCGACAAGGCGTCCCGCGGCGTGGACGTCGCGCACGAGTTGGAGCACATCGGGATCGCGCCGGAGTTTGTCGGGGGCCCACCCTCCCGGGGCAAGAATTCCGACTAAATCTTCCGCGGCGAAGTCGCGAACGTGTCCGTCCACCGGACATGGATACCCGTGCTTCCCGCGGTACGATGGCTCCCCGATCCCCGCCAGCGCCGTTGTCACGCCTGCTTCCTCGACGCGCAGCTTCGGGTACCAGACCTCGAGGTCCTCGTACTCCGGGCCGACCAATATCAGGAACGTGCCGCTAGTCATCGCAGTGCTCCGAGTCCAATGGAGGGGTGTTGCCGTCTGGCGAACGCGAGCATCCCGACTCGCGCCGATGGGACCGAGCGGGCGGAGCACGATGCGATCGCGGTCCACAGCCGGTGCCCCACGAAACGGCCGAGACGATGCTAGCACAAATGACCGACTGAATGCCATCTCATGGCCCGGAGTGCTCGGTCGTCGCTCGATGGTGCATATTTGGGGTTCGACGCGTGCCGGGGCCAACACCTCCGGGCCCGGATTCGTAGCGACACTCAGCCGCGGAAGGTGATGGTGGCCATAGCAAGCGCCCAGATGTGACCGGCTGGTATCGAGCGTCGTACCTGTTCGTGGTGAATGTCGGTCGCATGTGGACGCGCCCCGCGGGCGCCGCGCCTGGGCATTACGGTTCAGTCCGTCTGCTGCCCGGCCTCATTGTCGGCGGGGCGCTGGCGCTTGCCGGATGCGCGCCGACGCGAATTCTGGGGCATCACAACACCCCAGCGCCTACGACGGTGACGAACGCCGCATACCGCGGCGACCCGTTCTTGAGCGATGTGGAATCCCGAAGCTTCGAGTATTTCTGGCGGACGACTGATGCGCGGACCGGGCTGACGCCGGATCGAAGTCCCTCGCCGTCGTTCTCGAGTATCGCCGCGATCGGCTTCGCGCTCACTGCCTATCCGATCGGCGTGACGCAAGGATATGTCACCCGTGACCAGGCCGCCGAGCGCACGCTGACGACGCTGCGGACACTCTACGAGTTGCCGCAGGGTCCCGGCGACACGGGAGTCGCAGGGTACAAAGGGTTCTTCTACCATTTCTTGAACATGGACAACGGCCACCGCTTCTCGCGGGTGGAGCTATCGACCGTCGATACCGCCCTGCTGTTGGCGGGGGCACTGTTCTGCCAGCAGTTCTTCGATGGCCCGTCGGCCACCGAGGCCGGCATCCGTGCCTACGCGGACTCGCTCTACGCTCGGGTGGATTGGCAGTGGGCGTCGCCCAACGCGCCGGCCATATCGCTCGGGTGGAGCCCCGACAGCGCGTTCATCCCGTACGACTGGCGTGGCTACAACGAAGCCATGCTGGTCTACGTGCTCGCCCTCGGGTCGCCCACGCACCCCCTGGCGCCCGGGGCCTGGGCGGAATACACGCGCACCTATCGCTCGGAGGAATACTTCGGGCCGTCGTTCCTGAGTTTCTATGCGGCGTTCGGCTACCAGTTCTCCCACGTCTGGATCGACTTCCGCGGGATCCAAGACCCGTACATGCGGCAGAACGGCATAGACTATTTCGAAAATTCTCGACGCGACGCGTACGCGCAACGCGACTACGCGACGCTCGACCCGATGGGATGGAAAGCGTACGGCCCAAACGAATGGGGCTTTAGCGCATGCGACGGGCCCGCGGATACGGCACTGGATATGGATGGCGTTTATCGATGGTTCCACACGTATTGGGCGCGCGGCGTCTCGTTTACCCGAACAGCGGACGACGGCACCATTTCACCTGCCGCGGTCGCCGGGATGATTCCGTTCGCACCGGAGATCGCGGTCCCCGCGCTCCACGCCATGCAGGCGACTTATGGCAACCTGATATACTCTACCTACGGCTTCATCGATGCGTACAACCCGACGTTTACGGCGCCGATTCGAATCCCCCGCGGGCGCGTGGATCGCACCCGAGGTTGGTTCGACACCGACTACCTTGGCATCGATGAAGGTCCGATGCTGGCCATGATCGAGAACTACCGGACGGAGTTGATCTGGACCACGATGCGCCGGAGCCCCTACCTCATCAAAGGGCTCCAACGTGCCGGGTTCTCCGGTGGCTGGCTGGATCACGTCGCGCCGCCGAGTGCCCCCGCCGCAGCGACGGTCGCGGCTCCGGCGCCAGCAGTCTCGATCCCGGCCAAGGTGCCGGACCAGCCGCCGCCTGGGGCGCCGCCGCTGGCACCGGCCCGTCCAGCGCCCGCGGATTCGGTCGTGGCGCCACCCACCAGCGCGACGCCAACGACCGCGCCGACGCGGCCCCCGAATCGCTGACGACCGTGTGCCGGAGCGTGCGCGGCCTCCTGGTCGCGGGCTCGCTCGTGAGCTCGCTCGTGAGCTCGCTCGTGGCGGCCACTGGGTGCGGAAGGGGCGGTGATCAGCGACACGAGCCCATCGCGCTTCGATTCTGGGCGTTTGGGCGCGAGGGCGAGGTGGTGCAAGCGCTGGTCCCGGAGTTCGAGCGCACGCACCCCGGTATCCGCGTCACGGTGCAGCAGATCCCGTTCTCGGCGGCGCACGAGAAGCTGTTGACGTCGGTCGTGGGTCGAGCCACTCCGGACATCGCGCAGCTTGGCAATACGTGGGTGCCGGAGCTTGTGGCCTTGCGGGCATTGGCGCCGCTCGACTCGATGCTCGCTCGCTCGTCCACGATCGCCCGAGACGACTACTTCAACGGCATCTGGGACACGAACGTCCTCCGCGGCGCGACCTACGGCGTGCCGTGGTACGTCGATACGCGGGTGCTGTTCTACCGGTCCGACCTCCTCGCTGATGCGGGAGTTCCGACGGCGCCTGCGACCTGGTCCGAGTGGCGTGATGCGATGCGACGGATCCGCGCGCGCGCCGGCGGCCATCGGTATGGCATCCTGCTGCCGGTCAACGAATGGGCGCAGCCGATCATCTTGGGGCTGGCCGTCGGCGCGCCGTTGCTGCGCGATCACGACGGCTATGGTGATTTCTCGGAGCCGCATTTCCGGGCCGCGTTCGCGTTCTACGTGAGCCTCTTCCGCGACAGCCTGGCCGCGCCCATCAGCAACACGCAGATCGCCAACATGTACCAGTCGTTCGCGAACGGTGATTTCGCGATGTTCATCTCCGGGCCGTGGGATGTGGGCGAATGCTTGCGGCGTCTCCCGCCCGCGTTGCGCGGCCGGTGGGCGACCGCGCCGATGCCGGCGTGGGACGCCGAGTCCGGCGCGCTTGCTGGCCCGCTTGCTGGCCCGCTCGCCGGAGCGCGTGCTGGCCCGCGTGCCGGCGCACGGGATACGACCACGCCGGGGATCTCGCTCGCGGGGGGGTCCAGCTTGGTGGTGTTCCGGGGGTCCGCGCACCCCGAGGCAGCGTGGGCGTTCATCGAATATCTGTCGGACTCGACGCGTCAAGCGCGGTTCTACGCATTGACGGGCGATCTGCCGTCGCGCCGATCGGCGTGGCGCGACTCGGCGCTCGCGGGCGATCCGTATGCCCGCGCCTTTCGCCGGCAGCTCCAATTCGTGCGGGCCACCCCCAAGATCCCGGAGTGGGATGAGATCACGACGCTCATCACCGATCATTCCGAGGCCGCGGTGCGCGGCGGCACGCCACCCGATTCCGCGCTGGCGGCGCTCGACCGAGACGTGGATCAGGCGCTCGAGAAACGTCGGTGGTTGCAACGGCGCGAGCAGTCACACGACCAAGCACAGGACCGAGCACAGGACCAAGCACAGGACCGAGTACACGAGCAGCCACGCAAGCAGGCACCCGAACACGCCAACGTGCGAGACAGCGGCGCGTCCACGGGCGCGGAATGACATCATTGGACGGGGGCGGCCGGGCGGCCCGGCGGGCGGCGGCGATTTTCCTGGCGCCGGGATTGCTGCTCATCACGATCACCTTTCTGCTCCCCGCCGCGGCATCGTTTCTGTTGAGTCTCACCGACTTCGACATCTACGCCGTGGCATCCCCGGCCGACGCGCGGGTGGTGTGGCTGCGCAACTACGCGACGTTGGCGCAGGCACCGCTGTTCTGGATCGCGCTTCGGAACACCTTGTATTTCGTGCTGGTCGGAGGCCCGATCTCGGTCGTCGTCTCGCTCGGCGTCGCCGTGCTGCTCGACTCCGAGCTGGTCCGGTGGCGGGGCCTCTTTCGAACGATCTACTTCGCGCCGGTGGTGACCACGCTGGTCGCGGTCGCGGTGGTGTGGAAGTATCTGTACGATCCACGATTCGGCCTGCTCAACGCGGGGCTGCACGCGCTGGGGCTGCCGCCCGTCGATTGGCTCGGCTCGGCGGTCTGGGCGATGCCGTCCATCATCCTCATGACCGTCTGGAAGGGGTTCGGCTACAACATGATCATCTTCATGGCGGGACTGCAGGCCGTGTCGCCGGATCTCTACGACGCGGCGCGAGTCGATGGGGCGGGGGCCTGGCAGCGATTTTGGCACGTGACGCTGCCCACACTCGCGCCGACATTCCTGTTCGTGAGCATCACCACGATGATTGGGTTTCTCCAGCTGTTTTCCGAACCCTACATCATGACCCAGGGCGGCCCGCTCCACGCGACACTGAGCGTCGTCCTCTACATGTTCAATCAGGGCTTTGAGTCGTGGCACATCGGCCAGGGCGCGGCCGTCGCGTTCGTGTTGTTCGGGTTGACGCTGATCGGCGCGCTGATCCAACTCCGTCTGCGTCCTGAGCGGACGGAGGGTGGCGCGTGACCGCCGCTGGTGTCGTCAACCCTCCGGTCGAGCTGCGCGCGGCACGGCCGGCGCGGCCCGCGCTGGGGCGTGCGCGGGGGTTGGCCGTGGGTTGGCGCACCGTGCTCCTGCACGTGGTGCTCGTGGCGATCGCGGGGTTCGCCGTGGCACCGCTCCTGTGGATGGTGTCGGCGTCGTTGATGCCCTCGGGCGCCGCGACGACCTACCCGCCACCGCTGATCCCGCATCCCCTCACGTGGGTGCACTACCACGAGCTGTTCTCTCGCTTGGATGTGGCCCGCGAGCTGAGGAACAGCGCGGTCATAGCGGCGCTCATCACGGCCTCGTCGCTCCTCTGCAACTCGATGGCGGGGTACGCGTTCGCGAAGTTCCAATTTCCGGGCCGCGACCGCCTATTCCGGCTCGTGCTCCTCGGGCTGTTCATCCCGCCACAGGTCGCGATGCTGCCGTTGTTCATCTTGCTGCGGCAGTTGCATCTGGTGAATAGCTACGCCGGCGTCGTGCTCCCCAGCATGGCCACGGTCTTTGGCATCTTCCTGATGCGCCAATACGTCCTCGGAATTCCCGACGAGCTGGTGGATGCGGCGCGGGTCGATGGGGCGGGCGAGTTCCGGATCTACTGGTCCGTCATTCTGCCATTGTGCGCGCCGGTCCTCGTGACGCTCGCCGTGTTCGTCTTCATGAGCTCGTGGAACGACTTCATGTGGCCGTTGATCGTGTTGACCGATAGCGCCAAGTACACGCTGCCCGTTGGCTTGGCGAATCTGTCCGGCGAGCACGTCAAGGACACGGAGCTCATGATGGCCGCGGCGGTCGTCACGCTGCTGCCGGTCCTGCTGCTCTTCATCTCCCTCCAGCGCTTCTACATTCGGGGCATCACCATGGGGGGGGTGAAGGGGTAGCTCAGCCGACGTCGCGGCCGATGCTCTCGCCGTTGCTCCGGATCACGTCGGCGTAGAACCGGGCGCTGGCCTTGGGGGTCCGGCGCTGCGTGGCATGATCGACGTGCACGATGCCGAATCGTTTTGCGTACCCATAGTTCCATTCGAAGTTGTCGAGGAGCGACCAGGCGAAGTAGCCGCGCAGGTCGACGCCGGCCGCGATCGCGGCATGCGCCGCTTGCAAGTGGCTTCGAAAGTAGGCCACCCGCTGGGGATCCTCGAGGAGGGCGCCGTCCACGGTCGGCGGATCCGGAAACGCCGCGCCGTTCTCGGTGACGTAGAGCGGGATCGGGCCGTACCGGTCGCGCACCCATCGGAGGATGTCCGTGAGTCCGGCCGGGTAGACCTCCCAGTCCATATCGGTGTACGCGCTGTGCGGTTGACGCACGCGTCCAGCCCCGGTCGGGAACGCGGCCGGGTCGGCCCGGACGACACTGCGCGAGTAGTAGTTGACGCCCAGGAAATCGATCGGCCGTCGAATGGTGGCGGCCTCCTCCATCGCGGCGTGCGGCCACGCGTCGCCGTACACGGTGCGGAGCGCCTCGGGGTAGACACCGAGGAACACCGGGTCGAGGTATTGTCGGTTGAAGTACGCGTCCGCGCGGTCGGCCGCCGCGCGATCTCGTTCATCGAGCGACGCTGGCGTCTGCGGTTCCAGGTTGACGACGAGCCCGATCTGGTGGCGGCCGGACGCGCGGTAGGCATCCACGGCTGCCGCGTGCGCGCGCAGGAGGTGATGCGCGACGCGCGCGGCCTCGGCGAGGCTCGTATGCCCGGGCGCCAGCACGCCGCGCACATACCCGCCGTCCGCCACGACCCATGGCTCGTTGAGGGTCACCCACAGGTGCACGCGATCGTCGAGGGCGCGCACGACGACATCGGCGTAGTCGGCGAACCAGGCGGCACTATCGGGGTTCAGCCATCCGCCGTGATCCTCGAGCGCGGCCGGCAGATCCCAGTGGTAGAGCGTGATGACCGGCTGTATGTTTGACGCGAGCAGCAGGTCGACCAACCGCTCGTAGAACGCCAGACCAGGACGGTTGACGCGGCCGCGACCATCGGGGAGAATGCGACCCCAGGCGATGCTCAATCGATACGCGGCGAGGCCCATCTCGCGCATGAGGGCGACGTCGTCCGCGGCGCGGCGGTAGTGGTCGCAGGCGATGTCGCCCGTATCGCCGTTGTGCACCCTACCGGGCGTATGCGCGAACCGGTGCCAGATGCTCGCGCCGGCGCCGTCGGCCAGTGGCGAGCCTTCGATCTGGTACGCCGACGTCGCGGCGCCCCAGAGAAACCGATCGGGGAAACGTGTGCCCGCCAACACGACGGGTACAATGGAAGGGGAGGAGGTCATGCGAGTGCGTCGCGGATCGTCGGGCCGTCGGGCCCGATTCGCCTGGTGGGGTTGAGGGTCCGATAAGCCGTGGCCCGCGTCACCTTGGAGGGTGTCCGCAAAGTGTACGCGGACTCCGGATTCGTGGCCGTCCATGATCTCGATCTGGACGTGCACGACGGGGAATTCGTCGTCCTCGTGGGCCCGTCAGGGTGCGGCAAGTCGACGACGCTTCGGATGATCGCGGGGCTCGAATCGATCTCGTCGGGCCGCCTCTCGATCGGCGGGCGTTACGTCAACGACCTCCCGCCCAAGGACCGCGACATCGCCATGGTGTTCCAGGGATATGCACTCTATCCCCACATGACGGTGTTCGAGAATATGGCCTTCGCTCTCACGCTGCGCAAGCAACCGCGGCGTGACATCGAGGCGCGCGTCGAGCGCGCGGCGGACATCCTCGGTCTCACGAGTGTGCTGGGCCGCCGTCCTCGGCAACTGTCGGGTGGTCAACGACAGCGGGTCGCGATCGGGCGCGCCATCGTGCGCGAGCCACAGGTGTTTCTGTTCGACGAGCCGCTGTCCAATCTCGACGCCAAGCTGCGCGTGCAGATGCGCACCGAGATCAAACGCGTGCACCAGAAGGTCAAGACCACGACCGTCTATGTGACGCATGACCAGGTCGAGGCCATGACGCTGGCCGACCGCGTGGTGGTCATGAATGGCGGCAGGATCGAGCAGATCGGCACGCCGAACGAGCTTTATCATCACCCCAAGACACGCTTCGTGGCGAGCTTCATCGGCTCGCCTGCGATGAACCTCATTCCGGCCAAACTGGAGGGCAACGGCAGCGGTCTGACGATCAGGCTGTCCGACAAGCTGTCGTTCCAGGTGCCGGAAAGCCGTGCCGCGCGCTATCGTGGCCATACCAGCAAGGACCTGTTGTTCGGCTTGCGTCCGGAACACATTACCGAGACGCGCGGCAGCGAAAACGGCGTTGGTCAGGAGTTTACGATCACCCTCGACGTGGTCGAGCCGATGGGGATGGAGACCATGGTGTTCTTCACGGTCGACGGCACCGAGGTCTGCGGACGCGTCGAGCCTACCGCCGCCAAGGCCTCCGGCGAGCCAATGCGGCTGCGCGCTAATCTCGATCACATGCATCTGATCGATCCGGCGAGCAACGCCGTGCTGTGATCGGCGCTAGAGCGCCAATCCGCCATCCACCAGATGCGGCTGCCCGGTGATGTAGCGCGATTCATCGGACGCCAGGAACACGGCGAGCGCCGCCACCTCGGCCGCGGTGCCGAGCCGCTTCATCGGCTGGCGCGCGATGAAGTCGTCCCACACGGTTTTTTCGGATTTTCCGGTCTGCTTCGACAGCGTGGCGACGCGGTCTTCGAGCGACGGCGATTCGATGGTGCCCGGGCAGATCGCGTTGCAGCGGATGCCTTTGGTGATGAAGTCGATGGCGACCGCCTTGGTCAGCCCGATAACGGCGGCCTTGCTGGCGCCGTAGACGTAACGATTGGGCAAAGCTTTGATCGAGGAAACGCCCGACGACATATTGACGATCGAGCCGCCGCCTTTTTTCAGCATGGCGGGCAGGAACGCCTTGATCGTGCGGTGCATGGCCTTGACGTTGAGATCGAAGGAAAAGTCCCAATCGCGGTCGGCGCATTCCAGCACCGTGCCTTGATGCACGTAGCCGGCGACGTTGACCAGCACGTCGAGCCCGCCGAATTCGGCCTCGACCGCCTTGGCCAATTCCACCACCGCCGCGATCGACAGCACGTCCAGCTTGATCGATTTTCTCGGCTGCAGGTCCTGAAGCTTGCCGGCGTCCACATCGGTGGCGATGACGATGCAGCCTTCCTCGATGAAAGCCTCGGCGATGGCGCGGCCGATGCCCTGGCCCGCGGCGGTGATCAACGCGACTTTATTCTGCAAGCGTTCGGCCATCGCCGCACCCGTCAATGATTGTCGCGCGGCACGGGAAACGCCTGTGCGACGCGCTGGTATTTGACCGCGGGCTTGAGCACCATGCCGCCGGCAAGCTGATCCACCATGGCGCGCTGGATCTCCTGCCACGGCGTCTGGCTTGCCGGATAGGCATAGCCGCCGCGCTTTTGCAGCGCCGCCCGCCGCCTGGCCAGTTCCGCCTTCGAGATCAGAATATTGGCGCTGCCTTGGTTGAGATCGATGCGCACCCGGTCGCCGGTTTTCAACAGAGCCAGTCCGCCGCCGCTCGCAGCTTCCGGCGAGGCATTCAGGATCGAGGGCGAGCCCGACGTGCCGGATTGCCGCCCGTCGCCGATGCACGGCAATGTTTTGACGCCCCGCTTAATCAAGGCGGCCGGCGGCTGCATGTTCACAACTTCCGCCGAGCCGGGATAGCCGATCGGGCCGACGCCGCGGATGAACAAAATGGTTTGTTCGTCGATCTTGAGCGCCGGATCGTCGATGCGGTGGTGATAATCCTCCGGCCCGTCGAACACCACGGCGCGGCCCTCGAAGGCGTTGGGGTCCTTCGGGTTGGCCAGATAGCGTTGACGGAAATCGTCGGAGATCACGCTCGTCTTCATGATGGCGGAATCGAACAGGTTTCCCGACANNTTGACGTTGTCGCCCATGCTCTTGCCGTTGATGGTGAGGGCGTCGCCGTTAAGGCGGCCGGCCCGGAGCAATTCGCGCATCACCGCCGGCAGACCGCCGGCGCGGAAATATTCCTCGCCCAGATATTTGCCGGCCGGCTGCATGTTGACCAAGAGCGGCACGTCATAGCCGATTGTCTCCCAATCCTTGATCGAGAGCTTCACGCCGATATGGCGCGCGATGGCGTTGATGTGGATCGGCGCATTGGTCGAGCCGCCGATCGCCGAATTGGCAACGATGGCGTTCTCGAAGGCCTTGCGCGTGAGAATATCGGAGGGCTTGAGATTTTCGTGGACGATCTCGACCGCGCGCACGCCGGTCTCGTAGGCGATCTGCCCGCGCTCGCGGTACGGCGCCGGGATGGCGGCGCAGCCGGGCAGCGTCATGCCGAGCGCTTCGGCCAGAGCGTTCATGGTCGAGGCCGTGCCCATGGTGTTGCAGTGGCCCTTGCTCCGCACCATGGACTCCTCGGACTGCAAGAACTCGGCGTTAGTCATCTTGCCGCCGCGCACCTCTTCACTGAGCCGCCAGACGTCGGTGCCACAGCCGAGAGCCACGCCGCGGAAATGGCCGCTCAGCATCGGGCCGCCGGGGACGACAACGGCCGGGAGGTTGACCGATGCCGCTGCCATGAGCAGTGCCGGGATGGTCTTGTCGCACCCGCCCAGTAACACCAGGCCGTCGAGCGGGTTGGCTCGGAACATTTCCTCCATGGCCATGGCCGCCATGTTGCGCCACAGCATGGCGGTCGGTTTGACCACCGTCTCACCCAGCGAGACAACGGGAAGGTTGTAGGGGACACCGCCGGCCGCCCAGACACCCTGCTTCACCGCCTCGGCCACCTCGTCCAGGTGCATGTTGCACGGGGTCAGGTCCGAGGCTGTATTAGCGATGGCGATCTGCGGCTTAGTCGAGTCCAGGGCATCGTCTGGGAGGCCCCGCCGCATCCAGGCGCGATGGATGTACGAGTTCCGGTCCTGACCGGAATACCACTCTGCACTTCGGAGGTCCCCCACTCCAACCTCGTTCCAATTATCAGGGTTTTCTAACCGTTCGGAACTGCGGGTACAGTATGGCACGTCAGGTCGGCACTTACAGCCGTTCGGGCCGACCTCTAAAGCGAAAGTGGGACACGAATGCGACTTGTCCGGACCGGCGCACCAGGAGCCGAAAAACCCGGAGCATTGGTTGACGACGACCTGCTCGTCGACCTGTCAGACGTCGTTGCTGACTACAACGAAGCGTTTTTCCGCTCCGGTCGTATCGCCACGCTAGCACCGCTCATCGCGGAGAGGGCCGCATCAGGCAAAACTGAACCCCTGGGTGACAGACGCCTCGGTGCACCCATCGCTCGGCCGCACCAGATCCTGTGCATCGGCCTCAACTACCGCGACCACGCCGCAGAAACCGGGCAGGCCGTCCCGGCGGAGCCGATCGTGTTCAACAAGGCTCCAAATACGCTCATCGGCCCCAACGACGATGTCCTCATCCCCCGCGGCTCGGTGAAGACCGACTGGGAGGTNNCGTGAGTGGCAGATCGAGCGCGGCGGCCAGTGGGTGAAAGGCAAGTCGGCTCCGACCTTCAACCCGGTCGGGCCCTGGTTGGCGACGCCGGACGAGATCGACGACGTGTCCAACCTCGACATGACGCTGGATGTCGACGAGAAGCGCTACCAGTCAGGCTCGACGTCCAACATCGTCTTTGGCCCCCTTTTCCTGGTGCACTACATCAGCCAGTTCCTCGCCCTCGAACCAGGCGACCTCATCAACACTGGCACCCCCGCTGGCGTCGGCTTGGGCCAGAAGCCGCCGACCTACCTGCACGGCGGCGAGACAATGACACTTAGCCTGTCTCGGCTCGGCAAACAGACCCAATCCGTCGTTTCTCCCACCCACTCCGGGCGGTAGTGCGCGCTCTGGTGATCGAAGCCCCGCGGGACGGGAGCGTGCAAGAACTTGATGCTCCCGTCCCGCAGGAGGGCCAGCTGCTCGTCGACGTGGAGCGCGTCGGGTTGTGCGGGACCGATGTCGAGCTCTACACCGGCGAAATGGCCTACTTCGAGCAGGGCCTGACCCACTTTCCCTTGCGCCTCGGCCATGAATGGACCGGCCGAGTATCGGCGGTGGGACCAAGCACGGATCCCTCCTGGATAGGCCAGCGCGTCACCGGTNNGTTGGGCTGCGACCACTGCCAAGTGTGCCTGGCCGGTAAGCACTATGTCTGTGCCGACCGCAACGAGATCGGGATCACTGACGGTTGGCCCGGTGCGCTGGCCGAGCAGATGTTGGTAGCGGTGCGCTTTGCCCATCGCATCCCCGACAACGTAAGCGTAACGACCGCCGCAATGGTCGAGCCCGGAGGGAACTCGCTCCGCGCTGTCGAAGCAGCCGGCCTCCCGCCAGGCGGGCGCCTGCTCGTGCTCGGCTCGGGCACGATCGGGTTGCTCGCCGCCCAGATCGGGCTCNNCTACCAGGTCGTAGACTTGGAACGAGACTGCGACCTGCGCTTCGACGCGGTAATTGACGCGAGCAGTGAGGAGAGCATGCCCGCGTTGGCGGTAAGGCTGGTCAGCCCGGCCGGCCGTGTCGTGCTCATCGGCCTGTCGTCAGCCCCGAGCCTCATCGACACCCGAGCGCTCGTGCTGGCTGACGTCACAGCCGTCGGCATCTTGTCGGCGTCGCCCGGCTTAGAGGGCACGATCGAGCTCTTTGCCTCCGGGGCCGTCAACCCCGAACCGCTCGTCAGTGAGGTGATCGGGCTCGGAGAGGTCACGTCGCGCCTCGATGGCCGGCGCGGCGAAAACTCGGGGCCGGGGCCAAAGGTCCAGGTGGACCCCCGGACATAATGGGGCCGAACTTTAGGGTGTCTTGAACCGTTCAGGGGCCACGCCGGGGACGCCCGCCTGGGCGACAAAGAGATCTCCGGCATGGGGCTCGGCCGCAAGCTGGGCGGCGCTCAGGTTATGCCGGGCCGTCGTGATGTAAAGGTCCTNNCCTCCAGGGAGGGCCCACCGAAGGCGACGCTGGATACATGCGAGGTTGGCACCCGCACGGTCGCGACCCGGCGGCCGTCTGCGGGGTCGATCCTGTCTACGCGCGAACCGTCCCAACAGGCGACCCACAGGTACCCTTCGGCGTCGATTGCCATCCCATCGGGACTGGCGTCGGTGATCTCGGCCACGACCCTCCGGTTGGAAATCTCGCCAGTTCCCTGGTCAAAGTTGAACGCGTCTATGCGATGTGTCGGAGTGTCTATGTAGTAAACGGTCGTGCCATCGGCGTCCCACGCCAGGCCGTTAGAAATGGAAACCGGGTCGAGGAGGACCGACACCCCGGCATCCGCTTTCAAGATGTAGAGCGAGCCGACGGTTAGCTCCTCGTGATGGTCCATAGTCCCGGCCAGGAAGTGGCCGCCAGGGCCCACCTTCCCGTCGTTGAAACGAACGGTCTCGCTGTCAATCCGGAACTCGCCGAACCGCTCGAGGCCCGTACCATCCGAGTGAGCGAAAAAGAACCCATCCTGGGCGGCGAGTACCAACCCGCCATCGTCACGTAGCACGACTGCGCCGACGGGCCCATATGTAGGAAAACTGCGGTGAGCCCCGCTCGCGGGGGCAAAGGCGTGGACACGATGGCCCGTGATGTCGACAAAATAAAGCTCTTGGGAACGCTCGTCCCAGACGGGCCCTTCTCCTAATTCGGCCTGGACAGCAAGAGCTAGTTCCGCCTCCAGTTGGATTATCGTCATGAGACCTCCGTTATCTCAGCAACATCAACGATGGCGCCAACCGGCGCGACCATCACTCGAACCTACCCTCGAACCGTTACCGAGACAATCGTCCCAGTTGTCAATCTACGCTGCGGTTGGCAGCCACCCTCAGCGAAGAAAGCGAAACGGCAACGAGGATCACCAACCCGTAGACGATCTCCAGGGTCGCTTGGCTAAAACCGAGGATGGGCAGGATCGCGGCGAGCAAGGCGAGCACGAGCGCCCCTGCTGTCGTCCCGACGTAGTTGCCCGTCCCGCCCAGGACTGATGCGCCGCCGATGGCGACCGCGGCAACGGACGCGAACAGGTACGGGTCGCCCATCCCCAGGTACGCTTCGCCGACGTAACCCGAAAGCACCAGGCCGGCCAAGGCCGCCTTGGCCCCGGCGCAAAGCGACGNNACAGAAACCGTCACCCAGCGGACGTTCACCCCGGAGAACTCGGCAACGCGCCGATTGAGACCGGTGGCGTAGAGCCTTCTCCCAAATGGTGTGGCGCTGAGCACAACCGTCGCCACTACCAGCACCGCCAACCATACAACGGCAACCACAGGGACGGGGCCCCACCGATGAGTGGCCATATAGACCACGCCGGTCGGGGCGTTGTTCCCGGAACTGCCGTTGGTGTAAAGCAGCAGCCCGCCTTCGACCATCGAGGACATACCGAGGGTCATGATGATCGGTGGGATGCGAAGGAAAATGACCCCAAGCCCATTTACCAGCCCAACGACCGCCCCGCCGGCGAGCAGCAAGGGGAACAGCCACAGCGTTTTGCCATTGCTGCCGTTGGCGAAAATGGTGAGGAGCACGGCAGCCGCGTTCAGCACCCACGGGATCGACAGGTCTATTCCGCCACTCAGGATCACGA
>PMAE01000020.1 GCA_003152485.1 Gemmatimonadota bacterium | reverse complement strand
AAGGTGCGCGCGATGGAGATCATCGCCGAGCTCGAGCCCTCGCGCCGCGGCGTCTATTGCGGTACCGTCGGATACATGAGCCTCTCCGGCGCGGCCGATTCCAACATCGTCATCCGGACGTACCTCGCGCGCCACGGCCGCGTCTATTTCTCCGTGGGCGGTGGGATCGTCGCCGACTCCGATCCCGAAGCCGAGTATCGGGAGACGCTCGATAAGGCCCGCGCGCTGATCGCGGCGCTCGCATGATCCTCCTCATCGACAACTATGATTCGTTCGTGTACAACCTCGCGCGGTACGTGCGCGAGTTGGGCCATGACGCCGTTGTCCGCCGGCACGACGCGGTCACGCTCGATGAGATCGCGGCGTCGCCCCCCTCGCACATCATCCTGTCGCCCGGCCCCTGCACGCCCGCCGAGGCCGGGATCTCGACCGATGTCGTCCGCCGCTTTGGCCCCACGATCCCGATCCTCGGCGTCTGCCTCGGTCACCAATGCATCGGCGCCGCGTACGGCGCCCGCATCGTGCGCGCCGGCCGCCCCATGCACGGGAAAGTCTCGCGCGTGACCCACGACGGCGCCGGCATATTCACCGGCGTGCCGTCGCCACTCGACGTGACGCGCTACCACTCGCTCGTGATCGCTCCGGACAGTCTCCCGGATGTCCTTCGGGTAACGGCCACGAGCGAGGACGGCGAGATCATGGCCGTCGTCCATCGGGACCAGCCGACTGTCGGCGTGCAGTTCCATCCCGAGTCCGCGCTGACAGAGTACGGGTACTTCATGCTCGACGGATTCCTGCAGGGCTCCCGCGTGCAGCGCGGGACCGACCGCGCGCTCCCCGACCGCGCNNCACGCCACGCGTGATTCGCTGCCCGACGACGACCCGCCGTACGGCGGCGACCCCGGTCCGGCGCTCGACGCCGCACCGCCCCCAGTCTCCGTGGTGCGGTGACCGTGGCCGTCCACTCATCGAGCGCAGCCGCCGCGTCACTCGATGCGCAGCTCGCGCTCCCCCGGTGCTGGGTCAATGGCATCCCTACCGACCCGCGAATCCCCGCGCTGTCGGTTTCGGACCGCGGTTTCACGCTTGCCGATGGCTGCTTCGAGACGATGCGGGCCTATCGCGGCGTGGTCTTCCGCCTCGACGCCCACCTCGACCGATTGGCCGCCGCCACCGATCGACTCGGGATTCCCGCGCCGCCGCACCTCGATGAGACCGTGGCCGATGCTGTGCGCGCGCTCCGCGCCGGCCGCGCCGACGCGTCGGTGCGGTTGACCGTGAGCCGCGGGGTCAGCGCCGGCGTGGCCCCCGCGCCCGGTGTCGCCCCCACGACGGTGCTCCTCATCGATCGGATGCCGGCGTTCCCGGCCACACTCGGGACTCGTGGGCTCTCGGTCCACATCGCGTCCGGTCGCCGGAACGAATACGCACCCTCCGCCGGCCTCAAGACGTTGTCCTACACTGACACCGTACTCGCTCTGGCCGCGGCGCGAGCCCGAGGCGCGGATGACGCGGTGCTCCTCGACACCGCGGGCCATCTGTGCGAAGGCACATCGAGCAATCTGTTCCTCGTGATCCGCGGTGTCGTCCACACTCCCCCTGCCACCTGCGGCATCCTCCCCGGTATCACGCGACAGGCCGTGCTCGACATGCTGGCGGACTTCGACATCCCCGTCGAGCAATTCCCGATCCCGCCTGCCGCATTGGACGCCGCGGACGAGCTCTTTCTCACCAGTTGTCTGCGAGAGATCGCGCCCGTCACTCGGGTCGACGAGCGACCAATCGGGACCGGCGTGCCTGGTCCACTCACCCTCCGCCTGCGGGCCGCCTACCAGGCACTCGTGACCAGCGCGATCGCGGACGACGCGGGCGGCGCGGGGGGTGGCCAGTGATCATCGAGTCGATCATCACCACGATGGATCTCGATGGCGTCGTCAACATTGCGCCCATGGGTGTCGAATGGGGCGACGAGGTGATCGTCGTCAAGCCATTTCTCGAGACGACCACCTTTCGCAACCTGCAGGCGGTCGGCGCGGGCGTCGTGAATCTCACCGATGACATCCTGCTGTTCGCGCGGGCCGCGATCTCGAGCCCGCAATACCCAACCGCCCCCGCCACGGTCGTTCGCGGGGTGGTTCTCGAATCCGCGTGTTCCTGGCGTGAGCTCGAGGTTCGGTCGATCGATGCGACGCCACCCCGCTCGCGAATCGAGACCCGCGTCGTGCATCACGGCACGCGACGAGAGTTCCTCGGATTCAACCGGGCCCGCCACGCGGTCCTCGAGACCGCGATCCTCTCGACTCGGCTGCACCTCATCCCACGCGCGGAGATCGAAGCGGAGCTCGCGAAGCTGCAGATTATCGTCAACAAGACCGCGGGCCCGCGTGAGTTCGAGGCCATGGAGCTCCTCACCGACTATATCCGCGCCTCGCGCGCCCACCCCCCGCAGTCGCCACCCGCGTGACCGGCGGCAGGCGCGTGTTCGTGGAGGCCCCCGCACGCCTCCACTTCGGCATGCTCGACCTCGGCGGCTCCCTCGGTCGCCGGTTCGGCGGGATCGGCGCCGCGCTTCCCACGCCATCGGTGCTCGTGTCCGCCGTGACGCAGCCCGCGACGAGCGTCCATCACGACGACTCCAGTCCCGACGCCGACCTCGTCGCTGCCGCGTCAGCCGCCGTGCAGCGCGTGCTCACCCACTACCGTCTGCAGGGCGGTGTCCGGGTGACCCTGCACCGCGTTATTCCCGCACACCAGGGACTGGGCTCCGGCACTCAGCTCGCCCTCGCGACGGCGAGAGCAGTCGCCGAGCTGTACGACGTACCGCACACGCCGACGGAGCTCGCGCACATCGTCGGTCGGGCTCGACGCTCGGCGATCGGAACCTATGTCTTCGCGTACGGCGGATTCATTCTCGAAGGCGGCCGGCGCGTGGATGATGAACGGCCCGCGCCACTGCTGGCGCGCATCCCGATCCCCCCGGAATGGCGGTGCGTCCTGGTGGTCCCGGCCGCACGGCCGGGTATCAGTGGGGATACTGAGACCGCCGCGTTCGCGGCGTTGCCGACCCCGCCCCCGTCCGAGGCCGCGCGGGTCGCACACCTCACGCTCATGGCGTTGCTCCCCGCCCTGGTCGAACGCGATTTCGCGGCGTTTGGGGCCGCGCTCACCGAGATCCAACGCATGAACGGCGACTGGTTCGCCGCTGCCCAGGGCGGCCCATACGCCCCCGGTCCCACCGCGCGCCTCGTTCATGCCCTGCACGCAGCCGGTGCAACGGGGGTAGGCCAGAGCTCCTGGGGCCCCGCCGTCTATGGAATGGCGGCGGACGCGGCCGCCGGCGCCGCACTGGCCGCATCCGTGCGCCAGCTACCGGAGCTCCGACGCCCGGCGGGTGCCTCGGCCGACACCCAACCCGGCGTCGTCTATGAAGGCCCCTTTAGCGACACCGGCGCCAGAGTCTGGCGAGAATAGCCGGCCTTAGGCATACGAACACGGCGGCTAAGCTGTTCCCCCGCTTGACCGTCAGTCGTCCTGGGTGCGGACCTGTCCGCCCCATGCCTACTCAAATTCGCCCTCTTCGCGCACCCTCGATCGCCAACCCGGCTCCGGCGCCCAAACCGAGCCGAGCGCCAGCCATCGACGTCGCGTCGCCCCAGTCACTGCTGCCGCTACTCGTGGTGGACGACGAGGAAGGAATCCGTCGCGCGTACGCCGGCATCCTCGGCCACGCTCACTACACGGTGGACACGGCAGCGTCCGGCGAGGAAGCGATCGCGGCGCTGGGTCGTGAGCAGTTCTCGGTCGTGCTCTGCGATGTCCGGATGCCAGGGCTCGACGGATTCGCCGTGATGCGTCGCGCACGCGAGCTCGACCCCGAAGTGGCGCTGATCGTGGTGTCGGCGGTGGACGATGCGGCGACCGCGACGGCCGCGCTGCGGGCCGGCGCGTCCGACTACCTGACGAAGCCCGTCGAGCACACGGTACTGGAAGCCGCCGTGGCACGCGCGCTCACGGAACGCGAGGCCGCCCAGCAGCGGACCACGATGGCGATCCGCGATGCCGTCGCCGCGCGGACCGCGGCGCTCGAGCATGAGAAGATGGGCCTCCGGACGATGAACGTGAGCATGGCCGAGGCACTCGTGCGCGCGATGGAAGCGAAGGACACGTTTCTGCGCGGCCACTCGCAACGCATGGCGGCGCTCGCCGCCGAAATCGCGACCGTCATGGGACTCGAGCCCGATATCGTCGACGCGGTGCGGCTTGCCGCCCGACTGGCCGACGTTGGCAAGATCGGCACCCGGGAGAGCGTGCTCCACAAGCCCGGCGCCCTGACGCCGGACGAATACGACCACGTACAGGACCACGTCCGGATCGGCCTCGAGATCCTGAGCCCGTTGGAACACTTGGGCCCCGTGCTCGAGTACGTGCGCGATCACCACGAGCACTTCGACGGCACCGGCTACCCCCGCGCCGTGGAAGGCAACGCGATCTCGATCGGTGGCCGGATCCTGTCCGCCGCCGACGCCTTCGTCGCCCTCACATCGCGCCGTTCCTATCGCGATCCCCTGAGCACCAGCGAAGCCCTCCGCCACCTCCGCCTCTATGTCGGCCGACTCCTCGACCCCAACGTCTTCGCGGCGCTCAAAACGGTAGCGAATAAGCACGGGGGATGAGGCGCGAGAGGAGAAAGTAGAGAGGAGACAGGAGACAAGAGATGCGAACAGGGGCCGGCTACGATGCGCTGTAGCTGGCCCCGGTCATTTGGTCTCCTCTCTACTTTCTCCTCTCGCTTTTCTCCTCTCTCGTCCCTCCTATCCTCCCACGATCACCACCCCATACGGCCGCTCCCCAACCTTGATCGTTCGCAACACTTTCTTGTGAATGACATCGACGACCGACAGCTGATTCGACCTGCCGTCCGCCGTGTACAGAGTGCTGCCGTCCCCTGACAACGCCACGCCCCACGGACGAATCCCCACCGGGATCGTGTCGGTCACCATCATCGCCGCCACGCTGAAGATCGACACCCGATTCGCGCGGCCGTTGGCGAAGTACGCCGTCATGCCGTCGTGCGAGAGCGCGACCCCGGTCGGCTTCGTGCTATCGCCCACCGACACGGTCTTGAGCGGCACGTCCTTCGGCAGATCGACGACCGTGACCGACCCGCCCTGCTCCGACGTGACCACCGCCTTCGAGCCGTCACGGGCGAACACCACGAACCGCGGACGCGCGCCGACCGCAAATTGCGCGCGCTGCTTCCCGGTCCGGGCGTCGATCACCGTCACCGTCCCCGAGCTCTCGTTCGTCACGTAGACTTTTTGGCCGTCCGGGGTGACGAGCACGCCCTCGGGCTCCTTCCCCACTGGCACGCTGAAGATCGTTTTCTTCGTCGCCACATCGACCGCGCTCGCCATCGCGATCTCTTCATTCGAGACGTAGAGTGTCTTCCCGTCGAGCGAGAGCGCGACCTGTTCCGGATCCGTGCCGCACGGGATCTTGTCCGTCATCGCCCGTGACGCGATGTCCACCACGCCGACGGCGTTGTCGCGGCCCAGCGCGACGTAGAGCGTTTTCCCGTCGGGACTGACCGCCATCCCCCGCGGTCGATTCCCCACCGGGATCGTCGCCACGACGCTGTCCGTCGCCTGATCCACGACACTCAGCGTGTTGTCCCCTTCGTTGCTGACGAACAGCGTGCCGTGACCCACCGGCGCCATCACCGCTGTTCCGGTGACCGCGGACGACGAATCCGCCGCGGGCGTCGCCGACGAATTCCCGGACCGCTCCGATGTGCACGCCGTGAGGCACATCGCTGTACACGCCGCGAGGACCGCGACCGCTGACATCCTTCCCGGTCCGACGGACGGACGCACGAGTAACGAGGATCGCATCACTGAGTTCTTGGTGGTTGAGTTAGGATGTTGGGCCGGTCCAGGTGGTGTCCTTGCCGAGCGCCGCCGGAAGGACTGTCGAGTCGCGATTCGCGCCCGGCTTGAGGTGGGGCCGCCCCGACGCGAGATGACCCACGGCCAGCGCCCGCAAATAATTCCAGACGTCTTCTTTTTGTTCCGGCGAGAGCAGGTTGCCCCACATCGGCATCCCCTTGTCCGGCCGCCCATTGGTCACGGTCTGGAAGAACAGCTTGTGGTCGATCGTGCCCGTCGGACCAACCGATTTCCTCAGCGAGGGCGCGAAGCTGCTGCCCACCGCGTCCTCGCCGTGGCACCGCGTGCAATAGACCTCGAACATCTTCCAGCCCTGATACACGACGGCGTTGACCGCCAGATGGTCCGTGTCACCAGGTGCGGTGAACTGCGCGGCGCCGCGAGACGCGGCGATCGGCGCCGTAAGACGCGGTGTCGGTCGCGGTGTCGCCGCAGCGGCGAACACGCTTACCCCCAGAATGGCGCCCCCGACTACCATAATGCGTGGGAGGCCAGATGTTCGGCGCGTCGGCGAATTCGAGTGTTGCATACGGATTCTCGCGTCTCCTGGTTGGTCGCCCGGCGGTCGCGGATGCGCGTCCTGGCGATGTGTACGAGTAGTGATGGGGCGGCCCGAAGCCCCGGTGCATTTCCTTGACAGACCCGTGCCGCAGCCGCTTCGCTAGGGAGCCGCCGATTCCGTCGTGATCGGAAGCACCGGCACCCCGTAATCGCGCAGGATGGCGTCAATGTCCGCGCGGTGACGGTCGATCATCGCATTGAGGGTATCTCGCAATCCGCGATCCGCCCGCCGTACGCCCATCGTGAGGTCGTACGCAAATGGGAAGCCAGTCGCGCGGTCGGTATCCGGGAGCACGCTCACATCGAGCGGCACCGAGGCGTGCTTCGCGTAGTACCCCGCCAACGGCCCCCACGCGAGCGCCACATCGATCTGCCCATTGGCCACCGCGTCGATGATCTCGCTCGGGCGGTGTTCGGCGGTGTAGAAGGAGGTGAACCCGACCACCAGCTTGTTCATGCCGCGCATCCCCAGCGCCTGCGCGGGCGGCGTGTTGGTATAGTTGTCGCCGATCAGCGTCACCCCGATCTTCAGCACCTTGAGCGCGCTGTCGTCGAGCGAGGTGATTTTGAGGTGCCGGTCACGCCGCGTCACCGCGACGTACGCCGACCGATAGTACGCCTTCGTGGGCAATACGAGATCGTATCCCTTCGGCACCCCGAAGATGACGTCGCAGTTGGACGACGACAGCGTATTGCGGACGAACCCGCGTCTCGTGGGCCACCAACTGTACGTGACCGAGTCGCTGAGATCCCTGGCGATCAGGGCCGCGATCTTGTTGTCGAACCCCTCGAGCTTGTCGTCCGCGAACGGCATGTTGTCGGGATCAGCGCAGACTCGGAATGTGTGCGGCGGCCGCGCGTGCATCGTCATAGCTGCCGCGCCCGTGGACGGCGCCGCGGGAGCGGCCGTCTGCTGCGCCGGGAGCACCCGTGCGCCGACGAACGCCCATGCCAGCGCAACAGCCACGACGCTCGCGGTCGGCAGAGCCAATGCCGCCGCCCGGGTCACGGCCCAATGTCCTTGTCTCTCGCTGACTCGACCTGACACGCGATCGCCCATTGGATGCGCCCCCTGCGGCGCAATTTAATCCTAGACAGCCGACCGGGTGCCGCGGGATGGTCTCCGCGACACCCGGTCCAAGGTTCTTTAGATTACACGAAAAACTGTTGGGACCGCCGTTCAGCGGCCCCAACGAACCGTGTGTTACTGCCCCGTGCTCCCGGCCTTGTCGAGCGCGAACACGGTGAGCACGCCACCCTGTGTCGTGAAGCTGCCCGCGTCACCGAACGCCCCGAGGGCGCCCAGTCCAGCGGTCGGGTCTTCCGCGCCGATACCAGCCGCGACCCCGATCCCCGCCCAGCCGCCGATCCCGGAGAGCACGGCCACGTACTGCCGTTGGTCGGGGCCGACATATGTCATCGGGTTGCCGATGATGCCTGAGGGGGTCTTGTACTTCCACAGGAGCTTGCCGGTCTTCGAATCCACGGCCTTGAGCCAGCCTTCCATCGTGCCGTAGAAAACGACGTCGCCAGCCGTGGCCAGCGCGCCGCCGTACGCAGCCAGGTTCTCCTTGTCCGACCACACGATCTTGCCCGTCGAGCCGTCCCATGCGATGAACGCACCGCGGTTACCGCCGGGGCCCGGGAACATGCGGACGATCGCGCCGACGTACGGCTGACCGGCCGTGTACTTCACTTCCACGCCCTCGTAGTCCATGCAGATGTTGTTCGTGGGGACGTAGAACAGTTTGGTCTTCGGCGAGTACGCCGCGGGTTGCTGATCCTTGAAGCCGATCGCGGCCGGGCAAATCCCTTCCGTGTTTCCCTTCGCCGTCGTCCGCTTGCTCGCATCTTCGACCGGGCGGCCCGTCGTGAGGTCAATGGTCTTCGCCCAGTTCGTGGGGCCGAAGGGGTTGGCCACGAGCACTTTCCCATTGGTCCGGTCCAGCGTGTAGCCGAACCCGTTCCGGTCGAAGTGCGTGAGCGCCTTCACCATCTTGCCACCGATCATCTGGTCGCTGAGCACCATCTCGTTGACACCATCGTAGTCCCATGCGTCGTGCGGGGTCATCTGGTACACCCACTTGACCTCGCCCGTCTCCGGGTTCTGCGCCCAGATCGACATCGACCACTTATTGTCGCCAGGACGCTGGTCAGGGTTCCACGAACCCGGGTTGCCTGAGCCATGATAGAACAGGTTCAGCTCTGGGTCGTAGGAGAACCAGCCCCACGTCGTGCCACCGCCACGCATCCACTCGTCACCCTGCCAGGTCGAGACACCAAGGTCTTTGCCCTGAGCCGATGGATACGGCGACGCCAGCGTGTTGGCCGTGATCCCGACGTCCTTGTCGGGGCCCGTGCTGTAGGTCCGCCACAGCTCGTGGCCGTCCAGAGCGTCGAACGCGGTGATCCGGCCACGGACACCGAATTCACCGCCCGAGATACCCGTCAGCACGACGTTCTTGACCACCATCGGTGCGTTGGTCATCGTCGAGCCGGTCTTGAAGTCGGCGCTCTTGACCTGGTACATCTTCTTCCCGGTCTTGGCGTCGAGGGCGAGCAGATCACCCTGTAACAGCTCGATGTAGATGATGCCGGCCGAGTGATCGGCGGTCGGCGGATGCCATGCCGTGCCGCGGTTGACGACGTCACAACAGGCGACTGGTATCGTCGCCGCGTCCTGCTCCGGCGTGTACTGCCAGATCTGCGGCGCGCCCTCCTTCGACAGGTCCAACGCGTAGACCTTGTTCGGGAACGACGAGTGCACGTACATCACGTTGCCGATCACAAGCGGGTTGCCTTCGTGCCCGCGCAGCGTGCCGGTCGAGAAGCTCCACACCGGGTGGAGATGTGCCACGTTCGCGGTCGTGATCTGCGTCAGTGGACTGAACCGCTGCAGGTCATACGTTCGACCGGTCATCACCCAATTGTTGGGATTAGACGACAGCGTCGTCAGATCCTGTGCCCCGCCGACCGACGCGAGAGCCAAGGATCCTGCGACGAGCGCACCGATTTGCATCGGGCGATTGAGAAGCTTCATGACAGCTGCCCCTTGGTAAGATTGGGAAACTTGACGGTGCACGCACCGTCGGGAGTACCTGGACGCAGTGGGTTCAACGCTGCACCCAGTTGGCATCAGTGGACTTCCGCCCTCCATGGAAATCTGCTCCTGGAGATGCAGAACGTCTGGCGTGCCACGCGGCGCCAGCAGATGGCACCGCCGAGGCGCACGCCGCGGGTGTGCGGCGGACTCCGTTCATTGCCGACCATACGCCAACCCTCGAGTTGAATGTCCGAGGTGGGTGGGCTTAACGGAAGGCGCTGCGCCCAGCGCCTGTGATCAGAACGATTGTCGGAAAGGTTCCTACCCTACGACCCTGGATCACCGGACGGCGCCCACACGATCATGCGCGCGAGTTCGGTCGAACGACAGCTATCGGTACGTGACCAACCTCACCATCGGATCTGTCGGCCCCGCATCTACAACTCTGCGCCCGTCTGCGACACGCCACGGCCCTCTACCCAACGGACCAACTGGCCATGCTCGTAAGTACTTGGCGGAACGAAAGGCTTCGCTATTCTTTGCAAGACTGCCGACGTTCTGTCCCGCTGCGCGGAGGCTACGTCCCCAGCGTGCGTAGATGGTGCCGATCGGGGCGCCAGTTGTCAAGCACGCTCGCACCCACCGCATACAGTCTGAACCGCGACTGCCAGAATCGGTAGAGCTCGCTTGGGGCGCCGTCCCGTCCGGGTCACCGCCACCAACACGCTGGCACCGCCCTCGGCCCCCCATCCAGACGCGCATGGAGCCGGCGGCTTTATCCCGCCGGCCCCATGCGCAAGTCACTAATTGTTAGCCGCAAACCGCTGCTTTTCTTAGAAGAACAGCATGAACCCCGCAGCGAGTTGGTTCACCTTGTTGCTCTGGAACGCATAGTTCACCGACTCGATGTAGTCGTACTCACCCACGAAACGAAGGCTCTTCGTCCATTGGTACGTGATCATGGCGCTGCCGTCCAGGTTGTCCTTCAGCAGGCCCAGATTGTCGGTCAACCGGTCGTTGTCCGTCAGGAGCAGGTTGCTGGCGCCAAGGCTCGCGCCGACCGTCCACTTCGGATCGATCTTGAACTGGATCTGTCCGATATAACCGAAGCTCTTCCGGCCTTGACCCGTGGCGTCGAAGCCCGCAGTCGTGGTGAACATGAGCGTCGTACCCACGCCCTCGTCGTAGTAGCCGGAACCCACGATCGACAACTGGCCGATGTCGAACTTCACGCCGAAATCGGCGCCCTCAGCGCTACGCGTCGAATCGGACGCTCCACTTGGCACGAAGCCCGCGAAGCTGGCCTCCTGCCACACGCCACCGACCCAGACCATCACCTTGTTGCTCGCCGCGCCCGCAGCCGGCGTGCCCATCTTGCCCGTCCACGACAACTCGGTCTCGATGCGCGGGATCTTGGTGAAGTTGGCCTGCACCGTTCCCTCGCCATTCAACGCGCTCGGATCGAACAGACCGATCGACCACTGCACGTCCATCGTCGCTGGCGTGCTATAAGTGATCTGCGCATTGAAGTTCGGGTACGTGTAGCCAAACCCGATGCGACCGAGCGTCGTACCGCCGGCACCCGTCTGGCCGCCGCTGGCGCCGACACCAGTCAGGGTCATGTCGGTAAGGATGTTCTGGCGCTGATACAGTCCGATCTCGCGGCCGGCCAAGATCTGACCCCAACTGCCGCCAACCGTCAGGTACACCTGACGCATGTCGATTTGGGCACCCGCCTGCGTGCCGCAACCGAAGTTGTCGTGCTGCTGGCCGCCAGAACTAGAGCAGGAACTACCGGTCTGAATCTGTGGCGCGAATCCAAAGTGCACGCCAAGGTCGACCGGTCCTTCCTTGCCCTTGACATCGAACACCGCAAACGCCGGCAGCAATCCCGTACGCACCCGGTTCACCGTGCCTTCGCCTGGATTGGCGATCCCGTAGTGGATGCTGTTGACCGAGTCGCTCCCGATCGATTGCACTTCGAATGCGTTGACGTTGCCCGAGAAACTGAGACTCCACCCGTTGCTCATCTGCATCGTGAGCTGGGCGTGGGCGGTTCTCGGAACTGCGGCGATGCTCGCGATCGCGAACGTCGCTGCGGTTCCCAATACGGCGAGTCGCTTCATGTCGGCTCCTGCTTGTTGAAGAAAACGGAATTGCGATGACACTGCACCATCCATCTACCGGTAGTCAGGCCCACGAGCCCCCACCGGACCGGACCCGGGAGTGCTCTCATCAGCGTCCTCGCCGTGGGCCGGACCCCACGATGGACGCTGTCCACTCTACTGCCCTCCGGATACCAGCGCACCCTCGATCACAGCGCGCCAGTTGCCTTCAATTTTGGTGCCCGTATCGCGGCGCGCCTCGCGTGGCTCATCGCCTTGCTTATCGCCTTGCTTATCGCGTCGCTTGCTGCCCCACCAGCTGTGCGTTGATCTGGACCAACGCATCGACGACCGAGGTCGTCGCGTGGTTTGTCCACCAATAAAAATCGTCTAGTTGCGACGTATACACCGCTGGCGCAAATGGGAACCGCACCCCGTGTGACATCCGCAACGAATCCTCCACTGCACTCCGTACCGACGCGCTGTCCGCCTGTCGATGCTCGGCCACCGCGATCGCTCGTACCTGCTCCGACAGCGCGCCAGCCAGAAAGCCGCTGACAAACGCCTCCTTCTCGACACCCGTCAGTCCCGCCCAATACACCCCAGCATGGCGCGCCGCGCGCGCGACATCAGTCGTTCCACGTCCTACGCTCGGCGGCACCGGCGCTTGCGACCGGGTGACGCCCGCCGTCACGGCGAGTGCGCCACCACACCCAACTACCAGCACCGCCGCCACCGCGATTCGTCTGCCGTGAGTCATGTCGTCATCATGTAAAGCGACTCACGTTTGTCACCGTTGACCACGCCACCGATTCCACAACGAGTCCACNNCGAGTCCACAGCGAGTCCACAGCGAGTCCTGCGCTCACAGGACGGGGGCCGGACGATGACGGTCCGGCCCCCCCACGATGTCGGTCGCTATTTCGCCGCACCCCCGGCCGCCGGCTTGGCTACGGCCATGGTATTCCGCGGCACCGAGAACACGAGCACGGCGTCCCCCAAGGGATAGCCGAGCTGGAAATTTCCGCCGCACGCCACCGCGATGTACTGCGACGTACCCAGCATATACGAGACCGGAGCCGAGTTGCATCCCGCGCCGCCCTTGAAGTTCCACAGCAGTTTGCCGGTCCGCGCGTCGAAGGCGTCGAACTGGCCGTTGCCCTCGCCCGTGAACACGAGATTGCCCGCCGTGGCCAGGGACCCACCCATCATCGGCTGGTCCATCTTGTTCTGCCACGCGATTTTCCCGGAGTTGAGGTCGATCGCGGTGAATGTCCCGTACTGCGCCTCGCCCGGCACGGCCTTGAAGGCGGAGCCAAGCCACAGCTTGCCCTTGTCCAATGGCCCGCTGTGCGTGATGTAGTGCATCGGCTGCTCGAGCCCGGAGACATACGAGTAGCCGAGCGTCGGGTTCACCGACATTGGTGACCACTCCGAGCCACCGTTGGCACCTGGCAGCATCCGCGTCCCTTCGGCCGTCGGCTGCCCAAACATGTTCTCGATGCGATCGAACGGCGCCGACTTGCGAATCAACTTCCCGGTCTCGGCGTCGAGGATGTACACCCACGCAGACTTGCCGGCCTCCGCCACGGCCTTGCGCCCATCCTTGAGCTTCACCACGACCGGCGGGCTGGTGGCGTCCAGATCCCACACGTCATGCGGCACTTCTTGGTAGTACCACTTGAGCGCACCGGTATTGATGTCGAGCGCGAGGATACAATCGGTGTACAGGTTGTCGCCCGGGCGGACACCACCGTCCAGATCCGGCGACGGGTTCCCCACCGCCACATACATCGTTTTCGTGTCCTGGTCGATGGCCGAGTTCATCCAGACCGACCCGCCACCACGCTGCCAGGCATCGGAATATTTCGAGAGGTCAGCTTTTTCTTTCGCGATGTCACGATTGAGCGAGTAGTCGCCTTCCCATGTCTTCTCCGACCACTTCCCTTCCCAGCCCTGATCGGGGATGGTGTAGGTGTTCCACATCTGCTCGCCCGTTTCTTTGTTGTACGCGCGGACGAATCCCCGAATCCCATACTCGGCGCCCGAGATCCCGACCAGCACCTTGTTGTCGAACACGATCGGCGCTTCGGTCTCGCTGTAGCCGGCTTCCGGGTCCGCGATCTGGACGTTGAATTTCACCTTGCCAGTCTGCGCATCGAGCGCCACTAGCCGGGCGTCGAGCGTCAGCATGTACACGGTGCCGCCCGAGATCGCGACGCCACGGTTGTTCGGACCACAGCAGAAGATGTTCGTGCCAAGTTTGTGCTCGTACCGCCAGATCTCCTTCCCGGTCCGCGCATCGACGGCCATGGCGACGTCGTAGGGCGTGGTGACGTACATGACGCCGTCCACGACCACCGGGCTGTTCTCGAACGATCCGAGGCGCGAGATGCCGGTCTGATAGATCCAACTCACGCGAAGACTGCGGACGTTGGCGCTGGTGATCTGCGACAACGGCGACCATCGCTGGTTGGAGTAGTCACGACCGTACATGAGCCAGTTCTTACCGCCGTCCGTCCGTGACTTCATCAGCATCTGATCACTGACGTCCGTGAACGAGGGCCCGCTGGCCGCTCCCTTCGTGTTCGTCTCGACCTGCTCCTGGGCCCGAGCGCTCGGGCTATTGGCGCCGGCCAGTAAGACGCAAATCGTACCCGCTACGGCGAGCCGCGAGATACGCATATATCCTCCGGAGTTGGACCATGGGGTGTGGGCGGTCAATCGCATACCACGCGACGCTCCATGTGGACACGTCGCATACAACTCGCCCAGGTCGCGCCCGACCTGTGTAGCTACTCGTCGGACTTCTGAGAGGGCCTCCTCTCGATCGGGCCCCTCAACGCCGCACCCCACTCGCGCTGATCGGTATCGTGCCGCTCGAAGTCGAGCCGTGTCGTGATGTAACACCGGCGCGCGAGAAGCCCCCGCCGATCAGAATCGCGGACGAGGTGATGACGGGGGCCTAATTTGGGGGGGCCGTGACAAAACGCAAGGGTATCGCACGCCATTTTCGGACAAAACTGCCATCTACCCGCCGATCAGGTGGTCGTCTTGACGTAACTGGCCGTGGGCTCCGAGCACTCGGCGTCCCACATTCCGGTCTCCGTTGAGACCCATACACCCGTCATCCGCCAACCCCAACTCCCCCGCCCCCATCATTATGGTATAGACCACAGTGAGCCGCTACCGGTCTCCGGTCGTCACGCGCTGGAAGATCACCGTGAGCCGGTCGGCGCCACCCGGTGTCGCGCCCGGTACGCTGCTATGGGCGAGCAGCGCCGGCTCCCAGCCACCGCGGCTCCGCTCGTTCAGCAGGTCGGTGAGGGCGTCCTCGTCGTCGCGCGGATGATTCGTCAGCCGGAGCATCACCGCTTGGTATTCTTTCATCGCCGCGAAATTAGTAGGGTGCGTGGCGTGGGCACCAGACTCGCGGCCAGCGGTGTTCGGGGCGCGACGAGTAGCCGCGGTGCGGTGCGAAGCCTGGGGGCCGTTCGCGAACGGCCCCCGCTGCCCGTTTCCGCGAGCGTGTGCGAGTGGGGCCGGCCGGCCCCCAATCGCGTGTCACGCCGTCGCCGCGGCGGCGTTCCCTAATGCCGTGATCTCCTTGGCGCTCGCGCGGACCGCCCACGCCAGTCCATGCGCTGTGATCGCGGGCTCCGCCATCCGCGCGCCGAGATAGTAACCACTCCGTTCAGGAAGTGTGAACCGATCGACCGTGCGCGCGTGGTCGCTCACGCCACCGGAGAGATAGCGGAGCCGAAGTCCCAGACCCGCGCGGTCGAGGTCGGCGGCCGCGGATCGCTCGATCACCGATTCGAGCTCACGTACCCGCGCGTACTGACGGCGCCCGTATCCGAAGTATTCCCAGGCCGCGTGTCCCGGACTGACCGCGCGCGACACATGGACCGCCAACCCCTCGTTGAGCACCAGTTCGCGGAGAGTCGCTCGACGCCCGGTCTCCCAATAGGAGTAGTAGCCGTCGGCCTCCGCCACCAATCGGGACAGCTCGCTTCGCGAACCCGGCGACGTGTACCGCACGGCGTGGGCGATCTCGTGGGCAAGCCACATCGGGATCAGCTCCGAGTCGAGCCCCAGTCCCTGCGTCTCGGTATTGGCGATCCCAGTAAAATGCTCTAAACAGACGAAGGCGATCCCCCGTCCGCCGACCACAAGCTCGCCGGCGTTCGCTGCCCCGACCCCAACCATGAGCACGATGTCGATCCCCGAGTCGAATGCCAGTAACTCGGAACAGTGCGTCTCGGTCGCACGGGCAAGCGCGGCGACATCACATCGTTCCAGCGTGGCCCGCAGATCCTCGCGATCCGCCAACGCCGTCGCGCGTACGACTTCCTGAAAATGGGGGCCGCCGGGATCGAGGACGTAGTTGTTCCAGTACGCCTCGAGGAGTGGACGGTGAGTATCGAAGTAGCGGTAATACGCAGCGATGCGATCCGTGCTGTTGAGTACTGAGAGAAAATCGGGTAGCAGATTGATGAGCATCAACAGCCGGGGCGCGGGTGGCGGCGCGATCGGATGGCGCGAGAAGATAATTAGTCTGAAGCAATCGGGTAGAGGCAGATTTCGAGCCGGTGCGATGCGCGGTGAGCGATTGGCGATCACCGGTGTGGTGTCACCATCGTGAGCCCACGCCCCCAGCGGCGCCGCGTACCTCGCGTCACACGCGAAACGCCAATCGCTAATCCACGATTGCGGCGTTACTTCCCCACGCAAAACTCTGAGAACACCCGCTCCAGTACATCCTCGACGCCCACCGCGCCGATCACGTCCTCGAGGGCCGTCACCGCGGCACGCAGATGAACGGCCACGACGACGGCGGGCAGCGACCCAGTCGCCCAAATTGTCTGAAACTCCGCGAGCTCGTCGGCCGCGCGCGTGAGTGCCGAGCGGTGACGCGCCCGGGTGATGATCGGCATGTCCGGGGCCGGCACATCCCACCGCGCGACCACCGTCGCCACGATTTCGTCCACCAGGTCGTGCAGCCCGGCTCCCGACATCGCGCTCACGGCGACCACCGAATATTCCCGTGGGCGAGCGCCACTGGGCGGCGCGCCGGCCGTCGGGTCCTCGATCGCGGGAAGGACACCTGACGGCCCAGCGTCGCGCTTTGTCCACACGCCGACCACCGGCGCCGCCGTCTGAGCGCGCACGCGCCGCACCGCCGCGGCGACGTCGCTAATCGTCTCACCGCACGCGAGCACCACGTGGGCGCCTGCCAATGCGCGCTCACTGACCTCGACGCCGAGCCGCTCCACGACATCCGTCGTCTCGCGCAACCCCGCCGTATCGACGAGTCGCAACGGGAACCGCGCACCGGCGGGCTCGACCACCGCGTCGATCGCGTCGCGCGTCGTGCCCGGGACATCACTGACCAGGGCCCGTGCCCGTCCCAGCAATGCGTTGAACAGCGACGACTTCCCAACATTTGGTACCCCCGCGATCACGACCACCGCGCCGGCGCGAACCAACTCCCCGGCCGGCGCCGTCGCCAGTAACCCGCGGATCTGATTGGATGCCGCGGCCGCAGCGGTCGCGACGCGCGTGCGCGCGACCGGACCGTCGTCCTCCTCGGGGAAATCGATGTCGTAGGCGATGAGCGCTTCGACTTCGAGCACGGCCTCGCGGAGCACCCGGATCCGCTGCGACAGCCCCCCGTCGAGCTGCGTCAGCGCGGCCCGCTGCATCGCGCTGTTGCCCGCGTCAATCAGGTCACCGACCGCTTCGGCCTGGGCCAGGTCGAGCTTCCCATTGAGCACTGCCCGGAGGGTGAACTCGCCAGGGGCCGCGGGTCGCGCGCCGGCCGCCACAAACGCCGCCATGACCGATGCCGGCGCGACCGCGCCTCCGTGGGTCGTCAGCTCGACGACATCCTCGCCGGTGTACGACCGCGGGCCGACGTAGACCGTGACCACCGGCCGGTCCAGTAGCACCCCGGCCCCATCGACTGCGGCGCAGAGTTGCGCGCGGCGTGGCGCGAGCGGCCACGGTCGCACCACTGCGCTCGCGATCGCTCGTGCCTGCGGACCACTGACCCGTACCACCGCCAACGCGCCGCGCCCCGGCGCCGTCGCCAGGGCCACGATCGTGTCCGCGAAGCCCACCGGCGCGATGTCGTTCATCCGCTCCACGGTAACCGGTCGCACCGCCATCCGATCTCGCGGCCCCCGATCTCACAGCGCCCGATCTCACAGCGCCCGATGCCCACCGCGATTATGGGACGCTGTTGTCTACTTTCTACTTTCTACTTTCTAGTTTCTACCCTCAGCTGTCTCCTACCCGCCACCGCCAGGGCGCGCGACGCGCGCTGCGGCAGCGACGGAGGCGCCGGTCTTGCCGCCACTTGGTCGCGGTTTCGCTTTGCCAGCGGGGCTGCCACCCGTGCCCGGACCGCTTCCGCCGCCAGAGCCACCGGACGACGCCCCGCCGCTCTTGGCGGACTTCGCGCGCTCGTTCGACAGGATCCACTGCTGCGGCAGCGTGGCGAGGTTCTGGACCAGGTAGTACAGGTTGAGCCCCGCCGCGACTTTGGCGAGGAAGACCGTCATCATGATGGGGAACATGTATCCCATCATCTTGGTTTGCGGATTCGGCGGCACGTTACGCATGCCGACCCATGACACGAGGAACGACGTCGCCCCCATCAGGATCGGCATGATGTAGTAGGGGTCCCGGACCGAGATGTCGTGCAGCCAGAGGAACGGCACCCCGCGAAACTCGATGGTGTTCCGGAACACGAAATACAGGGCCCCGAAGATCGGCAGCGGGAGCATCATCGGCAGACATCCCGCGATCGGACTCCACGGACTCATCCCGTGCTCGCGGTACACGCGGACCATTTCTTCCTGCTGGCGCTGCCGGTCGTTCTTGTACCGGGTCTGTACTTCCGTCAGCTCGGGCTGCAACCGCTGCATCTTCAAGCTGGTCCGCAACGCACGCTGATTCACGGGCCACAACAGCACCCGGATCACGATGCCGAAAATGACGAGCACCCACCCGTAGTTGATCTGCAGTGTCTTGCGCAGCCAGAGGATCGACTGCACGACCAGCGTCACGAACGGCTGCAGAATCGGGTGCAAGAACCCGCCGTACGGGTTCAGGTTTTCGAAATCGTGGCCGATCGCGCGAAGGCGCCGGAACTCCTGCGGGCCCGTGTAGAGTTGGAACGCGAATGAGGCGCCGCCGTCTGCGGTGGACGTCAGCGGTACGACGACCGTCGCGGCGCCTCGAGTCGCAATCTTGCTGGTCCGCGGCTGTCCCACGAGATCCACTTCGACGAGCTGGTGCGCACGCACGCTGTCGGCCGCGAGCACGCCGACCAGAAAATACTTGTCTTTCGCCACCGCCCATTCGGCCGGCCCGGGACGGAGCTCCGACTGCCCCGGATCGAGGTGCCCGAAGGCCACACTCGTCGCATCCTCATGCACCGGCTTGACGACGTACGCCAGTTGCTGCTGGTCGTCGTCGGTGTCCGCTTCGAACGAGGTGAACCCACTCGGCAACTCCACCAGCAGATAGCCCGTCGGGCTGCCAGCGGCGCTGTTGGAAGCGCCGCCAAGCGTGCCGCCACGCGGGCTGACTGCACCCGTCACCTGTGACAGGTAGCCGTCGGCGCCAAAGCTGTACTGGATCGTCACGCCCGCGGGTGGCCCAGTCGCTCGCGTGATATCGGCGTCGTACGTCACGACTGGTGCGCCGTTCGCGGCCTGCGTCGCGCGGCCGCGGAATGCGACCCGATCGAGGGCCAGCGTGTCTGGGCCCATGATGACGTGGTAGCGGAGTAGCGACTCGCCGGGCCGGCCCAGCCGCACTTCGGGACGCGTCAGCGTGTCCGTGCCCTTCCGCACCGTCGAGTGAAAGTCGCGCATCGTCACCGAGACCGGCGCTCCACCGATATTGGCGAACGACACCACGGTGCGCGGTGTCGTGACGGTGAGCGTCTCTGCGGCGACGGTCGACGGGACCGTCGCGCCACCCGATCCCGCAGGCAACGGTGGAGCGGACGCGGACGGTCCCGTCGCCCTCGCCGCCTGGGGCGAGACTTGCGGGGAGAGCGGCGCCGTCGCGCTCGCGCCGTGACCGCCGGCGCCCGCGCCAGTCGCCGTCGCCACCGAGGCCGTCGAATCCGCGCCTGGGAGCCCGTGCGGCGACGGCGGTGTCGGGAACAGCGCTTCCACGATCACGAATACGATCACTGACAGCGCCAGTGCCAGCAAAAAACGTCGGTCCATCATGGTATCAAGAGATTACGGATGATGATGACAGACAAGTGGGGTTCGAGCAGATCGGTCGTGCACTCGGTGCGACGCCACAACTCGCTGTCCGCGCTCCTGGCCGTACTGTCCGCTCTCGGTGCGTCAGGGTACGGGATCGTATCCACCCGCGTGAAATGGATGACACCGGGCGATCCGCCGCGCCGCGAGCCAAGATCCGCGCCATGCCCCGTAGCGATTGAGTGCCTCGACTGCGTACGCCGAGCAACTCGGATTATAACGACACGATGCCGGCAGCAGCGGTGAGATCCCCACCTGGTACATACGCACGACCCACACCAGTGGCTGACCAAGCCACCACGAAATTCCGCGTCGCGCGATGCGCCGGTCAGCGAACGGCGGAGGGGCCGAAGCCGGTGCCGAAGCCGGTGCCGAAGCCGGTGCCGAAGCCGGTGCCGACGAATCATGCGGCGATGATGGCGGCGGCGCGTGTGACTGACTCATGCCGTTCGCCACATTCACTCATCACTCCGCAGTACGCGCTGACGCACACCGGCGTATACCCGGTCGACTTGCGCGGCGAGCGCGGCGAACGGTGCTTCGTAGGCCGTCGGGAGCGCGCGCACGACGACATCGATCGGCGGCAAGGTAAGTGGCTTGCCAGGCGGAATCGGTCGCGATGTGGCGGCGGGCGTAGCCGCGACGGACGTTGCATCCTGCGCCTCGCGCCGTTCCCGCGGGGTCTCCCCCTCCGGCTCAGTGCTGTCCGGGCTGCCCTCGACGCCCGGCGCGACCCGGAGCGCCGGCAGGAGCCGAGTGCGGACGAGCTCGCGAAGGCGACGCTTCAGCCGGTTGCGCTCGACCGACGAGTGCCCGTACTTGGGAACCACGAATCCCACCCGCGCGTGCGGTAGCGCCGAGATCACCGCACGCACGTCTAGATACTCGACGCGGATCCGCGTCCCCACCCGTCGTACCGCCACGAGTTCCGTCGCCCTCGTGAGCCGGTCCTGTCGCGGCAGGCCGTTATGCGCCGGAATATTTGCTTGGCAAACGAACCGTCAGCCGCTTGCGACCCTTCTTGCGACGGCGGCTGAGAACCTCGCGTCCCCACCGATCGGCCATGCGAGTACGAAAACCATGTTTCTTGATGCGACGCTTGTTGCGGGGGCGGTACGTGGGCTTGCCCATGAGACGGCTGCTCCGAATGTCTGTCGATTAGCGATGCAAAGCCCGGAAAGTTATGACTATCGTAGACATAGATCAAGTTGCTCACACACGCCATAGCGCTTTCGGCGCCCGTGCGATTGACTTTCCCACAGGCCGCTTCCATCTTCGCCGGCCCTCACGATCTTTGATGCCAGACGCCTCTCTTTCGACCCTCACTCCGTCCGAGGCCTGGTCTCGGTTGTTGGATCATGCTCGCCATGATCTAACGGAACAAACGTTTCGCACGTGGCTCGAGCCCACTAAGGCGCTCCGCTTCGATGGGAACGCGATTGTCGTGGGCGCCCCGGATCAGTTCGCCGCCGACTGGAACGATTCCAAACACTCGCAGCTCATCGCCGCCTACGCTCCGGTCGCCCTTGGCCACCCACTCGCCGTCGTTTTCAAGGTCAACGACGAGCGTAGAACTCGGCCTCAAATGGATTTGTTCGTCGCCCCACCCGCTAACCAAATCAAGCCATTACAGCAACACAATGGCGCGAATATAGCGCCACTAAGTGAGAGATACACGTTCGACCACTTTGTCATCGGTAACTCGAATCAACTCGCGGCAGCCGCTGCCCAGGCGGTCGCCCAGGCTCCTGGAAAGGTCTATAACCCACTCTTCCTGCACGGAGACACCGGACTCGGCAAGACCCACCTTATGCAGGCCGTCGCCCACGAGATCGTCACTCGTGTTCCCGACATTCGGATTACCTACGTCGGATCTGAGCAGTTCACCAACGAACTGGTCGCGTCGATCCAGGGCCGCACGACCAACGATTTCCGGCGCCGATATCGCGAGACGGATTTGTTGCTGATCGATGACGTGCAATTCCTGCGAGGCAAGGAAGCCACACAGGATGAATTTTTCCACACGTTCAACGCGCTCTACGAAGCGGGGCGCCAGATCATCATCACGAGCGACCGTCCCCCATCGGAAATCTCCGGATTGGAAGCGCGCCTCGTCAGTCGCTTCGAGTGGGGGATGGTCGCCGACATCGAAGCGCCGGATCTCGAGCTCCGCATCGCCATCCTCCAGCATAAAGCACAACTCGATCATCTCGAGCACACGATCCCCGAGGATGTCATCCGCTTCATCGCGGAGCACGTTCGATCGAATATCCGTGAGTTGGAAGGATCCATTATCAAGCTGCTCGCCTATGCATCATTGCGGCACCGTGCGATCACCGTGGACGTCGCGGCCGAGGCGCTGCACGACAAGCTGCGCGGTAGTCGCGACGACGCGCGGCTCCGCACGGATGGTGGCGTCCGCGGGTCCGTTGGACTCACCGTCGCCGCGATTCAGGATGTGGTCGCCAAGGAATGGGGCGTGACTGCCGATGGACTCAAGTCCAAGACCCGCACGAAGGCGCTGACCACCCCTCGGCAAGTCGCCATGTTCCTCTGCCGCGAGCTCCTCAGCGTCCAGCTCGTCGAAATCGGCAACGCATTCGGCGGCCGAGATCACTCGACCGTCATCCACAGCCTCGACCGCGTCGCCACAGAATCCAGAGCCAGCACGGAATTTTCACGGCGTGTGGATAACTTGCGCTCCACCCTGGAAAAACTCCGATAAAAACGTTTGTTTACCCATCGATTGCGGACTACCTGGTCACATCGAATAGTTGCCAACAATCGATGTCGATAGAATCAGGCTTTCCCACAGCAGTCGACAGTGATCCAAATGAGGTAAACTCTCGAAACAGTCAGAGCTTACGGTCATTGTACACGAATCCACAGCCCTCTACTACGACTACTAGCTTTTAAAGCTCTTACAGTAAAGCAGTAATAGCCGCCATCAATCGTGGATAGTTACGGCTAGCTACGACCCCTGAATTCGTGGAGCATGAATGCGGTTTACGATCTCGCGAGAAAAACTACAGGAAGGGCTCGCCATGGTTGGGGCGAGTATCCCGAGCAAAACAACGCTTCCAGTACTTGCGAACATTCTCATCGAGACGACAGACAAAGGGATCCGGCTGTCGGGGACCGACCTCGATATTGCCGTGAGCACGGAGGTCAGCGCGGATGTCGAGGTCGCGGGCGCCGTGACCGTCCCTGCAAAGAAGCTGACCGAGATCGCTCGTGAGCTGATGCCCTCACCGATCAAAGTCGCCGCGGTGGGTGAGCAGCGGGTGACGCTCGAATGTGGGCAATCGCGGTTTAAGCTGCTCGGGATACCCCGGGATGAGTTCCCAACGTTTCCGTCGGTCCGGTTCGCTGAGGCATGGCGGATCAAGTCGGCGGATCTCCATCAGCTGATCAGCCATACGTTGTTCGCGGTGTCGACCGAAGAAAGCCGCCCCATCCTGAACGGCGTCCTCTGGGAGCTGCGCCCCGACCGCATGCGCATGGTCGCGACCAATGGACACCGCCTCGCGAAAATGGACGTCCCGATCTCGGGCGGCGAAGCCGGATCGAGCGATCTCATCATCCCGCCAAAGGCACTCGATCAGGTCAGACGCCTTTTTCCCGCCGAGGAAGACCTGGAGATCGCACGGGGCGATAACCACCTCGGCTTCCGCTCGCCGCTGACCTCCGTCTTCACCCGCCTGATCGAAGGCCCGTACCCGAACTACGATCCGGTCATTCCCCGCGACAACGACCGCATCGCCATCATCGACAAGGCGTCGCTCGCCGGTGCCCTCCGCCGGATGATCATCGTGGCGTCCGATCAGACACATCGCATCCGGATGTCCCTCAACACCGGCATGGTCAGGTTCAGCGTTCAGACCCCCGACCTCGGCGAGGCACAGGACGAGCTCCCCATCCGCTACACTGGCGATCCACTCGACATCGGCTTCAACGCCTCATATCTGCTCGAGATCCTCCGGAACATGCCGACCGAGGACGTGAAGATGACCTTCAAAGCCCCCGAGACCGCCGCCATCATCGAGCCCGAAGGCTGGAGCAACCCGGCGAAATACCTCTGCCTCGTCATGCCCCTGCGGCTGGTGGACTGAGAATAGCCGCTCACCGCCGCACAGCGGCGCTGCTGTTCGCGTGCTGCGCGCTCGCCGCGACCCTGGGCCTCTACCACCTCGGGTATAGCAGCTACTGGCTCGATGAGGCGGTCTCCGTCCGCCTGGCGCACGACCCGTGGCCGTCGTTCGTCCGTACGGTTCGGACGACGGAAGCCAACATGGGGCTGTACTACCTGCTCCTTCGGGCGTGGGTGCACCTGGGTGATGGCGAAACCACCGTGCGACTGCTGTCGTGCATCTTTGGGACGGTGACGGTCGCTGCGCTCTATATCGCGGGCGCTCGTCTCTTCGATCGGACCACCGGGCTTGTCGCCGCGTTGCTGCTCGCTGTCGATGCCGGACACCTCTGGGTTTCGCAGGAGGCACGGAGCTACGCGCTCGTCATGTGTCTCACCACCATATCGTGGTGGTTCCTGCTCCGCGCCGCTACAGCCGCGCGCGGGCGCGAGACGTGGATCGCATGGGCCGCCTACGTCGTGACTGCAGCCCTCGCGGTTTATGCGCACTTCTACGCCGCGCTTGTCCTGCTCGCGCAGGCCGGCGTCGCGCTCTGGATTCCCATTGGAACCGCGACCTCCGACAGCATCACGGGTGGCCGCATCCCTCGCCGCGTGGTACTTGCCGGCACGCTGGCCCTCGTGGCACTCCTCTGGCCGTTGGCGCGCTTTCTCATCGCACACCCGCACCACAACATCGACTGGATCGGCTCCGAGCACCAGAATCGTTTGCAGGGGGTGCTGTGGCCGGTGATGCATCCGACGTCGTCCTGGGGACTGGCCTCGGTGGCGATGCTGGTCGTCGTGGGACCCGGCGCGATCGTGGCCGCGTGGCGGCGCTTGACGATCACGACGCGGTGGCGCTGCGGCGTGGTCTTGATGTGGCTCGGCGTGCCCATCGTGATCGCGGTCGCGACGTCACTACTGCTGACGCCCGTGATCGACCAGCGATATCTGACGGTGTGTCTCCCGCCACTCGCGCTCGCGACCGCGGTCGCACTGACGCACGTCTGGCCGCCACGTTGGTTCGGGGGGGCGCTGCTCACGGTGCTGGCCGTCGATTCCGTGAGCGTGCACTGGTACTACACGCACGCCGTCAACGAGGATTGGCGTGGTGCAACTGCGTACGTCATCGGCCAGGCCGCACCCGGCGACCGTGTCCTGTTCTACGCGCCGTACGTGCACATCCCCTTTGATCTCTATCGTGACCGCCTCGGGGTGGTCCGTGATGCGTCACCGCAGGGACCTCGCCACGGCCAGTCCCTCGCGGTCGCTACGGCCGAGGCCCGGGCGCAGGCCCCACGCGTGTGGCTTGTCTTGAGCCACGTGGACTCGCCCGCGTGTCAGCGGGCAGTCGCTCGGGATCTCGGCTCGCGATTCGCGAGCGGTACTCGTCGCGCCTTCACGCAGATCGAGGTCGACCTGTTCAGCGCGCCGAGCGATTCGTCATCCGGTCAGGCCCCGGCGGCCGACTCCATCTCAGTCAACTGCCCGCAACGGTGAATCACTTCTACCGACCGCCGCCTTTCATCCGGGCCTGCCAATTCGCCTGCTGGTGCAACCGCTGCACGCGACCGCCCACCGTGATGTCGAGGTCCAGTGTCGCCGTGGTGTGGGCCGAGAGTAGCGCGCCAGTCTTGCGGTCGTAATACTCCTCCGTCGCGCCAGTACCGCTGCCATTCAGCGTGATGTAGTGTCCGGCCCGGTGGCCGCTGCCCGTCATGGTCGTCGTGCTCGTGTGCGCGATCAACACTGCGCCCGCACCGCTCACGGGATCGGTGGCCGGCTGGGGAGCGACCGCGTAGTCGCGCGTCGCGTGAGTGACGAGCGGCACCCCGCCTAGGCAGGAGCTGTCGGTCACGACATCGCGCCACGTGGCCGCGGGGGTGAACGACCGAGGCCGGGTCGTCGCCAGTAACCGCGCTTGATCGACGCTTGGATCGCGTGCCAGGCATCTCGCCAGTGGCGCCATGGAATCGGGGGCGACGGTCACCGCACCAGATGCTGTATCGACCATCGCCTGGAACAGGGAGCGCGTCCCGCCCGTCGAGTCAGTGCGTCGAAGTGCCGCGGACGCCGTCGCGACCCGCGAGCGGATCTCGCCGGTGACCTGGATCTGCGGGCCGGCCAATCGCGTGTCGTACGCCAGGCTGGTGTTCGTCATCACTGTGTCCTGGCGCCCGAGAGAATCATTGGGATCCGACACCAGCCCGACGGCCGTGATCTCGTAGGCGGCGTGACCGACGACGAAGCGCGGGGGATAGGCGCCGGTTTCTGGCGATGCCACGGCGGATGGACGGACATTGGCGGGCGTCGGCGCGGGCTGCGGTGCGGGTGACGGCGTGCAGCCGGCAACCCAGACCGCCGCGCACGCCAGCGCGGCACTCAATCCCCGTCGTGTGATCACTCTCATAATTCTTCCCGCCATCCACGCGCCGCCGGTCTATAAGCCGGGTCCTGTCGGGCCACGATCCATTGCGGTCCGGACGGTCATTTCTCTCGGGATGCGGTCGCCCGCATCCTCAAGCAGCCTACCCGCGGCGTGTTGATCGGGGCGGGCCACCCCTCGCCGCATATTTGGCCTTGCTCCAGCTGGGGTTTACCGTGCCGCTCACGTTGCCGTGAGCGCGGTGGGCTCTTACCCGTCCGCAGCCTTTCGGCTGCCACCGTTTCACCCTTGCCTGATCCCCCGATCACTCGGAGGCCATCGGCGGTTTGTTTTCTGTGGCACTTTCCGTCGCGCATCGCTGCGCGCCCAGGCGTTACCTGGCAGCCTGCCCTGTGGAGCCCGGACTTTCCTCGATCGGTGGCTGGTGGCCTTGCGGCGCCCAACCCCGTGTCGCGACCGTCCGACCGACGGCACTGTACGGGATGACGACACCGGGAATCTAATACCGGACGGCATACGCCAGCGATGACGCGCAGGTGACATGAGCCGGATATCCGTGGGCCGCGATGATACGCCATCCGCTTGTGTCTACCATGCTGACCGCGCCGGAACGCAGTCGAGTGGACGCGGTCGGGACCGGAGTGTACGAGACGGTCCACCGTGATTCGATCGAGGAGGTGACGCGTGACGTGCGCGATCGAGGGGTCGGGGCGATCGTCGTCTCGGTCGCCTGCTGCCGGCTTGCGGACGCCGGTCGGGTGACCAGTCGGGTGGCCAGCATCGTCCGTGACTTTCCTCGGGTGACCGCTGTGGCGCTCCTCACGGACACGGATGGGTGCGCCCTCTCGGCTGTGTTGTCGCTCGGGAGAAGTGGGATCCGGACCCTGATCGATGGACGCGTGCCGGCCGGCTGGAAGGCGTTGCGTGATGTGTTGGCGCGACGCGTGGATCGGGCATCGGATGTCGAGAGCGTCGCGACCATTCGGCTGTCTCACGACCTGCACGACGCGCCGCCGGACTGTCAGCGCTTCTTCAGCTCGTTGTTCGCCGGGCCGGTGGAGTTCACGACGGTGCGCGCGCTCGCCCGCGCGCTCGAGGTCACGCCGACGACGCTCGTCAGTCGCTTCGCGCGGAAGCAGCTCCCGTCGCCGAAAGCGTATCTTGCGATGGCTCGCCTCACCCGCGCCGCCGCGTTGCTCGAGGACCCCGCCGCCTCTGTCGCCACCGTTGCGACGCACCTCGAATACTCGTCCCCGCAAAGCTTCGGCCGTCACGTGCGGCACCGGCTGCAACTGACGCCGTCGGCGTTTCGCAAAACGTTCGACGGCGAGCGGATGCTCGAGCACTTCCGCCGGACCCTCGTCCTCGGCTATCTCCCCGCGCTCCGAACGTTCTCGCCGTTATCCCCGCCCACGATCAAGCCTGCGGTGTTTCGCCCAGCGGGCGTGCCCCGTTCGTCGTCTCACTCCACGCTCCGTGCTCCTCGCTCGCCCCGCTAGGGGCTTCCCATCTTGCCCACGATGTCGGATCGCACGACGAGAGCGATCACGGGGAGTCCCAGAGCTTCGATCGCCTGACGGCCGCCCTCATCGCGGTCCACGAGCGCGAGCACGCCGGCGACCTCGCCACCCGCGGCACGGACCGCGTCGATCGCACGCCGCGCCGAGCCGCCCGTCGTGATCACATCCTCGATGATCGCGACGCGATCGCCGACTTCGAACGGGCCTTCGACGAGCTTCCCCGTCCCGTGGGTTTTTGCCTCTTTGCGCACCGTGAACGCACGGAGCGCCGGTCGCCCTGGTGTCGCCTGCGACCGGGCGCGCTGGAGGGCGCTCGCGTAGCTGATCGCGTACGAGATGGGGTCGGCGCCAAGCGTCAGCCCACCGATCGCCGTTACTCCGCGGCCCCAGTCGCTCCCTTCGAGTGCCGCGAGCGCCAACGGCCCGATGAGGGCCAGCCCATCGGGGTGCATTGTCGTCAGGCGGGCGTCGATGTATAAGTCTGAGGTCTTTCCCGACGCGAGGGTGAAATGTCCGCGCCGTGCAGAGCGGTGTACCAGGAGCTCGATGAGTTGGGCGAGCCGCGCGGTGTTTGGGTTGCTCATACGATGGCACGACCGCGTGGTGGGGAGGCGGGCAGCGCGGAATACGCCGCGGCGAGCATGGATGGCGAGATGGCGGCACGGCGGTGGGGATCGGCAGCGGGTGTCATAGGCGGGAGGTTAGGTTCGCCCGCCAGCGGCGTCAACGGCGGGCGGTCATGCGGCTCCCGATACGATTCTCAACTGTAGCCGTCGCGGCGGTCGTCGGGTTCGTCATCGCCGTCGTCTCCATCGCCGATCGCGAGCTCTCCCGCTCGGGCGGCGATCGCGTGTTGCGGACGAGCCTGTGGTGTATCGCCGCCGTCACGCTCGCGGTGCTGACGGTCGCCGTGCTGCATGAGCGGCGGCTGTCGCGCCGGATGGCGGAACGCTCGATCGAGCTCGAACGGCTCTCTGATGAATTGCTTCGGGCCAACCGCGCCAAGAGCGAGTTCCTGGCCACTGTCTCGCACGAGCTGCGGACACCACTCAACGCCATCGTGGGCTTCGTGGACCTGATGCGCGACGGCGTCTACGGCGAATTGAGCGCCCGGCAGGCCGCTCCAGTCGAACGGATCGAGGCATCGGCCACGCATTTGCGCCATCTGGTCGACCAGATCCTCGATCTGGCGAAGATCACCGCCGGTCGCCTCGAGGTGTACACCGAGCCGGTGGATCTCCGGCCGTTCGTGCTGGACATCGCGGCCGACATCGAGCCCCTGATCCACGAGAAGGGGCTGGCGCTGACCGTCGGGGTCGGCGCGACGCTGCCCCGCTTGCGCACCGATCCCACGCACCTGCGCCAGATCCTGGTCAACCTCCTCGGCAACGCGATCAAATACACGCCCCAGGGCGGAATCGAATTACATGCGCGGGTGGTCGTGCCCCGTGAGGTCCCCGCCACGCTGCACCGCCCCGCGCCGGTGACCGCGCGCATTGCGGACTCGCCCGTCGCGGGTGCCGGCGCCTCTCCCCGGGATGCCGCTTGGGTCGCGATCCACGTCCGTGATACCGGGATCGGCATCGCGGAGCCGGATCGCCAGCGGATCTTCGATGAGTTTGAGCAGGTCGCGGCCGGCCCGCAGTCGGATTCCGCGAATCGTGGCACCGGGCTTGGCCTCTCGATCTCTCGGCGGTTGGCCCGCCTCCTTGGCGGCGACATCACCGTCGAGAGTGAACTGCACTCCGGATCCGTGTTTACGGTCTGGCTCCCCGTCGATCCCGTGGAGCTCGCCGCGACCCGCTGATTTGCTTTACGCTCCCGCCTCCCATAGCTTCGCGGCGTGGCGCGAGAGCAGTTGGTAGGGACGACCCTCGCGGGGTATACCCTGCGCGATCTGATCGGCGAGGGCGGGACGTCAACCGTCTTCCGGGCGGAACATCCGCAGTACGGCGTGTGCGCCGTCAAAGTGCTTCGCGAGAAGCTGCGCGATGACAAGACCGCGATTGCCCGCTTCGTCCGCGAGGCGAAGTACGGCACACGCGTCACCCACCCGAATGTAGTGCGCACGATCGAGATCGGCGAGGCGCGCCCCGGGCTGCACTTCCTCGCCATCGAATGGGCCAGCGGCGAGTTGCTCGAACGCTACGCCAAACGGCACGCGCCCCTGCCCCTCAACGATGTCGCGGACATGATCCTGCAGATCGCGGGCGCGGTCCAAGCCGCGCATGCCGCTGGCATCGTGCATCGCGATCTCAAGCCCGACAACGTGATGTACGATCCGGAGACGCGGCGGGTGCTGCTCCTCGATTTCGGTATTGCGGCCGACACCGATACGGGGGCCGAGGACCGACTTACGCGGGCGGGTTTCTTCGTCGGCACGTTGTTGTACGTCGCTCCGGAAGCGCTGTCGGGCGAGATGGTGACGCCGGCCGCGGATCAGTACAGCCTGGCGACGATCGCCTATTACCTGCTCACCGGCACGCATCCCTTCGTCGCGAAGAGCCCGCGCGAGATGTTCACGCAGCTGCTGACCCAGCCGCCCATCGCCCTCAACGCCGCGAAGCCCGGATTGACGTTCTCCGCGGCCGTATCGGACGTCATCATGAAGGGGCTCGCGAAGCAGCCCGCGGCCCGATTCGCGACCACGATCGGCTTCGCCGAGGCGCTCAGTGCTGCGGCGACGGCCGCCCCGACGACGCGGCGCGCCGTCGCCAACCCCGCCGCCGGCGTCTTCGCCAAGGTCAAAGGACTCTTCGGGAAGGGCTGATCGTGGGCGATTTGCCATCGCTGTATTTTCCGCCATGGCCCCGACGCTCCCTGGCTCGCCCCGCATCTTCCTCGTCGATGGGTACGCGCTGATCTATCGCGCGTTCTTCGCGCTCATCTCCCGGCCGCTGACCACGAGCCACGGCGAGAACACGTCGGCCGCATGGGGGATCGTCAACTTCCTCCAGCGCCTCCGCGCCACGCACCGCCCCGACTATCTCGGCTGGGTCAACGACTCCGGGATGTCGTTCCGTCATGAGCGCTACCCCGCCTACAAGGCCACGCGGCAGAAGCTGAGCGACGAGCTGCAAGCGGACTTCGACCGCGGCATGGAGCGCATCTGCGCAATCCTCGACGCCAATCGAATTCCGATTCTGACGCTGGACGGGTTCGAGGCTGACGACGTTATTGGGACGCTCGCTCGGCAGGGTGCCGACCAGGGCGCGAATGTCGTGATCGTCTCCGGCGACAAGGACTTTCAACAGCTCGTCCGCCCTGGCGTATGGCTCCTCAACCCGGGACGCGGCGGTCCGGCCAGTGTCGAGGAACAGTGGGTGGGACTCGAGAACGCCGACGAGCGGCTCGGCGTCGCCCCCGCCTTCGTGACTGACTACCTCGCCATGGTGGGTGATAGCTCCGACAATGTCCCCGGCGTTCCCGGGATCGGCGACAAAACCGCGCGCGAGCTCGTGCAGACCTACGGGTCGCTCGAATCGATCCTCGACCACGCGGCCGACGTCTCCAAGAAACGCCCGCGTGAAGCCCTGCAGCAGTTTCGCGACCAGGCGATCCTCTCCAAAGAATTAGTAACTATTCGCACCGATCTCGCGATCACGCTCGATCTCGAGGCACTCCGAGTCCGGGACGCGGATACCGCGCGACTTCGCGACCTGTACGTCGAGCTGGAGTTCCATTCCATGGCTCGGGACGTGGGCCAACCCGTGCCGGAAAAAAAGGAGCAGAAAGCTACTAAATATCACACAATTGATACCGTCCCCCAGCTCCTGGATCTCGTCGGCCGCGCGCGAACCGTCGGCAGTTTCGCGATCGATGCGGTCGCCGTGATCGACCGGGAGTCGCCGGTCACGGTCGATCCGATGCGCTCGACACTCGTCGCCCTCACGATCGCCCTCGCTCCCGGGGAGGCGTACTACCTCCCGCTCCGGCACCGCGATCCGCGGTCGCCGGTTGGCGAGCTCGAGCTCGTGGTCGGTGCGCGGACGGTCGAACGTCGGGAGGGTGTCGTGTCGCTCGAGCGCACAGACCGTGATGCGGATGGCGCCCCCGCGACCGGCGAGGATGCGCGGGACGACGCGGCGCCGAGCCGCCCGTCGCCTGCACGGCGTCAGCCATCATCCGCCGCGTCGTCCACCTCCATTGCCGCCCGAGTGATCGCGGCCGGCAATCTGGCGCCGGTCCGCAACCTCCCGGCGATCGACTCGCCTGAGATGGCGCCGCTGCGTGATCTGCTCGAGGATCCGGCGGTCCACAAGACGGCGCAGAACGCCAAGTTCGACATTCTCGTGCTGCGACGGGCCGGCATTCGGCTCGCCGGACTCGATTTCGACACCATGCTGGCCAGTTATGTGCTCGATCCCGGGCGTCGCTCGCACGGGCTCGATCTGCTGGCGCTGGAGTTCCTCGACCACACGATGACGTCGTACGATGAGCTCTGCGGCCGCGGCAAAGCGCAGCTCTCGTACGATCAGGTGCCCATCGACTGCGCGCGGGACTACGCGTGCGAGGACGCGGACATGACGCTCCGGCTCCGCGCGATCTTCGAGCCGCAACTCCGCGAGCTGGAGCTCATGCCGCTCTTTCGCGACATCGAGATCCCGCTCGTCGCCGCGCTCGCCGAAATGGAATGGGCTGGCATCGCGATCGACGTGGATCTGTTCCGCTCGCTGAAGGAACGGTTTCAGCGCGAGCGCGAGCGCGTCGAGCGCGAGATCTACACGGCCGCTGGCGAGGAGTTCAACATCAACTCCAATCCCAAGCTTCGCGCGATTCTGTTCGAGAAGCTCCAACTTCCGATCCGAAAGAAGACTGCGACGGGCCCGTCCACGGACGCCAGCGTGCTCCAGGATTTGGCGGAAGCAGGCCATGTCTTGCCCGAGCTGCTGTTGGAGTACCGCGAGTTGTTCAAGCTCGAAGGCACGTACCTCGACGCGCTGCCCGCGATGCTGCTGCCGGCGGACCACCGACTGCATACCTCCTTCAGCCAGACCGTTGCGTCGACCGGTCGCTTGTCTTCGAGTGATCCGAACCTCCAGAACATCCCGATCCGACGCGAGCTCGGACGCGACATCCGCCGTGGCTTCATCCCGCGCGCGGGGTGGATGCTGATGACCGCCGACTACTCGCAGATCGAGCTCCGTCTCCTTGCCCATCTCTCGGGTGATCCGGCATTCGTGTCCGCGTTCCGTGCCGGCGGGGATATCCATCGCCAGACGGCGTCGGTCATCTTCGGCGTGCCGCTGGATGAGGTGACCCCGGAGATGCGTGGGCGGGCGAAGACGATCAACTTCGCGACGATCTATGGCCAGGGCGCGCACGCGCTCTCGCGCCAGCTCAAGATCGAGTTCGCCGAGGCCAAGCTGTTCATCGCCACCTATTTCGAACGCTTCCAAGGCGTGCGGGCATTCCTCGACGCCATGGTGGAACACGCGCGGGAGCGTGGATACGTGCAAACGATCTTCGGCCGGCGGCGCTACATCCCGGAGCTCCGCGATCGCAATTTCAACATCCGAGCATTTGGAGAACGGACCGCGCAGAACTCGCCGATCCAGGGGTCGGCCGCCGACCTCATCAAGATCGCGATGATCAGGATCCACGACCGGCTCGCGACCGAACGGTTTGCGGCGCGCATGCTGCTCCAAGTGCACGACGAGCTGGTCTTCGAGGGACCGCCCGACGAACTCGACAAACTTCAAGCCCTCGTCGCGTATCAGATGGAACACGCCACCGAGCTCAGCGTCCCCCTCGTCGTCGACGTGGGCGTCGGCCCCAATTGGGTGGACGCCAAGGGGCGATAACTCGGGGCGGCTCCGATCGGCCCGGTCGGGGGAACTCGCCGGAGCCCACGAACTCCCACCGTGCCCGCCCGGTCGGTCACTCTGCCCGACTGTCCTCTTTCAGACTTGCAGGATGCGGTATCCGTGGCGTTTCGACGGCAGGAAGTCCGGGATGGCGGCCTGCTGGAATCTTGTAACACCTTTAGCCGCAACGACATCAGCAAATGTCAGTGTGGCGGTCTCAGCATTGCTTTGCAACGGTTGTATGCAGCGGCATCCCCATCACCTATCTCGCTGTAGATCCGGCGTGCCTCGTGCCGCACGCGGGTTTACGCTGATCGAGTTGTTGATCGTCGTCGTGATCATCGGCATTCTCGCCGCGATCGCGGTGCCGAAGTTCGCCAATACGAAGGGCAAGGCCGAGGCAGCTGCCATGCGTGAAGACCTCCGCAATCTGGCTACCATGCAGGAATCATATTTTTACAACAACGCCGTGTACACGACGTCGATCAGCGCGCTGCAGTTCAGCTCCTCGCCCGGCGATACGATCACGATCAGTACCGCGAGCGCCACCGGATGGACGGCGAGCGTCACCAACGTCATGGCGTCGCCCAGTACCTGCGCCGTGTTCTACGGCTCCGTCGCCCCCGCCGCCCCCGCCACCATCGAAGGCAACATCGCCTGTCAGTAGCCGCGGCGCTCGCGTCGTAAGCGGCGTCGCCTCCCTCGGGTCGCTCGGTCCGGTGCCGAGCCCGCGGCTCAGCGAACGGACCTGAGGTATCGAACCTCGTCGTTCAGAATGTCATCGAGCCGCTTGCGCACTTCGTCATTCACGCTCGACGCCGCCTGACTAGCACTCCATCCCAGCGCACGGCATCTTCCCCCCATGCGCTCCGCAGTAGGCGCCGCGATCGGTACCGTGGGCCTCGTCGTCGCGATCGCCGGGTGCGAACGCACGCGACCGGCAAGCGACACCACGAACACCTCAGCGGCCACGCCAACCGCTGCCACGTCGCCGCCCGGGCCCTCGCAGGCCGCGCGATTGGCCGGCTGGAACGACACGGTCGCGGGACCCGACCTGTTCGTGGTCGGCACCAATACCAGCGAAGCCGTCGTCGTCCTGCCACGATTTACCGACAGCACGCTCGCTGACGCCCCCGCCAACGACTCGGCCCTGGATCACCACCCGCGCGCCGATCTCTTCACCCGGCACGGCATCGCCGGCACGGCATCGCTGGCGTCCGCGGCCGCCGGCAACTTCACCGGAAGCTGCACCGCGTGGCCGACCGCGCATCTCGCGACCCCCAACGGTCCGCCGCCCGACTGGTCGGTCGGCTTCGCCGCCGGTCACGCGACGTCGCTCCCCATGGATTCGATGATCGGCTTGGCGGCCGTGGATTCCGCGCGCCGCGCCGCCGCCATCGCACACGCGGCGTCCGCGTTGCCCAATGACACCGCGGCAGCGTTTCGCGGCCTCCCGTTCTCGGTGCGCGACGCGCATCAGTTCACGCTGCCCTCGGGCGACACCGTGCTTGCCGCGGAAGTCGTGCGCCGCCTCAACCAGGAAGCAAGCCCGCAGGAAGAGCACCTGCTCATCGTCCTGGAACGTGACACGCTCCCCGGACCGGGCGGCGCCGCCCCGCCTTACATCGCCGCCTACTCCGAACGAGTCTCCGGTGCGGAAGACGACGTCGAATCCAGCGAGATGCTCGCCGCCGTCCTCCTCGGTCGCGGCCCCCGGCAACGCGCCGCGATCGTCATCGGCCGCGACTATGGCGACGGCAGCTCCTACACGCTCCTCGAGCGCGTCGGCCCCCGTCGCTGGCGCGCGCGGTGGAATAGCGCGTATGCCGGGTGCTAGGTTCGTTGCCGCTGGTGCCGCAGCCGACGGCGCGGGAGACGCGCGAGATCGTATTTCGGCTCGGCCACGAGCTCTCGGCGCGAGGGGCGCGCGTTCGGCATGATGTGATCGGTGGGTTTCGATTCCGGATGCCGGTCCCGTGGGGTGGCCGTGGCCTCGGTCCGTTGCTCGCCGTGTGGTCTGGCGAAGTCACGATCGGCGCCGTGTCGGGTGATCCCTGGCGGGTCCGCTACGATCTGCGATTCTCCGTCCCGACCGTGGTGACGCTGGTGCTGTGCACCGTGTTGGTACGATACGGGTTCCAGGGGCATTGGCCACGGACCCGACTGCTCGATCTCTTGCTGATTACGTGGCTGGTGACGTACGGCATTCCGTGCCTGCTGGCCATGCGCATGTTTCGGCAGATGGTCACCGAGGCGAGGGAGGGTGTAAGGGGCTAGTCGCCGATCGCCGATCGCCCCAGCGCCGCGGGGGCGCCGCCGCGGCCCGCAGCACTCGCGACCGCGAGCGCCACGAGCGTCAACACGTACGGAACCGCGAGGAAGAGCTGATACGGCGCCCGCCACCCCATCGCCTGAAAGAGAAACTGCAGTGCGCTCGCCGCGCCGAAGATCACCGCGCCGGCGGCCGCGCCGACCGGATTCCAGCGCCCGAGCGCGACGATCGCGATGGCGATGAAGCCGCGGCCGGCGGACATACCCTCGGCGAACGTTCCCACCTGCGCGAGCACGAGCGTCCCGCCACTCACCCCACCGAGCACCCCGCCGACGAGCACGGCGCCGAACTGGACCCGGCGGACCGCAATCCCCGCGGCACGCGCCGCGTCGGGGTTCTCACCCACCGCGCGCAACGCGAGGCCGCCGTACGTGCGGTACGTCCACCACCACAACAACGGCACGAGACCATACGCCAGGTATGCGATCGGTGGTTGATCGAACAGCGCGGGTCCGAGGAGGGGCACGCGGCTCAACACCGGAATCGGCATGGCGTGCATCGTCGGAATGGAGAGCGCCGCGCCGCTTGGCCCGAATCCCCACCGATACAACGCGCCCGTGAGGCCGAGCCCCAACAGCGTGACCGCGGTCCCGCTAATGACCTGATCCGCCCGGAGGATTGCCGCGAACAGCCCGAAGACCGCCGCCATCGCCGCGCCCGAGACGGCCGCGACCACGAACCCGGTCCCGAGCCCGGCGGTCGTCGCGCCCACCAGGCCGCCGAACGCGCCGGCGATGACGACGCCTTCCAATCCGACGTTGATCACCCCGGCCTGCTCCACGACCGTCTCGCCGAGTCCCGCGAACAGGAGTGGGGTCGCGGTCCGCACCGTGGCCTCGAGGAACGCGGTGACGGTGGCTGCACCGCCGGTCATGCGGGTGCTCCCCCGGAAACACGTCGCCGACCGGGCCACCGCACGCCGAGCGGTGGCCAGCGGATCCGGGCGGCCCCTGCGGCGAGGATCGCCAGGATGATCACCGCCTCGACGACCGAGACCATGACCGATGGCACGCCCGCATCGCGCTGCATCGCGGCGGCCCCCGCCTCCAGGCCGCCGAAGAATACGCCGCTGGCGATGACCGCCAACGGATTGAGATTGGCGAGGAGCGCGACGGCGATTGCCGTGTAGCCATAGCCGGGAGAGATGTTGTCGTAGAGCGCGTAGGTCACACCCGTCACTTCCACCGCGCCGGCGAGCCCCGCGAATGCGCCACTCACGAGAAACGCCCGCGTGGTGACCGCCGGCACATCGATGCGTCCCGCGCTCGCCGCGGCGTATGGGTTCGCCCCCGTCACGCGGAGCCGGAACCCGGACGCGGTCTCACGCATCATCCACCATGCGAGCGTGGCCGCGACCACGGCGAGGGCGAAGCCGACGTGCAGTCGGCTTCCGGGGACGAGCGTCGGCAGATGCAACCCACGGGGGAGCGTCGGAGTCTGTGGATAGATATGCAGCGGTTCCTGCAGGGGACCCCGGACGAGGTACGCGACAGCTTCGAGCGCCACGTAGTTGAGCATGATGGTGCTGATCACTTCCAGCACGCCAAATCGTCGCCTGAGCCATGCCGCGACGCCGGACCAGGCGGCGCCGGCCACCGTGCCGCCGATCAATGCGAGCGGCAGACCGATGGCCGACTGCGCCGCGCGAGGCCACGAGGCCGCGATCCCGGCGCACACGGTCGCGGCCGCCGCCCCAGCCAAGAACTGACCCTCGGCGCCGATGTTGAGCACGCCGGCGCGAAATGCGATCGCGACTGCGAGCCCGGTGAAGATGAGTGGCGTGGCCCGTACGAGCGTGGCGGACACGATCGCGTACTCCGAGCCGAACGATCCGCGCCAGAACGCGCTCAGCGCCTGCCCAATGTCGACGGTGATCACTGCGTGGAACGCAGCGCACGGACTGCCGCCTGATGCTCGCGAGCCAGTGTGAGCGCCGCTGAGAGTGTGGTCGCCAGATTCTCCTCCCCCACGTCCTCGATCACAGTCGAACGAGTCAATGCGGCCGCGGGCTGCCGGTGCAACTCGCAGAGGATCACCAGTGTCCTTTCACGCCGGCTCCGATGTACCACGTCGGCCAACGTGCGGAGTCCGGTTGAATCGATGACCGGCACCAATCCCATGCGAATGATCAGCACTTCCGGGCGCTTCGAGACGCGGCCCAGCGCGTCCTTGAATGTGGCCGCCGCGCCGAAGAACAGCGGTCCCGCGATCTCGAAGACCTGCACGCCCCGAGGGATCTCGCCCGTGCCTTCGCGCGCCAATGGCGTTCGCTCGTGGGACGTGCTCGCGTGGCTCGATGTCAGTGCGGTGAGCTCCTCCTCGCCATCGCCGCTGGGATCCACCCCATCGCCTGCCCCGCGCACGGCGGTGCTGCTGGACATCCGGCGTAAGAACAGAAATGCGGCCAGGACCATTCCTACTTCGATGGCCAGCGTGAGATCGAAGAACACGGTCAGGAGGAAGGTCACGAGCAATACCGCGACGTCCCCACGCGGCGATCGTAGCTCCGCGCGAAAGATGCGCCATTCGCTCATCTGGTAGGAAACGACGGTGAGAATGGCCGCCAGGCAGCACATCGGGATGAGCGAGGCCCACTGCCCGAAGAACACGGTGATGAGCAGGAGCGTGGCGGCATGCGTGAGACCCGCAACCGGCGTACGGCCACCGTTCTTGACGTTAGTCGCGGTTCGGGCGATCGCGCCCGTCGCCGGGATGCCGCCGAAGAGGGGCGCCACGACGTTGGCCACGCCCTGCGCGACGAGCTCCATGTCGGACCGATGACTTCCACTGATCATGCCGTCCGACACGACGGCCGAGAGCAGCGATTCGATCGCCCCGAGCATCGCGATCGCAAACGCCGGTGCGGCCAGGTCAGCCACTGTATGCAGGGACACCGAGGGGAGGTGCGGCGACGGGAACCCGGCGCTGATCGCGCCAAACCGGCTGCCGATCGTTTCCACCGGAATGTGGAACACGCGGACCGTGACCGTCGCCGCGATCAGCGCGACGAATGGCGCCGGGACCCGCCGACTCACTCGCGGCCAGAGTATGAGAACGAGCAACGTGCCCGCGGACAGCGCAGCCGCGGGCCAATTGATGGCGCCTACGTGCTGGGCGAAGGCGATCCATTTGTCGATGAAGCTCGCCGGGACGGCCCCCATCTGCAGCCCGAGAAGATCCTTGACCTGGCTCGAGAAGATGATGACCGCGATCCCCGACGTGAATCCCATGATCAGGGGAAAGGGGATGAATTTGATCGCGGCGCCGAACCGGGCGAGCCCGAAGCCGATCAGCACGAAGCCGGCCATGATCGTCGCGACGGTCAGCCCATCAATCCCATATTTCTGGACTATTCCGTAGACAATGACGACGAACGCGCCGGTGGGCCCCCCGATCTGGACCCGCGACCCGCCGAGCCCCGAGATGATGAAACCCGCGATGATGGCCGTGTAGAGTCCCCGCTCGGGGGTGACGCCACTCGCGATGGCGAAGGCAATCGCGAGGGGCAGCGCGACAACGCCGACGATGATGCCCGCGGTGAGGTCGGCCCGACACTGGGCTCTCGTATACCCGCGCAGCGTGGTGAACAGTTTTGGTACCAGCGCGTCGGGTATCGAGGCGCGAAGGCCGGTCAGCAGCGGCGGATCCCTCGATTTGTCCACGGACGACGTCCTGAGACCATAGGTCGCGGCATGAGCGCGAAGAGTATGCGCACGTCGGACGCCGCCTAGAATGTATCTCCGCCCGCTCTTGACAACGTATACAATCGTGTGAGATCATAAGCCCCCATCGCCCGGCGTGTGGGATGGCCGCCGATGGTGCTGCCGCCTGCGCGATTGGCGAGGTGGGCGGCGGCATCGGGGGGCATGCATGATGCCGCACGCCGTATCGGTTTCACGCGGTGTTCCTAACGAATACTGCTCGAGTACTGCGCCAGTCCCATCGGACCGGCGGTTGACACCCACCGGCCCCATCTGGGGAGGGTCCCATGACGCGAAGTTTCGTTCGTCGAACGGTATGGCTCATGGCGTGCGCTGTCGGGCTGTGGCCGCCGACCCGCGCTGCCGCGCAGGACACGCAATCCACTCAAGCACGGGTGGTGACGGGAACCGTCACCCGCTCCGTGACCGGGGGTGGTGGGCCGCCGATCGCCTACGCCACGGTATTGCTCAAAGGGACGACCCGCGGCACGCAGACCGACAAGACCGGTCAGTTCCACCTCACCATCCCCGCGGGCGCGGTGCAGATCACGGTCCGCGCTATCGGATCGCTGCCACGCGATGTGACGGTGGGCCCCAGTGATCAGACCGTTGAGGTGGCGCTCAACGACGACGCCGCCGAGCTCGAGCAGATCGTCGTAACCGGACAAGCGACCGGCATCTCCCGCAAGAACGCGCCGACGTCGACGGCGGTCGTGGACAGCGCCTCGCTGACCCGAGCGCCCGCTACCACGGTGGATCAAGCGCTCCAGGGCAAGATCCCGGGCGCCAATATTCAGACGAATTCCGGCGCGCCAGGCGGCGGGGTCCAAATCCAGATCCGCGGCGTCAACACCGCGATTGGCGCCTCCGACCCGCTCTTCGTGGTCGATGGCATCATTTATAGCAACGCCACGGTCCCCACCGGGCTGTTCACCATCACCAAGAGCGGCACGCAGTCAGGCAGCGGTCCACTACAGGATGACGGCGCGAACCGCCTCGCCGATCTCAATCCCGACGACATCGCGTCGATCGAGGTCCTCAAGAGCGCGGCCGCTTCGTCGATCTACGGCTCCAAAGCCGCGAACGGCGTCGTGATCATCACGACGAAGAAAGGACAGGCCGGAAAGTCCAAAGCCGACATCACGCAGCGCGTCGGTTCGGCCGACTTGCTCCGAGGTCCGGCCATGCGGCGGTTCAACGTCGCGCAGGCGGATTCGGTCTTCACTCCGGCCGTCGTTTCCCCCTTCCTCGTGAACGGGACCCTCCCCTTCTACGATCACTTGCACGAGATCGCCGGCAAGACGCCCGTCGACTACGAGACATTGCTCGACCTGAGTGGCGGCAACGACCGGACTCGGTACTACACCTCCGGAGACATCGATTACACTGGGGGCATCATCGGGAGTACGAGCAATTCCCGGCAGACGCTGCGGGTGAACCTCGATCAGCAGCTCGCCAAGAGCCTCGAGGGGAGCTTCAACCTCAATTACGCCCACAACAGCTCGGATCGCGGTTTCGTCAACAACGACAATAGCGGCGCCAGCGTTCCCTACGCGCTCGCCTACATCCCAAGCTTCGAGAACATCAAGCCGCAAAACGGCATCTATCCGCAGCTCCCGATCACCTATCTCGGCGCCAACCCGCTGCAGACGATCGCCGATGGACAGAACTCGGACGAGGTCAACCGCTTCACCGGCGGCGGCACCGCGAACTACAACGCATTTACGACCGATCACAACTCCCTGCGGCTCGTGGCCGCCGGTGGCCTCGACTTCTTCAACGACAACTCCCGCGTCGTCGCGCCATCCAATCTGTATTTCGAACAGATCTCCTCATCACCCGGAGTCTCGACGCTCGCAACCGGTGCGAGTCGCCAGTACAACTGGAACCTCAACGCGATTCACTCGCTGATCGAACCGGCCTTTAAGGCCACGACGTCCATTGGGACGACGTTCGAGGATCGCGAGCTGGATCTGAGCAACACGTCAACGTCGAATCTGGCCGGCGGCGCGGTCGACGTGGATCAAGGAACCGTTCCGCAGCTGTTCGAGGAGCGCACGCACGAGCGCACGTTCTCCCTGTACGGGCAGGAACAGGTCACGGCGCTCAACGACCGGCTACTCGTAGAGGTCGGATTGCGAGGCGAGCGCAGCAGTGCCAACGGGAGTGCCGGCGCGTATTACTTGTACCCGAAGGTTGCCGCCGCGTACAACTTCCCCAACGTCCTGGGCTCGGGGAGCAACATCAAGCTCCGCGCCGACGAAGGCATCACCGGGAACCAGCCGTTGTTCGGTCAGAAGTTCACGCTGCTGCAGAGCAACACCGCGATTGGTGGCGTGAGCGCGACCGGGATCGGCGAGAACGCCGCGTTCGGCGATGCCAAGATTCTGCCGGAGACGACCCGCGAGTACGAGTTCGGGACCGACGTCTCGGCCCTCACGGGACGTCTCGATCTCGAAGTCACCTACTTCCACCGCGAGACCAGCAACCTGTTCCTCCCGAGGACGGCCGCACCATCCTCCGGGTTCCTGTCGCTGGTCTCCAACGGCGGCGTCTTCGAAAATCAGGGGATCGAAATCGGCGGCACGCTGGTCCCGGTCCAGACCAGGCATTTCACCTGGACGTTCGGGACGAGTTTTACCTCGATCAGCAACGACGTGCTCTCGCTTCCCTTCCCGTCGTTCACGCCTGCGACGCCAGGCTTCGGCCTCGCCTTCGGACAGTTCCTGGTGCAGACCGGACGTCCCATCACCCAGATCATTGGGCAGACCGGGACCAATCCGGATGGCTCGTTCATCGTGAGCTACATGGGCCAGCTCAAGCCGGACTACGATTGGTCGGTCTCGAACGACTTCACGTTCCACCAATTCGGCCTGTCGATGCTGTGGGACTGGCAGAAAGGCGGCGTGGAGCAGAACCAGACGCTCTCCCTCTACGACTTCAATCAACTCGCGGCGGACGATGGGACTCCCGCCGGCGCCGCCCGTGTCTCCGATGCGTTCAACGGGATTGCGACGCCGTTCGTCCAGTCGACGACGTTCCTCAAGCTTCGCGAACTGCGGGTCAGCTACACGCTATCCCCCGCGGCGTCACACCGATTCTTCGGCTCCGATGCGGTCTCGCTCAACCTCTCCGGCCGCAACCTGATTCTCATCACGAACTATTACGGGTACGATCCCGAGGTCAGCAATTATGGGCAGTCGGCGATCACTCGCGGCATCGACCTGGCGCCGTATCCGCCGTCCCGCACGTTCTATCTCTCCGTCAACGCGAGGCTCTGAGATGCTGCGCACTCATAGACGCACACCCAGCGCCGCTGTTCGGGTCACGCCGTTCGGGCGCGCCGCACTGGCATCCGCGGCCGCGGTGATCCTCTTCTCGGCGTGCTACAACTACAACCTCACCGATCCCAACAACCAGACCCTCAGCTCGCTGACCGGGAACCCGACGCGGGCTAGCGTCGGCGCCGCGGTCACCGGGATCTTCGATGCCCAACGCTTTGACGCGCCCGGATACGTCTGGCGGGTCGGCTCGATGGGCCGCGAAGGGATCAACCTGTCCAACAACAATCAGCCGGATTTTCAGGAGCCGTACTTCGGACCGCTCTCCAGCTCCGAATTTGGCGCCTCGCTCTGGAGTCCCGAATATGTGACGATTCGCGACGCGAATATCGTCCTCGACGCGGTCGCGAAAGTGCCAGACATGACGGCCGGCGAGAAATCGCTCACGGCGGCCGTCGCGCAGACCGCCAAGGCGCTCATGTTCATGCGCGTCATCGAGACGCGCGCCCAGCTGGGCGCGCCGGTCGACGTCGATCGCCCGCCGACCGCGACGCCGGCGCCCTTCGTCAGTGAGGACAGCGTCTATGCCACGGCGCTACATACACTGGATTCGGCGCGCGCCAATCTCGCGGCCGGAGCGTCGGCGAGCTTCCCATTCTCATTCCCGCCAGGCTACTCGAACTTCGGCACGCCGGCGACGTTTGACCAACTGACCTGGGCGCTGACCGCGAAAGCGTTAGTGCTCCGCGCCACCGCTCAGTCCCACGCGGCCGGCGCACCCGGTGCCGCGTCGTACTACTCCCAAGCGATCACGGCGCTCGATTCGTCGTTCCTGGGTTCCTCCGCACTGGTCGCAACGAACTTCGCCCTGGGTGCGTATTTCGACTTCTCGAACGGGTTGGGTGACATCCAGAACGAGCTCGCCGACCCACTCACCGGCGTGACGTTCTTCGCCATACCCACCATCAATACCGACGCGAAGTTGCAAGTCGGTGGAACGGCGATCGATCTACGGGCAATTGTCAAAGTCGTGCCGATCCCGGCCGGTTCTCCCCCTCAGGTCATCTCCGGCGTCTCGGTCATCGGCAATCTCAAGTTCGCGGTGTATTTCGCGGGGGGGAATCCGAACCTCAGTGCGCCGATCCCAATTATCCGGTACGAAGAGCTGGTGCTCCTGCGCGCCGAGGCCGAGATCGGCACCGGCAACACCGCGGGTGCGGTCAACGACTTGAATTTCGTCCGCGAGAACTCCGGAAACCTCCCCGCGTACAGCGGCGCCACGACGCCGACGGCACTCGTCACGGAGTTGCTGTACGAGCGCCGGTACTCTCTGCTGTGGGAGCAGGGCACCCGCTGGATCGACGCTCGGCGGTTCGGTGTCCTGAACACGATCCCCCCGACCGTCACCAATGGTCAGGTCCCCACGGTGATGCCGATCCCAACCACCGAATGCGACGCACGCAACCTCCCCACTCCCTGCGGCTTGGGGATCGCGAGTTAGCGGCGAGCGGGTCGCCGTAATCGCACCCGAGGGCCGGCTGCAGCGGATCGCAGCCGGCCCTCGTGCGTTGGAGTCCAGTCATCGATCCATGGCCGCGGCAGATCGGCACAGGGCCTTCTCTACGCGATATGCACTAACCCCAACATCGCACGCCCGACCGCGTCCCGGTCACGACGCACCTCGCGGACCGTGTGATCGGCCACCACGAGCACCCGGTCGGCCAGCGCGAGCACTTCGTCCACATCGCTCGCGTAGAACACGACGGCGCACCCCCGGGCGCGAGCCTCGAAGAGCCGCGCGTGAACGGCAGCCATTGCGTGGATGTCGAGTCCCCTGGTCGGATTCTCCGCGACGAGGGCCGGCGGTCCGTCCGCGAGCTCACGTGCCAACACCAGCTTCTGCTGATTGCCCCCTGAGAGCGTGACTGCCCGGACGCCGCCATCTCGCGCACGGACATCAAATGCGGTGAGAAGCTGCTGCGTATGCTCGCGCATCCGCCGCCACCTGACGCGGCCGCTGCGTGCGCCCGCCCCATTGAGGGCCACGTTCTCATAGAGCGGGAAGTCGAGCACCAATGCATCCCGCTGACGATCCTCGGGCACGAACCCCGTCGCGGCGGGCGTGGTCAACTTCCCGCTCGCGACCGGCATCCGCCCCGCCATCGCTCGAAGCAGCTCGTGCTGCCCCTGACCTTCAACGGCCGCGATCCCGACGATCTCCCCGCCGTGGATCGCAAACGACACATCGACCAATTTGACCACGCTGCGCTGATCCCTGATCGTGACGCCGCTCGCCGCGATGACCGGGGCCTCCCCGCGTGCGATGACCAGCGGGTCACCATCGCCGCTCCGATCATCGCTGCGGCCCGCATCCGAAGCCTGCGCCGCGGTCGCGACCGTCGCTGACTGACCACCGGGTGCCGCGGTACCGAGTATCGCGTGCGCCGCCGACCGGTCGCGGCTGTCCTCTGTTCCGAGCATCGCGTCCGCCAGTGCAGATTCGGTCGTTGCCTCCGCCCGCACCGCGAGCACCACTCGACCTCGACGAAGGACCGTGACGTCGTCCGCGATCCCCATCGCCTCGCGCAGCTTGTGCGTGATGAGCACCACGGACCGATGCCCCGACGCGAACGTTCGCAGCCACTGGAGCACCTCGGCTGCGGCCAATGGTGCGAGCACGGCGGTCGGTTCATCCAGGATCAGAAGGCGGGCGTCGCGTGCGAGCGCCTTGACGATCTCGAGCCGCTGCTGCGCCTCCACGGACAGGTCACCCACAATCGCCGCGGGATCCAGCGTCAGTCCCGTGTCGGCGCCGATCGCCCGAATGCGGTCGCTCACCGCCCGCACGTCGTAGCGAGCGCGGAGGCCCAATGCGACGTTGTCGGCGACCGTCATCGCGGGGACCAGCGTATAGTGCTGGTGCACCATCCCGATGCCCGCCGCGATCGACTCGGCGACGGATCTAAACCGTCGCACCGTGCCATCGATCGCCATCGTGCCCGCGTCGGGCTTGATCATGCCGAACGCGATCCGCATGAGCGTGGTCTTGCCAGCGCCGTTCTCACCGAGGAGGGCGTGCACGGTACCCGCACGCACGGTGAGATCCACGTCATCGAGCGCGGCCACTTCGCCGAATCGCTTGACGATCCCCCGCATCACGAGCACGGACGGTCGAGAGCGGTCGGACGTCCCCGTTTCGTCTCTCACCGATCTCCTCGCGCTCTCTCTATCACCTACCTCCCCGTCGGGGCAGCGATGAACTCCCAGGGCACGCCAAATCGTGACGCCACATCCCGCGCCAGCGCGCGGACCCCGGGCGTTTCCGTGGCATAGTGCCCAGCGTAGATGATCACGAGCCCGCGCTCCGGCGCATCGACCGCGGTCCAATGGGGACCTTCGCCGACAATCAGTGTATCCACCCCCAACGCCACGGCCTCGTCGAGCGTCTCGGTGGATGCACCGCCCCCCGTGCATATGGCCCAGGATCGTGTGCGGCGAGCGTCGGGGAACGCCGTTCCGTGTGCGTCACCCCCGTGCGCTCGCGCAAATCGCGCCGCCCTCGCCACCAGATCGGCGGTTGGGATGTCAGCCGCGCCGCGCACTCCGATCGCGATCGACTCGAACTGCGCGAACCCGCCTGACGGCGTGAGCCCAAGCTCGTGCGCGAGCAGGGCGTTGTTGCCGAGCATTGGGTGTCGGTCGAGCGGCAGATGGGCGGCGTACACGGCCATGTCATGCTCGACCAACGCGCGCAGCCGGAGGTACTGCGCGCCGACGATGGGCTGCGCGCCCTTCCAGAAGAGTCCGTGGTGGACGAGCAGGAGATCGGCGCCAACGGTGATCGCGCCCTCGATCGTGCGGTGTGATCCGTCGACCGCGGCCGCGACTCTCGAGACGGTGCCCCGGTTCGCCACCTGCAGTCCGTTCAGCGCCGTCGGATAATCCGGAGTTCCCGGGATACCCAGCAGCTGATCGAGATACGCAACGACATCTGCTGTGAGCGGCAACGGAGGGGTGGCTGGTGAGTGGTTGGCACCGAACGCCAAGGGTCGGCCGCGCGCGCCGCAGCCGACCCCGAAAGCTTACCCCGCCAATCGCCAATCGCGAATCGCCAACTACAAAGACTCCTTAACCACCGTCCGTCATGTCTTTCCCGCTGCGCTATCCAGGGAGGGGGTCGGTGATGCTGCCGCTGGCACCGCCGCTGGCANNGCACCGCCGCTGGCACCGCCGCCGGCGCTAGCAGGGCGCTGTCGATCGGGACGACGAACCGGCCCGCCACCATACTCTGCTGAACGGAATCGACGGCCACGCGTGTCGCGCCCGGGATCTGTGGACCGAGCGCGGGATTGATCACCATCTTCACGACCTGTTGTTCCGCGCCAAGTGTGATGACCCCTGGCGTGAACAGACCGTCCCGGATCTGTTGGCCGACCATGAACAACGCGTGTGGGAGATCGATCACCACGCTGCCGAGCGTGACTGCGGGCGCGATGCCGTTCTGGTCGGAGTTGGAACCGATGACCCACACATCTTTGGAATCTTTCGCGGCCTGGAACACACCGAGGCCCGCGGCGTCCGCGTTCTGGAAGATGACGTCGGCGCCCTGGGTGATCTGGGCGAGCGCTTGCTCTTTAGCGGCGCTCGCGTCGTCCCAATTTCCGACGTACGACGACAGAACCTTGATCCGCGGGTTGACCGCGTGTGCGCCCGCGATGAACCCGGCGAATCCACGTTTGACGGGCGGCAGCTCGGTGCCGCCGATGGTGCCGATCACACCGGTCTTCGTGACGCTGCCCGCGATCATCCCCGCGAGGTACGCCCCTTCCTCGAACCGAAAATCGATGCCGGCCCAGTTCTGACCCGTCCGGTCGCCGGACGTCGTCACGTACATCGTCTGCGGGTAGTCGGGGGCGACGCGTTGCACGGCGTCCTGATACTCGAAGCCATTCCCGATGACGAGATTGTACCCCTGCGCCCCGTACTGCCGAAAGTTTTCGTCGAACTCGGCGGGCGTCTTCGTCTCGATGTGGCTGATCTGCGCGCCGAGGCTGTCCTGTATCCGCAGGAGCCCACGATAGGCCGCCGAGTTCCACGCCTGGTCGGAGATCGGACCGGGCGTGAGCAACGCAACTTTGAAGGGTTTCTGGTCGCTGGTCGCCGCGCGGTCGTTTCGAGCCCTACGCCGGTGTGTGTCCCGCAGTTGCCCACACGCGCACAGACTTATGCACAGGCCGATGTGGACAGATGTGGACAGACGCATGGGGATTGGCGGTCGGCCGCTACCTCACCACCGCGACCGGCATCGGCTTCGGTTCCGTCCGCGGCGCCGTCCCGATCGCGCGGCCTGCCTCATCCATACGTACCGCGCCATTGATGCGTCCGCCCTCGAGGACCACGATCGACTTCGTGTAAATGTCGCCGCTGACCCCTGAGGTACCCTGGATCTCGACGCGCTCGGACGCGGTGATGGTGCCTTCGATCCGGCCGCCGACGACCACTTCGCGTGCGTTGACGTCGCCCTTGATCTCGCCCTGGCGACCCACCAGCACTTGCCGCGCACCACGAATCGTGCCTTCGACGCTCCCTTCGATCTTGATCACGCCGTTCGTGTCGATGTCCCCGTGCACCTTCATCCCGAATGCGATTATCGAGAGTGCAGCTTCCGCTGGTGCGTTGGTCTTCAGATCTGGCTTGTCGACTGTGTCTTTCGTGAACATGGCCATGGGTGCGATCGTGAAAGGTGAGTCTGGAAGCGATGGCGACGCCGTGTGGGCGGGCGACGCGATTCTCGATGCGGCGTACGCCGCAGGTGCACGCCGCAGATCCTCTACTCGGACGTTCGTGTGACGATCAGTCCGCCCGGGAGGGCACGGGCAAATCTACTCGCTGGCCGCCCACTGCCCACCACCAATCACTGCGGCTCCGCCTCAGGGCTCGGCGGCGCACCGGAGTCCGGCGGCGGCGGGACGACGACGGCTGCGGGCGCCGCTGGGGTGTGCCTCGCCTTCCTCGAACGGGCCGCCGGCGCCGCCACCGCGGCGGAGTCGGCCGACCCGTCACCCGTAGTCAGTGGCGGTGTGGTAGCCACGTCGGGCGCTGCGGCGTCGCCTGTGGCGTTGGTCGCGGTGTTGCCGGCGGCAGCGTTCGTAGCCGCGCCCGCGGATGCGTTCACCGATGTGTTCGCCGGCGCGCTCGCGGGCACTCTCGTCTGCGCGCTCGGGGCCGGCGCGTATCCTACCACGCCAGTCGCGGTATGATCGGCGTCAGCGGCGGCGGCGCCGCCCATCATGGTGCGCACTTGGTCGTACCGTTTCTGGAGTTGTGACAGCGAGCGCTCCAGTGTGTCGAGTCGCTGTGCCGTGTGCTCCATGCGAGAGATCCGATACGTCAGCGTCGGCACGCGCGCGGCTTCCGCGATCAGGAGTACGGCGATCACCACCGCGGCCGCGGCGAGCATCTTCCCGGTGCGCGACATGATGAATCGCAGCACGCGAATCTGTCGAGCGGAGAGCACGATGGTGCGGCTCTGGAGTCCGCTCTCGCGCTGCACCTGGATGATCATCGACCCCGCGTGGGGGGTGTAGATGTTGCCGTAGCCGCCTGCGATCGGTGCGTCCGGTGCGTCCGGCGCGGCCGGTGTCCGTGTGCTGCGCGCCGGAGCGGATCCCATGGAGGCATCCGGCGCCTCGGCGGTCGGTGGGGCGCTAGTGCCACCCATGTCCGGGCCCACCGTGGTCACAGCGTCTCTCCAGTCGGACCGAGGATCAGTTCGAGTAGCCGCTCGAGGTCGTCGTTCGAATAAAACTGGATCGAGATCTGGCCGCGCTGGTGTGACGTCACCGCCAGCGTGACATCGGTCTGCAGATGTCGCCGGAGCCTGTCCTCCATTTCCCTTCCATGGGAATCCAGGCGTTGTGCCGCTTTAGTGGCGCGTTTGTGGCGCTTTGATACCCCATTTTGCTGGCGTCCGAGCCCTTCGACGTCTCGTACCGTAAGCCCGCGGGCGACGGTCTCGTGAGCTGCGGCCACGATCTCCCGCTCCGTGTTCAGCGCCAGGAGGGCGCGGGCATGACCAAGCGAGAGTTGGCCGTCTCGGAGCATCGTGCGCACAGCGCTCGGAAGGTTGAGGAGCCGCAGCATGTTTGCAACCGTCGATCGCTCCTTGCCCACCGCGTCAGCCACCTGCTGCTGTGTGAGGGTGAAGTCGCGGATCAGGCTCGCGTAGCCGTCGGCCTCCTCGATCGGATTGAGATCGGCACGCTGCAGATTCTCGACGAGGGCGAGTGTCAGGGCGGTGCGGTCATCCACGTCACGCACTACGGCCGGGATGTCCACCCAGCCAAGACCGAGCGCGGCACGGTAGCGCCGCTCGCCGGCGAGCAGCTCGAACCTCGCCCCGTCGCCGCGGCCGGACTCTCCGTCCGATCCCGTGGACCTGACCGAACGGACCGTCACCGGCTGCAGGAGACCGGATGCTTTGAGGCTGCTCGCGAGCTCGGCCAGCTCTTCGGGCGCGAACTCCTTGCGAGGCTGAAACGGGTTCGGGCGGATCTGTCCGAGGGGGATCCGTTGAACGGTCCCCTCAGTGGCGGGACCGCCGCCCCGTGATTGGCCGGAAGTGCCTGGTGCGAGTAACGCCCCGAGCCCCCTCCCCAATCGCCGCGGCGTCTCGGACGGCATTAGGCCACCGTCCGGTACGGGTGTTTCACGTGGAACATCTTCCTCCAGACGGTCCGTCGACGCGTGGCGATCACCTCTCGCCCTTCCCTCTCCTGGCTACTCTCGACTGTCTACGCTCTAGACTTCGGCCCGTAGGTCTCTAGACCCTCGGGACGAAGTCCCCAGATTCGTCGTCACCGCCGGTCGGGAGGCCACTCGCTGATGGTCCTTCACCCCCACGTTGCCGCAGCGCTTCGTCTCGCATCCGGTCTGCTGGAGCGCCAGCCGGCGCGGCTCGCTCCCGCGCGCCTGACGCCCCCCGTCCACCGGCGCTCGCGCGTCGCGCGGCGGCTGCGGACGCCGACCGATGGCGTTCGAGCATCTCCCGGGCGACCGCCATATACGCCTGTGCCCCGACTGATGTTACGTCGTACAGGATGATCGGCTTCCCAAAGCTCGGCGCCTCAGCCAGCCGTACATTCCTGGGGATCACGTTGTTGTAGACCTTAGGCCCGAAATACTCGCGGGCGTCGGCCGCGACCTGGCGCGACAGGTTCAACCGTCCGTCGAACATGGTCAGCAGCACGCCGTCGATCGAGAGGAGCTCGTTGACACTCTGCTGAACGAGATGCACGGTATTGAGCAGTTGCGACAGCCCCTCGAGCGCGTAGTACTCGCACTGGACCGGGATCAGCAACGCGTCGGCCGCCGCCAACATGTTGATCGTGATGAGTCCAAGCGACGGCGGGCAATCGATCAGGATGTAGTCGTATTCCGAGGCGATCGGCGCTAACGCGTCCCGCATGGCCTGGTCCCGGCGATGCCGCGAGATCAACTCGATCTCTGCACCCGCCAGGTCCGGCGTCGCGGGAATGACGTCCAGCGTCTCGAACTGAACCGCCCGGTGGCGAGCCTCGGCTGCCGTTGCGCCACCGATCAATAGGTCGTACACCGTCGCACCCAGCGCGTCGCGGGCGAGGCCAATACCGCTCGTGGCGTTCCCCTGCGGGTCGCCATCGATTAGCAGCGTCCGCTGTTCGGCGACGGCGAGACTGGCCGCGAGATTCACAGCGGTCGTTGTCTTGCCGACACCGCCTTTCTGATTGGCGATGGCGAGGACATGAGGCACGGCGCGTGAATATAGCGTCAGATCGGTGGACCGGGCGACCACCTCGGATTCCGTCGCCAACCCGGGCGATCCATGTCTCGCCCAGCTCCCGATTCGCCGATGTTCCACGTGGAACATAAACATCTGTTTCCACCGCGCGGTGCTCCCCTCGCACGTTACGCGCGAGCCCCTCAACGATTAGCCTCCCGCTAGACGCTGTCCGCTCGCCGCCAATCGCCGGCCCTTCATGCGCTATATCGGCAACAAGACCAAGCTCCTCCCGTTCATCGCCGGCGCACTCGACCGGCTCGACCTTCCCCAGCCGACGCGTGCGCTCGACGCCTTCGCCGGGACCGCCGCCGTCGGCACATTTCTCAAGTCGCGCGGCGCCACGGTCGTGGGATGCGACCTCATGACCTTCAGTTACGTCTTCCAGCGCGCTTACGTGGTGGCCGAGACCTATCCGCAGTTCACCGCACTACGCGATGACGCGGGCCTGCACGCCGCACGGGTCCGACCAGACTTCGCTGCACTCGTCGATCGACGCGCCGCCGAGCGATCCGATGCCGCGCGCGCGGCCGCCGCCGGCGCACGACCGCTGGACGAACTGCTCGTCTACCTCGACCACTACCTCGATCCACTCACTGCATTCATCTCACACCATTTCGCGATGCCACACGCGCCCGGGACACCGGTTCCGTCGCGCCCCGCATCTGTGATTACGGCACTCCACGCTCGACGCGTTCGATCGACCGCGGCGTCCACGACCCTTGCCCCTAATGCTGCCGAGCCGGCGCCTCGCATGTATTTCACGCTCGATGCCGCCCGCCGCATCGACGCGATTCGGGTCCAGCTCCACGAATGGCGCGCCACCGCCGCGATCAGCGATGATGAGTTTTACATCGTGCTCGCCGCGCTCCTCGAAGCCGCGGATTCGGTGGCGAATACCGCCGGCATCTACGCCGCGTATATCAAGAGTTGGCAGTCCAATGCCCTGCGCGAGTTGCGCCTCCGGCCGCCATCGATCGCCGCGCGCCCCGGGACCAACAACGGCCGCCACGCGCGATGCGAAGCCCACCAGGGCGATGTGTCCGCGCTCGCGCCCACACTCGGCCACTTCGATCTGCTGTACCTCGATCCGCCATACAACACTCGGCAGTACAGCGCGTACTATCACATCCCCGAGCTCATCGCCCGCGGCTGGTTCGGCGAACCCCCCGTCCTGCGCGGCAAGACCGGTCTCCTCCCGGGCGCGCAGAAATCCCAATGGTCCACTCGCGCCGGATGTGGTGCGGCCCTCGACCAGCTCCTCGCCGACACCGATGCCGACCACGTCGTCATGAGCTACAACAGCGAGGGAATTATTCCTGAGGCGGAGATCACACGGATCTTCCGCGCGCACGGCCGCCGCGGCAGCTACCGCCGCATCACGCGCACGTATCAGCGCTATCGCTCCGACCGGCCCAGCGCGACCCGACGGTACACGTCCGACTCTGTCCGCGAACACCTGTACTGCGTGCGCCTGAAGGGCAACGATTAGCGGTCAGGGTCCCGCGCACATGGGGATGCGTGCGGGCACCCCACACCACCGCAGGTCTCTGCTGTCTTCTCGCTACTCGCTGCTCTCTACTCCCTGCAGTTCCCCTACTCCCGTGCCTCGACGCGCCACGCACGCTCGAGCGAATCCCGCGACACCGGAAAAAACGCTGGCAATTCGCTCGCGGCCGCGGTGGTCGGCCGCAGAAGATAGATCGGCCGATTGGGATACGCGGCGAGGAGGAGCGAATCGCGCGCATGCAGATCGCGCGCGTAAATGTTCCGGTCCGATGGACCACCCACCGCAAGCAGCGGCGCCAAAGGTGTAATCCCCGCTGCCGTCTCCGTGGCCCGTCGGAGACAGTGGGGCGAGTAGCCGTAGCCCGCCTGCACGTGCAGCTTCGCGCTGGGCCCTACGGTCTGTGCCTCGACGCGCGCAGAGTCGGCAACCAAGGGCTGGAGCTGGGGGAACGGATCCGCGATCACGGCATCGCCCGCCCGACCACGGGCGGCCACTTCGAGTGCCGTCGTCGCCGAATCGAGCCGGCACACATCCACCGCGCGATACAACGTCTCGACGTGCGGGTGCGACACGCCGAGGGCCCAGAGTCTCGCCACGAGCTGTTCCTCCCATCCCTCGCGCACGAACACAAGAGCGTCGTGGACGCCGGCTTGCGCCGCGACGTCGGGGGTCGCCCAGCGCTCGGTTGCGGCGGTATTGCGGTATGCGTGCGCGCGCAGCGGAATGTCCACGGCCACCGCGACGACCGCGCTGATAGCGAGCGCGAACACCGCGACCCGAAAGGCAAACGCCGCTGCCGTCGAGGGCAGCGAGGACCGAAGGCGGTCGCGCAGCAGCACCGGCAATCGGACCGTCCACAGCGCAAGCGCCGGACCGAGCGCGTACATGAACCGCGGGCCGAGGAAATCCCCCTCCGCCCAATACGCGAAGTACAGTGCGACGAGCAGGCCGCAACTCACGAGGAGATACCGGTCCGCGACGCGCAACCGCGGCGCCATCGCCAACGCGCCGATCGCCGGGAGTAGCGCCGGAATCGGTGTTTCGAAGAGGTAGTCCTGCAACCGTAGGAAATACAGGTTGATCAGCTCGAGCCCGCGACCCGGTGTATGGCGCTCACCCCAGGGCGAAGGATGAAAGCCGAGATCGTGGTTCTTCCCCCACAGGACTTGATAGCCGAACAGCAACGGCGCGCCGGTCGTGTGCGCGTTGACGTAGAACATCGCGCTCATCGGCAGCGCAACGCCGACGAGCGCCGCGGCCGCCTCTCCCCATCGACGAGGCTCGCGGACAGCCCGTGCCAGGTACCAGAGTGCCGCCGGCGCGGCGAACGCCAGCGCATCGACCGGACGGATCGTCGCCGCGGCGCCGAACCCGAGCCCACTTACGAACGCGAGCCATCGCCGCCGCCCGCCGCGGTCGCTCACCGGTCTCGACGCAGCGTCCTGGCCGCCCGGCGCCGGGTCCGCGGTCGCGTGGACGAGTGCCGCCGCACCGATCAAGATGCAGGTGAGCGCGGTGACGTGATTCATATGCGAACCCGCCATGAACATCGTGAACGGCGCCAACGCGAACAGCGCCGCCGCAGTCACCGCGATGCGAGGGTTGGGCTCCGCGACGCGCGCGAACGATGCGAACGCGAACACCGAGACGAGCCCGCAGAGAGGTCCTACGATCCACGTCGCACCCGCCAGCGCACCGAGGGCGAGCAGCGCCGGACCACCGGGCGGGAACTGCGAGTACACCTTCCCCGCGCCGTCCACCATGTGCAGGGAGCTGAAGAATTCCGGATAGAGCGACGTCCGAAGCCACAGATGTCCGCCCGCAAAGATCTGCGCTTGCCGGACCTGCGCGATCTCGTCGATCAGGAGCGGCCGCCCGTGGAAGATCCATCGCGCGATGGCCGCGTACAGACCTCCGGCACACAACGCCGCACCCGCGACAACCGTAGTCGGTTTAGTGTCCATCCAGGCCCCGATCCGCTCGGCGTCGCGGTCGCGCCAGAGCCACACCATGCGCCGCGACAGAATCGTCAACACGATTCCGCCGCCCACGGCGATCGCGGTCCCCGATAGCCACTGCGCGACCACACTCCAATAACCGGGGAGTTTGTATCCGCCGGGAACCCAGTTGACCAACGGCAGGAATCCGAGCGCCGCCACGACGCCCGCGGTCAGGAGCCCCGCGCGTGAGACTGGGACACGCCGCGTATCCGGTAGGGCCCCGCGCCCACGTCCCTCGTTGTCTCGGCGGTCGTCCCGACTGGCATCGCCGGACGCGCGTTGCGCTTCACCTCGCGTGTCGCGGGACGGCTCCGCGTCCGGGGTGGTGGGAGACACGTGCATGTGGGTCAGAGACGACCCATCGCGAGCTTCGGCCACGGTCGCACATGCGGTCGCCTGGGTAGGTGCACATGCGACCCTGCGTGTGGCTCTTAGGGCTCCTCGGCGACGGCTGGCCGCGCGGCTGCGGACCCGGCACCCGTGATCGCGCTCAATCGCCGTTTCACCCGCTCGATCTCGATCACGAGGTTCTGCAGGTCGTTGGGACTGACGCCTGGGATCCGCGACGCCTGCGCGAGCGTTCCCGGTCGGAGCGCCGCGAGTTTCTGGCGCGCTTCGAGCGTCAGTGAGCGCATCTCCGCGTACGGCAGCCCCACGTCGAGCGTCAGCTCTCCCATGTGACGCATTCGCTCTGCCTGGACACGCTCCCGGTCGAAGTAGCCGGCGTATTTGATCTCGAGCTCCGCGGTGATGATCGCGTCGCGCGGGAGATCAGCCCCGACGCCGGCCGCCGCAAACAACGCCTCGAGTGTTACCCCCTGCCGGCGCGCGAGCTCGACCGCCCGCACCGGCTGCGTGAGCGGCGCGCTCCCCGCGGCCACGAGCAATCCCGCGACTTGGTCCGGCCGGACCGTCGTGCGTTCGGCGAGATCGCGTGCCGCGCCCTCCGCCTCGAGCCGGGTCTCCACCATCATCCGCTCGGCGGCATCGTACAGCCCGAGTGATTGCCCGATCGGTGCGAGGCGCGCGAGCGCGTTGTCCTGTCGCACCGTGAGTCGGAACTCCGACCGCGAAGTAAACAAGCGGTACGGCTCGTCCACCCCACGGGTGACGAGGTCGTCGATCAATACGCCGAGGTATGAGGTCTCGCGGCCGAGCACGACGGGCGGCCGCTGCTGGACCGCGAGCGCCGCATTGAGGCCTGCCATGACTCCTTGACCCGCCGCCTCTTCGTACCCCGTCGTGCCGTTGACCTGCCCGGCGAAATAGAGACCCGCCACCGCGCGGACCGCGAGCGTCGCGTCGAGCTGCGTCGGCGGATAGTAGTCGTACTCGATCGCATACCCCGCGCGCGTCATTCGCGCCTCTTCGAGCCCCGGCACCGTGTGGAGGATCTCGACCTGCACCGGCGCGGGGAGCGATGTCGATAGCCCGTTGACATACAGCTCGGAGGTGTCATGCCCTTCCGGCTCGAGGAACAGCTGATGGCGCACCGCGTCCGGAAACTTCACGATCTTGTCTTCCACCGAGGGACAGTATCGCGGACCGCGTGAGGCGATCGCGCCGCCGTACATCGCCGACTCGCCGAGGTGGTCCGCGATGACCTGTTTTCCCTCTGCTCCGAGGAAGGTGATCCAGCACGGGAGCTGTGCGGGGTGACGCGTCTCGGTGATGGTTGTGCGGGGCGAGGTCCAGAAGTGCGACCAGGAATAGTCGAAGGCGTCGATCTCGCTCTCCTGCCGCTCGAGCCGCGCGAAATCCACCGACCGCCCGTCGATCCGCGGGGGGGTCCCCGTCTTGAATCGGCCGACCGTGAGTCCGAGTGCCTCGAGTTGCTCCGCGAGATGCGTGGCGGGCGCCTCGCCGGCCCTTCCGCCCGCGACCTGCCGGTCGGTGCCGATATGGATGCGTCCGCGTCCGAACGTGCCGGACGTCACGACCACGGACCGCGTGCCGAAGCGCCGTCCTTCGATCGTCTCGATCCCGACGACCCGAAACGTCGAGGCCACGGCCGCCGACCCGTGCGTGACGCCCCCGGACGATCGATCCGCGGACTCGGGGTGCGCCCGATCGAGGAGCAGTCGGGCGACCGTCCCTTGAATCGGGTGGAGATTGGCATGCCGCTCCAGCAGCGACCGTATCGCCCGGCGGTACAGCCCACGATCGCACTGTGCGCGGGGAGCCCACACGGCTGGCCCTTTGCCGCGATTGAGCATCCGGAACTGCAGCGTCGCGAGATCGGTCGCGCGTCCCATGATCCCGCCGAGGGCATCGACCTCTCGCACGACGGTACTCTTGGCCACGCCGCCGATCGCCGGGTTGCACGACATCTGGCCGATCGTCTCGAGCGCGCTCGTGACCAGTCCGACCCGTGCGCCAAGACGTGCGGCAGCGACCGCGGCCTCGGTCCCGGCATGGCCGGCACCCACCACGAGCACGTCGAAGTCCGCCTCCGTGTGGCGACGGTCGTTGGGATGCATATTTCAAAGGTACACGGGGCCGCTCGATCGTCACGAGCGGCCGCCGGTGCTCCTCCAGGGGCCCCCGGATCGAACCGCCACCCCCCACACGTTCGCCATGCCGCTGCCGCTGAGCGACGCGTACCCGACCCTCCTGATCCAGCGCGCCGCATTCGAACGGGCGGGGCTCACGCGCACCGCATTCGACGAGCGCTTCGCGTTGACCGAGGATGATTTCCGGGTCGAGGGTGACCTCATCGCGATCGGACCACTCGTGGGCGAGGACGCGCTCACCGGCCTGGTCGCCGAATTGGAATCGCTGGGCCTCATCTACTTCGACGATTTCTTCGAGATGAGTGGCAACTGGCCCGCGTGGCTCAACGTGTTCGTCGCAACTACTCGATGACCCTCGACGGCGAGACGCGCGGCCGGAGCCCGGCCGGCGTGCTCTCCCGCATCGCGCGTCATCCGAGTGCCCAGGTCTTGGTCGCGATCGTGCTCGGCGCCACGGTCGGCGCACTCCGCCCGGATTGGGGCGCAGCCCTCCGACCCGTCTCCGATACGTTCATCAATCTCGTCAAGATGATCGTGACGCCGGTCATCTTCCTCACCATCGTGATGGGGATCGCGGGCGCGGGATCGTTGCGCCGCGTCGGGCGTGTCGGCGTCAAGGCACTGCTGTACTTCGAGGTGGTCAGTACTGCGTCCCTTGTGATTGGGATGGTCGTCGTCAACCTCACGCGTCCCGGCGCCGGCCTCGACCCGACCCGGCTGCCGCACGGCGATGTCTCCCGGTATGTCGACGGTGCGCAACAGGGGTCGCTCGTGGACATCCTCACCCACATCGTGCCGTCGAGCATCGTCGGCGCGTTCGCCGCCGGTGATGTCCTGCAGGTTGTCTTCGTCGCCATTGTCTTCGGTGTCGCGCTGAGCGCGGTCGGTGAGAGTGGGCGCCCCGTGGTCGCGCTCATCCACTCCCTCGAGCGGGTGTTCTTTCGACTCGTCACGCTCATCATGCTGGTCGCACCCGTCGGGGCGTTCGGCGCGATGGCCTTTACCGTCGGGACCTTCGGCCTCGACGCCCTGCGCCCGCTGCTTCGGGTCATGGCCGACGTCTACCTGACCATGGGCATCTTCGTCTTCGTCGTGCTCGGCCTCATCGCACGCCTGGCGGGGTTTCGGATGCTCGCCTACCTCGCGCACATCAAAGACGAGATCCTGCTCGTGCTCGGCACCTCGTCGTCCGAGGCGGCGTTGCCGGGCATGATGGACAAGCTGGTCAGCTTTGGATGCGCGCGCCCCGTGGTCGGCCTCGTGATCCCGGCCGGCTACTCGTTCAATCTGGACGGCACCTCGATCTACCTCGCGATGGCCGTCGGCTTCCTGGCGCAGGTGTTCAATGTGCACATGTCGATCGGTCAGCAACTCGCCACGCTCGCCGTGCTGATGCTCACCTCCAAGGGCGCGGCGGGCGTGACCGGCTCAGGGTTTATTGTCCTGGCGTCCACACTTGGGAGCACGCACATCATCCCTGTCGCCGGCCTGGCCCTCCTCCTCGGTATCGACCGCTTCATGTCCGAAGCCCGCGCCATCGTGAACCTGATCGGCAATGGCGTCGCCACGATCGTCATCGCGCGGAGCGAGGGCGAGTTCCACCCTGGCGCCGCCGGTGTGGCCGACCGCATCGCCGCGTAACCCCGCCCTACCCGCGGCGCGTGACTTACCCGCGATCAGAGGCTAGGATACCGGTGATGCCGCGCCGTGGACTGGCTGGTCTCGTGCTGATGGTTACGGTGGTCCAGATGTTCCTGGCGCCGCCGCTATTCGCGTGCGTCGCCCACCACGTCGCCGCTGGCCACATGCCGCACGGTACGGCCGGTCACTGCCAAGATGTGGCGCCGAGCGCGGCCTCGGGGACGATCGCGTCAGACGCGGTCGCCGTCTCGACGCTGGGGCCGCCTCAGCTGCCGCACCACCCGCACCACGACCAAGGCTGCTGCGCCGGGATGGACGCATGTCGCGGGGTGTTCTCCCCCGCCCGCGGGACGGAAGTTGGGCGCGCCGTCGCCAGCCAGTCGCTCGCGTCGGCCACCACGATCGCGCCCGCGGCACGGCGCGCCGCGCCAGACTCTCCCCCCCCCAAGCGGTAGGCTGCGTTCGCACTGCCCGCCGCTGGCTCACGCCGGCGGCGGCATCGGAGTGCACCGTCGCTGCCCGGACCATCTGGGTACAGGTGCCACGCCCCGGCCTCCGCTCGAGAACTTCATGTCCCGTCGCCACACGCCGGTTGTTGTCCGGCGGTCGGTCTCACGCGCCCTCTTCGCCCTTGCCATCGTCAGCGCGCGGTCGGTCGCCGGGCAGTCTCCGGCGTCCACCCCGCCGGCTGCCGCCGACACCGCTCAGGACTCGGCGGCCGATGCGGCCCACGGGGGCGGGACGGCACGCGGTGGCGCACTGGGCGGCGCACAGGGCAGCGCACCCGCGATGGCTGCTATGGCCGAGATGCCCGCGGATAGCGGCTCACCCACGATGCACATGCGCGCCGGACCGCTCGGGATTGGAATGACCCGCCAGGGCTCAGGGACGTCGTGGCTTCCGGACGGCGCGCCGATGCACGCCCAACTCATTCCGATCGGCGGTTGGCAGCTCATGATCCACGGCGTCGAATTCGGCGCCTACGACCAGCAGTTCGGAGGCAGCCGCGGCGCTACCCAACTGGTGGGAATCGGATGGCTCATGGGCGCCGCAACGCACGCGCTGGGCGACGGTCAACTCGGCCTCCGGGGAATGTTCAGCGCCGACCCGTGGACGACGTCTCCCCGTGGGTATCCGCTCATTCTCCAATCCGGCGAAGCATTCAACGGAACGCCGCTCCACGACCGGCAACACCCGCACAATCTGTTCATGGAGTTGGCGGCCATCTACGACACGCCGATCGCCCACGGACTGGCCGTCCAGGTCTACGCGGCTCCGGTCGGCGAGCCGGCTGTAGGACCAGTGGCGTTCCCCCATCGACCGTCCGCACAGAGCGACCCCTTCGCGCCATTGTCGCATCACTGGCAAGACGCTACCCACATTTCTTTCGGTGTCGCGACAGTTGGGATCTACACCCACGACATCAAGCTCGAATCCAGTTTCTTCAACGGCCACGAGCCCGATCAACACCGATCCGACATCGAGTACGACGACCACGGGCCGGTCCTCGACTCGTATTCTGGCCGACTCACCGTGAACCCTGACGCTGGCTGGAGCGTCTCGACGTGGTATGCATATCTGCACCGCCCGGAGCAACTCGAGCCGACCGTTTCGCAGCACCGGCTTGGTGCTTCAGTCCTCAATGATCGGGCCTTCGGCAGCCGCGGGCGGTGGTCTAGCGCGTTGATCTACGGCGCGAATCTCTACTCGAACGATCCCCGGCTGTCCAACAGTGCACTCGTCGAATCGAACCTCGATCTGGATGGCGCGAACACGGTGTTCGGTCGGCTCGAGTACGTCGCGAAATCACCCGCCGATCTGTTCGTTGACACGCCCCCTCCACCGGCGGCCGATCGCTTCAACATCGGATCCGCCAGCATCGGCTACGCCCGCGTGATCGGTCGGCTCACGCCGTACCTCACGACGAGCATCGGCGCCGTGCTGACCCTCGACGCCATCCCACAAACGCTGGCCGCGACATACCACACCCGCACCCCGGGCGGCATCGGCGTCTACCTGAGAATTCGCCCCGCCCACTCGCACGGGGCCGACGAGATGTCGGCCGGGATGACGATGCGGTGATTGGCTGTGCCGCACGGCCGCCGCGACGGGGGCCGACGAACCGGCTAGTGCGCCATGGGCATGGTCATGGGCATCGGCATGGGCATCCCGACCAATACCGCCGTGACGACCAGCACGAGCATGCCGAGCGCGATCTCGACCGACACCGACCGGGTGAACGCTCGTACCCCGCCGCCGCCGGGTGCAGTCAGCCCCGGCGTGCCTCGTTGCCAGTTGTAAGCGCCGGCTGCCAGCACGAGCGCCACCAGCGCAAGCTTGACGAGCAACGCCCGGCCATACCCGGATTGCCACAGCGATGCCACTCGGTCGAGATGGGTCCACGCCGCGACGCTGCCGGTCACCGCCATGACAGCCGCGGATGTCAGCGCCACGGGGGAGAACGCCCGTATCAGCCCGGCGATATCGGCCCCCCATTCTTCGGGGGCGCGGCGACGCCCTGGTGAGCGAGGCTCGCTCCAGAGCGTGACGCTCGCGAGCACACACAGAGTGCCAATCCAGGCGCCGGCGCCAAGGACGTGCAGCACGTCGGCCGTCATCACGATCGCGCGGTGGTGTTCGACGGCCGCCGCATGTCCGGCAAACGCCGGGGTGGCGGCCAATGCAACCGCACAGACCCCCGCGGCAGTCCACGCCCGGTGCGACCCCGTCCGCGCACGCGCGAACGCCGCGCTCCCGACGACCGCGATCGCGACGTGTACGACCCACACCAACCCCCAATGCGTGTGGCTGAGCACCGTCCCCGCGAGATGCACCCAATCAGACCACGTTTGGCCTGGGTCAGCGAGGTCCATGACCTCGGTGCCGAGCCGCACGAGCGCGGCGGGCAGCACCGCGAACGACGCCCACATCCCCAACGACGCGGCTCGGCGCGCCCGGTCGGGCAGCGGTTCCAGCGGCTGGCCGACCATGCCAAGCAGCAGCCGGCAGCTCACCGCGCCAACCGAGATGGTGATCCCCGCCAGCATCACCCATCGGCCGAGCCACGCGACGACATCCGCCGTCGAAAGACCCCCATCCATTCCAAACCGTCCGCGCGATCGAGTCCCTATTTCGCGCCGGCTTTCGATCCGGGCGGCGCGATGACGAACTGGAACTGGCCCGTTGAAACGTGCCCATCGCGCGCCGTGGACCGCCACCACACCGTGTAGACTCCGGCCGCCAACGGCCCGCGCAACGGGGCGACGACCGGAGCGTCGGCCCCAGCATCACGGGTGAGCGGCGCGACCGCGATCGGTCCACCACCCGTGGCACTGAGTCGCACGGTCGTCACGGCCAGCTCGGGCTGCTCGGAGAACCACAGCCGGACGGCCGCCGGCGCCGCCGTGACCGTATCGTTGGCCGCGGGCTCCGACCGTTCGAGGTGCAGGTGTCGGTGCAGGTGCAACTGCAGCTGCCGGGCGCGAGTGCCGGACACGCGATCGGATGCTCGTCGCGCGGCAGGTGTCGATGGCGCGGCGCCGACGCCGATCATCAGGATTGCGCCGACGACAGCTACTCGGGACCAGCGGGCGGCGAGAACAGCGGATTGTGGAGTTGACATTCGCGAGGGGAAGAGGATGGATCCGAAAGCTATGTCAAGCGCGGGTCGATCGCCGGGCTAGAAGATGTCGTAGTGGACCGTCCCGTAAAGTGCGCGGGGCTCGCCCGGGGCGATGAAATATCCCGATTCGAGCTCCCGATATTGCGTGTCAAGGATGTTCCGAACGCCCGCCTCGATGCTGACGCCGTGCCCGACCCGGACGCCGCCGCTGGCGTACAGCAATGCGAACGCCGGGCGCGTCAGGCCGACCGCTTCCTCGAAGGGCGTGTATTGTCCCTGGAAATTGCTTCCCACCCGCAGCCGCCAGATCGAGTGGTGTGGCATGACCGCGATAGCCGCGTCCCCCACGAATCTCGACGTATTGAACACCGGTTGGCCCGAATAGTCGATCCCCGCGTCCGAGTCGAAATAGCGCGTGTACTTCGCATCGAGCACTGTGAAGCTCGTCGAGAGCGTCACATCCGGCGTCACCGCGGCCTGGGCCGTCACGTCGACCCCGCGCCGCCGGCTCGGACCGCCGCTGATCGTCGTCACCCCGTTGAACGACTGCTCGTTGCTCAGATCCATGCGGAACACCGCGGCGTCGATGGACAACGGGCCGCGGTCGATCTTCACTCCGGCCTCGTAGTCCCACAATGTGATGAACGGGACGGTGGGATCGAGAATCACGCCGTCCGCCTGCCGGAATCCGCGAGACGCGTTCACGTATACACCCGCCCACGGTAGGAGCCGGAACAACAGGCCGGATTTCGGAGAGAACACCCCCTTGCTGTGTTGGCTCTGCACATTTGGACCGATCGTGTCGGGCGCGAGTGCCATCGGCTGGAGCGCGCTACTCGAGAGCTGGTCCACGCGACCGCCGAGGTCCACGCGGAGGTACTTGGTGACGTCGAAGTTGCTCTGTACGAACAGGCCGCCGGAGAGCTGATGCGCCTGCACGATCGCGAACGGCACTGAGTCTTGGCGAAAACCACTGGCTGCTTCGCCCCAATTCTCATAGTGGGAGTGGTCGTACCGTGACTCACCGCCCGCGGTCACCTGGATCCCGGGTACACTGTACGTCAGCGCGCTCGTCGCGCCGCCGCCGTACCGGCCATCGTACTCTCGCGTCTCGATTCCCGACCCTTCCAGCTCGCCGCCCAGCCCCGGCGGCGTGCTCAACCAAAAATTCCACGTGCCCTCCGTCGCATACATGGTGCTCCGCCAGAACAATGACGGCGACAGCACGACGCGAACGCTGGCGCGCTCCTGTGCATGACGCTTGAACCCGCCATCGCCGAAGTTCGAGACCACGCCATACTGTTTCGCCAAGTACGACGCCGTATCCAGGAACCCCGGTGAGTTGTAGCTGGTGGCGAACCCCTCGATCCCCAGATCGAGCGTGACCGACCGCGTCAGGTCGTGCAGATACCGGGCGTGCAGCTGGCCGATCTGGTTTTCCCCATGCGGGCGCCATCCATCATCGTGGGTGACCCGGAGACCCAGCACCCCGCGCGTTCCGCCGTTATCGAACCCGGTCAAGACGACGCCTTCGCCGTTGCCGTAGCTCCCGCCGGTCAACTGGAGTTGCGTGCCGTCGAGATGCTCGAGGGTGCGAACGTTGACGACGCCCGAGAACGCGAAATTTCCGAATAGCGCGCTCGTGGGACCCTTGATCACGTCGATCCCGCTCACCGCTTCCGGGAACATGAGATTGAAGTCGTTGTAGCCCTCGGCGTGCCCGTTGACCGGCTCGTTGATCGGCACGCCGTCGATCCACAGCGCGATGTCCGTCGAGTGGTCAGAGCTGAACCCGCGGATCGACAGGTCGGACCCGAACCCCGGACCCTGACCCTGCTCGTGTGCTTCGACGCCCGCGGTTTCCCGTAAGAGTTCGTACGGAGAATTCGCCGGCGTTTGGGAAATCGCCGCCGGCGTCACCGTGACCGCGCTGACGGGCTCCGTCGGCTGTACCGGCGTCGCCGTCACGGTGACCGCGCCCAGCCGGGCGGTTCCGCGGGCCATTGAATCGCGACGCGCAGACAGGTCGCGCCGCGGTGTCCCGGCCGCGGAGTTGGGCACCGTATCGGCCGCAGCCGATGCGCGGCGCGATGCCGGAGCGACCGCCTCAGGCGCGGATCGCCGCCGCCGCAATCTGTGGGGCAGCGTGTCGGCCAGCGAGTCCGCGAACGCCGCCGCACCCGCGCTATCCGCCGACGTGGTCCGTGACTGTGCACTCGTGTCGGGGTGACTGCTTGGCACTTGCGCCGCGGCCACGCCCGCCGCGCCACCCACCGCGATCCCGATGGCTGTCAGCGACACCAACACGCGACGCGCACGAGCTAACGCACCTTCGATACGCCGGCCGCCCGTCGCCCATCGCCCATCGCCAATCGGTCGTCGCGTCGATACCGCCGTGGGCGGGGCACCGCGCGTGTGCGCAACCGCGGAGGCGGTGCGCACATCCCCATCGAATGACATGTAGATCTCCGCACAGGTCCGACGGGAGGGACATAGTGTCCCTGACCCGCGGCGACGCATATCCGGCGCGTCGCCCCAGCGCGACCCCGTAACCGGGGTCAGACGCTCTGCGCGGGGGGACCGAGTGGCGGAGGGATCACGACGTCGGGCGCAGCGCGCGGTGCGACGTCACGAAAAACGAGCGGTGCCGCCGCCGCGACGGCGACGGGCACAACGGGAATCGCGACCAGGCGGCCCGGGGGCACACTCACCAAGCCGGTCGTGCAGCATGCGCCCGGACACGTGCATTGATGCCCGTGATGGCCGCCATGTCCCGCGCCCGATGCATCGCCATCGTGGCCACGATGGCCCGCGACCATTGCGGCCGCCATGTCAGCGGTCATGGGAGAGGCCGGGTCGTGGTGCATGCCCGTGTCCACGGCTCCACCAAGCCAGCCACCACCGTGCTCCGGGCACGCTTGCAGCGAGATCCCGGAGACCGTGATGGTCATCCAGAGGCCGAAGAGTCCCGCGAAGAATCGCCGTAGTGGGGACCGCATGGGCGACAATCTAGTGACGGGCGGCCCGGAGGCCAGATGGCACAGCTCAATGGTCGGAGACGGCCGGCTGGCCAGAGTCGCAATCCCCCCAATACCCATGCGCCAAGCCCCACGCACGCCGATGCCCTTCGGTCTCTCGACCCGGAACCCCTGGGCGATGACCATGCGTCTAATAGGGTCGGGCAACGCGATCTCGCTGCGCCACGGCGCCTGGTATTTCCACCCGGACGGATATACAATCCCCATCGTGCGGCTGCGTAAACTGCATCTGCGGCTCCTGGCGTTGGTCGTCGCGCTGGTCCAGCTCACCGGACCGGCGGCCGCGGCGTTGGCCGATGCTCAGCTCGAAGCGGCGGGCAACCAACCAAATGCCGCCTCGCACATCGAGGCCCACGGTCGTCCCGAATGTGCGCGGGTCCACACCGACGACTGCGCGATCTGTCAGTACCTCGCCACCGCGTTCGACAAGCCGGCCGTACCGCGCGCCGCACCACTGCCCAGCGCGACCGTGCGGCCGCAGGTCGCGGCACTCCTCGGCCATGCGCCCGCCGCGCTCGGCGCACTTCCCCGTTCTCGCGGACCACCGGTCCTCGTCTAGCCGGACCGCGTAACGCGCCCGTCGCCCACGCGACGAGTGCGCACCCCACTCAACTGATCGGCCTCCGCGGCACACCCATTCGGGCTGCCGCCGCGTGCGGCACGATCGGCCGAGCGACACACCGCGATCCGGCCTCCGCAGCAGTCGCCATGGCCGACGCCCGCGTCCGCGGACGCGTCGCGCCGTGGCCGAGGACGGCGCGTCATGCGACGTCCTCGCCATCTCCTGCCGACGAGGATCGTTCAGTGCTCACAGTGCTTCACCGGTTCCGTGCGCAGCGCCACGCGTGCGCCGCGCGCGCCCTGTCCATCGGTCTGGCCCTCGCGGCCGCCGCAATTGCCGTCCCCGCCCACGCGGCCGTTCATCTACGCGCCGGATCGGTCGTGGCTGTCGGATCGACGCCGGGGGATCCACCGACATCCGGCGACGTGATCGGAACCGTCACCGACAGCGCCAACGGTCACCCGCTCCAAAGTGCCGAGGTGACCGTCCAGCGCACGACGAACATCGTTGCCAACACGACGACGGATCCGTTTGGACGGTTCATCATTCACGACCTTTCGGTCGGCGACTACGTCATCGTCGTCCATTTCATCGGCTACGCGTCGCAAACCCATCCGCTCACCATCACGAGCGGCACCACGCGTATCGATTTTCACCTCTCGACCGCAGCGGCAGCCCTCGCCGAGGTCCAGGTCTCCGGCCAGTCGCCGGTCGCCGTCGATACCAGGACCGGCGACCAGACGTACAACGAAAGCGATTCCCGAACTGCACCCAGCACGACGACGTCGGGGATCATCCAGCAGGCCATCGCCGGAGCCGCCCGGGCACCCACTGGCGAAGTACATATACGCGGCCAGCACGCCGAATACACCTACTTCATCGACGGCGTGCCCGTGCCCCCAGGCATCTCGGGCTCCCTCAACGAGCTGTTCGACCCCGAAGTGGTGCAGAACATCGACTTCCAGACTGGAGGGTGGGACGCCGAATACGGCGGCCGTATCGCCGCCGTCATCAACATCCAGACCAAGGTCCCGACCGGGCCGTTCCACATGGAAGAGTCGACGTACGACGGCACCTACAACGCGATGGGTCAGTCGCTCACCATGAGCGGCAACAAGGGCAAATTGGGCATGTTCTTCTCGGGCGAAGCGCAGGGAACGGACATGCGGCTCGAGCCAGTCATCGGGGGCACGAATGACGCGCCAATCAACTACCACAACCATGGGCAGGATCTGTTCGGCTTCGGCAAGCTGCAATACGCAGCCGGCCCGCACGACCTGATCTCACTGGACGCGAACTACTCGACGACGCACTTCGACGTCCCGTACGATTCGACGGTGGCGACGCTCAACGACCACCAGACCGACGTCAACGCCTTCGTGAACCTGTCCTATCGGCACCGGTTCGGGGATTCCTTGGGCACCGACGAGCGAAGCCAACCGCCAGAGCTGTTCATCGGACCGTATTTCCGTCAGGGATCGCTGAATTACCGACCTGGCGCGGCCGACGTACCGTCGTTCCTCGATGCGAGCGACCCGACGGCGACGCCACGCGACGTCTATGAGGATCGGAGTTTCGACATCGGGGGCGTGAAAGCGGATTTCTCCTTTCCGGTCGTGACAGGCCTCATGGACGGCAAAATCGGCACGAACTATTCACACACCTTCGGACACGAAAATTTCCAGCTCACCGATCCGACGGGCGTACAGCCCCCCATCGCGTCGGTCTCCGGACTCGATGGGTACGACTGGGGCGCCTACGCGGAGACATCGGTCCGTCCGGTGGAGTGGTTCGAGCTCCGCACCGGGCTGCGTTTCGACAGTCACGTGGAGCCGTTCGCGGCGAACCAGACCCAGGCCAGTCCTCGCATCCGACTCAACTTCTTTCCTACGCCGTCGAACACGTTCTACCTGTACTTCGGCCGCCTCTTCTATCCGACCAACATCGAGGACCTACGATCGATCACGCAGCAAGCCGACGAGAACGTCGTGACTTCACCGACCCTACCCGAGCGCGACGCGTTCTATGAGGTCGGGTACATCCACCGCTTCCCATTCGGTATCGTGACCAAGCTCTCCGGCTATCACAAGGAGAGTACGCCCGGCATCGACGATACGACCATTCCCGGCTCGGCCATCACCACTGACGTCAACATCAGTCACATCTGGGTGACCGGCATCGAGAGCGTGGTGGAGTTCAAGCCCAGCGGACCAGTATCCGGGTATGTCAACTTGGCCCTCAATCATGCATACGGTATCGGACCGATCACGGGGGGATTCTTTCCGACGCAGACGCCGAACGACTACTTCGACCTCGATCACGACCAGCATATGTCGAGCGTCGCGAACGCCATGTACAGTGCGCATGGCTTCTACGTGAGTGCCACCGGGATCTACGGAACGGGCCTCACGAACGGCTACAACCCGGACGGGAACGTCCCCAACGACACCGGGAGTGTCGCCAGCAACAGCTACCAGCCGGGCAACAAGAGCTACTGCACGGGGTTGTTCTGCTTCAACCGCGCATTCAAAGTGCCGCCGAGCTACATCCAGAACCTGAGCTTGGGATACACCTTCTTCGCTCGGGCGACGTACGTCCGTCCTGAGATCTTCGTCACGAATCTCTTCGACCACACGTACCTGCTGAAGGGCGCCTTCTTCAGCGGCGCCTCGGTCGGCCGCCCGTTCATGATCCAATTCCGACTGAGTCTCGGCGTGTAGCGCACGCTGGCCGTTGCGGGCAATGGCCCCGCGATCGAGCTGGCAGGATGGCACCCGGCCCGCGGTGGCGATGGTTTCGATCATCGTCATCGTGACGCTGTGTGCCGTCTTGTCGCTTGGCAGGATCAACAACGAGCGTCGCTACGACGGCCGGTCGGCTGCGGCGTGGCTGGTTGCCACTGCCGATACGTCGGCCCGCACTCGGGCGACCGCGGCGGCTGCGCTCGACTACCTCTGGCCCGTGGCGGGCCCGCTCCGAGCGCAGATCGTCCGCGCCGAGGTTCGCCTGCTCGAGGATTCGGATGCCGATGCTCGAGACGAGGCCACCGCCGCCCTCGCGGGCATGGCCACGGAATCACCGGACGTCGTATTCGCGGTCGTGACCGTTTTGAGTCGATCGCCACGTCTGGCATCTCGAGTGCAGGCGGCTCATGTACTTGGCGCCGCCGGCCCCGCGGCCGGCGCGGCCACGCCCGCACTCGTCCGCGCGGCATCCGCGTCCGACCCATCGCTCCGCATCGCGGCGGTCGCGGCCCTCGGCGACGTCGGCGCCGGCCGCGATCACTCAGTCACTACCGCGCTGGCGCGCGCTGCCACCGACGGCGACGAGAACGTGCGGGCCGTCGCGATCGAGGCGATGGTGGCGTCGCACGCCGCGCCAGTCGTGCTCATCCCGCTGGCCATTCTCGCGCTCCGCGATCCGGCCGCGAGCGTCCGTGAGCAGGCCGCGTATATCCTGGCGGCGTCATCCGACACCTCTCAGGCGATCCGCGCCGCGCTGACCGCCGCCGCCACGGACAGCGACCCGAGTGTTCGACACCTCGCCGCAACAGCCCTCGCGCGCCGCCACCAGTTGCCTATACCGGCTGGCTTGGTGGGGGAAGCGGATAGCGATGGCAACCTGCACCGACGGCGAACCGCTTGTGCGCGGCGGCCCGTTTGCGGCATCCGACAGTCAGGGGCTTCACGAACGGCCCCCGCTGCGCGGGCCTCTCGCGCCGATGTGACGGCAACTACAGTCCTGCGTTCGCCAATCGCCAATCGCTACCTGCTAGTCTTACTCATCTCCGTCGGTTGGGGCTCCGGCGTCAACGCGCCTTCCCGGAGGAATCCCTCCCATCCGCACCGCATGCACCAGCTGTTGCGCAGATGGGGTAGGAGCCGGCCAATCCACCGGGCTTGAACGCGGGCGGTCGCCGCGTCGCAATTCGGACATCGGTCGTCGTTGGGGAGGATGTAGTAAAAGACTACCGTGACCGCGGCGAAGCGCAGCACGAAGAGGCCTCCCAAGACCACCGCGAAGATCGCTGTGTCGGACATGTGCCCGTCACCTCCGGTGCCTACAGCCGCGCCTCGACCCGATCCCAGGGCTCGACGTACGCGATGCCGTCCTCGATCCGTTCGATGACCACGTCCCCGCCTGCCTCGAGCAGCACGCCATCCAATCCCGTCGCGCGCGACGTCAACTTCGCGCCGTCCGCTTGGTATTCGATCACCGCCGACGAGCCGTTGTCAGTTATTGAGACGACGCGGGCCGGTGCCCCCTGCAACACGTAGCGCTCATCGACGACTTCTGCTTTGGCCGCCGGGATCGCCCAAGCCGCCACGAGCGTCAGCGCGCCAATTGCGCCGGCTACTCCCGCGAGCGCTGCGACGACCACGATCGGTGCGGTGGACAGCGTCGTATACCGTACGAGCAGATAGCCGGTGGCGCCGAATCCGGTCGCGAATCCCGCCGTGGTAGGCAGGTTGATGACGAACCGTGGCGGAGCGGCCACCCCGGTGACGACGGCCGTCGCGGCCGCGGTGCGAGATCTGGCGGGCTTCGGCGGCCGCTCTATTCCGTACAGCATCGCGCGAACGGCGAGCAGCAACCCGATGGCGAACGTTACGAGGAAAACGATGTACATACGGTAGGGTGTCGTCGCGTAAACCGTTGCAGAGCCTGAGCCACCAGCCGTCGCGCGGAGCGGCGCCGTGTCCTCAGGTATGAAGGTACTTGCGAAACCACGCCAGCGTGCGTGGCCACGCGTCCTGCGTCGCAGTGGCGTTCGCGCCCGCCATGTCCTCCTGAGCACGCAGAAAGCCGTGTCCGGCGCCCGCGTAGACCTTGAAATCGTACGCCTTGTGGAGGCGCCGCATTGCTGAGTCGGTGCCGGGTACGGTCGAGGACACGCGCGCGTCATTCCCGCCATAGAGTCCGAGCGCGGGCGCGCGAGCGGCGGAGAGCGTCCCCGAATCGGGCGGTGTTCCATAGTAGATGACGGTCGCTTTGAGCGTGGGTCCGCCATTGACTGGTGGCTGCACATCGTGGGCGAACGAGACACCGCCTCCCCAGCAGAATCCGATGGTGCCGTACACCGGGAGGGCCGCGGGCAGATGGGTCGCGTACGCGGCGGCCGCGGCGATGTCGCGTTGCACGTCGGCGGGATTGAGCGTGCGGATCGCCGCGATCGCGGCGTCCACGGATACGCTGTCCGGCGCGCCTGGCAGTTGCTTTCCATGCAGAAAATCCGGCACGATCGCGATATACCCGTCTGCGGCAAGCTGGTCGCCGACGCCTCTGATCCACGTGCTCATGCCGAAGATTTCGTGGATGACGACCACCACTGGTGCTTTATGACTCACCTGTGGGTAGTAGACCCAGGCGTGGATGCTGTCGCCGGGAACTCCCGGGGTGGGGATCATCACGTCCTCGCGATGGCGCGGCGATTTCGCCAACCGAGCAGCCGCGGTCGCGGCGGACGCCGGCAGGCTCGGGTCGTCGAGCACGAGACCGGTCGCACCGCCGGAGGTCGCCGCCGCCATCTCCATATGCGACGCCATGTCCGTCGCGCCGTAGGGAGTGGAGACGGTGGCGCCATGATTCGTACCGTCTGCGCTCCCGCCACGTGATCCTGGCGATTGTGCACGCGCGACGGTGGCTGCGGACGCAGCCAGGACGACCAGCGAAAGAGACCAGCGCATGATCAGCACCTCGGTCGGGCAAACGATTGTGATGGGGGTGAACCTCGCGCCCACAACAAAATGCCGGACCGGTCAGGATGCCAGAGCCGAGGGGCGAGAGACTACCACCGAGATGTCAGTCGCCGGAAGCCGAAGGCCGACGAGTCGATCCATGACGCGGCACCTCTTGCGGCGCGGGTAACCCGTGCGAGCTCCGTGCGGCTGGCGCTCGCCAGCGCTCAAGCCATACTCTGGCTCCCGCGTGGCTGCGTCCCCCCCCTTGCGATATATCTTCGCCAGAGTTACGATATATCTCAAGTAATTACTTTAACGGAGTTTTGAATATGTTTGGTGGCGACAGGGGCCACGGATGTGGCCCGAGAGGAGCCCGCGGGGCTCGTGGGTCGTGGGGTTGGGGCGGCGGTTCGTGGGCCGAGGGTGGGTTGTGGGGTCGTGGACCAGGTGCGGGTCCCGGCGCAGGTTCGCGTGGCCGGCACGGCTGGGGGCGCGGGGGACGGATGTTCGAGCAGGGGGATCTCAAGTATGTCATCCTCCAACTGCTGAGCGAGAAGCCGCGACACGGCTACGAGGTCATCAAGGCTCTCGAAGAGCGGCTCGGCGGCACCTACTCTCCCAGTCCCGGCGCGGTCTATCCAACGCTGACCATGTTGGAAGACATGGGTTATGCACGTGGCACGACCGGCGACGCGGGCAAGAAGGTGTACGAGATCACGGCTGAGGGGCGCACGTACCTCGAGGAAAACAAGGGCGCCGTGGACGAGATCTTCGATCGCATCTCGGAGTTCGCCACCAGCTTCTTCGGCGCGCCGATGGTCGAGGTGCACCAGGCGTTCAAGAATGTGGCGCGCGCGACCTACGCGACCGCTACTCGCCTCAAGGATCCCGAGCAGCTCAAGCGGATCAAGGACGCCCTCGACCGCGCCGTGGCAGAGATCGAGAAAGCAGGGGACAAGACCGCCAGCTAAGGCGGCCACCTCGCCAGTCAACGACCGAGGGCCGGCCCCAAGATGTCAGGGGCCGGCCCTCGATCGTGTAGCTCACGGCGAGCCGCCTAGTTCAGACTCGCATCCAGCTCGATCTTCACGTTCCCCTTCAACGCGCCCGCCACCGGACACCCGTCCTTCGTGGCCTGCGCGACCTTTTGAAACGCGTCGGCCGACAGTCCGGGCACCGTCGCTCTGACGGTGAGCTTCATCGTGGTGATCTTGAATCCTTCGGGCACCTTGTCGATCGTGCACGCCGCGGACGCCTCGACGCGAGTCGGTGGTGTCCCGCCTTGCTCCAGTCCCAGACTCAACGCCATCGCGAAGCACGCCGCTTCCGCCGCCGCGAGCAACTCCTCGGGATTCGTGCCCTTCGCGCTCTCAAAACGCGACCCAAACGAGTACGACGCATCCAGCGCGCCCGTCTCCGTCTTGACGCTCCCCTTCCCTGCTTTCAGTCCCCCTTCCCACACGGCGCTCGCTCGGCGCGTCGGCATAGCACTCGCTCCTGGCTGTCAGGTGATTGAGCAGAGAAGATAGCCAACCACTGAACGCGGCCCACTGTCCGTTATTGGGACTGACGATCCCAGCCGCGCGGCAGAACCCGGAATCGTCCGCTTAGTGATCCTGGCGTAAATCCATGCGCCAACAGGAGTTAGCACAAAGTCTGTACCGGGCACGCGTCTTCCCATATAGTAGGCCCGTGGACATCACGCGTACCCCGCCGCCGCGTCGGCGCCGTTACTTCGTCATCGCCCTCGCCATGGTCGCTGTCGCCTCGGTCACCGTTGCGGTCAGCCGCCTCGAATCCCGCGCGCCGTCGGTCGAGCGTGGGACCCTGTGGATCGACACGGTCCGCCGGGGCACGATGCTCCGCCAGGTGCGGGCCCCGGGCAAGCTCGAGCCCGAGCACGTGCGGTTCGTCGCCGCCCTGACTGCGGGTCGGGTAATGTTTCGTCCGGTGTGCCATGCGGACCGCCGGTGACCATCGCGGGTGACGCCGACCAGCTCGATCAACTGCTGATCAATCTCGTGCGCAATGCCGCCGATGCGTCAATCGAGACCGGGGGTGGACTCGAAGTCGCGTGGACCGTCGATGACGGGCACGTCGACATCACCGTCACCGATGACGGCCTCGGGCTGACGGCCACCGCGAACCTGTTCGTGCCCTTCTTCACCACCAAGCCGCACGGGTCCGGAATCGGCCTCGCGCTCAGCCGCCAGATCGCTGAAGCGCACGGCGGTACACTGACCCTCGCCAACCGCGATGGCGCCAGCGGCTGTATCGCCACCTATCGCCTCCCCGCTGCTGCGACCGCCGCCGCCACCGCGGCTTCCTGAGCCGCAGGCTCGCTCCCCGCGCAGCCGCCTCGCCGCGCGTCGCCCGGTCCAGTATCTTCGCCCCGCCAACTGACCGCTCGCCGCTGACCGGCAACCTAGTGTCGCCCGCTTGATGTCAAACGGCCGCTCGATTCCTCCGCACTCTCTACCTCGTTCGAGGTCGCTCAATGGCAGATCGTCGTGAGTTTCTGAAGCATGGCGCGGCCGCCGCCGCACTGCTTGCAGTGCAAACGAAACGCGGGCCACTCTGGGAATCGCCCGTGCTCGGCGCGATACGGCAGAATGCGCCCGGCGCGTCTGTGGATGTCCTCGGCGACCCGCCGGCAATCAAGGAGCTCCTCACCGCGGCGCTGAACGCGGCGAACATGGCGGGCGCGCAATACGCTGACGTGCGGATCCAGCGACTCCAGCGAAACTTCGTGTTCACCCGTGAGCAGCAGATCCTCAACGTCGTTGACACCGACACGCTTGGCTGCGGCGTTCGCGCGCTGGTCGATGGCACGTGGGGTTTCGCGGCGACGCGAACGCTGACCGCGGACGCGGTCGCGGGTGCTGCTCGCCAAGCCGTCGCGACCGCCCGGCAGACCGGCGTGGCGCGCGACGCGCCAGTGGAACTGGCACCCACCCCGGCGTATGCCGACGTCACATGGAAGAGCAGCTTTACGATAGACCCGTGGTCGGTGTCGCTCGAGCAGAAGACCGATGTGCTGCTCAAGGCCAACGCCGCCGCACTGAAAGCGCCCAACGTCAAGTTCGTCAACAGCGGCCTCTTTTTCGCCAAAGAGGAGCGGAATTACGCGTCGTCGGTCGGCTCATCGATCCACCAGACGCTGGTGCGCAGTTTCCCGATCATGCAGATCACGGCCGTCTCCGCCGACCGCACGGATTTTCAGAATCGCACCAACGTCGTGGCGCCCATGGGCCGCGGGTGGGAGTACGTGCTCGAGCGCGATCTCCCCGGTCACGCGCAACAATGGGGCGAGGACGCCAACGCCCGGCTGTCAGCCAAACCCGTGGACGTCGGCCGCTACGATCTGGTGCTCCACCCATCGAACCTCTGGCTCACGATCCATGAGTCCATCGGACACCCGACCGAGCTCGATCGCGCCAAGGGCTACGAAGCGAATTACGCGGGCACGAGCTTCGTCACGCCGCCCGAGAAGATGCTGGGGCAGCTTCGGTACGGCCCGCCAATCATGAACATCCAAGGCGACCGGACGCAGGCCGGCGGGTTGTCGACGATGGGGTACGACGACGATGGCGTGCGGCCCGATGACTTCCTCATCATCAAGGAGGGCGTCCTCGACGACTATCAGACCACGCGAGAACAAGCGAACTGGATCAAGTGGTGGTACGACAAGAAGGGACGCCCGACGCATTCGCACGGCTGCTGCTACGCGCAGGACTGGGCCAATGTCCAGTTCCAGCGCATGCCAAATGTGTCACTGCTTCCCGGCAAGGAGGATCACAGCTGGGAAGACCTGATCGCGGCCACCGATCGTGGTATCGCGATCATCGGCGACGGGTCGTTCTCCATCGACCAGCAGCGGTACAACGCGCAGTTCAGCGGACAGCTGTTCTACGAGATCAAAGGCGGCAAGATCGTCGGCATGCTCAAGGATGTCGCCTATCAGATTCGCACCCCTGATTTTTGGAATTCGATGAAGATGATCGGCGGCAAACGCTCCTATGAGCTCAACGGATCGTTCTTCGACGGCAAAGGGCAGCCTCCGCAAATCAACGCGGTGAGCCACGGCGCGGTCCCCGTGAAATTCTCGCAGGTCAACGTGATCAACACCGGGAGAAAGGCATGAGTACGCACGTGAATGCTGCCCGCATCTCCCGGCGCGAGGCGATCCGGACCGCGGCTTCCACGCTCAGCGGTGGCCGCGGCCGCGAGGGCGGCGACTTCACCGTTCTGACGCGGGACGAGTTGCAGGGCATCGCCGAACGCGGGCTCAAACACTCGACGGCCGACGGCTGCTCCATTAATGTCTTCAGCACCGTCACCGGAAACACGCGCTTTGCGGCGAATCAGCTCGCGACCGCCGGCGACGTCACCGACACGAACGTCACCATCACCAGCTCCTTCGGCCCGAAGCACGCCGTCGTCCAGATCAACGACATCTCGGATGACGCCGTGGCCGCTGCGGTTGCGAAGTCCGAGGCGCTCGCCAAGCTCTCGCCCGACGACCCGGATGCCATGCCGCCGCTCGGCCCGCAGCAGTATCCGACGGTGGACGCCTATTTCGAGAGCACGGCGACGGTGACCCCTGAGCAGCGGGCGCGGGCCGCGCTCACCGCGCTCCAACCCGCGCGCGCGTCGAGCGGAGATCAGGCCACGGTCGCCGCGGGATATATCGTCGTCGGCACGCAGGCATCGCTCCTCGCCAACAAAGCCGGCCTGTCCGCCTTCCACCGGTCCACGGACGCGAATTACACGCTCACCGTCCGGACAGCTGACGGCACGGGATCGGGATGGGCCGGAGGCGATGACCGCGACTGGACCAAGATCGATCCCCAAGCGATCGCGAGCCACGCCCTGGAGAAAGCCCGTCGCTCCCGCAACGCCGTCGCCGTCGAACCAGGGCGGTACACGGTCGTGCTCGAGCCCCAAGCGGTCGGCGATCTGGTGCAGCTCCTGCAATTTTTCATTGACGCGCGGCAGGCCGACGAAGGCCGTAGCCCATTCGTAAATCCGTCTGGCGGCTCGAAGATCGGCCAGAAGGTCGCCGACGCGAGCGTCACCCTGTTCTCCGATCCGGCCGACCCGCAGCTTCTGTCGCGGCCCCACGATGCCGACGGGTACCCGCTGGGCCGTCAGCTGTGGATCGACAAAGGCGTGCTCACCAACCTCTCCTACACGCGTTTCTGGGCCAAGAAGCAGGGGAAGCCGTTCACCGGAATCCCCGGCTCGCTCAAACTCGCCGGCGGCACCGCGTCCCTCGACGACATGATCAAAGGCACTGAGCGCGGGATTCTCGTCACACGCCTCTGGTACCTGCGGCCCGTCGATCCGCGAACGGCGCTCTTCACGGGACTGACACGGGACGGCACGTATCTGATCGAGCACGGAGCGGTGACCCACCCAGTGAAGAACTTCCGCTTCAACGATTCACCGATCTTCCTGCTCAACAACGTCGAGGCCATGAGTGCGCCCCTGCGCCTCGCCGGCACCGAGGCGGGCGGCGACGTCGCCATGCCCGCGGTCAAATCACACGACTTCAACTTCACCAGCTTGTCGGACGCGGTCTAGCGGGACCCGATCATCGCGACGGCAGTCGGTATCGGGTCACCATTGCCCGTTACCGGCCGCCGGCCGCTGGCCACTGCATCTCCGCGCCCTCGGGAATCGCCGCGCCGTCGTGGCGAGGATCGGACGCGCCGAAGTGCACCCCCGCCGAGTCGGTCATCACCGCTTGGCCGTATCCGAACTCGCCGGTTCGCGGTGGTAGCACGGTGAGTTGATGGCCGAGCGCCGTGAGCGCGCGGCGCGTTGAATCGCTCACCAACGCCTCGATTTCCACGTCGCATCCCGCGAACGTCGGTTTCGTGAAGCGGCCGGCTTCGAGCGCCTCTTGTATCGTCAGACCGAAATCCGCGATGTCGGCCACGAACTGTGCGTGCGCCTGCGCCTGATTCCATCCGCCCATGATCCCAAAACCGATGCGGATGTCATCCTTCTGCATAAACCCCGGGATCAGCGTGTGCAACGGCCGCTTATGCGGCGCCAGGGTGTTGGGCTGCCCTGGCGCGATGGTGAACAGCGCGCCACGGTTTTGCAGCACGAATCCCGTATGGGGCGCGACCAACCCAGAGCCGAACGCGGAATAGTTGCTCTGAATGAGTGACACGATGTTGCCCTCGCGATCCACGACACTCAGGTAGATCGTCTCACTCCCGGCAGGCGGCGGTGCGGCCGCCAGGGTCGATGGACGGACGTCGCACTGCGCCCGTAGGGGGTCGATGAGCGCCGCCCGATCGGCCGCGCGCGCTTTGCTCAACAGCTCATGCACCGGGATCTGGCTGAACCGCGGATCGCCCACGTACCGCAACACGTCGGCGTACGCGAGTTTCTTGGCTTCGATCATCACGTGCAGGGCGCGCGCGCTGTGGAATCCGTAGTCGCGAAGCGGAAAGCGCTCCATGATGTTCAGCATCATGAGCACACCGACTCCCTGCGTATTGGGCGGAAGCTCGCTCACCGTCCAGCCGCGATATGTGGTCTGGATCGGCGTCACCCACTCGGGCTGGAACTCCGTGAGGTCGCTCGCCGCGAGAGAGCCGCCCTCGGCCCGCGCGAACGCCATGAGCGCGTCCGCCGTCGGGCCCCGGTAGAAACCATCGCGTCCATGCTCCGCGATCGCGCGCAGGGAGGCCGCGAGGTCGGGATTTCGGAATACCGTGCCCGCGGCCGGGGGTTGTCCACCCGGCAGGTACGTCGCGCGGGCGCCGGGGTCCGCCGACACGACCGCCTCTTTTTCCGCCCACATCCGCGCATCGACTTCACTCACCGGAAAGCCGTCGGCCGCGTAGTGGATCGCCGGCGCGAGCAAGGTGGCGAATGGCAGATGCCCGAATCGCTCACGGAGGGCTGCCCATCCCGCCACCGCGCCCGGCACCGTCACGGTGAAGATCCCATGGTCCGGCATTCGCGTCGCGCCCCGCGCGGCGAGCACTTCGGGTGTCAGCCCCGCCGGCGCCCACCCGCTGGAATTGAGTCCGTATAGCCGTCCAGTCTTGGCTTCGTACACGATGGCGAACAGGTCGCCGCCGATGCCATTCATCATGGGTTCCATGAGCCCGATCGTCGCGTTCGCGGCGATCGCGGCATCGATGGCGTTCCCACCGCGCTCGAGGATCTGCACTCCCGCCATCGACGCCAGCGGCTGACTCGTCGCCACGATGCCGTAGCGCGTCGCGACTACCGACCGCCCCACCATCGGACGCGTGGCAACCGCGCCACCAACTTGGGCGCCCGCGACGAGGCTCACTCCCGACCGCGCGACTGTCACGATCGCGACGACCGCGAGCCGTCGGCGCCATCCGCGCCCGTAACCCGTCCCTGAGTGCGACATGCGACCTCGATTTTGTTGAACGTCATACGAGTAATGAAGCCGGAGGATGGTGGCCGGTCGCGTGGAGCCGACGGAAGCCGCGGCCACCTCGCTTCCGCCCCGATCTTATGGCCGCCCAAGCGCGGTGTCGAGTACGCCCGCGAGGAAGTCCGCCACCCGCCATTCCGCGTAGTAGAAGGGACGCCACGGCGGCCCCATCACAAATCCGACATGACCGCCGCGCGCGACGAATTCGAGTGCCAGCGCGGGGGTGCTGGCCGCGATCGTGCGCACCTGCTCGAGTACCGAGGCCGGGAGAAAGGGATCGTCGATGGCGCTGAGCAGCAGCGTCGGGCGCCGGATCGCCGCCAGGTACTGCAGGGCGCTCGATCGCGTGTAATAGTCGTCGGCGTCGCGAAACCCATGAATCGGCGCGGTCACCATGTCGTCGAATTCGTAGATCGAACGGGCGCGAGCGAGTCGCGCCGGATCGGTGATGTCCGGATACTGCGCGAGCTTCGCGAACGTTTTCCGTTTGAGTGAGCGGAGAAAACTGGCCTCGTAGACGCGCGCGAATCCCTGTCCGATGTAGCGCGCACCACGCGCGAGGTCGAACGGCACCGACACCGCGGCCGCCCCCCGCACCTGGGAGGGGAGATCGGCTCCCTGCTCGCCGAGCCACTTGAGGAGGACGTTGCCACCGAGCGAGTACCCCGCGAACACGAGCGGGGACCGTGGGTGCTCGCGCCGCAACCGATCCACCACGAACCCGAGATCGGTGGTCTCTCCGGAGTGATAGAGCCGACGGGCGCGATTCAGCGTGCCGCCGCACGAACGGAAGTACATCAGGTCGGCCCCCCAGCCGCGACGAGACGCCTCGGCCAAGGTGCCACGCGCATACCGCGATCGCGGAGTTCCCTCCAACCCGTGCAGAATCACCAGCCGTGGCGCATCCGCGGACGCGCCATCGAGCCGGTCGAGCTCCAGTACATCGCCATCCGCCGTGTCCCAGCGCTCGCGCCGCGTCTCCACGGCCGGCATCCGGCGACCGAGCCGACCCCAGAGGGTTCGCAGGTGCCGGCCCGGGAGCCACCACGCCGGCCGGTATCGGCGACTGGATCCGGCGGGGTGCAATGGCGAGGCAACCACTGGTGCTCCTAAGCGTTACGATGTGGACCGCCCCTATAGGCGGCCGCAAGCCGAGCTCGGCAATGCTACATTTGGGGCGCCTGGAGTGCCACCGCCGCTGACGACGCTGCCCGTGCCAGCGCGGGCCTATCAACAGTGCGCCACGTGTTCGCCGTCCACCACTCCGTCCGGAGCTACCGTGCCCCCAGTCGCGCTACGCCCGCGGTCCACGACAGAGCTGATCGACGCCGCGGTTCAGCTTCTGCGCCAGCACTACGTCGAGCTGGTCACGATCACGGCCATTTTCTTGATGCCCGCGATTCTCCTGAGCCTGCTCGTACCAGATGTCCGTACTGGTACGATGCCGGTGGGCGGCCAGATCTGGACGGTGCTCGGCGGCGTGCTCGTGGCGGTTGTCTTCGCCCTGGTATCGACCGCCGCGATCGTCATCGTCGTATCAGACAGCTACCTCGGTCGTGACATCTCCATCGGCAGCGCGGTGCAACGCGTGTTCGCGCGGTTTTGGTCGGTGTTCTTCGTTGCCATTTTCCAAACGCTGGCCGTCAGTCTCGGATTTATCTTTTTCATCATCCCTGGTTTCTATCTCCTGGGCGCATTCTTCGCCTCGACCGTCGTGGTTATGATCGAGGGTAAGTCAACCTTCGCGGCGATGGGCCGGTCGTACCATCTCGCCTCGGGGTCGGTCGGTCGCATTCTGGGCGTGCTCATTCTCACCGGCATCATCGTCGGCGTCATCCAAGCCATCATCGCTGTCGGTATCGCGTTGCTCGCACGCCTGGTCGGTCTAGGCACGTCGTTTACCAACCTCGCCACCAACATCGTGCATCTGTTCATCTACCCGTTCGCCACCGTGGTCCTCACACTGCTCTACTACGATCTCCGCATCCGTAAGGAAGGATTCGACCTCGAGGTGATGGCGACCGAGCTCGGCGCACGAACTGCCGCTGCCCCCACGGCGTAGCGTGACCGCACGCGTGCCTCTCCATGCATCTTTCGATCGCCGCGTCTCGCCGATCGCCAGTCGCTCACCGCCAACCACCACCCACGCGTCTCCAGCTTGGAAGTCCAAATCTTCGGCACAAAAAAGGATTCCGATACTCGCAAGGCGCTCCGCTTCTTCGCGGAGCGCCGGGTCCGCGTACATTTCGTTGATCTCCAGGAGCGGGCGGCCGCCCTCGGTGAGCTGAAGCGGTTCGCGCAGAAATTCGGAGCCCAGCCGCTGATCGATCGTGCCGGAAAGCGATTCGCCGAGAGCGGGCTCCAGACCGCGCTGTATTCGGACGACCACTGGCTCGAACGGCTCGCCGAGGATCCGCGACTCCTCCGCATTCCCCTCGCTCGGTGGCAGCACCGGCTCACGATCGGCCTCGACGAAGTCGAGTGGAAAGCATGGGTGGCGGCGAATAATTCATGACGCAGCTCTCGTTCGCGAATGTCGATGTGTCGTTCGGCGCCACCGAGTTGCTCCACGACGTCACCGCAACGATTGCGGTCGGCGACAAATGGGGCATCGTCGGTCGGAACGGAACCGGCAAGACCACGCTGTTTCGACTGATTACCGGCGCGCTCGCTCCGACCCGCGGCCAGGTCTCCCGCGTGGGCGGCGTTCGCGTATCGTTGCTGGAACAGCACCGTGATTTCGGCACCGCGACGACCGTGTGGGAAGCCGCCGCCGGCGAGTTCGCCGAGTTGCTCGCGCTCGAACACTCATTGGCCGAACAGGCGATCGCACTCGGTGAGGATTCCAGCGAAAGCGCGATGACGCGCTACGGGCACGACCTCGAGCGATTCGAACGGGACGGCGGGTACACCGTCGCCCCGCGCGTGGACGCCGTGTTGCACGGACTGGGCTTCGATCCCGTCGAGGCCCGCACGCGTCCACTGACCGCGCTGTCGGGGGGAGAGCGCGGGCGGCTTGGCCTCGCCCGCCAACTCGTGGTGCCGGGCGACGTCTTGCTGCTCGATGAGCCCACCAACCATCTCGATCTCGAGACGACACAGTGGCTCGAGCAATACCTGCGAGACACCCCGGCCACGGTGGTGCTGATCAGCCATGATCGCGCCTTTCTCGCCGCCGTCGTCGACCACGTCCTGCATGTCGAGAATGGCACGGTGACTCCCTACACCGGCGACTACGCCGCGTTCGTCGCGCAGTACGCCGAACGCCGCCTGACCCAGCAGCGCGCCGCCGACAAACAGCGTCGGGTGGTGGACAAGGAGCAAGACTACATTCGCCGCAACATCGCGGGTCAGAACAGCAAGCAGGCCAAGGGCAGACGGAAGCGACTCGATCGACTGCCGCGGTTGAGTGCGCCGCCCGGGGCCGATGACACGATGGCGGTCGCGTTCGATGTCCGCGAGCGCGGTGGCGACCAGGTGTTGGAGACGCGCGACGCGCGCATCGGCATCGGCGACCGGACGTTTGTGCGGGACTTCGGCAGTCGAATCATGCGTGGCGATCGCGTGGGACTCATCGGCTCGAACGGCAGTGGCAAGTCGACGATGTTGGAGACGATCGTGGGCCGCCGGTCCGCGATCGCGGGTGAACTGCGACTCGGCAATTCGATCACGGTCGGTTATTACCGGCAGGATCTGGCGCAAGTCCCGCTCGGTCACACCCTGTACGAAACGATCAACGACCTCCGCCCGCTGTGGACCCGGGGTCAAATCCAGGGCCACCTGGGCCGCTTCGGGTTCTCGGGTGACGAGGTGCAACGTCGAGCGGAAACACTCTCGGGCGGTGAACGAGCGCGGGTCGCACTCGCCATGATCATGCTCTCCGGCGCGAATCTGTTGATCTTCGATGAGCCGACGAATCACTTGGACGTCGAATCGATCGAAGCGCTCGAGGATGCGGTCGAACGGTACCCGGGCACGGTGCTGCTCGTGAGTCACGACCGCGCGCTGCTCCGCGCGCTGGCCACGCGGGTGTGGGTCCTCCACGAACAGCGGATCACGACGTTCGATGGCAGCTTCGCCGAGTGGGAGGTGGTGAGCAAGGAACGGGCGCACGCCGCCTCAGTTGCCGCCGCCGAGGAGGAATCCGTGCGCCGGGTCCGCGAGCATCGGCGCACGGAACGTGTCGTATCCGGTGGCGATCGCGAACGGAACGCCCTTCGGACCGCGCGTCGGGCCGCGACAGCCGCCGAGGGCGATGTGACCGCCGCCGAAAACACCGTCGCGACACTCACCGCCGCGCTGGGCGATCCGGCCCTGTACACGACCGCGGAGGGGGTCGCACGTAGCGCCGAGCTTGGTATGACACTCGAGCGTGCGCGCCGGACGCTCGATGCCGCGCTCGAGGCATGGACTGCCGCGACGGAGCAGATCGAGCGGCTCACGGCGGAGCGGTAGGCCGTGGCCTCCGTCTTCCGACCGCCGTCCGTCCCGCGTACCTTGCGCGTCATGCGACTCTCGATTCCCTGCTCGGTGGTTCTTGGTCTCTGTCTGGCCGGTTCCGCGCACGCGCAGCAGACGACCGCATCGCCGGCGACCGGGGCGGATAGCGGGCACCGAGCGGCTCGCCCCGTGGATGCGACCGCGCACCCGGTCACTCTTCCACCCGAGCCGACCGCCCATGTCGGCTCAGGTGACAGCGCGGCGCGCGCGGCGCGCGCGCTGCTTTACGTGGCCCGTGGCGAAGCCGCAGCGCGGGCGGGTATGCGGGACAGCGCCAAGATCGCGTGGGAAAAGGCCCTCGACGACAACAGTGCCTGTAGCGACGCGTCGGTGGACCTCGCACGCATGATGGTCGAGGATGGCGACGGTGCCCATGCCCAGTCGTTGCTCATGACCGCCCTGCGGCGCGACCCGACCAACCCCAAGCTCCTGCACTTCAGCGCCCGCCGGATCGGTGCGCCACCCGACTCGGCCCCTTAACGCCGCAGGTGCGGGTTCGATGAAGGTGACGGGCAAGCGGGGCAACACGGCCAAATCCGCACGCAGTGCAGACCGCGAAGAAGCCCGAGACGCGAGTCGCGCGGATCGAGAAGTTCGTCGCGATGCTCTCGAGGGGTGAGAAACTGCACCCGTAAGTGGCGAACGGTGGGCGATCCGCGACCGGCGATCAACGGTCGGTCGATGACGGACGTACCGATACGCTGGGTACATTTTGTGCCGTATTTTGACATTTTCCCGCGATTTGGCCCACCCCTCTTCATTCAGTCGAGGCGTCTCGTCCCCATGTCTGTGCATTCCCTGGTAGTTGCGGTCCTCCTCGCGGGTCCGTACGCGGCCGTGGCGGCACAGCAGCCGTCCGATTCCGCGCCCATTGTCCACGGCATCGATCGCGCCGATCTCGACACGACCTGCGCGGCGTGCAAGGACTTCTATCAGTTCGCCATCGGCGGGTGGCTCGTTCGGAATCCGATCCCCGCGGCGTATCCACGGTGGGGCAACTTCGACGTGCTCCAGGAGCACAATCGCGCGACCGTCCGTCAGGTACTCGAGGAGGCGGCGCACGAGGCGGGCGGGGCTGGATCGCCATCCGCGGATGCGTCGTCCGGGACGGGAAATCGACACCCGGGATCCCCCGGCGATCGCTCCGCGCGGAGCGCGACGGAGAAGGTGGGACGCTTCTACGCATCGTGCATGGATTCGGCGGCCGCGGAATCGCAGGGGTTGTCGCCGCTGCAGCCCGAATTGGCACGGATCGCGGCCATCGCGACCCCCGCGGCATTCCGGCGCGAAGCGGCCAGACTGCAGACCATGCGCACCGGTGTCATGTTCGCGTTGGGCTCGCAGCAGGATGCCAAGAACAGCCGTGAGGTGATCCTCTCCGTGTCCCAGGGTGGGCTCGGCCTGCCCGACCGCGACTACTACATCAAGACAGACTCGACGTCTGCGGCGATTCGAGCCGCGTACGTCGCGCATATGGGTAGAGCGTTCGTCCTGGCGGGCGACGACAGCGCCAAGGCGAGCGGCGAAGCCGACCGCGTCATGGTGCTCGAGACGTCGCTCGCGCGCATCGCGCGCGCGCGGACCGAGCGACGTGATCCCTACGCCGTGTACCATCGCATGACTCTCGCTGACGTCGAGAAACTCGCTCCGCATGTCGAGTGGACCGAGTGGCTGGGCGACGCCAGCGTGCCGCATGTCACGTCGCTCAATGTCGCCGACCCGGATTTCTTCCGGTCGCTCGACACGCTGCTCGCGTCAGTGCCGCTGTCCGATTGGCGGACCTATCTTCGCTGGCATCTGCTCTCCACCGGCGAGCCGTGGCTCGACTCGCGATTCGTCGCTGAGAACTTCCGGATGGAGGGGATCCTGACCGGCACCAAGGAGATGCTGCCTCGTTGGCAGCGATGCGTCCGCGTGTCGGATGCGGCGATGGGTGAGGCCCTTGGCGAAGCCTACGTGACGCGTACGTTCTCCCCCGACGCCAAAGCCCGCGCGCTGGCGATGGTCCGCAACATGGAGGCCGTGCTACATGACGACCTCGGTACGTTGGTCTGGATGAGCCCCGCCACGCGCGCGCAGGCGATCACGAAGCTCGATGCCTTCATGAACAAGATCGGCTATCCCGACAAATGGCGCGATTACTCCAAGCTCGAGATCACGCGGCGCCCCTTCATCGAGAACGTCATCGCGGCCGCCGAGTTCGATTACGATCGCCGTATCGCCAAGATCGGTCGTCCGCTCGACCGCAGCGAATGGACGATGTCGCCGCCCACGGTCAACGCGTACTACAGCCCGGGGTTCAACGAAGTCGTGTTCCCGGCCGGCATTCTGCAGCCCCCGTTCTTCGATCCCGCTGCGCCCGATGCCGTCAACTACGGTGGTATCGGCGCCGCGATCGGGCATGAAATGACGCACGGCTTCGACGACCAGGGACGGAAATTCGACGCGCAAGGGAATCTGCGCGATTGGTGGACGGCCGACGATGCGAAAGGCTTCCAGGAGCGCGCTCAGGGGATCGTTGACCAGTTCAATGGGTACACGGTCGGCGATTCGCTGCACGTGAATGGCAAGCTCACCCAGGGCGAGAACATCGCGGACTTGGGCGGGCTCAAAATCGCGTACGCCGCTCTGGAACGATCTCTCGAACACAAGACCCGGGAATCGGCGGCCGGATTCACCCCGGAACAGCAGTTCTTCCTGTCCTGGGCCCGCATCTGGGCGACGAGCTCCCGTCCGGAGTTCGCGAGACAGCTCGTGCTCACCGACCCGCATTCCCCGGGCAAATGGCGCGTCGATGGGCCGCTCTCGAACATGCCCGAATTCGCCGCCGCGTTCCACTGCCAACCCACGGACTTCATGGTGCGCCCGGCCGACAAGCGCGTCGCGATCTGGTAGAGCGGCTACGCCACCAACACCAGCAGATCGTACATCGCATGCGTCCACGCCGTGATGCCGAAGCCGCGGGTCACATACAGCACGCTGAAGACGACGCCGCCGATCAATCGGAACACGAACGAGTCGAGGCGTAGCGGGTCGCCGTACGGGCCGATGTAGTGGAACGCGGCGAAGGTGAGCGCGGACAGCAGCACCGCAACAAGTCCCGCGACCCACGGCTTCCAGCCGAACAACCGCCGCCCAATGAACGCGATCCCCGACACGAGGATCACCCGAAACAACAGCTCCTCGTAGAGCCCGGCGCCGAGCGACAACATAACGCGGGTCGCGGTTGGGGCGTTCGCCAATGCCCCGCCGCCCGCCCCCGGCGGCGCGATCATCGCGACTACCGTTGCCGCTGGCGCGGGATGGATCGTGGCCTGGACCAGATGCGCGGTCAGCGTCCCGACCACCGACCCAAAACACAGGGCGAGCAGCAATGACTCGCCGAGCATCCCCAGGAAATACCCGCCGCGGATCGGCGCGCGCGTGCCACGCAGGTCGCGGCCGACGAACCACACGCCGAATCCGATCAGCGTCAGGCCGAACACCAGCGGTGCGTACTGTCGCCCCGCGACCGTCAGGAAGAACTCCCACAGCAGCACGTCGGCCCCGTTGCGGAGCTCGGGGCCGTGTCCAGTCGGCAGAAACGCCGCCATCGCTTCATACAACAGCAACAGCGGCAACGCGAAGAGCACGCTGTATCGAGGTGCCCGGCTCGAGTCCCAATACGAAACCATGACCGGCGGCAACAGCGGACGTCGGGTGCGAGCGGGCATATCTTCAAAGATGACCTCGCTGCGCTAGATCTGACCAGCCGCGACCCGAACGATCGAGGATTGCAGTGCCTGTCCCGCTCAAACCCGCGTTGACCCACGGCAAACGCTTGTCTCGCTGAGTGTTGGCCCTCCTCGCGGCGCTCGCCACGGCCACTGGACTACCCGCCGTCCGTGCCTCGGTCTCGCTGCCCGTCCCTGATTCGACGCAGGATTCCGTCTACGCGACCGCGGCGCTACGCGCGCTCGTCGCGCGAGTCGCTATCCGGAACGGCGTCGCGCCGCGCGGCCTCGAGTCATATCGCGTCGAGATCGAAAGCGAGCTGTCGACGCTCCTGCGGCGTTCAGACGGGACCGAAGGTGCCACGCAGATCGAGCAGGTCGAGACGGTGGCCCAGTGGCAACGGTCCGGCGCCTTCACACAACGGGTGATCGGGTACCGCTCGCGGTTGTCCGGCTTCAACATCTCCGTGCTGAGCCTCCTCAAACAGGCGTGGGCAGTTCCGCTGTTGTACGGCAACCGGTTGGGGCTCTTCCTCGGACGGGACACCACACATCGATCCCGGCGCGCCGTCGCGCGGGATTCGTCGGTGCGGGTCGTCCATCCATTCGCTCGGGATCGAGAGGCGGTGTACCGGTATAGTGGCGGTGATACGGCGCTCACGATTCGAGTCAACGGACGCACGATTCCCGTGGCGCGCATCCACGTCGGACCTGGGGCGCATCCGCCGAATCGCGTGGTGATCTTCGAGGGTGATGTCTTTGTCGATCTCCGGCACGGCGAGATCGTGCGGATGCGCGGCGCATTCGAAACCGTGGGCGGCCACCCGAAGCTTGGCGCACGCCTCGAAGCGCTCGCCGTGGAAGGTGTCGCGTTCATCGATCTCACGAATCGCGAGGTCGATGGTCAATACTGGCTCCCGTCTACGCAGCGGATCGAAGCGGAGGTCGGCTCACCGGTCACCGGCGAGACTCGGTCGCTCCTCCGTATCGTCTCCCACTTCGGCACCTACACGCTCAACGATTCGATCGCGGGGCTCGCTCACTCGGCGCCGGGCGCCGCCCCCGCTTCAACGACGACTGGCCAGTCAACGACGGCGTCTGCCGACTCCGCCGGCCGCGACTCATCTCTGGCCACCGACACGATGCGCGCCATGCCGCATACGCTCACCTTCGCACCCGCCGATAGCGTGTCCGGCTTCGCGGGATGGCGCGCGCCAATTGGCGACGCGACGACCAGCGTTCGGGTTGACGATTTCTCCAGTGTCGCGCCCGATCGGTGGCGCTCGAGCGGACCGCCGCGACTCGAGCTCGGAACCCAGCGCCTCGGGGATTTCATCCACTTCGATCGGGTCGAAGGACTCTTCACCGGGCTGGGCGCATCGCTTCGACTGCGTGATGCGGCGCCTGGGGTCGTGGTGCGGGCCAACGCGGGATGGGCGTGGGCCGAGCGCACGGCGCGCGGGGGGATGGGCATCGAATGGATCCATGGTCCCTGGGTGCTGGGTGCAGCCGCCGCGCGGACGCTCGACAATACGAACGATTTCCGTACCGTATTTACAGGTGGCCCGCTACTCGAGTCGCTCATCGTGCAGGACGACTACGACTACGTCGACCGACGCACCGCGTCCGTGTACACGGTGCGTCGGTGGCTGGGCCCAAGCGACGGGCCAGGCGCCGTGGCGCGATTCGAGGGGGGCGTCGGCGAGGATGCTGGCGACCGCGCGCGATTGACGCATGGCATCTTCGCGCCCGGGTTCCTGATGCNNTTCCTGATGTCGGACTCGCTGTTCCGGCCCAATCGCAATGTGCGCGCGGGCAGCTATCTGCGGGGCGCGTTCACGCTCGACATACACCCGGGCGTGGATGCGGATTTCGTCCAACAGGGAATCGGCGCGCGACTGCACTACGAAGTTGCCGGGGGCACGATTGCCTGGCAGCGTGCGGAGCTCCGGGTGGCCGCAGACCGCGCGTGGGGGCCGTTCACGATCCTGGCCCGAGTCGATGCGGGGATCGTGGGAGGCACAGTCATCCCGCCGCAACAGCTCTTCGAGATCGGCTCGACGGAAGGCCTGTTGGCCTACGACTACAAACAATTCGGCGGCGATCGGGCGGTCGTGTGGCAGGGCGAAGGACTGTTCGCGTTGCCCTTCTGGGACTCGCCGCTGCGCGCCGGGGGGCTCGTGCTGCCGAGCCCATCACCGGCCCTTGCGGTCGGGTTTCAGAGCGGGTGGGCAGACGCCAGTACCGCGGCCGCTCGCCGCGCGCTCACGGCGCTCGGCGCACGCGTCGACCCGGCGACCAATACCGTCCTTCGCGACTCCGCAGGGACCGCGATCCCGGTATCGAGCCCAACGGACGGCGTCCGCACGTCGATCGACGTCATCATCCGATTCTTCGGCGGCGCCGCGGGCATCGGCGTCGCCCACTCGCTCGATCGGGGCGCCAAGCTCCAAGCCGTGCTCAGGCTGGGGGCGGCGTTGTGACGGGCGCCCCGCAATCGGACGCGCTACACCGCTTCGCCGATGGGCATGGCCTGCGTGTACCACCGACTACTCGCCAATCGGGGGTCGTGCAAATTCGCCCGCAAGCCGGATCTCAGGCTCGAGCGGCGTGGTGGTCTAAAATTCGCCCACAAATCCGATCTCCGGCTCGAGCCGTTGCTCGCACTTCTGCCACACCGCATCCTGGGCCACCGCGATCAGCCCGCGAACATCGGCCGCGGTCGCGGAGCCGAGATTGATGATGATGTTGGCGTGCACATGCGAGATCTGTGCGTCGCCGCGCCGAAACCCCTTCAGCCCCGCTTGATCGATCAGCCGACCCGCGCCGACACCTTCGATCTTCTTGAAGATCGAGCCCGCACTCGGATAGACCGCGAGCCACGGATGCTTTGCGCCGCGCCAACTCAGGTTCTCCTGCATCACGCGATGCATCGCCGCCGGGTCGCCGCGGGTGAGCTGAAACGTGACGGCCAAGACGACATCTCGTGTGTCATGCAACGCGCTGGTGTCGTACCCGAACGCCATCGCCGTGCGATCCGCGGTCGTACGGGCCCCCGTGTCCGTGAGCAGCTCGCACGACGTGAAGATCTCTTCGATGAACATCGTCCGTTCGCGGGCCGGCGCCGGCGAGAGGAAGTGGAGGTTCTGCCAGATCGCGCCGCCAATCGTGGTGGGAATCCCCACGTAATGCTCCAGACCGGACCACTGACGGACGACCGCCTCGGGAATGAGCCGGGCCAACACCGCGCCACTCTCCACCCACAGTCGGCCGTCATGATGGAACGCAAAGTGCCGCGCGGTGTTTCGAATCACGAGCCCACGTACTCCACGGTCCCCGATCAGGATGTTGGCACCCAACCCCAGGACGAAATACGGCACGCCGAGCTCACGAGCCGCGAGCACCGCATTTGCGAGATCGTCCGCCGAGGTGGCATCGTACAGCAGATCCGCCGGGCCCCCGATCTTGAACGTCGTATGCGGGGCCAGCGGCTCGTCGCGGCGGAGCCGAGTCCGGTCCAGCCGTGCCGCCAGCGCGTCGAGCGCGTTATCCGAGAGAGTCGTCGCCATGCCGTCTGTTAGAATGTGCGGCCGCGCCCAGCGCACCACAACGCGTATGAGGCCGCGAGCCAGTCTCCACCGTGCTATGGCGGACGCATCCCGCCAGGCCGCGGTCACGGGCCACGCCCTCGTGGTCGCGACCGCGCTCTGGTGCACGCTTGCGATGCTCCCCGTTGATCCGGCCGCTGCTCAGCAGTCTACCCACCCCGTCGCTCAGCCGCCGACGGCTGCGTCGGGTGCGACCGCCAGCGTCGCGGCAACCACCGCTGCCCCCGGCCCCGGTCCCACCTCCGAGCGTGCGCTACTCGAACGGGCGACTCGACGGCGAGTCCTGGACAACGGACTCGAAGTCGTCGTGGTCGAGAACCGCGGTGTACCGTTGGCGACCGTCGAGATCGACGTGCGGAACGGGTCGTTCACGCAGAGCCCTGAATACGCGGGCCTCGCGCATATGTACGAGCACATGTTCTTCAAGGCCAACGAGACGTACCCCGAGCCTGATGCCTTCGTCGATCGGGCCGGCGACCTGGGCGCCGTCTTCAACGGCACCACCAAGGAAGAAAGCGTCAGCTACTATCTGACGCTCCCGTCCGACAGCCTGGCGGCCGCGCTTCATTTTATGGCCGCGGCACTCCGCGCGCCGCTCTTTCTGCCGTCGGAGTTAGCACGAGAAAAAGAGGTCGTCCTCGGCGAGTACGACCGTCAGGAAGCGAGCCCGTTCTTCCAGCTGACTCAGACCATGGATCAGAAGCTCTATCCTGGGAATTGGAGCCGAAAGAACGTCATCGGTGACCGCGACGTCATCCGCCACGTGACGCCCGAGCAGATGCGGGAGATCCAGCACCGGTACTATGTGCCCAACAACTCCGCGCTCATCGTCACCGGGGATGTCGATACCGCCGTCGTCTTCACGCTCGCGCAACAGATCTTCGGCGACTGGGCCCGACAGGCCGATCCCTTCGTCGCGTACCCGATCCCGCCCATCCCACCCCTGACGGCGAGCGAGGCCGTCATCGCGGAAGCACCCGTCGGTGCCGTGACGGTACTGGTCCAGTGGCAAGGCCCGAGCGTGCGATCGGATGCGGCGGCCACCTACGCAGCGGACGTCTTCTCCGACGCCCTCAACCAGCCAGGGTCTACGTTTCAGCAGCGACTGGTGGACAGCGGACTCTTTCAAGACGTCGGCGTCAACTACTACACGCTCGACCACACGGGACCGATCACCATCAGCGGTCAAACGACGCCCGACAAGCTGCGCCCCGCGCTGGCCGCGCTCGACCGAGAGATCGCTCATTTCGACAGCGTCGGCTACGTCTCACCCGAGCAGCTCACCGAGGTCAAGGCGCAGCGTGCCGTGAACTCGGCCTTCGGCCGCGAGCGGGCATCGGGGTATGCGCACACCGTCGGGTTCTGGTGGAGCGTCGCCAGCATCGACTATTACCTCGGGTACGTCGACAACATGGCCGGCCAGACCAGCAGCGACCTCGCGGCGTACGCGCACAAATACATCGTCGGCAAGCCCCGCATTACCGGAGTGTTGATCGCGCCCGCCGATCGCCAGTCGATCGGCCTCACCGACGCGGATCTGACGGGAGGCGTGCAGTGAGGTCCCTGCTGCTCCTCGCCGTCGCCCTGGCATGGCCCGGCTCGGACCGCGCCGATCGCATCGGTGCCCCCTCGCTCGCGGCACCGTCGTCTGAGACCGGCGCTGCCGTGGGGCGCGCCGCCCCAGATACCGCGACGACTCGCGTCACCGTGAACGGCATCCCCGTGATCATTCGACGGGTGTCGGCCAATGATGTCGTGACCGCCAACGTGTACCTGCTGGGCGGAGTGCGGCAGATCACCAATGAGAATGCCGGGATCGAGTCGTTCCTCCTCGACGTGTCGGAACGTGGCACGCGCCACTACACGCGTGACCGCTTGCGACGAACCATGGCGCGACTCGGCACCGCGATCGTGGTGGACCCGGCGGTCGATTGGACCGCACTCGGCGTGCGCGCCACGGCCGCCACCTTCGACTCCACGTGGGCCGTCATGGCTGACCGGCTCATGTATCCGACCCTCGACTCCGCGGACGTGGAATTGATCCGCGAGCAGTACCGGTCAGCGGTGCGACAGCGCGGCGACAGTCCTGATGCGCTCGTCGAATATCTCGCCGACAGCGCGACGTACGCCGGCACCGCGTACGGGCGCCCACTCGCCGGAACTGAGCGGTCGATCGCGAGCATCACGCGCGCGCAGCTCCGTGCGTACGAGCAGACGCAGATCGTGCGGTCGCGTCTCCTCGTGGTGGTCGTCGGCAATGTGGTGCCGGCGCGCGTCGAGCAGTTGGTGCGTCGATCGCTGGGGCGACTCCCAGCGGGAACGTACCGCTGGTCGATTCCTCAAGCCTCACCGCTGGCGCAGAGCGTGCTGGTCGCCCGCCAGCGTAGCCTCCCGACCAACTACATCCTCGGCTACTACCAGGGGCCGCCCGCCTCCAGCGGGGACTACCAAGCGCTGCGCGTCGCCGCCGCAGCCCTGTCCGGCCAGTTCTTCGAAGAGATCCGGTCGCGCCGCAATCTGTCGTACGCGGTCAACGCGCCGTTTGTGGATCGTGCACTCTCCGCCGGTGGTTTTTATGTCACTACGGTCGCTCCCGATTCCGTGCTTCGCATCATGCACCACGAATTGGGCGTCATGCAGAGCAATCTCGTGGACCCGTCGGCACTCGATCGGCTCGTTCAGCAGTTCATCACTGAGTACTTCCTCGACAACGAAACCAACGCCGACCAGGCGAACCTGCTCGTCCGGGCCGAGCTATACCGCGGCGACTACCGCGAGGCCGACCGCTTCGTCGACGAGCTCCGCCAAGTGACCCCTCGCGACATCCAGCGCGTTGCCCGCACGTATATGAAGCACGTCGCATTCGCATACGTCGGTGACACGACCCGCGTCTCCCGCGACGTCATCGACGAGTTCTGACGGCTCCCCGCGACATCGTGGTGCTCTAGCTGCTCCCGCTACGTCATCGACACATTCGAAAGGCTTCCGCGAACTCATCGACGAACGCTCAATGCAGCGATTACCGATCAGCCGCGAGCCTTTCACCGATAGCCAGTGAACTACGCAGCGGGGGCCGTTCGCGAACGGCCCCACCCGCCCCCGCCTCAAACTCATCGACGAGCCCCCCGCGCTGCCGCGAACGTGCGGCGCCCCGTCGCCTATTTCGTATCCGCGGTCGGGCCGTACATCATCGGCAGCGGCACTTCATTCAGCCGCAGATACACACTGAGCTGCCCGCGGTGGTGCACCTGGTGGTTCATGACGAACGACCGCAGCACGGCGATGCGGGGCATCGTGAGGGTGACGTGCCCGCCGTCCTTGAGGGTCCACGGTACCATGAAGTCCGCGTCCGGTGTCTCCACGATCGCGGCCCGCGCGGTCTTGACGTTTGTGTCGAAGGTATCGAGCAATGCTTTCCGCGTCGTAAACGACGGCTGCTGATACCCCGGGCCGCCGGGCGGGTTGATATCGAGCTCGGTCTGCTTCAGCGTCATGACCGCCCAGACGGGGAGATTCGCCAGGTGCATGGACAGGCGGCCGAGCGGCATCGACTTGTGGTGTGGCGTCCACGACGCCTTGTCTTCAGGGACTCGCTCCAGCAGCGAACGTGTCGTGGCCATCTCATGGTCAAACTCAGGGAGCAACGATTGCGCGATGGACATCCCGTTCTCCGGACGAAGGAGTTGTGCAGGGTGATGCGGGGCCTGCCAGCTACGACCGCTGACGTTGCCCGGTGCGTACACTCGGCGCAACTGCGGATCGCCGACAGGCGGGGAAACTAACTCCGGCCCCGTGGTGCCAGACACCCGTCAGCCAAATCGCGGATCACCTCGACAGCGACCGCTTGACCGTTGCGGGTTGGCATCCTATACTAAACCATATGGTTTACCAACCACGATTGCTCGATCAAACCTTTGCCGCACTCGCCGATCCAACCCGTCGCGCGATCCTGGCTCGACTCGCGACCGGGGAATGCACCATTGGCGATCTGGCGAAGCCGCTGCCCATGTCATTGCCTGCGGTCTCGAAGCATCTGCGCGTTCTGCAGCGCGCCGGATTGGCGACTGTACGACGCGAAGGCCGAGTGCGGCAATGCCGGCTGACGGCAGAGCCGCTCCGACACGCTGGTGAGTGGATCGCGCGCTATCGAGAATACTGGGAGATCCATCTCGACCGGCTCGCCCACTACTTGGGTGAAGCCACCCTCGACGAGGAAAGCCCCTCATGGCCGACAGTCGTGCACCGAAATCGCCGGCCGCGGAGCCGCTTACAGTCCGCCGCAGCTTCACCTCGCCGCCCGACCGCGTCTTCCGGGCGTGGACGTCGCCCGAAGAGCTGAAGCAGCAGGGGCCGTTCGCGAGCGGCCCTCCGCCCCGCCCCGAAATTCGGTGCAGGGTCGCTATTCGCTATTTGCTGCCGCCGAGGTACCCCTTCTCGCCCGCGTGTAACAACGCGCGCACCTTGGCACCGAGTGCCGCGTTGGTCGCGACGCTGCTCCCGCCGAACGCGGTTGGCACACCTTCCCAATCAGTGAACCATCCGCCCGCCTCCGTGATCACGGGATGCAGCGCCGCCGTATCCCACGGCGCCATGACCGCATCGAGCATCACCTCCGCCCGACCGGTGGCGACCAAGAGATACCCATAACAGTCACCCCACGTCCGGGCGATCGCCGCTCGTTCGGAGACGCGACGCCACCCGGCGATCTTCCGCTCCCGTTCTGCGCGCACACGGTGTGCGCTCGCGCCGGCATCCGCGGTCACATGCGGAAATCGATCGTCGGTCGTGAGCACGGTGGCCCGCGCCAGTTGGTCTTCGGACGACACGTGACACCGGACGCCGTTCCACCAACATCCCTGGCCCACGGCCGCCGCCACCATCTCGCCGGCCGCCGCACAGTAGATCGCGCCCGCGAGTACCGCTTCGCCCTCCGCCACCGCGACCAACGTGCCCCACATCGGTACGCCGCGCACGAAGCTCTTCGTCCCGTCGATTGGATCCAAGACCCATCGGCGGTGGGCACCCGCCCGGATCGAACCGAGCTCCTCGCCAAGAATCCCGTCGAGCCGGAAGTGTCGCTCGATCCACTCGCGGGCCGCGGCCTCCGCGCCGCGATCCGCGGCCGTCACTGGCGACCCATCCGCTTTGTAGTCAACGGGCAGCTCGGAACGACGGGCGCGGTCGAAATACCCGAGCGCGACGTCACCCGCGACCCGCGCGAGTTCAGCCACCGCGTGCAGCAGCGACGGGGTCGCCTCGGCGGCCGCGCGTGCTGCGCCCGATGCACGGCTGACTCGGCGACTCGTCATTCCTCGAACTCCTCGGCTGCCGCGCGCGGATCGATCGCGCCGGAATAGAGCGCCAACCCCACGATCGCCGCCGAGACCCCTCGGTCCGCCAGCGCGCGGAGATCCTCCAATGATGCGATCCCACCGGCGGCGTACACGGGGATGGACGCGGCATCGACCACGTCTTCCATCAACGTGAGATCCGTCCCGCGCTGGAGTCCCTGACGGTGGACGGCGGTCACCAGTATTCCGGCCAACGGCAGCGCACTAAGCTCTTGCACGGTCTCGAGTATGTCCGTCGGCAGCGTGCGCAACCACCCCCGCGTCACCACGCGCCGATCCCGCACGTCTGCCGCGACGATCAGCTCAAGTGGGAAGCGTGTCGCGATCTCATCGAGCCACTCCTCATCCTCGAGCGCCTGGGTGCCCACCACGACACGCCCCGCGCCCCGTTCGAGCAGCCGTTCGACGTGGTCCTCCGTGCGTATGCCGCCGCCGACCTGTACGTCCATCCGGCTGGTGGCCAAGACATCGTCGATGACTTGATCGTTCGAGCCCACGCCGAATGCCGCGTCCAAATCCACGATGTGCAGTTGCCGGAAGCCGATCCGCTCCCACATCCGCGCCACACCGAGGGGATCACCGATGCGAAGCTGCTCGCGGCTGTATTCGCCGCCCGCGAGCCGCACCGCCGCGCCACCGCGGAGGTCGAGCGCCGGAATCGCGATCAATCGACTGTGCCCCGCCTTACCTGTAGCATGGTCCTCCTCGACAGCTCGAGCAACGCGCGCGCCGACGGCCGCGGTGCGATCTACGGCGGAGTCCGGCGCACGTCAACGTTCGTCGATCTACGCTAGCCTCCGGGCGCCGGGTGTCCCGGGCGCCCCGCGCCACGTGGCTCGGGACGTTACGCAACCGCCTGTACCTGAATCTCTTATACTCGCCAGTGGGGCGGGATCCCCCCTACGCATCCCCCTGCTCCTCACCCCGCTCAGCCCGCGGGCGCATGATTGAACTCCCGTCCTCCTGTGGATAGCTTGACAGTCTGCGCACCTTCGCGCGGTAGATCATCCACCGACGGATCAGTTCACCGACCGATCGATTCTGATACGAGACTTGGGGAGGCACGAACGCATGCGGTTACATGGACTAGTGCTCACCGCCGGCGCCATCGCGCTCGGCGCGTGCGCCGGCGGCGGCGACAAGAACGCCAGTACCAGCACGCCTGATACGACTGCCGCGGCCGCCGCCGCGACCACCCCGCCGGCCGGGGGCGCTGCGCCGACGACTACGGCCGCCGCTGCGACCGCCGGGCCGTCCGCGCCCATCACCGGCAAGACCTACGACGTCAAGATGATCGGTGATGAAAAGGGCTACCGCTTCGAACCGGCCAACATCACCCTCAAGGTCGGCGATGGCATCAAGTTCACCAACGTGACCGGTGGACCGCACAACGTCGCGTTCAACACCGAGCCCGCGGGCACCGAAGGCCAACTGAAGGCCAACATGCCGGACCAGACTGGCGCCGGCCCGGGCGCAAAGATCGGCGACTTGAGCAGCCCCCTCCTCACCGCACCCAACGATACGTATACGGTGTCGTTCGCGGGTCTCAAGCCAGGCAAGTACGATTTCAACTGCACGCCGCACCTGGCCCTGGGCATGAAGGGCGAGGTCACCGTTCAGTAGTCGACGGCCCGGATTCCGGGATGCCAGACCGGACACCGGTCACGATGCGGCGCCGTGGCGCCGCATGCTGAACACTGAGCGCCGTTCGCGGGGCTGATCCCGAACACCCGCCGCCGATGCGATCGGCGGCGATGATCACNNGGCGAGGGCGCGGAACGCGCTCCGCCGCCCGCTGCGCATCGTGGGGGTGAGCGCCGCGGTCTTCGTCGTGGCCCTCTTGGTTTTGGTGCTGATCCCACGACAGGCTACGCGCGCCGCGGCCCGACTCCTCGCTGGAACCGCGGACCGGCCAGACACGGTGGCCCTGCTTCGGCGCGCTGACTCGTCCCGATCCGCTGCGACGTCCGCGGAGTCCACGCTCGCCCGCGCACGGACCCGCGTGGCCGCGCGGCCCGCACAGATCGACCGTCCCGATTCGGCGGTCGCTGTAGCTCCCGATACGTCGGCACCTCGCCGCGCACACCGCGATTCCCTGGCCACGGAAATCGACGAGCTCGACCGGTTGCTGAGCCGAGTCGAACGCTCGCCGCTCCCCGCATCCTACCGCGAACTCGGCGGCGCGGCGGCGCTTGCGGGGCAGCCCCGTGTCCAGGTGCTACTGGATTCGCTCAGCGACGTCGCGCGGGCGCGCGACGCTTTTGACGCGGCCGGCGGTGTCGATCCCATCTTCGTCGCGCTCACCGGACGCGTCAACGCCATTGGCCACGAGCTCCAGTCGATCGCCGAGACGCGACGCACCGCGTTGCGCACGACGCTGGCGCCCCGCGACGACGGACAGCCCGCCACGGCAGTGCGACTGGTGACGACCGACACCCTGCGCCTGTTCGCCACGGTGGACTCCACTCGGCACGCCGCATCCGCGGCCGCTGTCGCGCTCGATCGGGCGCGCGCACTCGATGGGGACCTGGATGCCCGCGCCGCTCAGGCGCGTACGATCACCGACGCAAGCGCCTCCCTCCTCGCGCTCGCGGCCGCGGCCCTCGTGCTTGGCGTCGCACTCGGCTTCGCCGTGACCTTTGGGGCGGAGCTTCAGCGCCCGCGGGTCGCCGACGCCGCGGAAGCCGAGCGCACCACCGGGGTTCCCACCCTCGCGACCATCACGCCCCACGCTATCGATCCACGACGCGGGCGGCGCGCCGCGGACCGCGGACTCTCGCCACTCATCGACGCGTCCGCCGACACATATCGCCGTGTGTATATCGACGTGTGTGACCCGCGAGGCACGAGTCCGCTCGGATTCCCGTTCGTCGCGGTCACCGGCGACGAAGCTGCGATCGTGGCGACCGTGGCCACGAATGTCGCCATCGCGGCCATCAACAACTCACGGACCGCGCTCCTCATCGACGCCGATCCCGACGCCAGTCTGGTCGCCGGGATTGTGGGGATCGCCCCCCATCCAGGTGTCTCCGATGTGCTCGCCGGTCGCCTCGACTGGGCCGCTGTGACGGTGTCGGCCGCCGCTGGCCGTGACCGTACGCTCGATGTCATCCCGGCTGGCCGTCGTGCGACCCATCGACCATCCGGCGCCAGGCTGAGCGACGGATCCGCGCGCCGATCGGGCGCCGCGGCCCCGCTCGATGCGCCCGATTCGAGTGCCGGAGATGCCTTCGGACAGATGTCGCAATCCACGAACCCGCTCGACGCGTTGACGGCGGAAGATGTGGACCCGGCGGTGTCGCCACCGACGGTGGCCCTCGACGACGTCGGTCGCGGCGAGCTGCGGGCCGAGCTCTTGCGGCTCGGGCGTCGCTACGAGCTCATCGTCGTGGCGGCGCCCGCAGGAGCTCCTCGCATCGACACAGGTAGCATTCTGCCGGTATCCGACGCCATCGTCTGCGCCCGCGTAGCATTCACGACACTGACCCGCCTCGCGACATCGGTCTCCGTCCTCCAGGACTCAGGTCTCCGCGTCCGCGGCATCGTCCTGTGGGATGCCGATTCCCCACCCAAAGCAGCGGTGAGCGACTAGAGACAGGCGACTCCACCCTTCGCAGCCATTCGTCAGATCGTCATCGCTGCCCCGCTACCTGCTACCGGATACCCGCTCGCCGCAATGTTCTCCGACACCCTGCTCCAGCTCGAACACGGTCATCTTCTCCGACTCGCCATTTGGGCGCACGTCAGCGTGCTCGCTGGGACGCTGCTGCTCGTGTGGCTTGCGCGTCGCGGCGAGCGGTCGCCTCTCCTCTTTCACTTCGCGGTGCAAACTGCGGCGTGGGGGGCGTTCGGTGTCGCGATGACTGTGCTGCGCTGGCACGGGCTGGTCCTCCGCGATCTGACTGGGGCGACGCGATTGGACCACCTGCTGTGGCTGACCACAGGGCTCGATCTCGGCGGCATGGCCGTCGGTGCGACGCTGGCGATTACTGGGTGGCGATTGAGCCACCATCTCGGCGTCGTTGGGGCGGGACTCGGCATCATGGTGCAGTGCGCGGCGCTGTTTGCACTGGATGCCCAATTCCTGGCCCAGCTGCAGGGCCTCGTGTAAGGTTACGCCACCGCGCCGGAGTTGCGGACGAGTTCCGGCACTACGACGACCAACGCCAGGACACGCAGCCCAGTCGATTGACCATGGCCGAGAATCTTGCCCGCGAGTTGTCCATTCGTAGCGGCGCCGCGATCGGCTCGGCTACCCCCTAACCACAGACGGAACGCTCCTGTATCCTTCTCCCATGGCCGGTGTCGTTGGCTATTCGGATCGCGTCAACCACGCCTTTGCCTTTGCCGCCAAGCACCACGACAAACAGGTGCGCAAGGGGACGGCGCTTCCATACATGACGCACGCCGCGAACGTCGCGATCATCCTCACACGCTATGGCCGCGATGAGGATACCGTACTTGCGGGGATCCTTCGCGATGTCGTCGCGGACAGCGTCCGCGATGGGGCCAGCCGTGAGGATCTCGAGGAGCGGGTGGGCGCGAAGTTCGGCCAACACGTGTTGGCGAGTGTGCTCGCGGTCACCGTGCGCAAGGTCGATGATGCGGGCGTCGATCTCGCCGCCGATGAGCGCAAGGATGACCTCATCGACCGCCTCGCGACCGCCAACGAACCCGCCCGCTGGGTGTGCGCGGCGCACACGTTGCACAATACGGGCGCAATCCTGGCGGATCTGAAGCGGACGTCGTTCGCCGAAACGGTGTGGGCGCGCTTCAGTCGGGGTGCCGGACCAACCGCGCACTGGTATCGGCGCGTGCACGACCGGTTGACCGAGATTGGTTTCCGCGAATCGATCATGGACGAACTCCGCACCGCGGTCGAGAGGCTCGAACAGGCGGCGGTTGACGCGACGGCCTCCGCTCGCCGCTGACCGGCCGGGGGCCCGCCGCCATCTCGTATGCGTCACGGCCGTACCGCTGGCACAGGCTACCCATAACCCCCACCGTCATGCGCCTCGCCCCGCGGCTTGCACCCCGATGCATCGCGAGCTTTGCATCGCGACTCGATCGGCTTCGCGATCAACTCGTCGCGTCGCTTGTCGCGTCGCTTGTCGCGTCGCTTGTCGCGTCGCTTGTCGCGTCGCTTGTCGCGTCGCGCGGTGTGCGCCACTGCACGCCGTGGCGTTCCACGGGTCTCGCCATCGTCTTCTCGTCTGCGTTCGCGGTCGTGGCCACCAGCACGATGAGTGCGCAGACAGTGAAGAGTCCGGATCTATCCGGTGTCTGGGTCCTCAACCTGGCGAAGAGCGATTTCAGTGGTCAGCCCGTGCCGAGGGGCGACACGGCGAGAATCGTGCGGACCGGCAACGTGTACCAGGTTGACCAGGTCGGTGACTTCGGGTCGGAGCACGGCGGCATTCAGAAGATTTCGTACAAGTGGCCGGCGACCGACGGCGAGACCACGACCCAGCTGCAGCAAGGCGCGACGCTGCATGTCACCGTGAAGATGAAAGCGGACACCGCCACCTTCTCCAATGAGTTCACCGTGCAGGGAACCACGATGCTCCGGCAGGCGGGCCGCGATTACCTCTCGGACGGCGGCAAGGTCATGACCCGTGACACGGATCTCAAACCGTTGCAGGGCGACGACCAAGAGCCCGTGCACATGACCCTCGTCTACGACAAGAGGTAGCAGTCACCGGCCCACCAAAGCCGGCCACGAACCGCCGCTATCCGTTTCCCCAGCGCAACTTGTCCAGACAGTCGTGCAGTCGCGGCAGCGTATCGCCAATCGACGGCACCGCGAATAGCGCCTGACCTAAGGGCCATTCCATGAGCATCGCGTATTCCGCCGTGGCGTCCGGCGCGCGCGGCTGCCCGGGCTGCGCGATCTTGACTGCCGTTGCAGTCACCATCCGGACCGGACCAATCTCGAATGCCTTCGCCGTCGTCTCGTCCGTCACAGCGATGGGCATCGCCACCGTGTGGGGACCTGACTGACGCGACTTTGACGCCGTGGTCGGGCGGAAACAGATGCCGTCAGGGCCAGCGTACAGGATCCCTGACGCCACCGCCTGCCCACCGGACACGGTCGCCACCATCTGGCTTGTGTCGATCGGGTCGCGACGAAGAAGTGCGCAGGGTAGATAGTGGGTGTACCCCGCCGCGGGAGGCGGATCGACGGTGACCAGCGTCCGGTAATACCGATCCAGCGACTTTGGACGGGCCCAGCGGCGCGCGGGCAGACCGCGGCTCAGCGTGTAGCCTGGAAACGCGCCAATGAAGATCGCGAGCTCGGCTTGGAGTAGCGGGTGCCGGCGCAAGACGTCGATCACCGCTCGCCAGTCGATCAAGGCGGCGCCACCCACGACCGCGCCGAGGGCGACCGCAATGAGGCTCAAGGTGAACTTCGACACGACGAGCCCCTGGGTGATCGGCTCGCGCGATTTGATCGGCGTGAGGCATTCCATCCACCGGTTGACTCGACCGCACCAGGCGAAGTAACGGGGGGCCGCGCCCGGGCCATGGTGTCTCCGCGTCGGCGCAGTCGTCAATCTCGAAGCACCATGCGCACCATCGAACAGGCTCCGGACCGGCTCATCGTGCATGACAGCCCGTGGGGCGTGCACGCCATTGGCGCGCTCCTGGCTGTCATCGGTACCGTTGTGCTCGTCGCCCTCTCGACTGGCGGCCGCGGTGCGGACCACGGCGCCTGGGTGGGATTCGTAGTCGGTGGCACCTTCGCCGTCGCCGGCACGCTGGTGGCCCTGGCCGCGACGGATTGTCGGCTGATTTTCGATGGCCCGGGCATGACCGTGCGCATGGTGCGCCGCGGCGTCTTTGGCGCCTCCACGGCGATCTACCCGTTCTCCTCGATCCGAGACATCGCGCTCGAGGTGGGTGACCTCGGCCGCGGGGCCGGCTCTAGCGGATCATGTCGCTCGGTATTCGTGCTTCGGGACGGCACCCGTGTGCCGTGGACGTTTGCGGCGACGGGCGACTTCGGCAGCCAAGCCCACAGCGTCGCCGTGATCCGTTCATTCGGCGGGTGGGATATCGCCGCGCCGGACCCCGCGGGCCGAGCCGGGGACCCGACCGGTGGGACCCGGCGTCCGACCCCGTTGAGCGCGATGGCCGCGACTTCCTTTCCCGGTGACCCACCCCGCGTCGGTGCGCTCACGCGAATCCAGAACGCGACGCTCGTGGGTGTCGTGCTGGGCATCTTTGGACTCATTGGCGTTGGGATGACGGTCATGGAAGTCGAGCGGTTGCTGGAGTGGCGTCCGGTGCCCGCGGTCGTGCAATCGAGTACGGTGCAGGAGGTGCACGCCGGGGAGGGGAATCCGACCTACCGGCCCGTAGTCACCTATCAGTACGCGGTGCACGGACGTGAGTACGCGTCCAGCGACGTCAACGTGATCACTGTCTCGCGGAGTTACCATTGGGCGCAATCGGTGAGCACCCGTTTCGCGCCGGGCGCGAAGACCACGGCGTACGTCAATCCTCGGGACCCGACGCGCTCGTACTTGGTGCACGAGATCAGCCTGGTGCCGTTGTGGATCATCCTCATGCCCGCGTTGTTCGGCACGATCTTTCTCTACGGTACCCGCTGGACCGAGCACCAGGCGACTCTTGCGGCCGGTGTCACGGTACCGATCCTGGCATCGCCCGCCAGCGCGGCCAGCGCCCGCCCCGCGTAACCCGCCGCCCCCCTAAATCCCCGTCGTTCTCCGACCCCTTCTCTTGTCTCCTTTCCCCTCGCCACTCTCTAGATTCTTGGGTGGTAGTGCGAGCCCAACGGTTTGCGTGACCCGCCGGTATACGGCGTACTAGCAGCCACGGGGCGGCGTTGCGTGTATCAACTCGCTGCCGCTGGCGTACGGGCGGCGCGTGTGATTCAGCTGTGGATTTGGGGGGGGGGGATGGACAACAGTCGTACGATCCTGCTTCGAGCGCCCGCGGGGACGATCATGGCGATCGTGCTGGCGGCATCGTTCGCCTGCAACGGCGTCAAAGCGCCCACGAACCCGAACCCCGGCAAGCCGTTGCCCGGCATGCAGGACATGTACGTGATCGCGGCGAACGGGTCATGGGATCTCGTCGGCTTTGCGCCATCCCTCACGGCGGGTGCCACTGGCGCCCTGACCGGCGTGCATCACGCTGGCGCGGCTACCGCGAGCCACGCCTCGGCCAGTGCCAAGGCGGCGATGGACTCGATCTTTACCACATTCGTGATCGTCGGTCCGCCCAGCGGTACGGATCTCGTGATGCCCACCTACGAGGCGTTCGACCAGGCGGGAAACGCGTGGATGTCCGTTCGGGGCACGGCGTTCGATGGATCGATCGTCGAGTACACGCCCGCGGCCCAGAAGCTTGGCGACACGGTGCCACCGTCGGTGGCGATCGGCGGCGTCCAATATCCTGAGGGCATGGCCTTCGACCAAGCGGGCAATTTGTGGGTGCTGGACGCGCAAGCCAACCGTCTCGTCGAATACACGCCCGCGCAACTCGCCCACAGCGGATCCCCCGCGCCGACGTCTATCATGTCCCTCGCCGCACTCGATGTGATCGGGTCCACGTATGCGGCCTTCGTACTCGCCATCGATGCCCACGGCAATTTTTGGGTGTCGGCGAATATTCAGAACCGCCCCGCGTCAGCGGCTGGCGACAGCTTGCCCAATTTCATCGTCGCTGAGTTCACGAGTAGTCAGGCCGAGGCGGGCGGGACACCGACCCCGGTGCTCACCATCTCCATGCCCGGCTCGTTCCCGGGCGGGTACGGTCCGGGCATCGCGTTTGATTCGGCCGGGAACCTGTGGACCGCCAACAGCGACTCGGGGACCCTGACAAAATTCCCCGCTTCGTCCCTCACGGCTGGGCCGAGCCCGCTTCCGACCATCCGGATTGGCGGGGTGGATCTGGCAGGTATCAGCGATGTTGGGATCGATCCCGCGGGTGTCCTCTTTGCGGCGACGGGCTATGCGATCGTGCCTGGGGCCGGACTGTTCGGGTATCTGCCCAGTCAGTTGACGGCCAGTGGCAGCCCGACTCCGGTGATCGTCTTCATCCCGGCCGACGGGATCACCCACCTCGCCACTCGCCCCTAGAGTCCGCCAATCCGCCCGTTGCGCCGACATGACTGGCGCAACGATGGCGGCAGGGTGTTCGTCAATCGGGGAGAGAGCCCGGTAGTCGTCGCGCGGCTCGACCCGCCCCTGATCTGGACTTCGCGTGTCTCGTCTCGATGGCGTTGTGGAACACGTGTCGGTGACTCAACCAGCTTGCCTCGCGAGCGACCAGTGCCGCGACTTGGCGCCCGCCGGCGAACGCCGTGCATCGTGCGCGCCGCCGATGCCCGGGTTCACGCTTATCGAGCTCCTGGTGGTCATCATCATCATCGGCATCCTCGCGGCGATCGGGATCCTGCACTTCGCGCCGCTCAAGGACAAGGCGTATGCCACATCGATGGTCGAAGATCTCCGGAATCTCGAGACTGCTGAAGAAGCCTATTTCGTCGAATTCGCCACGTATACGCCGTCACTGGCATCGGACAGCTATATGCCCACCACGGGCAATACCTACAGCGTCACGGCCGCCAGCATCACCGGATGGTCCGCCGTCGTCACGACTTCGCAGGCAATGGTGTCCGCGCCGCCGTCGTGTCACATCGCCAGCGGCTCCGCCGAGACCACCAACGGCGAATACCCGGGCACGGTCTACTGCCCCTGACGCCATCCCGGAGCCATGGAATCACAAAGGGCCAGTCGCGGCACACCGCGACTGGCCCTGCACGCTAGCGGTTCACCGCCAGCCACTACACCCTCACTATACCGTCTTTCGTCGCGCGATCAGGTTCCACAAAATCGAGATCACGGCGACCACGAGCAGTATGTGGATCAACCCACCGGCGACGTGAAACACGCCGAATCCAAGAATCCACAGGACGAATAGGACGAGCGCGATGGTCCACATCATGGTGTCATTCCTCCGGTCATGCGAGATCGAATACTGACGAGTCGATGTCAGCATCGAATAACGCACATGCCGTGCCGTGGCATGGATCGCCCGTGGCACGGCATGATAGGGGCTGCCGTCGCTACCCGCGTGTATGGCCGAGAGCGATGCGCTACCGAGCGGTGGGGCCGTTCGGGCGGAGGGTCTTCGCATACGCGATCCGGAAGTCGACACCCGACGACAGGAGCGGTGGCACCCCGACGCGGGCCGCAATTTCATTCGCCTTCGCGACCCAGGCATCGTGCTGCTCTTTGGCCTTGCGCTCGCGCTCGGCCTGTACCGACGTCGCGGCCTGTACCGATGTCTTGGGCTTCACCGCGGCGGTCGTGGATGGCTTCGTCACGCTTCCTCTCGGGTGTAGTGTCAGTCTAGCGGTCTGACGGCCGGCGGCGTGTGCTGCGTTGAGCCGCGGCCGGACACGCGGTGCGCCGATCGCGCGCCGCACTCATGCAATCTACCCGGTTGCTCACGATTTTTGGGCGAGCCTTCGGAGTTCGGCGCTGGGTCAATTTGGAATCCTCGGGGGCGAACAGCGCGCCCTTGGCCACCGGTCGCCCCCAAGACACCAGGCGGCCTCACTTGACGCGGCGTGTCGGTGGGCGCCTATTGGCGAGATGAATTCGGCCGCTACTCCCAAACTACCCCTGACGGAGGCTCACATGCGTCGTTTCGTTGCTCCTCTCGTTGCCTGGTTGCTCGTCTGCGGCGCGGCGACGGCGTACGGCCAGGACGCGAGCAAGAGCGCCGGTCTCACGTGGGGACCCGCGCCGTCCGCCTTTCCGGCTGGCGCCCAGATGGCCGTCGTGTCGGGCGACCCGGGGAAGTCGGGCCCGTTCGTGGTGCAACTCTCCCTGCCTGACGGCTACCAGATCAAGCCGCACACCCATCCGACTGATGAGAGCGTGCACGTGGTGAAGGGCACGTTTCTGGTCGGCATGGGGAAGACATGGGACGGCGCAGCCCTCAAGCCGATGGCAACCGGCGCCACCGGCGCGGTGCCCGCGAACATGGCGCATTTTGCCCAAGCCAAGGGCCAGACCGTCGTCCAGGTCTCCGCGGCCGGCCCATTTGCCATGACCTACCTCACCGCATCGGACGACCCACGCACCAAGACGACCCAGTAACGACGGTCTTATGCCGTCTTGGTGAATGCGACGCGGAGCGCCGGTCCCGGCCGCGCGCCCGTGGCTACCTCAACGATGAACTTCGCGAGTTGCGCGGTGTCGCGGGGCCGTTTCGGGAGTTTCGCCATAGGGCGCTACGGCTTCCGCTTCGGTGGCTCGGGTGGCGAGTCGTCCGGAGTAGGCGGCGATGCGCTGGTCGATGTCGGCGGCTGAGATGCCGAGCCGTGGGGCGTAGCTCCGTAGGATGGGAGCCACCCGCTTGGTGAAAAGCTCATTGGCCTGTCTGATAGCTCCCCGATTACCTCGGAGAGCTTCTTGATAGTCACTTTGCCCATCGAGATACCTCGCTTGGTAACGACCAGTGGGGAAATCTGCATCGCTCTGCAGCCGATTGGCACCAGATCTTAACGTCGTATATCACGGGGCCAGGGTCATGTTCAGACCAGCATGCCGCAATTTCTGCGTGTTCCGCGCGAGTTCGAATGGCTCGCAGCTACCCTACCCCCGCCACTAATAAATCAACTACCCCTGTGTAGTAATCGCCGGTAGGAGAGGCGTAGGGCGCGGATTCAGATGAGGGAGAAACCACGCGGGGTTAGCCAACGCAATCCGTCCACGACGCGACGTTGGGCACACTGGGCCAAGCCTGTGAGAGGCTTTCGAGCAGCTAACTCGACTGGCGATCCGATCCCCCGGATCCCACAGACGAATGAGGCGAACGACATCGACCATCGATTTACGCAGCGGCTTTGAGTCACTGGTCCTTACCTGACCCGCTGCATCCACAGACGGTGGCCCGGGATTAGGGGAGGGTGTCTGCTCGTTATGCATGCCCCACTATATACGGAGTTCGGCTGACCATCCGGCCCTTCTAGGGGAGACGACGGGCGCCTAGACCGATCTCGTGCCGTTCATTGGTATCGAGGACCGGCGGGCAAGCTGCTATGGATACTACTATATAGATGTAACCTTCCCATACTCTAGGTAACCGGTACCTAGCAGTCGGCGGACGTGCGATCTCGTAAGTCCAACGATCCCTGTTCGATGGGGTATCGGTCCGCCCAGGCGGCATTCTCGCTAAACCCCGTCAAAAGGTCTTCCGCCAGCACCTCAAGCTCAGCTCGTAGCTCCAGTACCGACAGCCAGTGATCTGGAATCGCGCCCACGCCGAGTTTGGCACCGAGGATGTTGCCGGCAATTGCCCCGGTACTATCGCTGTCCCCTGAGTGATTGACCGCGAGTCTCACACCGCTCGCGAAATCGTTGGGCGAGACGAGCGCACAGTACACGGCGATCGCCAGCGCCTCCTCGGCAACCCACCCCTGTCCAAGTGATTCGACCGTCTCTGGAGACGGATCACCGGCAGCGGCGAGCCGCACGGCTTGCTCCAGCGCGCGAGTTGTCTCGCCGTGCACGGGTTCGGTGGCCAGTCGGTCGACAGCAGCTTCAACGGCGAACTTGAGCGGCATATCCCGGGCGACGTTGTGCACGATGACGGCGAGGGCGCCGGCCGCGAGATACCCATTTGGATGACCGTGCGTTATCGCAGCCGTTCCGGCCCCGAAGGCAAATGGGTCGTCCGACTGCACGAGTCCGGCGGGTGCCACGCGCATGACGCCGCCGCAGCCCTTGCTGTCGTTGACAGGGTGCTTCGCCTGCCCCTTGGCACCCATGAGCGCCGAGGTGCAGGTGGCGCCCGGCGCCCGACGCGAGTGCAGCGCGCCCACGCCCATGAGCCATCCCGAGTTCGTCGCAAACGTGGCGAGAAGCTCTGGCTGGTATCCTTGAACGCTCAGCCACCGCAGATACGCGCCGCGGACTGCCCCTGGATCGAAGTGGTGCATACCGGTCCACGTTGACCTGTTGCTGTCCGCGCTTTTAGCAACGTGCCGGTGGGTACCACGAAGTATCCCCTCCACCGTGAACATCGACATCTGGGTGTCGTCTGTGATGGCACCGACGCGGCCGTATGCGGCGGCGGGATCGGTGATACCCTCGGGTCCGAATTGCTGTCGAATGCAGTAGAGTGGCATAAACTCGACCGCCGCTCCCAAAGCATCGCCGACGGCGCCACCCAGAACGCACCCGCGGAACCGCTCGAGCATTTGCGGCCGCAGAAACGGGCCGACAGTATGCGAGACCGACTCTGATGGCGGCCACCGCCGAACGAACTCCAGTTGGCCTCGGGTTTCGGGGGATTCGGGGTGCCGGCGGACTTTCTCCACCATGCGCCATCGGTCAGCGATTACCGCAAGCGCATCCGCCGGCCTGTACCCACAGTGGACGAGATAACATCCAACCACGGTTCCGGTACGCCCTACACCGCCCCAACAGTGCAGGTACACAGTTCTGCCGTCGGCGACCTCCCGATCGATATAGGCGATGAGTTCGACCATCTGCCTCGGCGTCGGCACACTCACGTCGGGAATCGGTGCGCGGTGATAGTGAACAGCGCCGGTTTCCCATCGCGTGCTAAGCAGCTGAAGGTAGGGATCGAGTCCATCGGCGGGCGTTGTCAGGTCGACAATTGACGTCACCCCCGCAGCCAAAAGCTGCCCGATCTTACGCTCCCCATCGGGCCCATCCTTGTCGGCGGGATACTCGCCCGCCAGCACCCGCCCCCCCGGAAGCCAATATGAGTTGGCAATTGGCGCCGGTTGCATCATGACGCGGGTGCCAGTAGGCGTGTACCTCCGAGATACGGAACGGCTACGTTCGTCAGTCACGACGCCGGCGCGCCGCCGGAACCGCGACGCATCTTTTCTTCAAATTCATGGTGTGCGTCTTCCGCAGAGGTGTTTGCGTACATCACCCGCAGAACCGCATCGAGGCACCAATCGCAGAAGGGCGAGATACGCGCGATCGCAAGCCGGGCCATCCCCGGTGTGAGTACTCCAAACTCCACGTCGATCGCGTACCGATACCGGATGGTGCCATCCGTCCAATTCATTTCGAAGTTGCCGAGGCGGATGCTGAAATTGATACGCGTGAGAAGCTCCCCAATCTCAGTCCGCTGCGATTCCGGCATCGTCATTGGCAGGACGCCGTGGTATGTCACTGTCTGCGTTCGTTCATCGATCCACACGAGTACCGGGAAACTGGTTCCAAGATCGCTCGTTATCGGGAAGCGAATGAATTCGGGGCTCGGCGTCTCATACGTGAAGTCAATCTCCTTGAGCGCGCCACAGACCACAGTTGCGATCGGCCCAAGACGCGCCGACTGTGCGGCGCGCTGACTCTCCTGGTTTGGTGAATCCTCCCGCGGTCGCATCCCTACGTCGTGCAGACGTCGAATTCTGTCCGAGAGTCGCGGCTGAGCCGCAGGCGGAGAACCCGCCGGATGTGGAAGGGACGGATCCCCTGACGTCGCGTCAGCACCAGTGCCTGGATCCCGAACGCCCAGTTCCGCCGTCAGGTCGGGGCCTCGATCTGCCAGAGTGATGCGCTGTTGGCCCGTCTCGAAGTCCAGCCAGGTCTCTAGCCCATTTTCCTCCGATAGCCTGAGAAGCCGACCGAGGTCGCCAGGTGCGTCGGTGCGTCGGAGCCGACGCGACTCCTCAGGCGCCCAATGCGCGGGCGTCACGAGCTTGCCAGGCGCGGTCCCGGCGGACCAACCGAAAGTGTACCCCTCTTTCGATTGGCACCACGCCAACCAGCTACACGGCGTCGTTGGGCCGGACTGCTGATCGACGTACACGATCTCGTGCGTGCCCCCGTCGCCCACGTCCACGATACCATGCGCCGCAAGCGTCTGCCCCCAAGCCTCGGCCAGATCAGGATTCAGAAAGCTGACGCTCGTCAGGTGGTCGTCCGCACAGGCGTGGCGAGCAGTCGAATCGGGCGCGCCCGCCGCCACCAGGTAACCGTTAGTGCCACCCGGATACTTCTGATCGAGTACGGCCCGCGGAATGACCACGCTGACTGCCTCCATCACCACGCTCACTTAGCCTGTCCCTCCAACAAGAGTTGAGTAGCTCATCACCTTCGATGACTCAACGTTAAGAGAGGGGTCTGACAGTCGGGCAGTCGGCGCACGCCCGAGGGCGCCGCCTATCGATGCCGGATCTGCGCGAGCTCCACGAAGACGCCCTGACATCCGACGCCGAGCAACTGGTCGCGCCAGGTCGTGGCGAGCGCTCGGTCGACTCGGCTCGCGTGCGCGGCTGGGTTCCGCACCTCGGCAAACGCGTCGAGTATTGAGGGGAGTTGGCCAGTCAGCCACCGGGCGTCACTCAGTACCGCACCGAGCGCCGACGCGACGTCCCGCTCGGTGGCCAGCACATGGGCTAACTGCCGGAGCGTGAGCGACTCGTGCGCGGTCAGGTCCACGGTCTTGTCCTGGACCTTCGCCATACGCGACTTGGTGGGCGCCCGCATGAGCGCGCGACGCAAGATTGCGTTGGACTGCACTTCGAGCGCTTTCGCCAGATGCATTACGACCGGTGAAAAATCGAAGGCCGCGTCCGACCGGTGGGCCCTGAAGTCGCGTTCCGCAGCAGCTAGAAAGGTCCGGACCGCAGGCTCCAAGCCACGCCACACGGCATCCCCGAGCAGGTTCTCTCGCAGCTCGCGTTCGATCCCGCCCAGTCCCGACCCCTGCTCGGCGTCCCACTCCGCCCACAGACGGCCTGCGGCCACCTCGTCGCGCTCACGCTCATCGAAGTAGCGGCGCCCGTCCGGACGGGTGACCACAAGCGGCAGGTCCACCATCCCGCCGTAGATCGAAACCGGCCGATCGTTGTAATGCACGTTGCGTAGGAGCTTGAGCTCCTCGATCACCGCGAGCGTGTCGTCGGCAACGAGGCGCCGGATATCCCCCAGGCGAAACCAGAAGTCGCAACTGAGCTTCGCCTGCCGGTAGTACGCCGGCACATGCGTCTGTTCCGTCGCGGGCAGCTCGCCGTCATAGACCCCGATGACATCCGCCACGTAGAGCGAGCGATAGTCCGTGAGGTAGAGTTGCGTCTCGTCGCTCTGCTCAACCTCCCCTGCCGCGGCCACTGCGCGCACTTCGGCACCGTGGGCAAGCGGCTGCTGACGGTTCGGAGACCGTACCTTGCCCCACCACACGTAAAGGTCGTCGTCTCGGAGACGCCTCTCATCGTCCTGCCGCGCAAGATCCAGCAGCAGCGCCAGGTGCTCGTCCATCGCGGAGCTGGCGTACGATGGATTCCACACGCTCACGAGGTGACGTCGCGGTCTGGGGTTGGCTGATGGCGACGCAGGCATTACGCAGTCGCTCCTCGTGCGGATCCGGCGACAATGCCGCGAAGGCGATCGATCACTGCCGTTCGGACGGCCTCCGGCGCGAGGACCTCGGCGTCTGCACCATATTGGAGCACGTGCCGGATAGCCCACTCCACATCCGCGAGCGGGTATTCCACAGTCACCGACCCATCCGCATCCAGCGTCACCTGCTCCCGCTCCGCAATCCAGCGAGCCACCACGGGCGAGTAGCGAACGCGGAGTGACTCGGTGTGATCTGCCCGGAATACACGACCGTCATGAACGACCGATCCAATCGCAAACGGCTCCGGCGCATCGAACGTTGACGTCAGTTGCTTCACCTCCTCGATGCGATCGAACCGGAAGATGCGGACGGCATCACGATCGTCGGCATGCGCCACGAGGTACCATGCACCACGTGATGCAATGAGCCCGTAGGGGCAGATCACCCGTACCCGTGACTCCTCGGCACTGGCAGTCCGGTACTTGATCCGCGCTTTTCGCGGCTTCCGGATACAATCGCGAATGATCGACAGATGCGATTGCTCGCCGCCAGCCCCGAGCTCCGCATGACGGGTGGCTGCCCTCCATTCGTCAGTGGGCAGCCTGGCGACCGCCTTCCGTAGCCGATCGCGGGCACGGTCGATCGTGGCACACTCGCTTGGCGTCCGCTCGGTGCGGAGCATGGCGAGCCCCAATTGCAGTGCAGAGAGCTCTCCTAGCGTCAACCCCATGGGACGCCGGAAATGACGGGCATTGGCGATACGTACGCCCTGCTGCCCCGAGTCGATGTAGACCTGCAGCCCCGGGACGAATCCACCCGGCTCGTGTAGGCGCTCAGTGAGCGAGAAGAGATCACGCAGCACAGTATTCCGGTCTGTGCGGGCGACCCGGGCGACTTCATCGACAGAATGTGCTTTCCCGTCGCTCAGCTTGGGGATGGCGTGCAGTAGTCGACGGAGCTGAAGCGCAGCGTCGGCGGTCATTGGGTTGCACCGTACCGACCCAAAGTCTCGCGGACGATCGTACGGAATCGATCGGCGAGTGTTGGGGGCTCGATGGGCACAGCGTCCCCGCCAAACGAGAGCAGCCACCGAGCGAAGGCATCGGGTCGCCGAACCTCGAACCGACGGAGGTTTGAAGAGCCGCGAACGGCGTGCCCGAGCTTGGACGCCGCCCGGGTCGCCCCTGTGAGGCGTCGAAAGTCGACGACTGCGGCTACGACGGCCTCGTCGCCCAGGTTCCACGCATGGCGTGACCGCGCATGCTCATCGAGGTGGAAGCTGGCTGGGATCTCGTAGTCGGGAGACTGCGGTCGGCCACGATTGGGCGAGATCCCGGTAATTCGGCTCAGGCGAAAGTTTCGAAGCTGCCCGTGCGCCTGGTCCCGGGCGACCAGATACCAGTGACCGCCGAGGAAGACGAGGCCGTACGGCTCAACCGTCCGTTGCGTCGTTTCGTCGGTGGACATGGCATGGTAGTCGAACGAGACGACCTTCCGATCGAGGAGCGCGGCGCCCAGTAGGGCAAAGCTCTTTTCGTCGACCGGATCGGTGAGGACATGCTCGTCCGCGGCGGCCCGGATCACATCCGCGGGCAGGTCGAAAGCCAGCTTGCCCATCGCGGACTCGACTTCGGCTGAGAGGAGCGGATCGCCGAGCGCACGGACCCGAGCGGCCGCATCGCCAATGGCTGTCAGCTCGTCGGGCTCGAACGCAATCTGATCTAGAGCTCGATAGCCGGCGGGCGGCACAGCCGATCGAATCCTCGGTCGTTCGCTGGTGGCGACCGCGAGAAACGGGAGATAGAAGTCGCGTGCGCGGAGGCGGTAGCCGTTCTCCGGTGGGTCACCGAACGTCACCGACTCGATCGGGACTCCGAACGCGCGGAGCTCGTCCTTATCGCGCTCGAACATCCGCATGAGCGTCGGTCCGTCGCCGATTGCATACGCGGGCACGTCGCGGCGCAGCTCCTCGAACGAGGCCGGGAGTTGTCGGGAGAGTAGTGCGGCGAGAAGGTCTATCCACCGTTGGAGCTTGGTGTTGCGTTCCGCTACCGGCTTGGGCTGCCGCTTCGCCTTCCGAGTCGCCACGCTAGTCCGCTTCACAGCGCGCCGCCAAGTCCGCCGGCATCGGCCGCACCGCGGGAATCTCGACGTCCTCGATGCGATTGGCTGATCATACGCCCTTACTGCGGAACATACGGCCGCGCCATCTCACGATATCGACAGAGGGCGTTGGCGAGCTTCATTTGCCGGGGCGAATGACACTCGGGCTCGAAAAGCCGAGGATTGGCAACAATCACAACGGCGCACCTGGCCCGGGAGGTGGCGACGTTCAGGCGATTGAGGCTGTAGAGAAACTCCATCCCCCTCGGCGCGTCTTCCGCGCTTGAGGTCGCCATGCTGTAGATGACGACCGGTGCTTCTTGCCCCTGGAACTTGTCTACCGTACCAACTTTCGCGCCCGTCGGCAGGCGTTCCGCGAGCCGGCTGACCTGGGCGTTGAAGGGCGAAACGATCAGCACATCGTCAATCGTTAGTTGTGCCCTGACTTCATTCTCCGAGATCCACGACGCGCCGGACGCGGTCAGCTTCGCAACGAGGTTCGCAACCACCTCCACTTCTTCGTCCGAGGAGCTGGTGCGGCCATCATGGTGGACATCGGCATACCAGAGGCCGCTGCCGGACAGCCCGTCGATGCCTGTAAGTGCTTGGTTTCCGAGCGTCGGTTTCGGACTGAGACGCGATTCGTAGAACACTTCGGACGTGAATTCGCATATCCGAGGCGAAAGGCGCCACGTGGTGGGAAGAAAGATTCCCTTGTCGTTCGGAATCGTTCGATGTTCTCCGAGCAGATGCTGAAGCGCAGAGACCTCGACACCGTCTGGGTGGCTTCCCTTCAGCGGTTGATCGAGTTGTTGTGGATCACCCAACAGCACCATGCTCTTGGCCGCGGCAGATACGGCGACAGCGTTCGCGAGCGATACCTGTCCGGCCTCATCGACAAACAGCACGTCTACTGACCGGGCCATGTCGGCGCGAGCCCACAACCAGGCCGTTCCGCCGACCACATCGACGTTGCGAGCATCAATCGCGCGCCGCACGTCATCGTTGCTCGAGATCGGCGTAACGCC